>NZ_CP051180.1:0-688855 GCF_012295575.1 Ferrimonas lipolytica | reverse complement strand
TATGATCAACGAAGGCGTGGCATTGTACCGGACGTAAACCGAGCTCAGCGATCGTATCAAAAAATCGAGGGGGATGACCGATTCCAGCCATCGCCACCATCTCCCCCGCAGGAGTCGCAGCACCGCTGCCATCGACCTTAAGCCAATCTGCGGGTTGAAGCTTCATCAGCCACTCCCCCGATTGCGCTGTACCGCCATTGCAAATAAGCAAATCACAGTACTGGAGGCGACCGACGGACTCGCGCAGTGGACCCATCGGCAATCGCAACCCATTACCAAAGCGGCGAACACCATCAATCACCGCCACTTCAATAGTACGCCCAAGCCGATAGTGCTGCATGCCATCGTCGCTAATTAAGATATCGACCAACCCCGAATCAATCAGCAGCTTGGCAGCAGCAACACGGTCAGAGCCTACGGCCAACGGCACTTGGCTCCGCTGAGCCATTAATAATGGTTCGTCACCACAGAGCTTCGGATCGCTGTTGCTGTCAACCAACATCGGATGCTGCTTGCTGTCGCCACCGTAGCCGCGACTGATGATCCCCGGCCGGTAACCACTGCGTTGCAGTAGCTCAGTGAGATACAACACCGTTGGCGTTTTACCGTTACCGCCAACACTAATGTTGCCAACCACGACTACCGGTACATCAACCTCAATTGAGGATTTGACACCAGCAGCAAACAACCAACGCCGCAACGCGCTAATGCCAATAAACAGAAGCGTTAATGGAGCCAATAACCACAGCAGCGGATGACCGTGTTGCCATGCTCGTTCAAACCATTGCTGCACTAGAGACCACCTAAACCGTTATTCACCGAACTGCATCGCGTGCAACTGAGCATAAGCACCCTGCTTAGCCAATAACTGCTGGTGAGTGCCGCGCTCAACGATTTCACCCTTATCCATCACCACAATCTCATCGGCTTTCTCAATAGTAGAAAGGCGGTGGGCAATAACGATAGAGGTACGACTGGCGGCCAGACGATCCAATGCCGACTGAATCACCCGCTCAGACTCAGTATCTAGTGCGGAAGTGGCTTCATCCAAAATCAAAATTGGGGTATCACGTAAAATAGCTCGAGCAATGGCGATGCGCTGACGTTGACCTCCGGAGAGCATCAACCCATCTTCCCCCACCATGGTATCTAGGCCTTCAGGCATATCGTTAGTGAACACCAATACATGCGCCGCCTCAGCTGCTGCTTCAATCTGAGCACGAGTAACCGCTTCATCACAGGCATAAGCAATGTTATTGGCAATGGTGTCGTTAAACAGCACCACTTGCTGCGACACAATCGCCATCTGCTGCCGGAGACTGGCCATGGTGAGCTCGCGAATATCGACATCATCGATGGCGATTGAGCCTTGATTGATCTCATAAAATCGAGGCAACAGATTAGACAAGGTCGACTTACCAGAACCAGAACGACCAACTAACGCCAGCGTTTTCCCCGCAGGTACCGATAGATTGACCTGTTTCAATACCGGTCCTTCAGAACTTGGGTACTGGAAGGTTAAGTCGTTAACTTCAATCTTACCGTCACTACGACCCAATGTTTTGGTGCCAGTATCGTCAACTTCCGGCTCATCCAATACTGCAAAGATACTTTCGGCGGCGGCAACACCGCGCTGAAGCTGCACGTTAACCTTAGTCAGCTGCTTAATTGGTGTCATCAGTGCCATCATCGAGCCAATAATTACCACAAACGAGCCTGGAGTAAGGCTGTTTAAGATCGATGGAAAACTGGCCACAAACAACACCACACTCAAGCCAATGGCAGCGATAATTTGAATCAACGGTTGGCTTAGAGCTGAGGCCGCAGACAGCTTCATGTTTTGCTGCCTAGTGCGATTACTGGCCTTAGTAAATCTTTTTAATTCAACTTCCTGCCCACCAAAAGCCAGCACATTCTTATGGCCCTTTAACATCTGCTCGGAGACAGTGGTAACCCCTCCCATGGCTCCTTGAATTCGCTTAGACACTGCTCGGAAGCGTTTGCTTACGGTGCTAATCACCAACGCAATAATAGGGCCAATGAGGAAGAAGATAGCCGACAGCTGCCAACTTTCCCAAAACATGATTGCCAACAAGCCTATCAGGGTGAAACTGGCGCGAACGATAATGATCAAACCACTGGAAGAAGCCCGTGACACCTGTTCGGCATCATAAGTGACTTTGGAGATCAAATCCCCGGTAGAGTTAGAGTCAAAGAAGCTCACCGGCAACCGTAGATACTTGCCAAAGATCTCTTGTCGCATATTGTGGATAACGTTTTGGCTCACCCAAGCAAGGCAATAAGTTGAGACAAAGTTAGCGATACCGCGAAACAGAAACAGCCCTAAAATCACCAGCGGCGCAAAACGCAAGGTTGCCGGATCACTTGCAGCAAGGCCGTTATCGATTAACGGTTTAATCATATAAACCAGCGACGCATCAACAACACCATAAACGGCCATACCGATGATGGCCGCAAAAAATCCGGATTTGTATTGGCGAACGTATGGCCACAACCGCTTGAAAGTTGCGCGAAAGGCGCCTGTTTTTCCTGAACTCATGTCAGTACTTCGTTGCTTAGAAAGTCGCTCATTCTACTTTGCCCGTGGTTCGATACCAAATTTTGCGTGCACTACTGCTGGTTATACCACCAAGGAAACCAATTACGCCGATATGTTTCGACTAAAATTTCGCCACTACCATGAAAATTAAATTGAATCTGCCCCTGTTGGCCACTAGTCCAAAGGGTAGAACCAAGTTGGCGATAACGCTGAATTACCTCGCTTTTAGGGAAGCCCCAACGATTATTTCGGCCCGCGGCAAAGACCACATGAGTCGGGGCAGTGCGTGCGACAAAAGCAGCAGAGCTTGAGGTATTGGAGCCATGATGCGGTGCAATGAGCACATCTACCTTACTGTCCCGCGTAGCAGCCAACCAAGCCTGCTCACCGTCTTTCTCAATATCACCGCTAAGCAATAATCGATGGGTTGCTGACTCAATAAGCAATACGCAAGAGCCATCATTGCCGTCAGCCTCAGCTTGAAACCAAGATAGCGTGAGCTGCCCCCACTGACTGGGACCTTGTTGGCAACGGTCACCGCCGTGGCCGATATGCAGGTCGATTGGTACCTGCTCTTTAAGCCAGCCCATTCCGCCAGCATGGTCATTGTCGCCATGACTAATCACCAATGTATCGACCTGTGCAATACCGCGCTGTTGCATCAGCGGGTAGATAGCATTTTTTGCATAGCTGAAGCCACTGGGGAAACCGGCACCGGTATCGTAAAGTAACACCTGTTGTTGATGGGTTATCAATAACGCCAGCCCTTGACCGACATCAATCACGTCGAGCTGCCATTGCGGTACCGGTAAACGCCACCACATAAGCGCACTCATCAGTAGCACCCCGCTGCAGAGCCGCCACTGCGCCACCAATTGATAAAAAGCCACTGCAATAGCCAAAGCCAACAAGCACAATGGCCAAACCATGCTACTGGCTAAAAAGCCAAAACCCACAGTGAGTTCAGCTGCAAATTGAGCCACCTCTGCAATCGGCCACAATAACCAATCAGCAAGCTGCAACCAACTCGACGGTAAGCCAATGAAATAGGACAGGCTCAATAGCAAACACAGCGGCAGTACCAACAATGAAAAATAGGGAAGCAACAAGATGTTGGTCCACACCCCATGGAATGAATAGGTGCCAAACCACACCCCTTGGAGCAAACACATCAGTAGTGTCAACACTATTTGTAAGCGGAAAAACCAGCCTAACTGACGTAGCCGTGTTGTTGGCCGTGGACACCACCACGCAAATAATAAGATAGCGCTTACAGCGCCAAAGCTAAGCCAAAAACCTGCGGCCATGGAGGCCAAGGGCTGCACTAGCAACACCAGTGCCGCAACGCGCAGGAGCAGCTCCCACGGCCGAGCTTGCCGTCGAACCCACAGCAGCAACAGCGTAAACACCACTGCCACCGTAGCTCGTAGTGTTGGTAACTCCATCCCCGCCAACCAGCCATAACCAATAGCGGCCATTGCGGTTGCTAGCCATACCAGCGCCAAACCATGCCCTCTAGCATCGGCAAAGAAGTAACGCCGAATCCAATTGAGCCCAGTAAACACAGCCCCTGCCATAATAGATAGATGCAAACCCGATATAGCCAACAGGTGAATCAGGCCAGCTTTACGCATCTGTTGCCAGCGTTCGTCGGTTACGCTGCGATCGTCCGCCAACACCAATGTGCGGATCATGTCTCCTTGAGGTAACAAAGCGGTTGCCGCTGCTAGGCGCTGTAACAACTCACCACGCCAATGCGCTTGCAACCTGAGAAGCTCCCCCCGGCGGACGTAGCCGCTGGCGACCACATGGCGCGACAGAAGATGCCGGTATCGATTAAAGCCGCCTAGATTAACAACCCCACTAGGGGGCTTCAGTTTCACCTCTAACCGATAGGTTTGGCCTAGTTGCAGCGGTGGTGGCCGATGCCAGCTCAACTCGACCGTTTTGCTGACATACCACGGCAAGGTTTGATCATTGACTGACTCGACCAACCAATGGTTACGCTGGTATAGTTCGTCGCTGTTCGGGGCGGAGTTTAGTTTCGCCACTACGACCATCTTTCCTAACGGAATAGGGTGGTCGGTGCCGCTAAGATGGTGGCACCAAAACTGGCCATACAACAAGCCTGCAGCAAAACCGAACGAGATAGGAAAGCGCCGAAGCAGCCAAAGTGCGGGAACGCCAACAACTAATACCGGGAGCGGAGCCAGTGCGGGCCAGACGACCACTGTCGCTAAAGCACTTATCCATCCCAGCAATATTCGATTGGACTTTGGGTATAAGGTGACGTTGTAACACATGCCAAGAAGAACATTTAAACGCATCATGCCTGATCCAGAGCAGTTGAGGCAGCATAAGTATTTGAAGCTGCTGGGGCCATGGATGCAACAAGCCAACATATGGCATCTAAACCGACGCTCAGCCTCCGGCGCGTTAGCCTTGGGCGTATTAGTGTGTTGGGTGCCAATCCCCTTTCAGATGTTATTAGCGGCCTTTAGCGCAATATTATTTGGGGTGAACCTGCCTTTAGCAGTGGCTACAGTGTGGATTTCAAACCCAATCACCATGCCAATTATGTTCTACAGCGCCTACGCATTTGGCGTATCCATCTTAGGAATAGAACGGACTGACTTTAACTTTGAGCTCAGTTGGCAGTGGCTGGCAGAAAGCATTCACTCTGTCGGCCCGCCGATGCTTTTAGGCTGCGCGATGCTTGGCATTATCAGTGCAGCATTTACTTACTTTATAATCAATAGCTTGTGGAGATATGGCATTCTATTTAACTGGCGCAAACGGCAAAAAAACCGAGCTAAGCGATACAGTTAATCTCAACAAGATATAAAAATGGCAGCCACTAGAGCTGCCATTTTTTAGGCTGTGTACCAATTAAGTGTTGTTCTTTCTAATACAGTTAAAGCATCGGCTAGGCGAGTTTTGGTACAAGGGGAAAGCACTACCGCCGTTGATCTTCTGCCGCATTGGAGCAGTCCAGCGAAGCGCTTTGGACTGCGACCTAAGGCAAGGGGGATTCCAAAGGGGGCGAAGCTCCCCCTAAAAGCACCGCAATCGATGAAGCCGAAGACTTAAGATAAACTTCAACAGCTAACTACGACACAGCCATTTTTTATGCGTTGCAAGCACCCTGCTTAACTCAATCTACCCGTTTCGGCGTTCTTGTCGGTAAAGGCTCGTCACCAATAACGTACTTAGGTAAACACACCTTATAGATAGGACAGCGGTTACAGCCTTTCAGAGCCGCCATTGGGCACACCGCAGGCACATCATTCTTTTTCGCATTAGGTTGGTTGTTCATCGCATCACTCCCTGTCGATAGACTACATTGGAAAACAACAGGGCTGAGTATGCCAACAAGATAACTCCCAACCCTTGATCAGCAACAACATTGCGCAAGGTTTAGGCAAAAATGAACAATTTAACTCAAATCTAGTTAGGTAAGCAGCAATGACAACAGCTGGCCAGAACCCGCCCTAGCGACTCAGCTGAAGAGCCCCCCGCCGCTACCAACAACTACGGCAACCCAAGGCTGCCGTAGTTTCGATTCTCGTGTTCGTTAGAACAGACACGCTGGGCTGTTAGGTGCGATACAATACCTTGATGATATGAAAGCCAAATTTGGTTTTTACTGGACCAATTGGCTTCAAGATAGCGCCGGTAAATACCGCTTTATCAAAGGCTGGCACCATATCACCCTTACCAAATTCACCAAGACTACCGCCCTTCTTACCCGATGGGCAGGTCGAGTGCTTCTTCGCGAGAGTTTGAAAGTTCGCGCCCTTTTCTAACTGAGTAAGCAATTCTTTGGCTTTCTCTTCATGTTTTACCAAAATGTGTAACGCTGCTGCTGTGCGAGCCATCAGGGGTCTCCTCGTTAAGCGAGCCGAAAAAATTGCGCGGATCCTATCAGTCTTGCCCCATTAGAGCTAGCGGTGTAACGCCTCAACCGGCTTCAAGCGGCTGGCTTGCCAAGCGGGATACCAAGTCGCCACCAACGTAACTATGAAGGCCAACACTGTAACTAACAGTACGTCGCTTAACTGCAGTTGCGATGGCAGAAAATCAATAAAGTAAACGTCGCCAGATAAGATGGTAATTCCCATGGTCGATTCAATCCACCCCACCAGCTCAGACAATCGCCACGCCAGTAGCGAACCGATAGCGGCACCGAGCAAACAGCCAACCGCGCCAGTAACCGCCCCTTGCACCATAAAGCTGGTGAGGACACTGCTTTGGCTCATACCCATGGTTCTTAAGATAGCGATCTCAGCTTGTTTATCACGAACAGCCATCACCAGTGAGCAAATAATATTAAAACTGGCTACTGCAACCACTAATACCAACACAAGGTAGGTAAGCATTCGCACCAGCTGAATATCGCTGTAGAGATGGCCCTGAGTTCGGGTCCAATCCTCAAGCATCATATATTGCGATTGGCGAAAGCCAATGGTCCGAACTAAGCCCGGCGCATCAAACAGGTTAGAGACCTTAATGCGCACGCTGGTTGGTCCAGCAACTCCCATCACTTTGGCGGCAAAGTCGATATTGGTAAAGGCGATACTGTTATCGATTTCACCGCCCATCTTGAAAAGACCAGTAACCGTCAAAATCTGTCGTCGGGGAGCCTGACGCGCATCGGGCGCTGGAATCAGCAGACTGACTCGCTCGCCAACATCAACATTTAAGTGTTGTGCCAACGCTGCTCCCAACACCACGTTAGCTTGATTCTCTTGCAAGCTTTGCCACGCGGCAGCGTCGATAAACTGCGGCGCCGCAGACACTGTGCCCTCTTGCTCGATATCGATCCCTCGTAACGACACCGGCTTCATGCCATCGCCTCGCTGCAATAAGCCTTGAATCAATACCGCGGGTGCCGCTGCCTCAACGCCCGGTTCCGCTCGCGCTTCGGCCGCCAGCTTTTGCCAGTCATCCAAGGTGCCAGCAGCTGCCACAAACTCACCATGTGGAACAACCGCAAGTAACCGCTCTTTTAGCTCACGCTCAAAGCCATTCATGGCAGATAGCACCATAATTAGCACGGTTACCCCAAGGGTTATCCCAACAACCGACGACAGCGAAATAAACGACACAAAACCATTGTTATTGCGACCGCGCAAAAAACGCCAGCCAATTTGCAGCGCTAACCCCTTAGCCATGAGCAGTCTCCAAATGGCCCGCACGCATCTCTAGCTGTCGATCCAATTTGGCCGCTAAAGCACGATCGTGAGTAACCACTACAAAGGCGGTCCCCTGCTCCCGCGCTAACTCACGTAGCAACTCATATACCGATTCTGCGCTGGTTTCATCCAGATTACCGGTAGGCTCATCAGCCAGAACCAAGGCTGGTTGATTAACCAAAGCACGAGCAATGGCCACCCGTTGGCGCTCGCCACCGGACAGCTCACTTGGGCGATGACTCACTCGCTCTGCTAAACCAACCCGACCTAGCAACCGCTCTGCCTGTTGGTTTGCCTCATTGGAGGCTATGCCAGCGATCCGCATCGGCATCGCCACATTTTCAAGTGCAGTAAACTCAGGCAATAAGTGGTGGAACTGGTAGATAAAACCAAGCTGCTGATTACGCAGGGTGTTGCGTTCGCGCTCCGATAACTTAGCGATATCTCGCCCAGCAAACTGAATATGGCCTTCGCTGGGGGTATCAAGTGTGCCAAGCAGATGCAGCAAGGTACTTTTACCGGAGCCACTGCTACCAACAATTGCCACCAACTCACCAGCATTTATCGACAGTGACAAATCAGTAAGCACTCGGGTTTGCTGCTTACCCTCTTGGTATACCTTGCCCAAATGCTGGCACTGTAAAATTGGATCACTCATGACGTAAAACCTCCGCTGGATTGACGTGAGACGCCCGCCACGCGGGGTATATAGTTGCTAAATAGCTAAGTAGTAGTGCCCCAAGCACCACCAATATAACTTGTTGATAATCAATAAGTACTGGCAACGGCTGCCCCGGTGGGAGCAGCCAAATTCCCAGCATGCTGAGTAATGGCTGCATTTGCCAAGTAAGGAATAACCCAATCACTGCACCAATAACGGTACCTAATAAAGCACTGCTCATGCCCTGTACGGTAAACACCTGCATGATGTGATGGCGGCTAAACCCTTGGGTTTTCAATATCGCCATATCGGCGGTTTTGTCAGTCACCATCATTACCAAGGCGGAAACAATATTGAATGCGGCCACCGCAATAATCAGCCCCAATAACAGCGACATCATCCTTTTTTCCATCTTCACCGCCGCAAACAACTGGCCATACTGTTGCCGCCAGTCTTGCACCGTTAACTGCGGGTATTGCTGCTGCAACTGAGTGCTGAGCTCCGGTGCCGTGAAAGCATCATCAAGGTAAAGACGGCTTTGGTGAGATTGACGCAATAACCGTTTGGCATCATCGATGTGGATAAGCGCCATCGCCTGATCCACTTCAGCGCCAAGCTCGAAGATGCCGCTAACGGTAAATAAACGCTGGCCCGGCACTCGCCCCATCGGCGTGTATCGTGCCCCACCTGAAGTCATAATGCGTATGGTATCGCCGCTCCATACATTTAATTTACGGGCTAAGCCTGAGCCCAGTAAGACTTGATATTGGCCACTCACCAGATTGTTGAACTGGCCATGAACCATTGCAGCAGCAACCGGCGACACGGGTTGTTCCAATTCAGGGCTAATACCAATGACCTGCGCGCCAGACATCTGCCCGCCCTGACTGAGCAACGCTTCGCTCGCCAGCATAGGTACCTGCGCTTTTACCCCGTCAAAGGTTGACACGGTTGGAATTGTGTCGCCCTTCGCAGCAGTTAAGGTTATCTGCGGCACTGAACCTAAAATTTGACCTTTTAGCCGATCTTCGAGGCCGTTCATTACAGAACTAACCATAATCAACGCAGCAACACCAATAGTGATCCCCAATACGGAGAACAAAGTAATAAACGAAACGAAACGCGTGTCTTTGCGAGCACGCCAATAGCGCAACCCGATCATCAAGGGAGCAGGAGAAATCATAGGGTTAGGTTGGCTAAATCCATAAGTTCGCAGATAATAATGGCAAAACCATGTAACTAACAAGGACTGGCAATGTCAGCATCCGATGAATCCTTCTTCAGCGTCGCCAGTTCGTTCACAGTTCTGATTGATCAAATCAACCCAGATCAGCTTTGGTTGGACGAACAACAACTTATCACGCAGATGCCAACCGCCTTCCGATTAATGTCTCAGGTTACCGATTTAGAGCGTGAATGTTTACCGTTATTGCAAAATATGGAAAAGCACGCCAAAGGCTTAGCGCAATACCTTAAACTACAAGCAACAAAGATTGATTTGGTACTGCAACAACAACTTGCCCAAGATCCTAGTGCCGACTTTCGCTGCCAAGGGCAACGCTTTGGCGGCTCTGGCGTGTCGGTGTTAGCACCAACGACATTGGTGCAAGGCAGTGCGGTATCAATGCGGATCTTTATCGACGATGACAACCTAGCGGTATTCGCCCATGGCGAAGTGATGAACTGCAGCGACAGTGACGCTGGCGTCGTTGCCGACATCCAGTTCAGCAGCATTGTTGAAGCTGCACAAGAACAGCTGGTACGCGCCAGCTTACAAGTACAACAACGACAACTGCGGGCGCGTGCAGACAAACAACGGGGTAACTAACTTCGGTTAACGTTGCCAGCCATTGACTATTTTTAGCCCGGTAGCAGCAACGCTACCTACACGGAATTTCGTATGAGTCGCTTTTCTCCACTGCAACCGCCACAAGCCGGTGCAGGCAGCAAACTAAAATTAACTGGGTTAACTGGCTCGGCACTGAGTTTAAGTGCTGATCAGCTGATCCGCCAAAACAGCGACCAACTTACCCTGTTGATCACTGAAGACACCCCCACGGCGCTGCAGCTGGAGCAAGAGCTTAACTATTTAAGCCACGGCGACTACCCGGTATTGCTATTCCCTGATCGCGAAACCCTGCCCTACGATAGCTTTTCGCCCCACCAAGATATCATTTCACAACGTCTTGAAGCGTTGAATGCGCTGCCAAGCATGCGTAGCGGTTTGGTGATTTTACCGGTATCAACGGCCCTTAACCGCTTATGCCCAACGGATTTTGTGGCCGGTAACGTGCTGTCGTTCAAACAGGGACAGACCATCGACATCAACGCCTTGCGTTCTCAGCTGGCGCGGGCGGGCTACCATACCGTTGAGCAGGTTTACGAGCATGGCGAATTTACCGTCCGTGGCTCCATCATCGACCTATTCCCGATGGGGGCCGAACAACCATTGCGCTTAGACCTGTTTGATGACGAACTCGAGTCCATTCGCCCATTTGATATCGACAGCCAACGTTCTGCAGGTACCATCGAAGCAATATCGTTGTTACCTGCTCGGGAGTTCCCAACCAATCAAGCCGGAATAGATACCTTTCGCACCCAATACCGACAACGCTTTGAGCGCATAAGCAACGAACCGGAGTCGGTGTATCAACAGATCAGCAAAGGCATTCTTCCTGCTGGGGTTGAGTGTTATCTGCCGCTGTTCTTTGCCAACACTTCTACCGCCTTTGATTTCTTGCCAGAGCAGGTACAACTGCTGAGTGTTGGCGACATTCAACACGCTTGTGAGCGCTACCTAAAAGACGCCCACAATCGCTTCGACAACCAACGGGTTGATCCACTACGACCGTTATTGGCACCAGAGGAACTATTTCTGCGCAGCGAAGAGCTATTTGCTGCAATGAAACCTCATGGTCGAATTCAGCTGCAAGCCGGCACCAGTGAAATCGCCAAAGAGAAGCAAGCTCAATGTCAGCCATTAACTGGAATTGAGGCAAACCACCAGCTTAAACAGCCACTTACAAGCTTGTTAGAACAGCAGCAAGGCTGGCAACGCACCCTCTTCTCAGTGGAGTCGGAGGGGCGACGAGAAGCACTGTTTGAGTTGCTCCGCAGTACTGGCATCAAGCCGACTCGTTTTGACCATTGGCAGCAGTTTGTCAGCGCTGATGAAGCCGTAGGTGTTATCGTCAGCCCACTAGAAAACTCGGTGCTGCTCAACCAAGAAAAACTGGCGTTGATCTGTGAAGCGCAGCTGTTTGGCAACCGCGTCCGTCAGCGCAGTGGCCGGAAATCTCGGGGCGTCAGCTCCGATACTCTGGTTAAAAACCTAGCCGAACTAAAGATTGGTCAACCAGTGGTGCACCTAAAGCACGGTGTCGGCCGCTACCTAGGGCTCGAATTACTTGACGCTGGCGGCATGAGCGCTGAATTCCTAATGCTGGAATACGCCACCGGCAGTAAGCTCTACGTTCCGGTTAATGCGTTGCATCTGATCAGCCGCTACAGCGGTGCCGATGATGACAGCGCGCCACTCAACAAATTGGGCAGCGAAGCGTGGGAGAAAAACCGTCGCAAAGCCGCCGAGAAGGTTCGTGATGTCGCGGCCGAGTTGCTGGAAATCTATGCCCAACGGGAAGCCAAAAAAGGCTTCGCCTTTAAACTGGATAATGGCGAATACCTGCGGTTCAGCTCCGGTTTCCCATTTGAAGAAACCGAAGATCAAGCCAACGCCATTGATGCCGTTATCAGTGATATGCGCCAAGGCCAAGCGATGGACCGACTGGTTTGTGGTGACGTTGGTTTCGGAAAAACCGAAGTCGCAATGCGCGCCGCTTTTGTTGCCGTACACGGTGGCAAACAGGTAGCGGTGTTAGTACCCACTACATTGCTTGCGCAACAGCACTACGACAACTTTCGCGATCGCTTTGCCGACTGGCCAGTACAGATTGAGGTGATGTCGCGTTTCAAAACTGCCTCAGAACAAAAGAAAGCGATGCAGAACCTCGCCGACGGTAAGATTGATATCATCATTGGCACCCATAAGTTGTTGCAAAGCGACATCAAATTCCCAGATTTAGGGCTGCTGATTGTCGATGAAGAGCACCGCTTTGGGGTACGCCAAAAAGATCAAATTAAGGCGCTGCGAGCCGAGGTTGATATCCTCACTCTTACCGCCACCCCGATCCCGCGAACTCTCAATATGGCGATGTCGGGCATGCGAGATCTGTCGATAATCGCCACCCCACCGAAACGTCGATTATCGGTTAAGACATTTGTCCGCCCGTATGAGCCAGAGTTGATCCGCGAAGCACTGCTACGGGAGATCCTCCGTGGTGGCCAAGTCTATTACCTTCATAACAGCGTCGAAACCATTGAAGAGTGCGCCAAAGACCTTGCCGCATTAGTGCCAGAAGCTCGTATCGGCGTTGCCCATGGGCAGATGCGTGAACGTCAACTTGAGCAGATGATGAGCGAATTCCACCACGGTCGCTTCAACCTACTGGTGTGTACCACCATCATCGAAACCGGCATCGACATCCCCACTGCCAACACCATCCTCATCGAGCGTGCCGATAAGTTCGGTCTAGCGCAGTTACACCAACTCCGAGGCAGGGTAGGACGCTCTCATCACCAGGCCTATGCCTACTTGCTGACACCGTCAAAACGGCTTAGTAAAGATGCGCAGAAACGATTGGAAGCGATTGAGCAACTGGAAGACTTAGGGGCCGGGTTTATGCTGGCAACCCAGGATCTGGAGATCCGTGGTGCCGGTGAATTGCTGGGTGACGAACAAAGTGGCCACATCGCCAAGATCGGTTTTAGCATGTATATGGATATGCTCGAGCAAACTGTCGAGGCACTAAAAGCCGGCCAGCAACCGTCACTGGACTCGATTTTGGCCGACCAAACCGAACTCGAGCTTCGCCTACCGGCCTTACTGCCTGACGATTACATCCCTCACGTCAACACGCGTCTAGCGATCTACAAACAGATTGCATCGTGTAAAACCGAAAATGAGATCATCATGGCAAAGGTAGAGTTGGTCGACCGCTTTGGCCGTCTGCCTACTGCAACCGAAAACCTACTCAATACCGCTAAGATGAAGCTGCGCGCCAGCGCCCTAGGCATCCGCCGCATTGAAGCCAATGCCAAGTCCGGCAGCTTTGATTTCAGTGAACAAACGCCGATCGAAGCAACCACGTTAATTAAATTGCTGCAGTCGAATCCAACTACCCTTAAAATGGATGGTCCAACAAAGCTGCGATTTGTCCAAGAGATGGAAAACGCAGAAGAACGTTTCAACGCCATCGACCACTGGCTCAACTTAGTATCTGCGGATCTTAACTGATGAAATCATTGCTTGCCCACAGCGTAGCCGCCATCGCACTGCTCAGCAGTAGCTTTGCCTATGCCGAAGATCCAACCTGGTTCGAAGTGGAGATATTGGTATTTAGCCAAGATTCAACCACCAGCGAACAGTGGCCAGATAACCAAAAACCGTTCAAAACCAACGGTGCAATTGATCTATTTCAATCCATTCGCACGCCCGATTTATCGGCTCTGGAGTTGGCATTAAACGGCTGTGACAGCCAACAGTGGCAACTGGATCCACTTGGCTGTGAACTGCGGGAGCAGGAGTTAAAGCAACCAGCAGCTCCGGATTCGTTGGCCGCGTTGGTGGCCGCAGAGCATCTTGGCAACCCGGCAACTCAGGCGCCTTATTTGCTGACTGAAGATATGCTGCAATTTGTCGACCAAGCGACACAGCTGCGTCGCAGTGGTAGTAAGATCTTACTACACAGTGGCTGGCAGATGCCGGTTTACGGTAAGCGCAGCGCTAAGTCCTTCCGGATCTATGGTGGTAAAAACTATCAAGAGCAGTACCAAAACAACGGCAGTGTCGTTGTTGAAGAGGCCGAGCCGCTGTCAAACTTCAGTTGGCTAGCGCCACTGGAAAGCAACAACGATATGCCTATCTGGCAACTTGATGGCACGGTAAAGATCTACCTCAATCAATTCCTGTTCATTCAAACCCAGCTTGGGTTGAGAAAACCAAGTGAGCGCCCACTCGCGCCAGTGGAGCCTGAACCGGTAGTACAAAACTTGGGGGAAACTAACCAAGGGGTACAGATTTTTGCTATTGATGATCAACCGCTGGCAACAGATGCGATCGAGATGGAGCCTTATCTAGCCACCATCGGCATGAACCAAGCTCGCCGTGTTCGCAGCCGAGAGATCCACTATTTTGATCACCCAGAGATGGGGATGGTGATGCAGATTCGTCGAATGGAGCAGCCGCAGTTAGCCGAACTACCTCAGCAAGATACAGGTACGGCCACAACCACTACCCTTCGCTAATCTCAAAGTCGAGATAGAGATCGCTACCGTCATAGTCACTCACTAAGACATCATTGACGGTAGCGTGCTCTGGCCCACTGTTAGCCCAATCTAATAGCGCCTCAACCGCCAGATCGCCACCTTGGGCGAGGATTTCAACCGAGCCATCACTGAGGTTACGCACATAGCCCGTCACCCCTAACGAGCGAGCCTGTTGCATTGTGCTTGCGCGAAACCAAACCCCCTGTACCCTTCCAGATACCTTGGCGACTACTTGTTTCATCTAAACGCTCCCCTGTTGACTCAGTTAGGCAGATCACAGCCGCCTTGCTCTACTAGTTACTAGTCTAGTAAACCGCGGCCATTAGCCACAAAAATGTATCGGCGGTGTGCTAAAAGCAGCGGCACTGCCAAGGTGAAGTAATGCCACCTGTTATCGCAGTTCACTTACAACAAACCTCAGTAGCTAACTGACAACACAACCAAAAAAAGCGCTGTCTAAGTTAAATGTTGAGGCTTATATCAAGCCTTGGGCTGTGCCGATTGCGGTGCTTTAGGGTGGGGTATGTCGCAGTGGCGACGGCACATTCTTGTATGCATTAGGGGGGAGGATGTCGCGGTGGCTACGGCACCCAAAGGGGAGCTCCGCCCCCTTTGCCTTAGGTCGCAGAAGATTAACGGCGGTAGTGCTTAACCCGTTGGATCAAAACTTGCTCAGCCGGTGCTTTAACTGCATAGGAAAGGACAACACTTAGTTGGTACACAGCCAAAAAAAACGCCACAGCAGTGACGTTTTACTTAGCAGGGGTCGAATTGTTACTGGGTTAGAACTGGTAGCTCAACTTAATCCAGCCGGTGCGACCAGGTTCATTGACTTGCTCAGTACGTTCGTTGATTGGCAGCGCGTCGTTGCCAGCACCACTCTTAGCAATGTGTTCTGCGTAGGTTTTATCAAGCAGGTTGTCGATGCCAAAGCTCACGCTGACTGCATCGGAGTGATCCCAAGCCCCATTAAGCGATAACACCCCAAAACCCGCGGTTTCACCGAGGTCTTGGCCAACGATATTGCCTTGCCCTTCGGCAACACGGTCTTGTTTATCAACAAGGCGCCACAGGGCACCAAACGACCACGCTTCAGCTTGGTAGTTAACCGCTAAACGCCCTTCCAACGGTGATACTTGCCCCAGTGCTACGTCATCGCTGTCATTGTCACCGTGGCTGTAAGCAACCGTTGTTACCGCACTCCAGTGGTCACTGAAGTTGTATTTTGCCGAGGCTTCACCACCATATAATGTGGCATCAACATTACGGGCGTTCGGAGCTGAGTTGGTATCAATCAAGATATAATCTTGCAGATCAGCGTAGAACAGCGAAGCGGTTAGCTCAATTGGGCCACTGTAGATCCAACCGATATCAAGTTGATTGGTCTTTTCGGTATCCAGTTCGAGCTTTTTGCCGAACTTCATCGTTTCCCAATAATCGGCGATACGCTCAGAGTGGCCAAGACCGACGTAATACTGGTGCACACCAATATCATATTGGTAACGCACAAAACCGCTAAACAGGTCATCGTTGTTATCGGTGTCTTTATCGCCGCCGGCCCAAGTGCCATGAAGCTCAGTTTGCCACTGGTCATAGCGCAAACCGGTAAACAGGCTGCCGTTGCCTATGCCGTTTTCTGATTCGATAAAGATGCCGATATTCTCTTGCGAGAACACGTCTTTATAAGCCGCTGCTGCTAACTCATTGAGCGAGCTACCACTGCGCATATCTTGAGTTGAGTTAATGAAATCAACGCCTATAGTGGCCTGCCAGTTGAGGTTCAGTTCAAGCTCGACCCACAGATGCGCGCCGTAAGTAGTACGACGAGGGTTCACCCCCGAGGCGTCGTCACCACCGGTATCAAAGGTATCCATGATGTGGTCGTTTTCATTCCAATAACCTAGGAACTCAAGCCCGCGCAAGAATTGGTGGTCAATATCGGTTTTCGCCAACAGTGACCAGTTTTCATTATCAATAACTCGCGCTTTGTTAGCACGATCGGCGTATTCCGCTTCACCGCTGGACTCGCCATAATTTAGCTCAACTACGCTCGCTTCGGTTGGGGTCCAACCGATAGCGGCATTAAGATTATCGCGGTCATAACGGGATTGGATCTCATTACCATCGCCATCTTCAAAATTGTCGCTTTCTGAGCCGTTGAGATCCAAACTCCAGTAATGCTGCTGATCGCCAACCTTCAGCTCAGTAACGTAGTCAAGACGGTCGTTGCTACCGACGGTCATTGAGGCGCGGCCTTCCACTCCCTGCTCATCCATACCAAAGTGATCACGCTCAAACAACACTGTACCGGCGCTGCCAACTGGGCCGTACTTAACGGTTTGCGGCCCTTTAATTACGGTTACCTGTTCATAAGTTTCTGGCGCAATATAGTTAGTCGGTGGATCCATACGACCACCACAGGTGCCGCCCATCTGCTGACCGTCGTTAATAACACTGATGCGTGAGCCAGCCATACCGCGCAAGCTGATGTCACCACCGGCACCGCCTTTACGAGTTACGTTAAAACCTGGAATGGTTTTTAAAAAGCCGGAGCCGTCAAAGGTTGGGATCGGCTGCCGTGGTAATTTGGGATCGGCCACGGTGGTCAATGCTCGATCCATGGTATCGGCCACAACTACCATGGTTTCATCGCAACTACGATCACCACAACCTTCCGTTGCCAAGGCTTGTGGTGCCCACATAGCGCATTGCACTGCCGCAGCCATTGTCATCAGTTTTACGTTCATCATCAGGAGGTCTATCCATGTAAATCAACCAAGTAATTGCAGTTATACGGATTTTCGTGACTCGCCCCAGCAAAACCTAAACAACTGCGACAATCGGTCGCAGCTAACCCTTTGCAAGTCACATTGCTTGCAGTAAAGTGCGCGTTCTTTCACCGTTAGGGACAACTTATGGAACTGTCATTTCGTCATCTCAGTCAATCGCTTGCGGCGGCAAGTAGTTGTCATAAGTTGCTGTTTTTTAGGTCAATTTGGTTACCCGTTATTGGCCTGATTTTATTACTGTTACCACTATGGCAAGGCTATGGCGGTATCGGTGAAAGCAGAGCCGTTATTATCACCAGTGGCTTAGCAATTCACGTTATCAGCATGGCGCTGTTGTGGCAGCGAACTCAGCTTGGGCTCAGAACCCAGATGATTCAGATCATGCTTGATCTGGTTATACTCACCGCGCTTTTAGCCTATTCTGGTGGCGCCACCAACGCCTTTGTCTCAGTGCTGCTAGTGCCGGTAGTTTTCGCCGGTGTATGCTTACAACTGGGGCACCTGTTTATCGTCACCATGTCTGCCATCGGCGCATACAGTTTGTTGGTATACAACATGCCTAAGATGATGGTCATGCACGAAATGGACATGACTGAGCACTACCTCGGTATGTGGGTAAGTTTCCTCCTTTCCGCCGTTGTCGTCAGTGTTGTGGTGGGAACCATGGCGAAGATGATCGTCACCCGCGAACGTCACCTTGCCCAAAGTCGGGAGATGCAGCTACGCCAGGAACAGTTATTGGCTCTGGGCACAGCCTCAGCTCAGGTAACCCACAACTTGGCAACGCCACTTAGTACCATTCAATTGTTATTTGAAGAGCTGCAAGAGGAATACCCAGACAGTCCGGCGGTAAAGGAGTTAGCTGAACCGATCAAGCACTGTGGCCAACATCTCGATTACTTCCGCCAGCTGGCGACAGACGTGCGTAATAATGAGCAGCGTTGGACCGAGACAAGCCAGTTGCAACAGCAGCTTAGCGCCATCATCAACTTGCAATTTCCAGCCCAACAACAGCTTTGGTTGAACGCACCACCAGCAGGCCAGATCAAAACCGATGCAATGCTGTTGCCGGCATTGCTTAATCTGGCACAAAACGCGGTCAGTGCTAATGAGCAACAGCATCAGAACCAACTGACAATGCAGTGGCATGTAAGTAGTAACGAAGAGGTCTGTCTATCCATCGCCGATCGCGGCAATGGCATCGATCAGCAACGTTTACAGGCACTAGGGCAAAGCTTGGTCGACAACCCTCAGGGCTTGGGGATGGCAGTCATGCTCAGCAATGCCAGTATTGAGCGTTTGGGAGGCCATTTACAGCTGAGCAACAATAGCGACCAAGGCGCCATTGCTACCGTAACTCTCCCCTATCGGAGTCGCCAATGAAGCTACTAATTATCGAAGATGATGTTGCCTTTGCCGGCACGCTAGCCCGACGACTCAGCAAACAAGGGTTTGACTGTGTCCAGGTACATCAAGTGTGTGATGTGTTGCTGCAGGCACGGCAAACGCAGCCAAGTCACATATTGCTGGATCTGAACCTAGCTGGTTGCAGTGGTTTAGAACTCATTCAACCACTGCGCAGCGCCTTGCCGTCAGTGCGCTTAGTGTTGCTAACTGGCTTTGCCAGCATCAGCAGCGCCGTCGAAGCGATGCGCCGCGGTGCTGATGACTACTTGGCCAAACCCGCGGACACCAAGTCATTACTGAAAGCGTTGCATGGTAATGTCGCTGAGGTCGAGCAACTCGACGAAGAAGTAATGTCGCCAGAACGGTTGGAGTGGGAACACCTCCATCAGGTGCTTGCAGTCAACGATGGTAATGTTTCCGCCACCGCACGGCAGCTTGGCATGCACCGTCGTACCCTGCAAAGGAAGCTACAGAAACGACCCGTAGGTGCCTAATGCGAGCGTAGCGGTTGAGCCGTTTACGCTCACAGCTACGCTCGCTATTCGACCTATTTTACTCGACCAGTAAACAAACCATTGCCGATGGGCCAAAACCTGAATGAGCCTAATTCCTGATAAGAAGCCACCGTTGCAAAGCGCGGTTAACCGGCAAACATCAATTTAAACTTGTATTGTGCTGATACCAAAATACAGTAACGCCATACCAATAATTACCGATACCGTTCCTGTAACCACAGAGCTCCCCTTGGCCCTATTCGTTGCCCACTGTACTTTTTGTCGTTATCTTTCATCTATGCAAGACAACAATAGCCATAACGATAACCAAATACGATTACATCACTAACGGTCCGCCTTAAAGCGGCTTAGCCTGCCATCACTATTTTACCAACGCTTACCTTAACTCCCTCCTTGCTCTAGCGACTCACAAATTTGTCTAACTAAACAAATAGTTTGCTGTTAGCATGAGCGCCGCTATAACACTAAATTAACAACGACTCTTTGCTATTTAACCAAGGAATCTACTATGCGTTTGCTTATCTGCTCACTGCTGTTGCTGCTGAGCCCGTTGGCCTTGTCCAATACCTTTACCTTCACCGCTATTCCCGACCAAGATGAGAGTAATCTCCGCAGCCGCTTTGATCAGGTCGCTGTCTATCTATCCAATGAACTTGGGGTCGAGGTCAAATACGTCCCAGTGAAATCCTACGCTGCTGCCATTACTGCCTTTCGCAACAACCAAGTACAACTAGCGTGGTTTGGCGGTCTATCTGGAGTGCAGGCACGACAGCGAGTCAAAGGCAGCAACGCCATTGCTCAGGGTTTTGAAGATCAGTTTTTCAAAAGCTATTTTATCGCCCATAGCAGTACTGGTTTAACCGCCGCAGATAACCTTCCAGCAGCGCTAAAAGACAAAACCTTCACTTTTGGATCTAAAGGATCAACCTCCGGTCGATTAATGCCGGAATATTACCTGCGTCAGCAATTTGAGCAGGCACCACAACAGCTGTTCAGCAAGGTTGGCTTTAGTGGTGATCACAATCGCACCATCGAGTTGGTGCAAGCTGGCAGTTACCAGATAGGTGCAGTTAACTATAAGGTGTGGGAAAGCGCCTTAGCCGCCGGCAAAATCGATTCCAGCAAGGTTAGTGTGATTTGGGAAACCCCTGCGTTTACCGACTATCAATGGACCATTCGCGGCGACATTAACAGCCGTTTCGGCGCTGACTTTAGCAGTAAGGTTCAACAAGCATTGCTGAATATTGATGATCCCAAACTGCTGCAGGCGTTTCCTCGCAGCAAGTTCATCGCTGCGAATAATGACGATTACCAAGCGATTAAAGCAACGGCGCAAGCAATTGGTTTGATTGACTGATGGCTAACGATGCCCCAGTGGCACTGAGGCTGCATCAGGTAAGCGTTACTCGAGGTCAGCAAACCATCCTCAAAGAGGTTAGTTTACGGATCCCCGAGGGCCAAGCCGTTGCCATTATCGGCCCCAGCGGGGCCGGTAAATCAACCCTACTTGAACAGCTGCGCCTGCATCATGCTGAGCAGGTAAGTTGGTGCCCACAAGCACCAGGGTTAGTGCCAATGCTAAACCTTTATAACAACGTTTATATGGGGCGACTTCACCAACGTACAACCTTAGCTAACATTGCTAACCTTATCTGTCCTAAGCGCCAAGATGTTGAGGAGATAGCTGTGCTAGCAACCTCTTTAGGCCTGTTAAACGGTGATCCTAAGCGCCTGTATCAATCGGCAGAACGCTTCTCCGGTGGCGAACAACAACGGATAAGCCTCGCCCGTGCTCTGTACCAACAACGGTCAATCTTTATTGGTGACGAGCCGGTGTCCGCTATTGATGAACTGCACGCAATAACGGTGTTACAGCAGATCAAAGCTGCCCATCGCACCATGGTGGTGGCACTGCACGATGTTGAACTGGCGCTTGGTTGTTGCGAGCGCATCATCGCCCTCAACAATGGTCGTATCGTACTGGATCAGCTCAGCAGCGAAATCAGTCGCAACCAGCTGTTGGCGCTCTATCCTCATGAACAGTACTAGCCGCAGCATTCAATTCCGCACCGTATCACTGCTTATCGCCATCAGCGCCCTGCTGTGTTTGCCCTTTGCCGATCTAGCGACCACTCAGCTATCTCCATGGACAGCGTTGGAACGGATGGCCACCGGTGCAGTTACCCCGGATTTCGGCGCTACCGAATACCTATGGCAAGCGCTGCTTCATACGGTCGCTTTTGCGTTACAAGGGATCAGTTTGGCCGCAGTAACCGGCTTTACCTGCGCCCTATTCTACCAACATCGCAGTGTACGCATGGTGGCGGCAGTTATTCGTTCGGTACACGAACTGTTTTGGGCGCTGAT
The DNA here is from genome assembly GCF_012295575.1 of Ferrimonas lipolytica. Lineage (NCBI taxonomy): Bacteria > Pseudomonadati > Pseudomonadota > Gammaproteobacteria > Alteromonadales > Ferrimonadaceae > Ferrimonas > Ferrimonas lipolytica. The sequence continues at coordinate 666,977 of NZ_CP051180.1, read as the reverse complement.
CTTTTTACAGCTGTTTGGCCTATCTTCGCTTACTGCAGTACTCGCCCTCTGGATCCCCTATAGTGGGATCTTTACCAAGGTGTTTGGGGAGATCCTTGAAGAGATTGATAAGGCAGCATTAGCTGCTCTACCAAAGAGCTCCAATCAACGTCTTAGCCAGCGGCTATACGCTGAGCTCCCCATCGCTTGGCCTCATATTGTAAGCTACGCACGTTACCGTTTTGAATGCGGCATGCGTAGTTCAATCGTACTCGGTTTTGTCGGTTTACCCACCTTAGGATTTCACCTAGAAAGCGCCTTTCGGCAAGGTGACTACAGTGAGGCCGCAGCATTGCTGTACCTATTTTATCTATTGATAGCCACCATGCGCTGGTGGTTTCGTGGCGCCCTTATTCCACTCTATTTAGCGGTATCGCTGGTGACGCTAACGCCCACGGCCAGCGTCGACTGGAGCCTAGTTTGGGAGTTCATCAGCTACGACATCGTTCCGGCACCGCTGCGGGGTGAAGGCTTCAGTTGGCAATCACTGGGACAGCTGCAGTCATGGTTGTCGCTACTATGGCAACAACAGATCCTGCCGGGCAGCATCGATACCCTGCTACTCAGTCAACTAGCATTGCTTGCGACCGCAATGTTGGCGTTACTGTGGTTTCCACTGCGCAACTATCTGTTATTTAGCGCCATGAGTCGGGTGTTAGGGAACCTATTTCTAATCATTACCCGTTCCACCCCTGAGTTTGTATTGGCTTTTGTAGCATTGTTGTTGCTTGGGCCGAGCCTACTGCCTGCCATCATCGCTTTGGCATTACACAACGGCGCCATCATTGCTCACCTTTGTGGTGGCTACAGCAACAACCTACTGTTTCGCACTGACGACAAACCGACACCATTTAGTCGCCTCAGTTTCTACCTGTATCAACTGTTACCGCGGATCTACCCTCAGTTCATCACCTGGTTACTGTACCGCTGGGAGATCATTCAGCGAGAGACCGCCATTTTGGGATTCCTAGGGATCACCACACTAGGCTTTTATGTTGACTCGGCTTTTGAGGAGTTGCGCTTTGATCGAGCATTGGTGCTGATTATCGCCTGCGCCCTGCTTAATTTGATGATTGATACTATTGCGCGAACGTTGAGGCGGCGCCTGCAAGCGCCAGTGCAACTGAGTTGCCGCGACGCTTGAACTGGCGGGTTAAATACTGAAGGCGTTATCGTGCTTGTTGCGGGAAGACCCAACGTTCGCTAATAACATAATTGCTCACCATACCGGTAAGTACTCCCGCCACTAATGCCACTTGTAGCGCCCACCAAGATTGTCCAAGTAGTAACGTGAGGCCGTTAAACATTGCCAGATTAGGCACCGCTGAGGTGATTGCCATTAAGCCATAACGGCCGAGTTGGCGCAGTTTCGGTTGCGCTGGCCGATTGCTGAAAGTGAAGCTACGATTGCCGCACCAAGTAGTGGCTGCAGCAACAGCAAAGGCAATGAGCCTCGCTGCCCGTGGTTCAGCGTCGAGTAGCAGTAAGCTATTAAATAGTAACCAATCGACGCCAAAACCAAGCGCACCTACCAATGCAAAGGTCAGCACCGAGCTCATTGTTGCGGCGCCTTGTTATCACAATGGTAAAGCGCTCGTTTATCGTTCTCATCAACGAACTCACAGTATCGTTGCAGTGGTTGTGGTACCCCGCGCTTAGCATTAACTACAACGGCATAAGGCATGGCATTAGTTGCTTGCTGTACTAACTCATCCCGTTCGATTTTCAGGGCCCGACCGTCACTATAAAATCGACCGGAGAAGGTAGATTTGTCGATGTAATAAACTGGTGTTTGTACCTCAACATTAGCCAGCAATAGCTTATCACTCCGGTCTTTACCGACACTAGCGGCAACAACAATGATGGCGATAAGCAGCAGTAGCGGCGTAACCATACTTAACTTGCCCAGCCAACGCAGATCTTGCTCTTGCACGCCAGCAGTTACCAGCAGTGCCAAAGCCGGGATCCCTGGTAACACGTATGCCGGTAAAATATTGCCTGCAAAGGTGAACAACACTAGTGGCGCCAGCATCCAACACAGCAGGAATGCTTGTGCCTGACTAAAGCGGCGCTGGCCCTGCTTCAGCGCTCGAATGCCAAACCACAGCAGTACTGGTGTCCATGGCATTGCTGCACCAGCAAAGAATAACCAGATCATGCCTCGAGGTTGGTCATGGGCTTTGCCATAAAGATCCCCTGCCCAGCCAGCATCAACAAAACGAAAGAAATGTTCACCCAGCAAGAAATACTCGAGAAACCCCGGGGTGGCCAATTCAGCCATAATGTACCAAGGCGCAACGATAACCAGCATCAGCGACAAACCGCTCACTATTGGGTGGCGGAGCCATAACTGCTTAAAGCCGTTAATTGGCCCAACCTGCCACAGCAACCACGGTACAATCGCTAAGCCAAATAACACAATCACTACAGGGCCTTTGGCCAACAGGCCAATAGCCAAACCAACAAAGGCAGCGTAACTCCAACTGCGACTATGTGGCTGTTGCTGCCAACCGATATAGAAGCCGACCATAGCTAAGGTCATCCCCAAGGTTAACAACATGTCAGTCATTACTGCGCCGGCAGCGAGGCTGAACACCAGTGTGGTTGCTAACACCAACCCCGTCATCAGCGGATTTAATTTAAGCTGCCGCGCCAACAGCATCACTAAACCAAGCACCAATAGCCCAGCGATGAAATGAGGTACTCGCACCGCAAATTCGCTCAGCCCAAACAGCTCTATACCAACTGCACTGGCCCAAGTATGCAGTGGCGGCTTACCCCAGAACGGAATGCCATAATCAAACATTGGCGTTAACCAGTTACCAGTTTCAGCCATGATCCGCGCCATATTGCCGTAGCGGGCTTCCGTAGTGTCCATCAATGGATACAGTGGCAAGCTCAACAAACGGGCAGCCAGTGCCACGACTATCAATAGACCAAACTTACTCCAAATCGACTTCACTGATTTTGCTCCACCAATTGCGACGCCTTTCGCTGCTCGAGCTGCTTAACCAAATAGGTTGGCCGTCCTTTCACTTCAACAAACACTCGGCCAAGGTATTCACCTAAGATGCCGATAGCCAATAACTGCAAACCACCTAACGCCAAAATAGCAATCATAATGGTTGGGTAGCCTTGCATTGGCTCTCCCCACAAGACGGTCTTAATCATGATCCAAGCGCCAAACGTCAGTGCCCATCCCGCACACAATGACCCCACAACAGTGGCCAAACGGAGCGGTTTAATACTAAAAGAGGTGATGCCGTCGATAGCCAAGCCAACCAATTTGAAATAGTTCCACTTAGTGTCACCCGCCGCTCGAGGCTCACGATCAAATGGCAGGGTGGTTTGCTCAAACCCCGGCCAGTTAAGCAGTCCTTTCATGTACCGGTTTCGCTCTGGCAGTTCATTAATGTGATCAACCACCTCACGACTCAGTAAGCGAAAGTCACCAACATTTTCCGGAATAGCGTGATCAGACATGATGTTAAGTAATCGATAAAAACAGGCAGCACTGGTGCGCTTAATCCAGCTTTCACCCAAACGCTGGCGACGTTGCATATTGACGATATCAAAGCCTTTCCGCCATGCAGATACCATTGCTGGGATCAACTCCGGCGGATCTTGTAAGTCAGCATCAAGCAGGATCACCGCTAGGCCTTTCGCATGCTGAAGGCCAGCGCTAGTGGCCGCTTCTTTACCAAAGTTACGGCTTAAACTCACCACAGTGACGTCGGAAGTGCCGCCATCAAACTGGTGTGCCAATACCAAGCTATTGTCGTTACTTCCATCATCAACAAAAACGATTTCAACCCGCTCCGGCATGCGGTCTAACACCGTAATTAGGCGCTGTTGTAGCACCGGCATAACCTCCGCTTCGTTATAGATTGGGATTACGATGGACAACGAGATCGCTTTCGGCGGATCACTAGGAATCATCTTGAATGCCAGCATGCGGGGGTCTGCCTTATGGGTTAGTCGGTTACTATTGGCCCCATTATTCATACTCGATGTGAAAGCAATGTCCTTCACGTTTTCTTCACACTCAAACTCCCACTGCGGTAACAGTGGCAATAGTCGATTTCATTAATGCTCGCTAATTCACCCGTCGGATTCACAAATAACGACGCTGTCATATTTGGCTGTTGAAATTTGTCTTAACAACTATTGTGCTTTAATGGGGGGATGTTGGGGAGATTCCGTGCCACCTACCCCAACGCCAACATCGGCAAATAAAATTAATAGTTATAATTAACGGCAGTTTCTGCGGAGATTATGCTATCGCGAACAAGGCACCATAGAGTCACTATGAATTGGTATAAACAATGGAGAGAACCATGCACCTTAAAGCGATTCGGCTGGGGTTTTACGCTGCTGGGATAATCAATATCGGCGGGATACTGTTGTTTAGTAAAGCACTGACCAATGAGGTGCTGATGCAAAGTGATCCACAGACATTCTCTCTGCTTGGGTGCCTAACCATTATGTTGTGGGGCGCGGCTTATCTCGTTACCGCCAAGGCGGTTACTCAAGCACCACTGATTGCATTGGTGTTTGCCTTGGAAAAAATGGCCTATACCGTTGTTTGGGTAACATGGGTCTGGCGTTACGGCGATACATTACCAATCCTATACGACCAAGATACGATGGCCGGCTTGTTTTATATGATCTATGGCATCAATGACGCGTTGTTCGCGGTGTTCTTTGTACTTACCTTTAATCACCTTCGTAAACAAGCGCGACTCAGCAGCAATATTACTTAAGTAGTTGCAATACAGGCACCGATACCCTCACATCGTTTATAGTTGGCTCCAAACCCTCTTATTACATGAAGCTTCACAGTTTTTTCACGGAGCAGAGACCATTATTTGGTGCAGCAGTTCAATATGGCAGAAAACATGATCAACAAGATGCTACTGGTTGAAGACAATCGAGATGTAGCCGGTATTATTTTCGACTATTTCGAAAGTCGAGGCGTAGAGATTGATTACGCCGATAACGGTGAACTGGGGCTCAAGTTAGCGCTGGAAAACGATTTTGATGTGATCATTCTTGATTTGATGATGCCGCGAATGGACGGTCTCACCGTCTGTAAACACCTCCGTGAAAACGGCAATGCAACCCCGGTGTTGATGTTAACCGCATTAACAGGACAGGACGATACGTTAGTTGGCTTTGCCAGCGGTGCCGATGATTACCTCAATAAACCGTTTGAGTTGTCGATTCTAGATGCCCGGCTCAATGCACTGGCAAAACGTTATCGCGGCAATGTTTCCTGTACCATTATAAGTATTGGCGATCTGCGAATCGATCCAGCTAGCCACAGCGCCAGCCGCAACAATACGCCACTGGTGCTTACCCCAACCACTTTTAAGATATTGCTAAAGCTGGCCCGCAGTGCGCCAGAAATGGTTACTCGGGAGGCATTATGCGAATTCCTATGGCCCGATTCGGAACCAAACAATGAAGCGTTGCGCAGCCACATATATCAATTGCGTAATCAGTTGGATAGACCGTTCCCAGAACCGATGCTGCATACCATTCCTAAGGTCGGCTTCCGCTTGGAACCAAATCAATGAGTCAGCACTCCGCCCGACTGCTGACAACTCGGCTCGCCATTACCTTTAGTTCAATGTCGATCGTTCTGGCTTTATCATTATGGTTTTTTATCACTGAAGCCATACTGTGGGCTGAGGATTCGGTCACTTTAAGGCATCTGCAAGTAAATAGAGACTTTGCTGTAGGTCGCTATATTACCGGCGCACAAGGCCCGATTAAGATGGATAACATCACCACCGCCTTCAATGACCGCAGCCAACTGCCCACCTTTTTGCCTGAAGAAATTCGCAACGCAACCAAGTTGCTTTCTGAAGTTGAGCTCGACCATGGCGAATATTTTGTGCTGATAGATCAATATCAATACCTTGGCAGCACCAAACAAATTTACTTAATCTCGAGTTCCAATTCGATCGAACTGACCGAGCAAGAGAGCACGGTATTATCAATCGTTATCTTTGCCTTTACCGGCACACTACTTGGGGTACTTGGCATCGTATTAATCCGCTTATCAAAACGGTTAATAGAACCGATTTATACGCTCAATAATCAGTTGAAACTGCACCGTGGCGATCCGGAAATTGAGTTTAAATTGCCAGAATCAGCCACCTCCGAATTCCAAGGTTTGGTGACCCAACTCAACCATTATCGCGCTGAAACTCACCGATTGCTGCAACGGGAGCAAGCCTTTGCTCGCTATACCAGCCACGAGCTGCGCACCCCTTTAACCATTATCAAAGGAGCAAACAGCTTACTTGGTGCCAATACAGACATTAAATTTCAGCAACGGCAGAGCCAACGCATCGCCAATGCCTCCAACCAGATGGAAGAAACTGTCGAAGCGTTACTAAGTTTGGTGAGAAATGAACGTCACGACAAACTCGAGCCGTGGCGACAGATCAACAAGGATGAGTTAGAACAACTGATAGAAAACAACCGACCGCCAGCATTGGGCAACCCAGTTGAGATTAACCTTAATGTCCTTGGTTCTCCGAAGGTACGAGCCAGTAAACCATTACTGGCGATGGTGTTTGGCAACCTATTACGCAACGCCATTGGCGCCAGCATCAGCGGCAACATTGCAGTTGAGATGACCGAAGAGTTGCTCTTTATCGACGACGATGGCAATGGCCTAGGTGAAAAAAGTAAAGATGGTCACGGCCTCGGCTTAATGATTGTTACCGATGTCTGCCAGCGCTACGGTTGGAAATTTAGTCTTACTGATCTTGCCAACGGCGGCTGTCGAGCCCAAATCTCTTTTCACATATAAAATCAGATTCAATATTGACTGCCAGTTGGTGTACCGTACTCAGTAACGTAGCCAACAGAGGAGTTGTACATTGGAAGCGAGCTTTTGGCATAAAAAGTGGCATAACGGAGAGACAGGATTTCATCAGCATGAAGTTAATGCCAGTTTAATCAAATATTTACCAACTCTCGATCTCAATAAACAAGCCCGCTTGTTTCTGCCATTGTGTGGCAAGACGCAGGACATTGAATGGTTATTGCAGCAAGGCTTCTCGGTAGTCGGCGCTGAACTCAGCGAGTTAGCTATTGAGCAACTATTTGCACAGCTCAAACTAACGCCTGAGATCATCGAACTGGATAATATTCGCCACTATCGCAACGGCAATCTGGATATCTTTGTCGGTGATATTTTTCACCTCAGCGCGGCGCAAATCGGTCATATCGATGCCATCTACGATCGCGCAGCATTGGTAGCACTGCCTGAGCCAATGCGTGACAATTACAGTCAACACCTCATCGCCATTACTCAGGGCGCACCGCAATTGCTGCTCACCGTCGAATACGATCAAAGCCTAAAATCTGGCCCGCCATTCGCCGTCGCCGCAACTGAAGTTAGCCGCCACTACCAAGGCAGTTACCAATTGCGATTACTAACCCAGACCGAGGTAGCTGGTGGACTCAAGGGCGGAATTAGCGCCCACAACCAAGTGTGGTTGCTGTCTCGTTAAGTTAAACAAATAGCAGGGTAGCTCAAATAGGTTGCCCTGCTAATTGCTCGCTAACTCTAATTCCTAAGTAGGCGCCGACGCCAACCAAGCAGCGCCAATACCACCACACTCCAGCAATTTAATGCACCGCCGCCTCCGCCCCCACTGCCATTAGCGCTTACGATAACTGCAGCCTTGGGCTCAATGGTCACTCGCACCTGTGCTATTGCTTGTTCGATGCCGTTGTTAACCTCTACCTCGAACAAGAGCTCCTCATTGGACGTTACCGTAGGTGCAGTAAAGCTTGGGGTCGCGCTATTGGCATCATCGAGTACCACTGAAGTGCCGCTTAATTGGCGCCATAGGTAGAACAGCTCATTGGCGCTATTGTCTACGACGCCAATCGATAACCTAACTTGGTTGCCCGACACTTGGGCCGCCATGCTTGCACTGGTTAAAATTGGCGGCAGTACGTTGATTAAAGCGAGCTCAACATTTTGGGCGTCAATCAAGGCACCATCGAGCCAAAGCTCAACGGTAAACCGTGCCACCTGATCGGTTACAATGGTTGGTACTTCTAGCTCAAGGTTGTCGTCAACTTGGTTCCAGCTTGGTTCAACGCCAGAGTCAAAACGCCAGCTGACAGTGACTGCTTGCTGCTGAGGGTTGTTTACCCGTGGCTCGACAAGCAGCCGCTGACCTTCAATCGCCTCTAGCTGTGGCTGTACTCCAAGACTGGCCTGCTGCTGATTTTTGACGGTGATGCTGATGGACTGGGTGAACAGAAATAACTCCTCAAATCGAGCAATGTATTGCAGTTCGACTGTCTGATCGCTTGCCACTTCAGCGGCGATGAAGCTGACCGAACCATCGACCCACTCCACCGCTTCGATCGCTGCACCTGAGTGCTGCAGCAACTCAAACTGCAATGGCAAAGCGGCGGGGTTAGCCACCGTAGCAGCGACGGTAACCCGCTCCCATTCAAGTACCTCATCATCTACGGTGATTTGAATAGTCGGAGCCACATATTGACGCAACAGTACCGACACAGTGTTACGACCGACTCGCCCGTTATGACTAACCTGCAACTCGAACTCAACGGTTTGATCGTCAATGCCGTCTGGCACTATAAACCATGCATTTAGTGGATCGTCGACATTCAATTCAACCCCAATACCTCCCGCCAGTTGCAGCCATTCCAGCTCAACCTGTTCAACCGTTAGCCCATCCAAGCTAACGGCTAAATCTACCCGCTGTCCTGAGTAAGCTGAAGTAGGTGAGGAAATGGCGAAGTTTGGTACCGCACCGTTAGCGGCTACATTTACCTCAACAGTGGCGGTCGCTTCTTCAAAACCGTTTCCAACAGTAACCTCAAACAGCAACCGCAGATCGTCGCTGGCTTGTGGTGCCGTAAAGCTAGGTGTTGCTGTATTTGGAGCACTCAAGGTAACGCTATCACCACTGGTTTGGAGCCAAGAGTATGAGAGTGGATAACCACTGCTGTCGGTCACATCGATAGCCAACTCAACAACGTCACCACCATTAGCGTTAAAGGTTGTGGTACTACGTAGCTGCGGTGCGGCAATATCATCAACGGTGATAGTGACTGGCTGCGACTCAAGTAAGGTGCCGTCCAACATTAGTTCGAGGGTAAATTGGATCTGCGACTGCTCCATTACCCTTGGCGCTTCAACATGAAGGATATTCCCCTGTTGCGACCAAACAGGTTCAATGCCCGCAGCAAAGTGCCAAATCAGCTCAACGTCTAATCCCGCAGGATTAACGAGCTGCGGCATAATTTGGACATTGCTTCCCTCCAATATTGAGTAAGATGGCTGCTGCCCGAGCGAGGGAAGCTGGTAGTCAACAACACGAATAAGCGCCGATTTAGTGATGTTATGAATATTGGGAAAACGCAGGTTGTACTCGATTTCGATAAGCTCGTCGGTATCGACCTGCGGTGCAGTAAAGCTCGCTCTAAAAAATTCCGTTTGCAGATTGGTAACCGCAGATCCACTGCTTTGAGTGAATGAATATTCCCAGCCAGCGGTGTCAGTTAGCTCGGTATTAACCTTAATTTCTACCGGTTCCCCTTCAGCGACTTCAGCAGGAAATTGCAGCGCTTCAACATCAAACTCCGGCAGTGCTAACTTAGAAACCGCTATTTCAGCTCGCTTGCGAGCGGTTTTGCCATCATGGGTTACCGCTACCTCTATCTCCACTGAGTTATCAGCCGAACCAACATCAAAGGTAAGTCGTGGCGCAACCGGATCACTGCTATCGATAGTGATACTAGGCCCAGAAAGCTGTTGCCAATCGATTTCAACCTCAGCAACAGCTAACTTTTCAAGCACGACCGATAACTGCACTACCTGTTGCTCCCATACGGAGCGAGGGCTAGCCAGTACAAATTCCGGCAAGCCGGTATACAAGCTGGCTTCAATATTCATCGCGTCAAAATAGCGGTTCAATATTTGTCGCTGCTCAAAATCATTGAAGCGGCGCAAAATGCACGATGCCGCAATACGCAACGATTGCGGGTCCAGTACCGAGCAACTGCCACTGATCGGCATTGGATCGGTAAATTCGCCAGTGCCGGGATTGTAATAACTGTTCATGCCATCAACCTGAAGCAGCGACTCTAACCCGTGCGAGTCTGGAAACAACAACACATCACTGTATTGGTACTCCTCCAGCTGTGCATACTGTTCCGACTCTAAGTTAATATCATTGCTCGATACCGTTGAGACGACGCTTTCTCCCAAGCTTTGGTAAACACGAAACGCCTCATAGATTCGATCTGGCGCTGTATCCATATCAACCACATCTGACCAATAGTCTTCCGATTCAAAATAGTAGGGTAAGCCAATGGCTCGATATTCAAGCAAGGTTTCAGCTAGGCCGTAGCGGTAACGGTCTATCTCCTTTCGACCAGCTCCATAACTAATAAATGCCCCACTAAGATAAGGGTAGTAGCTGGATAACAGGTAACGCGAGACCAACACAGTTAAACCGGACTCCCGCAGCAGTTTGACCACATCAAGTGACTGGTCGTAGGGATCTTGACTTAGGTTAACGTAGGAATAAAACGGCTGTTCCATAGTTGGGCTGGTGTGGCGAAACTCAGAAGCGGTCACACCGGCGGAATTGGTTACTTTAAATTCCAACCATCCATCAATGGCACTGGTCTGGCTAAAGTCCCAGCGATAAGGTATCTCCGCCGCACTAAGCTGCGCCAGTGGTTCACCGCGATGAAGTAGCTCAATATCGAGCGGCTCACTAACAAAATAGAGTGGTAACTCATCGCCATCGCGGATAAATGAATAACGGGGTATATCAAGGCGAAAATCGGGCACATCAGCAACCAAGGCGTAATTGATCTGAGCCTCGGTTGTGGCGACCGAACTAACATCGATAGCCACCCCTGACTGACTAAGGTCGTTGCGGCGACTGCCAGCGGGCTCAGTAAACCCAAACCGAGCACCGCTACCAAAAAAATCACCGCTTTCGGCCCTGGCACCGCTCAGTTCAATATTATCAAGACCATCGGCTTGGACTAATCGCAGCAACTTATCTTCGGAATAGGAGTTATTGTTCTTCGAACGGCTACCACCATAAAAACCGGCATCCACATGCCATACCGCTACCGCTCCCTCTGCGGGCAGAAAGTACGCTTCAATGTCATTACCTTGCGGTGTTCGGTGTTCAACCACAAAGAATTCATCGTTAGGGTTATCCTTCTGGGTTCCCGGCATGATCTGCAGAATGGTTTGCTCATTAAGGGCTAAATTGCCTGTACCACCAACGGTGGCAGCAACCGTCGGCTCAACCCAACCCAAAATCGACTTAAAGAAGCCATTAATGCCATAAACGTTGCCGTGCATTAGGTCAAAGGTACCGACGCCACCAGAGTTACCCACACTCGAGTCATAATCATACAAATCAGGTAAACCTAATACGTGCCCCATCTCATGATTAATCACCACTGGGGTAAACTCTTGTCCCGCCGCCGCATTGGCCCATTGCCAAGTAAACCCAGCGAGTTTAAGTCCATCAACTTCGATACTTGAGTAAGCTGTCGCCCAGCCCCACCAAAGTGTGGCCCAATCGCCGATAGGTCCAGTCCATAGCACCGCCACCGTATCGATATCACCGTCGTTATCGTTATCGTATTGGGAGAGGTCATGCCCTTGGGCAGAAAAGTGTTCCAGCGCCTCTGTCAGCATTTTCTCCGCCGCTTCAACCACGTTGCCTTCATCTATCGGACGGTTGTAGCCGGGATTAAACCAACCGAGTAGGTCCCCCTCAATATTGAGTTGGCCTCGCGACGCACGGTGGTAATAGGCATTAATACTATCGGCTGGCGGTGCAAGTGCGGTGGGGTTGGGCTCAAAGGTTCTTTCGTAATAGTAATTGAGGTCTTTATCTGGAGCATGGAGGTAATCATTAAACTCCATCAGGATGATGGGGATCCGGACCGTACCGGTGGCAGGTAAGTTGCGAGTTCGCCCTAATGGTGGAATATCTGTTGGCTCCGCCGCACTCGGCGCTTGCTCTGATTCCAATCGAGGTGGAAGCAAAAGCGATCGCGCAAACTCAGCCCGTTCGTGCCGGTTGGGATCCTTATTGAGTTGCTGGCGCTGGTGATCTGTCGGCGGTTGCATCGCTGCTAGCTGCATCGGCAGCAACCAACATAAAATAATTAACCAATATTTCATGACTCATCCTTGATGGGCTTGCGGCATCAAGGATGAGTATTGTTGCTTAACTAAATATTTTCCACACAGTTTATATGGTAAAACATTAAACTGGTCTGGGTGAATTTAGCAGCTTAATTGACTAATCTTAGCTAAACAATAACCTACGAGGCTTTGGGGGCCGGTTGCAACAATATCTGGTGAATCGCATGATAACGCTGCAATACCAACGACAGCTGATAAAGTACAAAACCAGACTTATCAGTGTTACCGCTTTCCAAGCGCTGATAGAACCACTGCTCCCGCTCCTTAAAGGAGTCTGGCCACGGTTGTATATTCCCCTTACTGGTTTGTTCCATTATATCGGCAAGTTCATCAAACAAATGACAGAGCTCTTGCCCCTCCTCTGCTTCGAGACGAAGGCCTTTATGAACCTGCGGCACGATGGCATTCATATGACTCATCGCCCCTTTATACAGAGCAAGCAGTGCCGTGCTATTTTGCACATTGCGGCCAAAACCAGGCTCCTGTCGCATCTGATTGAAGCTGTCGTTAAGCGCAATACCTTGCTCATAAGCAGCTCGTCGAGCCAAGGCTAGGTCAATTGCAGCGACCTCTTTACCGCTAAAACTTTGCAGCAGCAATTTGAGGTAATGGTTCAAGCTGACTAAAGAGTCGATGCGCAACTGCGCTTGCCGCCCCCCTTGCCATTGCGGCCACAGATAGCGGTAGCCCCCAAGCACTAATAAACAGCCGATGAGAGTGTCGAACATCCGTGCAATGATTACTTCGGTAGTAGCCATGCCATTGTATTCAAACGCCAGCATTAAAATCAGGGTAACGCCAACGGTGGTCCAGCCATGATGCTTAGTCACCAAAGCCAAAGAGATTGGCACCAAAACCACTGCCATCAATAACGCCCAAATGCCACTGACACCAGCAGTAAGTGCAATCAGCGCCAACACTAACCCAGCTATAGTGCCACCGGCCCGTTGCCACGCGCGACTGCGGATTGCCACAAAGCTGGCTTGCCAAACCACTACCACGGTAGAAAGGATCCAAAAACCATTATCCATCGGCATTAAACTGCCAATCTCCGAACCTAATGCCAACAATAGCGACATTCGAACGCTGCCGCGCATGACCGGATTCGACCACACCATCATCTGGCGCCACTTTTTCCAAGGTGATTGACTTTGCTCGACTTTAATATTGCGCTGGTAAAGTGGTGCTGCCCGCTGCACCAATCGCTCAATTTGGCGCGCGTTGTTGGCCATATAGTTGGCCACCATGCCTTCTTTTCCGCCGCGGGCAAGCATCGGCTCTAAAGCCTGCAAAAATTGGTCGGTAAATTGAGTAACAGAGTCGCTCTTGCTTGGCTCGCCCCCCCGTTGCAGATCTCGAGCGATGCGATGCAACCGCGCTGCTACCGCGCGCGTCCACTGCCGATAAGCTGGGTAGGTACCCTCATTTACCAGCACCTTACTGGCGAGCTCCGGATCCGGAACGGCTTGCAGCCGTTCTTGCATATCGACCGCTAACATAAAGGCGTTCTTAAGCGGGCCATTCTTATTGGGATCCCCAAGCGATCCCAATAAACGGCGACAGTTAGCCAAATGGATCCCCAATGGTTCATCGAAATGAACCGGCAGCGCATGGTCAAGCAGTTGCTCCGGGCGTTTAATCATCAAGGCCGCAAGGCGTTGGTAGGTTTCTGCCAGCGACTGCCGCAACGGCATATTGCCGGTTAAGCGATACCATAAGGCGCTATAGAGCACCAACCAACTAACCGCTAAGCCAAAGCCCAAAGTAAGTTGCCAAATCGGATAAAGCGAACCGGTAGCAAGGCCAATAACCGCCATGGTCAACGAGCCCATAGCTAATCTGGCTGCTAGGTTACCAAAGGCACTACAACTGGTTAACACAAAGCCAAGTAAGGCAAACCAAAGGGTGGTGAACTCAGGCGCATGCACGCCAATCCACGCCGTTAGTCCGGCAAACCCTGCGTATCCCAGCACGCCTAAGGCGATCCGTCGAGACCAATGCGCGGAGGGGATATCGATGCCACCGATAAGCAGTGCCGGCATAACCAGCAGCGATATTACCCCTTGTGGCAACAGATCCAGCTGCCACGCAGCCAATAGAAACAGCAGCAGTGCCGTTGTCAGTCGGAAAGAGAAGTTAAGATAGGGATTAACCCATAAACGGCGCAGCATACTGTGGTTATAGTCCCATCGCGTAACGCATCACTTGATGCTTAATTGGCCCCGCGTTCTGAGCTATCTTAAAGCCAATATTGCGAACCAACTTCAGTGGCAAGATATCATTGGAGAAAACGTTATAGAACAGATCCATCGCCCCTTGCATACGCAGATTGTCGTTACGACGTAGGCGCTCATACTTAGCCAGTTCAGGACGAATGTCCGCTTCTAACTCACTGCGATGCACCTTCGCCATCACTTCAGCCAAGGCAGCAACATCTTTAAAACCAAGATTAACTCCTTGCCCAGCCAGCGGGTTAATGGTGTGAGCGGAGTCGCCAAGCAACACCATTCGATTATGATAGTAGCGCTGAGCGTGTTGACGCGTTAATGGGAACGAAGCTAAGCGCTCAACCTCAAATGCACCTAAGCGCTCAGGGAAGGCCAACGTTATCTGCTCAGCCAATTCCGATTTATCTAAGCGTTTTAGCTCGGCGATTCGCTCTGGGCTGTCGTACCACACCAATGAGCCCTGCTTGCCAGTCAATGGCAAAAAGGCCCGCGGACCTGAGGGGAAAAACTGTTGCCAGGTGATCCGCTGCTGCTCCATCTCGGTGGCAATATTAATAATCAAACAATGATGACGGTAGTTCCAACCGGTGACCCCAATTTGCGCCGCTTGACGCACCTTGGACTGGGCACCATCACAACCAAGCAGCAATGATGTGTGATAGCGCTCATCTCCAATGACTAAGCTAACTCCAGCCTCATTTTGACTGATATCGGTTGGGCTCTGCCCTAAAACAAGGGTAACGTTATCGAGTTGCTGTAACTGTTGCCACAGCCCCAACTGTACCACCCTGTTCTCAACGATATGACCCAAGTGACTGTGCTGCAGGTCGTCGGCGCAAAAGCTGACCTCACTGTCATGCCACTCCCATGTTGCCAGCGTGTCATAGGGCGTAACCCGCATTGCTGCAATGGCATCCCACGCGCCCAATGATTGCAACAGCTGCTCTGACGCCGCACTGATGGCGCTTACTCGTAAGTCCATCGGCTGTTCAGGTTCAAAAGCTTGCGGTTGGTTGGTCTCAATCAAACCGACACTCCACCCTTGTTGCCCCAATGCTATTGCCGCAGCAGCGCCAACCATACCTGCGCCAACAATCAATACGTCAAAGTGGTTGCTCATTGTTTATCTTTCCGTCCCGAAATTCTGCCGCCATTTTAAGTCAAATTGATGTCAATGTTCAGACAATCCTCGCTCCTCTTACAGAATTTTAGTTTGTTGCCAGAGACATAGCTTTGATTGTGTTGCTTACCAGCAGCTAAACTTATCGCCGTCAGCTCAGCTTTCAACGCTGCCATCGTTTTTGGCCACCATAAACAAGTGATATGTCCTACTAAATTAGTCAGTTAATTACGGCTAACAGCGTTGGCATCGCTACCATCTGCGCTATTGCTGGTACAAACTCACTTTCGCGGGTAAAATGTGCGGCTAAATTTTTCCCCAAACACCAACTGAGCGACGCTAATTGATGAGCAAGAAGCTGCACATTAAGACCTGGGGCTGCCAAATGAACGAGTACGACTCAGCCAAGATGGCTGATCTACTTGACGAAAACGGCGGCTATACCCTAACCGACAACGCGGATGAAGCAGACGTATTGCTGCTCAACACCTGTTCCATTCGTGAAAAAGCGCAGGAAAAGGTATTCCATCAACTCGGACGCTGGCGTCCATTGAAGGAAGC
Source organism: Ferrimonas lipolytica (assembly GCF_012295575.1). NCBI lineage: Bacteria > Pseudomonadati > Pseudomonadota > Gammaproteobacteria > Alteromonadales > Ferrimonadaceae > Ferrimonas > Ferrimonas lipolytica. The sequence goes on along the minus strand of NZ_CP051180.1, from coordinate 650,776 downwards.
CAACCCGAACGTGGTTATCGGCGTTGGTGGCTGTGTTGCCTCGCAAGAAGGCGACGCAATCCGTGCCCGCGCACCGTTCGTTGATATGGTGTTTGGCCCACAAACGTTGCACCGCATCCCAGAGATGCTGACCAAACTGGCTAACGGCGAGTCTGGCGTGGTGGACGTGTCCTTCCCTGAAATCGAAAAATTCGACCGCCTGCCTGAGCCACGTGCTGAAGGCGCAACAGCGTTCGTATCGATCATGGAAGGTTGTAACAAATACTGTACCTTCTGCGTGGTGCCATACACCCGTGGCGAAGAAGTATCGCGCCCAATGGAAGATATCCTCTACGAAATTGCCCAGCTGGCTGAGCAAGGCGTCCGTGAGATCAACCTGCTGGGACAGAACGTAAACGCTTATCGCCATGAAAATGACGAAGGTGAACTAACTACCTTTGCGGATCTGCTGCGTTACGTCGCCAGCATCGACGGCATCGACCGTCTGCGTTTTACCACCAGCCACCCGGTTGAATTCACTCAAGACATCATCGACGCCTATGCCGATGTGCCTGAGTTGGTCAACTTCCTGCACTTACCAGTACAGGCCGGTTCAGATCGCATCTTAACCATGATGAAGCGTAACCACACCGCGCTTGAGTTTAAGTCGATCATTCGTCGCCTGCGCAAGGTTCGTCCGGAGATTCACATTAGCTCGGACTTTATCGTTGGTTTCCCGAACGAAACCGAAGATGACTTCCAGAAGACCATGGATCTGATTGAGCAGGTTAACTTCGATATGAGTTTCTCATTTATCTACTCACCACGCCCAGGTACGCCAGCGGCCGACATGGTGGATGACGTTACTGAAGAAACCAAAAAGCAGCGTCTGTACATTCTGCAAGAGCGCATCAACCAGCAAGCGATGCAATACAGCCGCCGAATGCAAGGCACCGTGCAGCGTATCTTGGTAGAAGGCTTGTCGAAGAAAAACGCCATGGAACTGCGTGGCCGTACCGAAAATAACCGCGTGGTTAACTTCGAAGGTGCGCCAGAGCTTATCGGTACCTTTGCTGATGTTGAGATAACCGAGGTGTACCCGAACTCACTCCGTGCTACTTTGGTTCGCACAGAAGATGATATGGATCTACGCCGTGCGTTGCGTCCTTCTGATATTCTGAGCAAACGACCACATGGCCAGCCGGATGAGCTGGGCGTAGCTACGTTCCAACCTTAAGGACAACCGTGAGCAACAAATTGCTGACCCTAGAGGTCTTTTTAGAGCCTGCACAGAATGTCCGCTTAGCGGCCCTGTGCGGGCCTTTTGACGATAACCTTCGTCAAATCGAGCGCCGCTTAGGCGTAGAGATCAGCCACCAAAACAACCACTTCACCGTGGTTGGTCAGCCGGTGCAAGCCAAAGGCGTGATTGATCTATTAAAGAATCTCTATGTGGATACCCAACCGCTTAAGGGTCAGCAAGCTGATCTTGAGCCGGAACAAGTCCATATTGCCATTCAAGAGCTTATCGCTTTGGAAGCGGAAGACACCAGTGCCATGGGCGATGAAGTGTTCTTCAAAACCAAACGCGGTGTACTCAAGCCTCGTAATCCAAACCAAGCACAGTATATTCGCAACATTGTTGCCCACGATATCTGCTTTGGTATTGGCCCTGCCGGTACCGGTAAAACCTACCTTGCAGTTGCCGCTGCGGTTGATGCGCTTGAGCGCGGTGAAATTCGTCGCATCATGCTTACCCGTCCTGCAGTAGAAGCGGGCGAGAAACTTGGTTTCTTGCCTGGTGACTTAAGCCAAAAGGTTGATCCATACCTGCGTCCTTTATACGACGCCCTATTTGAGATGATGGGCTTTGAAAAGGTCGAGCGCCTGATTGAGCGTAACGTTATTGAGGTCGCCCCACTCGCTTACATGCGTGGCCGTACCCTCAACGATGCCTTTGTTATCTTGGATGAAGCGCAAAACACCAGCGTTGAACAGATGAAGATGTTCCTGACCCGTATCGGTTTCAACAGCCGTGCGGTGATCACCGGTGACATTACTCAAGTCGACTTGCCTCGCGGCACTCGCTCTGGTTTACGTCACGCCATCGAAGTGTTACGCGACGTCGATACCATCGCCTTTAGCATGTTTGCTAGCCAAGATGTGGTTCGCCATCCCGTGGTCGCCCGGGTCGTTGAAGCCTATGAAAAGTTTGAACGCATCGAGCATGCTAAAAAAATTGAAAAAGACAAACAGCGTAAAGCCGAGTTAGAAGCAGCCAAAGCTTCGCTTGCACCGGTTACACAGCAGGAGCCAACCGATGGTAACGCTTGATCTGCAACTGGCGATTGAAGACGCCAGCTTGCCTACTGAAGCCCAGCTTCAAAGCTGGGTTGAGCTAGTTCTAGCCAAAATGGATGAAGCGGAGCTAACCATTCGCATCACCGATAGCGCCGAGAGCCAACAGCTCAATAGCGACTATCGCGGCAAAGACAAACCCACCAATGTATTGTCGTTCCCATTTGAAGCTCCACCGGGAATTGAACTGCCATTACTGGGTGATCTGGTGATCTGTGCTGAAGTGGTAGCCCGCGAAGCACAGGAACAACAAAAAGCATTACACGACCATTGGGCTCACATGGTTATCCACGGCTGTCTGCATCTTTGTGGTTACGATCACATCGATGATGACGAAGCAGAAGAGATGGAATCATTGGAACGAGATCTTCTCGCGAAAATTGCCATTGCCGATCCCTACCAAGAGCGCTAATCTGAGCGTTCGATTCTAATCTAAAGAGATAATATGCACGACGATCAACCTCCGTCGACCAACGGCGCCGGTAATAAACCGAAGCCGGGTTTACTCGACAAACTAACCCAGCTCTTTACCGGAGAGCCACAAAACCGACAGGAACTGGTGGATGTCATCCAGGACGCGGAAGAGCGCGATCTTATTGATGCCGACACCAAAGAGATGATCAACGGCGTACTTGAAGTGGCCGAACTGCGGGTTCGCGATCTAATGATCCCGCGTTCGCAGATCATTGCCATTGAAAAGAACCAAACGGTCGAAGAGTTTCTTCCGATCGTCCTTGAATCTGCCCACAGCCGCTTCCCAGTTATCGATCGCGATAAAGACCACATCGAAGGTATTCTGCTTGCCAAAGATATGTTGGCATGGGGCTTTGCTACTGATGCGGAACGCAATCTGGAAACCATTCTACGCCCAGCAGTAGTGGTGCCAGAAAGTAAGCGCGTTGATGTGCTGCTCAAAGAGTTCCGCCAAGAGCGCTACCACATGGCAATTGTGGTTGACGAATATGGCGGCGTATCAGGGCTAATCACCATTGAAGATATTCTCGAAGCCATCGTAGGTGACATCGAAGATGAAACCGATCTGGAAGAGGATACGCAGATCCACATCCGCCGCATTAGCCGTCAAACTTGGGCCGTGGCGGCGTTAACGCCAATCGACGATTTCAACGAACACTTTGGCAGTGAATTCTCCGATGAGGAGTACGATACTGTTGGTGGCTTAGTCAGCCACGCCTTTGGCCATTTGCCTGAGCGCGGAGAATGCGTCGAATTAAATGGGTTCGAGTTCAAGGTCGTTAGTGCCGACACTCGCCGTTTGGTCCAACTGCAAGTGCGCCAATCAAAAGCACAGCCCGATAAGGAAAATAGCGCGGCGTGACCCAATACCAAACCAAATCAGCGGGGCTTAGCTCCGCTGTTTTTTATCTACTGGCGTTTATTGCTGGCGCCCTTTCTCACCTTGCATTCGCTCCCTACGACTACTGGCTGCTATTGCCGCTGTCGTTATCGGCCCTATTACTACTTAGCCAACAAAAAAGCGCTAAACAGGGGCTACTAACGGGCTTAGCATGGGGCTTTGGCCAATTTATTTTTGGCTTGCGCTGGGTTCACGTTAGCATCGCAGAGTTTGGCGGCATGCCGTTGGTGGCATCGCTTACCCTGATTGCCCTGCTTGCGCTCTATCTCGCTCTCTATCCTGCGTTAGTTATTTACGCCCTTAATCGCTGGTGTAACGGCAACCATATTAGTCGTCTATGTGCGTTCCCGGCACTGTGGCTAGTAGGTGAATACCTTCGTGGTGCAGTAATGACCGGGTTCCCATGGCTATGGTCTGGTTACAGTCAGCTTAATGGCCCCATGGCTAGCCTTATTCCACTTGTCGGTGCTTTAGGGGTGGGCTTACTGCTAAGCGTTGCTGCTGTCGCCCTATCTTCTTTGATACAGGGACACTGGCGTTATGCCATCCCGCTGCTGGTTATCGCAGCACTGCCGTTTGGCTTTAGCAAATCACAATGGATTGAACCAACCGGTGAAAGCCGTGATGTGGCGCTGGTGCAGGGTAACATCGCCCAAAATATGAAGTGGCAACAAGATCAGCTTTGGCCCACTATGCTCAAATACCAACAGTTGAGTATTCCCCATTTTGACGCCGACCTGATTGTATGGCCCGAAGCTGCAGTACCGGCTCCGGAAGCGATGGTGAGCGACTTTTTAGTCCAATTTGAAGATGGCGTTACCGCAGCGGGCAGTGAATTGATTACCGGTATCATCAGCATGGACGATCAGCGTAACTTCTATAACTCCTTGCTGGTGTTAAACCAACCACAACGACAACAACATTTTAGCCCTGCCGACGATAATCGATACCATAAACATCAACTGCTTCCCATTGGCGAATTTGTACCGTTTCAAGAGCTGTTGCGGCCATTAGCACCGTTCTTCAATCTGCCAATGTCGAGCTTTGCCCGTGGTGATTTAGTGCAAACGAATCTACACGTGGCAGATACCAATATTGCCCCAGCCATCTGCTATGAAATAGCCTTTCCTGAGTTGGTTCGGGGCGCGGTCAACCCAGCAACCGACATGCTGTTAACCGTCTCTAATGACGCTTGGTTTGGTCAATCTATCGGCCCGCTACAACATATGGCGATTGCACAGATGCGTGCGCTGGAGCTGGGTAAGCCGCTATTACGAGTGACCAATAATGGCGTGACCGCTATCGTCACTCCTACCGGTGAGATCCAATCGCAATTACCACAATTTGTCAGCGGAGTTTTACGAGATAAGGTCGCACTCTATCAGGGGCAAACCCCATTTGCTCAATATGGCCAAGCACCGTTGTATTGGCTTGCTGCTGTAATGCTTGGCTGGGGTTTATTGATTAGCCGTTTACACCGTCCGCGGATGCGTTGGCGCTCGAGTAACGCTTAACCAACACAAACATGGGCGGTCTACCAATTAAGCGTTGTTCTTTCTAATACAGTTAAAGCACCGGCTAGGCGAGCGCCGATACAAGGGGTTAAGCACTACCGCCGTTGACCTTCTGCCGCTTTGAACTGCGACCTAAGGCAAGGGCGGATTCCAAAGGGGGCGAAGCTCCCCCTAAGGCATACAAGAATGTGCCGTCGCCACCGCGACATCCTCCCCTAAAATCACCGAAATCGGTAAAGCCGAAAGCTTAAGATAAACTTCAACAGCTAACTACGACACAGCCAAACATGCGTTGCGAGTGGTCAATAGTTGGTAACAGCGGTAGATTAGTTAAAACTCTAAGGAAAGGAAGCCCTTATGTTGCAACGATTACTGCTCTTACTCGCCATCTGGCCACTGGCTAGCACGGCCTCAGAGCTTAATGCTACGCAAATTGAATCCTGTATTGCCGAAAGCCAACAGCTAAGAGTCGAGCTGAAGGAGCAACATAAATGGCATCAACAACTCAACCGCCAGCAGCACCATCTAACTGAATTACATCAGCAGTTGTTGGAGCAAAAGACCCACCTAGAGCAGCTCTCGCAAAAACTCAAAGACTGCAGCGATGGCTGTAACCACATCGAAGCCAAACTCAATGGCTATACTCGCAAATTTGATCGCAACCGCGATAACTATGCGTCAAAGAACCAGCAATTTGATCTCGACCGAGAACAACTAAGTGCAGACACTGCAAAACGACAGCTCCAGTTCGAAAGTTATAACAGCCGCTGCCAAGTAAGCAGCATCAGCGCTGCTAACTTCGATAAATACTGTGTTAACCGTAACCCTGAATCGCCGTTTTGCTCTGGGATTTTCTAGAAGTCAAAGCTCAGTTTAGGTAACAGTGTTCACTTCGATAACGCCGTTAGGTAGACAACTGTTGTTCACCAAACTGCACTTCGCTCACGATAAAAATGCCACCATTGCGGCATCGCGATGCACCCAAAAAATGAGCAGCAACGAACAAGCAATACAGACGCTCCTCTCAACCCGAGACTATTAACAAAAGGCTGTGTACCAACTAAGTGTTGTTCTTTCCAATGCAGTTAAAGCACCGGTTGGGCGATTGTTGATACAAGGGGAAAGCACTACCGCCGCTGATCTTTCTCCACATTGGAGCAGTTCAGAAGGGCGAAGCTCCCCCCAAATGCATACAAGAATGTGCCGTCGCCACCGCGACATCCTCCCCTAAAAGCACCGAAATCGGTGAAGCCCAAGGCTTAAGATAAGCTTCAACAGCTAACTACGGCACAGCCAAAAAAAAAGCCGGCAAGGAGTAAGCCGGCTACCAAGGGACATACGGTATGATGGGTACCGTACTTGGTGGGGGAAACTTAACGGCGGTCTTCGATCACCACGCCATCTCTAGCTAGCGCTCGGGGCGGTACTAACTTAACTGAACCAGTAAGCTTGGTAATCGCCTTAAGTTCGGAGGCGATGGTTTGGGTATCTAATTTACTTTCATCAGTTTGCAATTCACACTGCAACTGCATCTGGTCATTATCGTTGTCTGAGTTGATGATCAGCCGTAATAACGCAATGTCGTCAAAACGCTGCCGCAAGCGTTCGAGCTGCTGCGGATGGATAAATAATCCTTTTACCTTGGTCGATTGATCCGCCCTTCCCTGCCAACCGGCAATACGTACGTTAGTACGACCACACTCACTTGGTCCTGGCAATATCGACGACAGATCGCCGGTGGCAAAACGTACCAGCGGATATTCAGGGTTAAAACGAGTCACCACCACCTCACCGACCTCGCCGACACCCACCGGAGTAGCTGTTCCAGGGCGCACTATCTCAACGATAATGTCCTCCGCCAGCACTAAGCCTTGATTGGGCACCGTCTCGTAACCGATTAAGCCTAGATCAGCGCTGGCATAGGCTTGTCGGACATTAAGCCCTGCTTGGGTAAATCGTTGCTGCAACGGCGCGGTAAAGGCCTCACCGGTAACCAAAGCCTTAGTTATCGAAGTCAGATCGCGCCCTTGCTCGTCGCCTTTATCAAGCAATATCTTCAAAAATGAGGGGGTGCCACAATAACCCTGTGGCTTCAGTTGCTCAATGAGGTCAAGTTGCTGTTCGGTATTGCCGGGCCCAGCGGGTATAACGGTGCAACCACAGGCGCGTGCACCAGAGTCGAGAATAAAACCGCCGGGACTCATATGGTAAGACAAACAGTTTTGGACCAGGTCCCCACGGCGAAAACCGGCAGCATAGAAGGCACGACCAAGGCCCCACCAATCATCACCAGTACATTCAGGTTCACAGATTGGACCCGGTGATTGAAAGAGCCGATCGGGCTGATGTGCCGCAGGTACCATCCCAGCTAGAGGCGGTTGTAGTTGCTGCAGTTGGCTAAGGTCGCTTTTGTGGGTAAGTGGCAACGAAGCCAATCGACTTCGATCGACTATCTGGTTGATATCGATGCCACCGAAATGGTCTCGATAGTAGCTACTCTGTTCAGTGATGTAATTGAGAAACGACGGCAACCTGATCATCAAGTTGCGTTCACGCTCTTGTTCTGGCTGCCACTCTTGGCTGTCGTAATAATCGAACATCACAGGCTCCGTTATAACCAACGTTTACGACGTTTATAGGACTTTAAGTTCTTAAAGCTCTTGCGCTCTTCGTTACCACCACCAAGATAAAACTCCTTCACATCTTCATTGGCCAACAGCTGCTGCTTGGTGCCATCTAACACAATCTTGCCTGACTCCATGATGTAACCGTAGTCTGCAGCTTTAAGGGCGTAGTTAGCGTTCTGTTCAACCAGAAGCATGGTGATCCCCTGCTCCTTATTGATCTTGTCGATAATGCCAAATACCTCTTTAACCAATAGAGGTGACAGCCCCATTGACGGTTCATCAAGGCAGATCATCTTTGGCCTCGCCATCAAAGCACGACCGATGGCTAGCATCTGCTGCTCACCACCGGAAAGGTAACCAGCTAGGCCGGTGCGCTCTTGCAACCGTGGAAAATAGCTAAACACCATATCAATATCTTGTTGAATTTCGCCATCTGTGCGGGTGTAGGCACCGAGTTTAAGGTTCTCGATAACGGTCATGTCCTCAATAATTCGTCGCCCCTCCATCACCTGAAACAGTCCATCTCGCACCACTTGTTCTGGTGCCTGTTTATCAATACGTTTGCCCTGAAAATGAATATCGCCTCGGGTCACTTCGCCATTTTCAGTCCTCAGTAATCCGGATATCGCCTTTAAAGTAGTCGACTTACCAGCGCCGTTAGGCCCCAACAGGGTTACTATCTGGCCTTGTGGTACCTCAATGCTAACCCCGCGAAGTACCTGAATCACCTCGTCATAGACCACTTCAATATTATTTATCGACAGCACCGATTCTGGTGTCGATAGTGCTTCTGCCGCTTCAGCCATTGCCACACTCCTTTAGGTCTAGGGCGATAGCCCTTAAGCCATCGCCCCAAACTGGCCCTAAGTCAGGTATCGAGATCAGAAACCGAGCCAATCAGCACGGCGTTCTAAGGTCACTTCAGTCACCTTCTCAATCTTCACGTCACCGGCGTTATAGTTGCCTTTGTAGATGTTCACTTGATTGATACCGCGATGATCCTCAGCGGTCCAAGTGGCTGGTAAACAGACCCCCTCGAGTCCAGCGGGAACCCAATCTTTAGTGGCATACATACCATTACGCACATTCTCGCCAGTGATACCGCCATTCTTTTTGGCCCACAGCATTGCTTCTTTCATGTAGTAAACAGAACAAACGCCGCGCATGTAGTGGTGAACACGACTTTGCTCTCCAGCCGGATCAGAGACTTTAGAGATCTCGCGGACCAATGCCATCCCAGCTACGTCATCGCTCCAGAACGGGCCCATGGTTGGGAAGATATAATCTTTAATGCCGTCGCCGGCGGCTTCAAAGATCAAGCGATCGCCGCCCCAGATATTGGCCATAAACTGCAGATCGGTGCCGACGGTATTACAGGATTTCACCAAGCTTAAAACCGAACCACCAAGGTTACCGATGTAGCCATAGTTGGTTGCGGAGCTCTTTAAACTCAAGCATTGCGCTTTAAAGTCACCGGGTTTCATCGAGATAACCACTGGCGCCATCACCTCAAACCCAAGCTCCTCGGCGTAGGCTGCACAGGCAGCCTTAGGCGCATTGGGGTATGGGTGGTTGGCACCAATATGGGTGAACTTGGGTTTGCCTTTGCCCCTTTTTTCTTGCCAGTCTTGTGCCGCCCACTGCACTAAGCCCCGACAAGAATCGGAATAGGAAGCGCCGTAAAAGAAGTTATATGGAGCTGGCTTCTTGGTTTTAGGGTTCTTGCCCATCGGATCAGTCAGGTGACCGGAGTAGGACGCAGAGTAGACCGGAATCTTGTCTTTGGCGACGAAGGAGATCAGTGCTTCGGTATCCGCGGTCCCCCACCCCTGCATCGCAACCATATTGTTACGGGATTTCCATTTTTTATAAGAGGCGATCGCCTGCGGCACCTTATAGGCATAATCGATGGTTTCGAACTCAAGTGCAGTGCCATCGATACCACCGGTGTTGTTTATGTAAGTCAGTGCATCTCGCACCCCATCGGCGTACATCTTGCCAACAAACGCCGTTGGCCCAGACATATCAGCCAAGTGACCGACAAAAACAGACTCCTGCGCAGCAACGGGTTGCGCGGCGGTCATCGTTGCTAGTGCCATGGCGCTGGCAAGCATGGTTTTCTTATGCATCGTAAAGATCCTTTTTGTTTACGGCTCCGCTTGATAATAATTGGGGCCGAGCTGTTGCAAATGGTCGCTGCTAGACCGCTTAACCGCAGCAACCGTCACCACCATTGCTGAACTGAATCAGTAGGCGAATGGGTAAAACTTCCAGTAGTTCTTTACCTGCTGCCAGCGGTGCGCCAGCCCTTCAGGTTCAAAAATGAGAAACAGAATGATCACCAAGCCAATTGCCATCTCTTTGATGTAAGCCAGACCATCAGTGATCATTGGCGTGTTGCCCCACTCGGTCATCTTGACCAAGCCAACGCCGCCGGCGAGGAATTCGGGCAACAACACCATAAATACGCAACCCATAAGGGTGCCGTTGATGGAGCCGAGACCTCCGATGATCACCATGGCTAAAAACTGTACCGACATCATTAAGGTGAATCCCTCGGCGGACACATACCCAAGGTAGTGGGCATATAACGCACCACCAATACCGGCATAAAAGGAGGAGATCCCAAAACTGAGCAAACGATACTTATTGAGCTTAACCCCCATGATCTCTGCCGATAGGTAGTGATCGCGAACTGCAACAAAGGCACGACCATCGCGGGAACGCATCAGATTACAGCCCCAGATATACATAAACACCAAGGCAAATAAGGCGATGTAAAAGAAGCTCTCATCGCTATCAAAAGCAAAGCCAAACAACGTTACTGGCTCTGCCATTGAGCCGGCTGAACCACCGGAGAACCAGTCAGCACGAGCAAAGAAGTCCTCAAGAATGAACTGTGCGGCCAAAGTGGCAATGGCAAGATACAGCCCCTTAATTCGAGCCGCTGGCATGCCGAACATCATCCCCACCGCCATGGTGAGAAAGCCCGCCAGCGGGATAGTAAGCACCACTGGAATACTAAACTGGGTATTCAACCAGGCGGAAGCAAAGGCACCGAATCCGAAAAAGGCACCGTGTCCAAGGGAGATCTGGCCGGTAAACCCAACCAATATGTTTAACCCTAACGCCGCAATCCCCAGATAACTCACCTGAATAAACAAGGTTAAGTAGTAAGCATCAAATACAAACGGCACTGCACAGGCAGCAACAATAATCACTGCGGTAAACCAGCGAATGGTCTTGGTTTCGAATATGGTGTTATCTTGCTTGTAGCTGGTGCGGAAATCTCCGCACGGGCGCATGGATAAACTGGACATAACGCTCTCCTTGACGGTTAAATCCGTTCAATATCTTTGGTGCCGAACAACCCGTATGGCTTAAACCAAAGGATGATCAGCAGTACGTAAAATGGCGCAATGTCATACATGTTGCCGATGTGCAGATATTGGCTGTCGAAAAACTCAGCTAGGTTTTCCAGCACCCCGATAACAACCCCGCCAACAATGGCACCAACAATGGAATCTAACCCGCCCAAAATCACCGCGGGGAACACCTTAATGCCAATCACTGAGAGTGAATCAGAGACACCATTAACCATGCCGATAACCACCCCAGCAGTAGCCGATACCGTGGCTGCGATCCCCCAACTCATGGCAAACACCTGTTTAACTGAAATCCCTAAACTCTGAGCTACCTGCTGATCAAAAGCGGTGGCCCGCATTGCTAAACCATGCTTGGAGTATTTAAAGAACAGAAAGAAACCGACCATGATAATGAGCGCAATCACGGTACTCATTAGGTAAGCCAATTCGATATTCAGCCCAGCAATATTGATGGTTTGCGTATCAAACACCCTGGGGAAACTCTGCGGTGCCACCCCAAAGATCCACTTAGTTAGCGCCTGGAAGAAAATCGATAAACCAATGGTGATCATGATGACCGAGATGATCGGTTCACCGATCATTGGCCTTAGTACAATCATTTGAATGGCAACGCCAAACAGCGCCATAAAGCCCAAACTAAGGAAAAATCCAAGGAAGAATGGCAACTCCAAATACACCAGCATCGCCCAGCAAGCCCAAGCGCCTATCAACAAAAACTCCCCTTGGGCGAAGTTGACGATCTGCGTCGATTTGTACACCAATACAAAACACATACCGACCACACCATAAAGCAAACCAACGATGAGGCCGTTAATCACCAGTTGCAGTAACAATTCAAAATTCATGAGGCTCTCCGTTGCTGCTCAGGATTGCTAGGTGCATCCGCATCGATAAGGTTGGCCACCGCCAGCTCTGTTTGAATGCGGGTCTTAGTACCGTCTTGGAAGGTGATGACGGTATCAATATCAACACTGTTATTGTCGCTATAGATGGCGTCGATAATGTCGCCATACTTCTCTGCCACTACCCCACGACGAACCTTTCGAGTACGAGTAAGCTCGCCATCATCCGCATCAAGCTCCTTGTAGAGCAGCACAAATTTATGAATTTTTTGGGCTTCTGGCAGCGTTTGGTTAACCTTGTCAACCTCTTCGGTTAGCTTGGCGTAAACCTCCGGCAAGGTAGAAAGGTTGGTGTAGTTGGTAAATGAATAGCCCTTTTGCTCGGCCCACTTCGCCACGATAGAAAAACGGATACATAAGATGGCGGACAAAAACGGTCGGTTTTTACCGAGGATCACCGCTTCGCCAATGAAAGAGGAAAACTTCAATTTGTTTTCGATGTATTGCGGCGAGTATTGGATCCCTTGACTGGTATGAGCCAGATCCTTAATCCGGTCGATCACCACCAGATGTCCTGATTCTTTGAAATAGCCAGCATCGCCAGTGTGCATCCAGCCATCACGGACGTCCTCGGCAAACGCCTCTGGGTTGCCTAAATAGCCACAAAACATCCCTTCGGTCTTAGCAATGACCTCCCCTAGCCCTTCCGAATCAGCGTTGATCACCTTCACTTCGGCGTTATCAAAAGCATGGCCGACGCTGTCGTAGTCGATATCATCGTCATCATGGATAGTGTAGGCACCACACATCTCGGTTTGCCCATAGAGCTGTCTTAGCGGAACGCCTATGGCTTGAAAAAATCGAAAGGTATCTGGCCCCATGGCTGCGCCACCGGTTGCGGCCGATTTCAAGAATGAGAAGCCAAGCCGATCCTTGAGGGCGTTCATCAACATCAGATCGGCAATGGATGAACGTTTGCCTCGCTCAAGTGCCGCTTCCGCCCGTGCTAAGGCGAAATCAAACAACTTCTGTTTAAGTGGGGTCGAATCCATCATACGCGCCTGTACGTCAGCTAAGATCCCTTCCCAAACTCGTGGGGCTAGCAGTACAAAGCTCGGACCAATTTCACGCAAATCCGCCATCATGGTTTGCTGCTCTTCGACAAAGTTAACCACCTGTCGAGCAATCAGAGCTTGGCCAACGGCGTAGACCTGTTCCATGATCCATGGCAACGGCAATACTGATACATAGTTATCCCCTGGTTCACGGGGATCCGCCCGCAGGTATGAACAACAATGCTTAACAAAGTTGCCCCCCTGCAACAGCACAATCTTTGGCTTTGAAGTCGTACCAGATGTGGTGCAGTAGATAGCGACTTCATCAGGATCGACTGAATCGACCAGCTGATCATATTGACCTTGGTTTGTCTGTAACCGCTGCTGCCCTATCTGGTATAGATCACGTATATCAAGTAGCCGTTCATCATGGTATTTACGCATACCTCGGGGATCGCAATACACGATGTGTTTCACCGTTGGGATCTGATCGCCAAGCTCTAGTAACTTATCGCACTGCTCTTCATCTTCGGCAATAACCACGGTGGCGCAGGCAAGGTTAAGGAGATAAGCAACCTCGTCGTGCATTGAATCTTGGTAAACCCCAAGGGAGTAGCATCCCATCGCGTGAGCGGCTACTTCCCCCCATACCCACTCGGGCCGATTGTCGCCGAGCATGGCGATGGCATCGCCCTTATTGATACCTAGATCAGTTAAGCCCAAGGCAATCCATTGCACACGATTGTGATAATCAAGCCAGCTAAACTCGTTCCAAATACCAAATTCTTTCTCACGCATGGCCACATCGTTTGGCCATGAATTCGCATTTTGACGAAGGATTTTAGGAAAACTGTCTAACGAGCCCATATCAAAGCGATTGCTGCTATCCATCAGCTGGCCTCCTCCAGTTGGCTATCGTCCTCTAAGCCAAGGTAGGCGCGTTTCACATGTTCATCGGTCATCACTTGTTCCGGCAATCCGGTAATGAGGCGCTTACCAAAGTCGAGCACCATCACCTGATGAGAGATATCCATCACCACACCCATATCGTGCTCAATCATCACTACGGTGATACCAAACTCTTCATTCAAGTCGAGGATATAGCGCGCCATATCCTCTTTCTCTTCTAGGTTCATCCCTGCCATCGGCTCATCTAGCAGAATTAATTTGGGTTTCAACGCCATTGCTCGAGCGAGCTCAACCCGTTTGCGCAGGCCATAAGACAAGGTGCCTGCGACGGCTTTGCGGACGTGAGTGATATCGAGAAAGTCGATGATCTCTTCAACTTCACGGCGGTGATTGAGCTCCTCTTTTTGCGCTGGTGAGGCCCAATACAAAGGTCCGGTAAGCCAGTTGTTTTTCATTAAGTGATGGCGACCAACCATGATGTTATCGAGCACGGTCATGTGGCCAAACAGAGCCAGATTTTGAAAGGTTCGCCCCATACCAAGACGGGCACGATCGTTTGGTTTAAGTTCAGTAACATCGTGGCCATCAAAATTGATTAGCCCATGCTGAGGCTGATAACGACCAGATACACAGTTGAGCATCGAGGTTTTGCCGGCACCGTTGGGGCCAATAATTGAAAACACTGAGCCACGCTCAACCGCAAAGCTTACCTCCGTCAGAGCCTTAACCCCACCAAACGCCAACGACACATCATTAACCTGCAAAATCGAATCTGGCATAATTGAATTCCCGAGTATTCACTAATAAAAAGTCGCATTTGGCCCGCCCTTGCGGGTGCCATAAAACAAGTGGGTGAAGAGAGCGAGGTCACGGGCTGACGCCAGCCCGTGTAGATTGGTATTACAAGACGTAGCGCACCGATAGTTGGCCGTAGTAGGAATCGCCCTTATCGCCAGTGCCAGGCTCCATTTCGAAGTTACCGATTTCAAAACCAACCGCCAGCTCTTTGGTCAGATTCTCAAATAGGTTGACGCTCCATTGGGTGGCTTCATCTTCACTGCCATCGGCTTCAGCCATACCATAGAGAAAGGTCGAACGCATGGTTTCGGTCCAGAAGTGGCGGTAAGCAACAAGGTAAGCGGTAGTCTCTTCCGCTTCGTTATTGTAGACATCCTGCGATGTTGTCACCGTGGTGTAACGACCGGTTTCCCCAAGGTGTACTTGGAAGCGGATATCATCTTTACCAAAGGTTTTAATGTTACCAGCCAAGGAATATCCAACGGCGTAATCATCATCCTCTGAACCGTCCTCGGTATTAAAGAAGTTCAATTGGCGCCCAAGAATCGAAGCAGATATATTGCCCCAGTCATCCTTAAAGGTATATTTCGCCACCAGATCCGGGATGTTGTCGTTTTCTGGATCCTCTACCCCTGGAGCATAGGTTTCTGGGTTCTCCACTGCGAATTCAAACCCACTGTTGCTGTAGCGGATCATGCCCTGACGAATGAACGCTAGACCTACGGTTGCGCCTGCAAAATCAGCGGTTTCCGGGATGGCACTGGTATTCATGTAGGTGGTCCATGTTTGCCCAGCTAGCCAATCTTGGTACTTAATAAAGGCATGGCGCAAACGAGGGTTATATGAGTTAGAGATAATCTCGTTGCCGTTGCCACCGTAGAGATCGAATTCAAGAAAACCAGTTACATCACCATGGATATAGGTGGTGTTAAAACGGGTTTCGTTAGCAAAGATCTTAAACTGCGATTTGTCATCCTGTAGGACGGTTCCTCGGCCAGTCCAAAAGTCTTTATAAGCCACGTCACCATCGACGTAACGCGCATCAATTTTAATGTAACCGCCAAATTTGAGTTTGTTGCCATCTCCTAGATCGAACTCAAAACCTGCCATCGCCGGTGCGGCACAAGCCAGCATTGAACTCGCAACAATCAATTTTCTGCTTTGTGAAATCATCATCCATCTCCTTTTATAATCGCTACCGAACATCGTCAAAAAGCAGATGTAGCTCAATTGGGAAAAGGTATTAGTGAGAAAGTCGTACGACTAAAGTTCAACAGGCGGAGTTAACTGGTGCTGGAGTCTAGTCGCTAGCGTATTGGTGTGTAATAGTGAACCGATTGTGGTTAACACAGCGCAGGCCAAGGAGGGCGGATGTTTGCTAACTGGTTACTGGTATTGGTAAGTGTGGGTTATGTTAGCTTGCTGTTTATCGTCGCCTACTTAGGTGACCGTTATCGACACAAATTGAAACCACAGCACCACCGCTGGATCTACGCCTTATCACTCGGAGTGTATTGCACCTCCTGGGGTTTTCTCGGCACCGCAGCTCAAGCGGCTCGGGGCGACTTTTCCTATCTGCCGGTCTATTTAGCACCGATCATTCTATTTGTTTTTGGCTGGGGCTTTATTCAGCGCATCATCTCGGTGTGTCTTCGCTTAAACATCACCTCAATTGCCGATCTACTAGCCGCACGCTTTGGCAAATCGCAACCTCTAGCAGTGTTGGTCACCACGGTAACCTTTATCGGCACCCTCCCCTACTTAGCATTGCAGCTACGGGCTATCGTCGGCTCATACGAAGTGCTAAGGCAAACCCCATCGTTTGAGCCGTGGTTAATTGGCCTCGCCGTCAGCATCGTACTTATCGGCTTTACCATCATCTTTGGGGTACGAGCTATTGACGTAACCGAGCGCCACCCTGGAGTAATGGTTGCGATTGCATTTGAATCGCTACTAAAGCTGATTGCCTTTATCGTTATTGGCCTCTTTGTTAGCTTTGTTGCCTTTGATTCTCCCCAGCAGATCTGGCAACAAGCGGAGGCTGCCCATCAACAGCTTTTTCAACAAAACCATTTTGATATGCTCTCGATGATGGGTCTAACCATCATCGTGTTTAGTGCCTTTTTATGTTTACCGCGCCAGTTTCAAGTAACCATGGTCGAACTCAAAGAGCAAAGCCACAGCACCATAAGCCGGTGGGTGTTTCCAGCGTACATTCTAGTGTTTGCCTTGTTAGCAGCCCCACTTGGGCAAGCAGGGCTGCTGATGTACGGAGACTCGGTCGCAGCGGACTTTTACGTATTGTTTGTACCTTCCTCCCATGGCCACTCATGGTTAAGCTTGTTGAGTTTCCTTGGGGCAATTTCGGCAGCCAGCGCGATGGTCATCATCTCAACCATCGCCCTATCAACCATGCTCAGCAATGAAGTGGTGTTCCCAGCGCTATTTAATTCCAGCGATCTCGATAACACCCAATATGAATCGTTCCGAAATCGATTGTTACTGGTGCGCAAAGCCCTAGTGATTACCGTCATCGGCCTCAGTTACTTACTCTATCAACTGGCTCCAACAGATACATTGTCGTCACTGGGTGAAGTGGCTTTCGGCGCAATTGCCCAGATTGGCCCGCCATTGTGGGCCGCCTTCTATTGGCGCAGGGTAAGTTTGGCTGGGGTATTCAGTGGCATATTAGTCGGGTTCTCTTTGTGGCTAGTCCTAAATTTTATGCCACAACTGGGCTTATATCCGCACCCATTTGAAGGTTCTGCATTTGCCAAAACCACCCTAGCAACGCTATTCGGACTGGCCATCAACGCCCTAATGGTATTATTGGTTTCACGGCTTACGCGGCCAACGATGCAACACAATATGCAGCGCGAGCAGTTCCTCGGCCCACAACAATTAATGACCCTCGATAAGGTAGCCCACGACCGTTTCGATGGCAGTGAACTGCAGCGGCTCGCCACACGCTTTGTCGGAGATGACAAAGCGCAGCTGAGCTTCGAGCAGTTTCAACAAACACACCGCCACAGTAGCCACCACCAACGGCAACAAGCCTTACTGCCGTTTACCGAAAACCTGCTCGCCACTGTCATGGGTTCATCATCAGCGCGATTGGTCATCACTTGTGCGGTTGAGGGCCGTGATTTCGCGCTAAATGAGATGGCTCAGCTGGTCGCCGATGCCAGCAACGAGCGGACTGCCTTTAGCCACTCGGTATTGCAGAGCGCCATCGAGAACGCCAATGAGGGCATCTCCGTGGTAGACGAAGAGTTGCAATTGGTTGCTTGGAATCAAAGTTACCAAACGCTATTTAATTATCCACAACAGTTGCTGCAAATCGGTACTCCGGTGCGATTGCTAATTGAACACAATCTTAAGCAGCAAATCACCGATCCTGCCGAGTTGCGTTTTCAGGTAGAAAAGCGAGTCGAACGCCTGCGCTTGGGGAGTCGTCATAGCACCGAACGTCAACAACTGGATCAACGTGTTATTAAGATTGAGGGTAACCCCATCCCCGGTGGTGGCTTTGTCATGGTCTTTACCGACATCACCGTTTACCGCCAAGCACAGCAGTTATTGCAAGAGAAGAACCTTGATCTGGAGGCGCGAGTATCGGAGCGTACCCAGACACTGGAAGCCACTAACCTACAACTAGCCCAATCCAACAATCAGCTTGATGATGCACGCGCCAAAGCGGAACTTGCTCACCAACAAAAAAGCCAGTACCTCAAAGCCTGTAGCCATGACCTGTTACAACCACTATCAGCGGCACGGCTATTCTCATCATCGCTATTGACCGACCGTTCGCTTACACCAGAACAAGCCAAACAGCTGCGCCAAATCGACCAGTCATTAGAAGTCGCTAACGAGCTGCTTATTGATCTCAACCAAATCGCACGTATCGATTCTGGCGCGGTAGAGCCCAAACGCGATAAGTTCCCACTGCAACCGTTACTGCACAGCCTAGTTGAGGAGTTTCAAGCCAGTTGCGGCCACTATGAGATTGAACTGCACTTAGTGCCAACACGGATGTGGGTTAAAAGTGACCAAGTGTTATTGCGTCGAGTACTGCAAAACTTGCTCAGTAATGCCTTCCGTTATGCTCGCGGCAGCAAGGTTTTACTCGGCTGTCGTCGCGGCGAACAGTTGGAAATCCAAGTTATCGATAGCGGGCCAGGGATCCCAGAGTCACAACAACAACGAGTATTTGAACAATTCACTCGGCTGGCAGGCGCTGCTGCTCACGCTCCAACGGGGTTAGGCCTTGGGCTTAATATTGCCCAAGGATTGTCGCAATTAATGGGGCACACACTAACCCTGCGCTCTCAAGCTGGCCACGGTTGCTGCTTTAGTTTGGCGGTGGAGGTTTGTGCGCCGGCAGCGGCGCCACTAAGTCGCGCTGTCACAGTAAACAGCCTCAAGGGGGTGCGGGTATTATGTGTCGATAATGAGCCAGAAGTGTTGGACGGCATGAGCGCATTACTGCGCAGTTGGCATTGTCATATCACTACCTTTGTTGATGGTGACGAAGCACTGGCTTGGCTGCAGCAGAATCCCGACGGTATCGATATTATGCTGATCGATCACCAGCTTAATCATGGTCAAAATGGGTTAACACTGTTGCAACAGCTCAGGCAAATTGGCAGCTATGATGTGCCTGGCATATTGATTACTGCCAACACCGACCCAACCCTCCATGCCCAAGCGGATACACTCGGTTTTGGCTACCTGAGGAAGTTGATTAAACCCCTTGCTCTGAGAAGTATGATGAGTGCGATGTTGATGCAGCACTTGCAACAAAACTACAGCTATAGCGAATTACCGGAGCTGTAGTTTAGCCAATGCTATAACCGGGTTCGTGTTGGCTTTGGTTAAAGGCGATAACCGCTTGCGTGCGGGTCCGCACCCCAAGCTTAAGGAATATCGCACTAGCATGCGCTTTAACCGTGGCTTCAGATAACTCCAGCTGAGCAGCAATCTGTTTATTAAGCAAACCTTCGGCAAACATCAACAAGATACTGTGTTGTCGCGGCGATAAACTATCAAGCCGAGCCAGTTGATCGCTCAGTTGGCTATCGGTAGTTAGGGCAAAACCCTGCGGTAACCAGTTCTGTCCAGTAAGCACCGTTTCGATTGAATCAATAATATGCTCCACCGGTTGTGACTTAGGCACAAAGCCATTAGCTCCCATCTGCATGGTTTTATTAATGGTGGCACTATCCTCTTGCCCAGATACGACAATCACCCCAAGCTGGGGAAACTCACGCCGCAATCGCACCAAGGTCGTCAGGCCATTACTGTCAGATAGATTGAGGTCAAGCAGGACTAACTCGGTATCTAAATGCTGGGAGAGCAGTTTAAACAGCTCCGCCGATGAATTAGCACAGAGCGCTTCGGCCTGCGAAAAATGGTGGCTGAGTAGCTCATGCAGCGCTTGCTGAAACAGCGGATGGTCATCCGCAATGATAAGTTTATCTAATTGCACGGTGGATCCTTCCTAAACGGTGACAAGCGAATTACTAAACCTCCCTACCACCGGTTTAACATCGTGCAATTCAACGTGTTGACTGTGATGACACTGACCATAGTAAAGGCTTTCGCTGGCGACAACATTAGACGTTGTGCTAAAGCGATAACAATGGCGGTGTCACAGTTAAGTGGTGAGGTTTATATCAAGCCTTCCACTTCACCGATTTCGGTGCTTTTAGGGGACTATATCGCGGTGGCGACGGCACATTCTTGTATGCATTAGGGGCGAGCTTTGCCCCGTTTGGAGTCCCCCTTGCCTTAGGTCACAGTCCAATACGCTTCGCTGGACTGCTCCAATGCGGCAGAAGATCAATAGCGGTAGTGCTTTACCCTTGTATCGCGACTCGACTAGCCAGTGCTTTAACAGCCTTGGAAAGAACAACACTTAGTTGGTACACAGCCATAAAAATGCCCACAACCGCAATTGTGGGCATGGGATTTATTATAATCTCAATAGGCCGCGAATTTGCCGCTCGGCGTCTGCCACGGTTATCTGTGGTGACAGCGACAAGCTCAACAAGCCATCACCGCTGAAGCGACGATCAACTTCCAACATCACATGGGTTGTGGCGCCTTCTAGCACAAACGACACCTCGACCTCTTTGATGCTAAAGCCACCAAAACCAACAGGCCGGAACTCCAGCTCTTGATAGCAGCCAATGGTCGACTGGAAGTTACGCCCGTGCAGGTTACCCTTTTCGACATCGGCACTGTGCAGCATAAAACCACACTGCTCCATCGCCGTTAAAAACGTTGCCATCGCAGCCGTTGGAGCAATAGGCAAAAAGTCACGATCGCTGCCATCCACTCCGCTGGCGATGTCCAGTCCGGTCTGCAGCCACACCTTGGTTTTGTTATGGCAACGCGGCAGCAACGTCAGCGGCGTCTGCTCTGGCAACTCTAATTGGAATTGATCCCGCAGCTCTTCACCAGCAGCAATGGTAAAGCTATCGTTCAAAGTCCAATCATGCAATATCAGGTTTTGTAGGCCTTCGCTGTCACCAGATTCAACCTCAGCTTCGACCATCAACGCCAGTGTAAGCCCATTGATCTGTTGAGCAACGTTGCCGCCTTTGATGACGATTTCGATATCAAACGGCTGTCCTGGGAGCAGTTGCTCGGTCAAGATCAAGGTATCCACCTTAGCGGCGCCAATGCCCACCGAGGCCATCAATTTACTAAACATTTCGTATCCTATTTATATCGCTTCTAACGCGTCGGTTAGTTTACTAACTGCAATAACTTCTATGCCTTCGATAGGCTGTCTTGGCGCATTACCTTTGGGCACAATGGCGCGGGTAAAACCGTGCTTAGCTGCCTCGTTCAACCGCTCCAGACCATTATTTACTGGGCGAATTTCACCGGATAATCCGACCTCACCAAACACCACAAGTTCACGCGCTAAGGTGTGATCACGGAAACTGGAAACCATCGCTAACAATAAGGCCAAATCAGCACTGGTTTCGGTGACTTTAACCCCACCAACCACATTGGCGTAGACGTCCTGATCGGACATCATTAAGCCACCATGACGGTGAAGTACTGCCAGCAACATAGCCAGTCGGTTTTGCTCCAAGCCCACCGCAATGCGGCGCGGGTTGCCCAGTTGACTGTGATCCACCAGCGCTTGGAGCTCTACCAATAGTGGCCGCGTGCCTTCCCAGATCACCATCACCACCGAGCCTGGCGATTGCTCTTCACCGCGCGAGAGGAAGATGGCCGACGGGTTGGCAACCTCTTTTAGCCCGTGCCCGGTCATGGCGAACACGCCCAATTCGTTGACGGCACCAAAACGGTTTTTATGACTGCGCATGGTGCGATAGCGACTGTCAGTATTGCCATCAAGCAACACCGAGCAATCGATGCAGTGCTCAAGCACCTTAGGTCCCGCTAAACTGCCATCTTTGGTAACGTGGCCAACCATAAAGATGGCAACGTTATTCTGCTTGGCGAAGCGAGTCAGGTAGGCTGCACTTTCACGGACTTGCGCCACACTGCCTGGAGCAGATTGAACGTCAGCCATGTGCATCACTTGAATCGAGTCAATAACCATAATCGCTGGTTGCTCTTTTTCCGCGATTAGACAGATCTGCTCAACTGAGGTTTCTGACAGCATCTTCAGTTTATCGGTGGGCAAGTTCAAGCGATTGGCGCGCATGGCAACCTGCTGCAACGACTCCTCACCAGTGACGTAGAGTGCATTCATCTGCTGCGATAATTGACACATTACTTGCAGCAACAGCGTCGATTTACCAGCGCCGGGGCTACCACCAATCAAGATGGCCGAACCGGGTACAATTCCACCACCTAATACTCGGTCAAGCTCAGTGTAACCACTTGCGAAACGTGGCAATTCTGATAAATCGATCTCATTCAGTGTTTGAACTTTGGCATCGGCACTGCCAGCATAGCCACTGTATCGATCGGGGCTTCGACTGCCCTTACTCGAGCCAAGTCGAAGTTCAGTTAGCGTATTCCACGCATGGCAAGCATTGCATTGTCCCTGCCAGCGCGGGTGGTCGGCACCACAATCATTACAAACGTAGGCAGATTTTACTTTAGCCATTAGCAATTTGGTCGATGAATAGTAACTGGCATTATACCCAACCCACGCCTTGTTCCTAGCTGTTGTCAGCGATTGCAATGGCTCTAGTATCAGTGGGCAAGGTGCTGACTTTATTAAAAAATATACTGATAAATTAGAAGAAACATGGCACATCAAGAACTTATCGAGCAGCTCAAGCCAGTAATGCAACACACAGACTTTGATAGTTTGTTCGAATTGCTGTGCCAAGATCTGCACCGCTCCGATAAGTTCTTATTAAAGATGGAGCTCAGTCGCCTTAATCAATCCACTTCGCAAAGCATTGATCTGCGAGATAGATTGTCAGCACAGTGCAGCCAAGTTGAGATAGCTGGTGTTACCCATTTCCTCACCCCACAGTTGAGTCAGCAACTGGACCAGTTGGTAAAAATGTACGGTGGCAGGCTTACCGTTGGGGCGGTCGAAGAACTGCTAGCCGATGTCCGCAAGCCACAACCCATAGACCCTAGTAATGTCACAGAAGCGAACGAACTTGAAGCTGGAGAGTGCGAACTAATGGCCTTAGGCCATTACGTCATGCGCCGCGAAATCCGGCGCAGTTTTAGCACCCAGGTGACCTTGTGGCAAAACCCTAATCATAAGCACGAAGGGCTGACCATAGATCTCTCCGTTGGTGGCTGCAGGGTACGCACCAGTAATGAGTTTCGACTCGTTGAGAGTCACCCAGTCTATCTGCACTTCTCCGAATTCGGTCGCGAATTTATGGTGCCGTCGTTGGATCAAGGTGTGCAGTACCAACTGCTCCAGTCTGAATCTCGACGTGGCTATCAATACTTGCGACTAAAGCGAGTTAACAGCCAAGCCGACCAAGATAAGGAACTCGAACGAGTTTTACAGGCCAACAGCCTGCGTACCGTTCCGGAGATCAACCACCTCATCGCGACAACCCGTAGTCACGGCTACGAACGGCAATTATTGCCACTGATGAACACCTTAATCATTGCTTGCAGCGCTGATGACAACAAGCTAACGCCGTTATTGATGCTGAAAACCCAACGTAATCAAGCGGTCCATCAATACTGGTGCGACGAGAATAATGTCAGTCAACTCTCTGCTGCATTGAGTCCGGAGCGTATTGCACAATTACGGCAATACCCAGACAACCTTGCCCATGGGCTGCTGTACAGTTTTCATATCCACCAGCAACAACAAAAACTGTTCTTTAGTGCGACGTTAGCTGACTTACAACACGCTAATATGGTCGATGATTTTTTGCAGATAGCGTCGAACCAAGCCAGCTTCAGGGTCCACCGTATTGGCCAGCATCAGTTAAATAACACCGATCTGAATCGAGCCTTACGTAATCCGCTGACGATGTGTCCATACGAACCACTGGTACTGCAACAGCTGCAAGACACGTCGGTACTGGTGACGCTGCAGCCGCTGGATACCGATGTCAGCGCTTATCAGCAGCGTCCAGCGGCGATCGATCCCAATCTATTACGACGCTTCGGTATGATCCGTCAAAATAAGAGCGAGATCCGCACCATCGCTTCTTTGCATGACGATATGCGCACTGAAGCACGCTTCAACATGTCCACCGTGGTGAAAGTCAGTCAAGGGTTTGGCTCCGTCGTCGAAGCACAGTCACTTGATATCTCTACTCAAGGAATGAAGCTTAAGCTAACCAGCCCACACAATTTTAAGATCGATAAGCTGGTGGAGGTAGCGCTACCGCAGATGCAAGAGTTGGCTGGTAAAAGTAAGTTATCAGGGCTGCCTTACCAGATTATTGGCAGTGCTGATGATGACTCCATTTTGCGGCTCCAAGCGATTATCGGGAAACCACTGCCGGGACAACGCTTCCTTACCGAGCTTCTTAGCAAAAATAGCAATAGATTAGTTACGGCCAGCAGTAGCAAACAAAACAAGCAGCTGGTTGAAAGCATCAAGAATATCGCCCTACCCAGAATGGCCGCCATTCCGCTGTTTATCCATAAGCGCGAAGCACTGTACCTTGCTGATCTCATCGGCTGTAGCGATATTAAACACCCACTACTGAGCAAGATCGCACCGCAGGCAACCAGCCCAGTTAACCTGCAATGGCTGCTAAGCTATCCGGCACTGCAACAGGCCATCCATCAAGTGGATAAAATTAATCCATTGTTGCCTCAACGCATCACTCTCGCCATGGTATTGCCCCAGGGACAGCAACCGGCACAAATCATCAATGTTGACCAAACCGATAAGTTAACTCTACGAAGATTCCTGATTAAGGCCATTGCCCAAAAGAGTTTACTTGGACTGCAGATTGAATTAAGTGCCACCGATAAACCGGATCTCAATTACTTGCAAGAAGACCTGTCCGCCATTAGTGGCCACGCCCTGCACCGTGCTCGAGAGCTGGAAACCATGCTGTGGCAATTAAAGGGCTGTGCCATGCTGCTGGATGTGAGCGAAGAGTTACTGTGCCGAGTGGGGCTGGAGAGCTTACTGCCAGCCCACTGCGATCAGATTTAGTCCGTTAGCAAGCCTAAAACCGCATCAAGACCCAAATAATTAATCGCAACATCGGCTTGTGCCGCCACTTTAGGTTTTGCGCGAAAGCCAACGCCTAGGTTGGCCGTTGCTAGCATCGGCAAATCATTAGCACCATCACCAATCGCAACCCATTGGCTTGGTTCAATCTCAAATCGAGCCCCTAATTCCGCCAATATCTCCGCTTTACGCTGTGCATCAACAATTGCGCCAGTCACCTTGCCGGTGAGTATGCCTTGATGCTGTTCGAGTTCATTTGCTTCAAAATAGTCGGCCTGCAACTGTTGAGCTAACACGGCAGCGATGGCGTTAAACCCGCCGGAGGCGATGGCAATCTTCCAGCCATGCTGCTGCAAGCTACGACATAACACCTTCAAACCTGGCATCAATGGTAGATCAGCAGCAATCTCCGCTAGCACCGAGGCTGGAATTCCCGCTAACAGCGCTACTCGGACTCGCAACGCGTCAGCAAAATCCAATTGGCCCTGCATCGCCTGTTCAGTTACCGCTGACACCTGCTCATAAACACCACCTCGACGAGCAATCTCATCGATGCATTCCATCTCAATCGCTGTGGAGTCCATGTCCATCAGCAACAAGCCAGGTTGCCTGATAGACGGCAGTTGCGCAGGCAACTGAAACCACTCTTGTTGTTGATTCGAGTTGCAAACCAGCATACTGCTATCGCCCTGCCATACTTTGCGGCTGAGCGACGCCGTGATATTACCCATGGCCACCAGATGCAATGACTCCGGCAACAACAGATCATCAACCTTATCTTCAGCAATAACTGCGAACGCGGGTTGATCTCTATTCCATCGAGCTTGAGGAGCTGTCGTCGCTGACATTAAGTTAATTCCTTGTAGTGTAATAACGTCATATTATACCAACCGAGGTGAATAGTTAGTCTCATCACTAGCGTCAAACCAAGCTTTTTCTAGTATGTTGAGCGCTTACCTTTGGTTGATTTAAATGGTTTTTGATGCGTTAACCAATCTCGCTTTAGCACCACTAAAGCGCCCATCGGTTGCTACACCCACAACCCATTTAATGGCTGTGTCGTAGTTACGTGTTGAAGTTTATATCAAGCCTTCGGCTCTGCCGATTGCAGTACTCTTTAGGGCTATGTCGCGGTGGCGACAGCACATTTTTGTATGCATTAGGAGGGAGCTTCGCCCCCTTTGGAATCCCCCTTGCCTTAGGTCGCAGTCCAAAACGCTTCGCTGGACTGCGACCTAAGGCAAAACATCAACGACGGCAGTGCTTAACCCTTTGTATCGGCGCTCGCCTAACCGGTGCTTTAACAGCATTGGAAAGAACAACACTTAGTTGGTACACAGCCCATTTAATTTCAGCTGAATGAGCAAATAGTTACTGAGGTTGGTATTATATCCAGCAGACAGGTTTTGGGAACGTTATGAGTTTATCGATACGCCGACGTACAATTATTTTGCCTCGCTTAGCTCAGGTTCTATTTGCCTTGACGATCATGGCAACTATCTTGGTGCTGTGGCAACAACAGCGTACCCAAGTAACTCAATTACTTGACGAACAAGGGAAACGGGTGACTGATCAGTTACTCGATGTCGCTTCAGTAAGCGCAGCCACTGCTCTTAAAGCAGATGACGACGAGCTACTGCAGTGGGTAGTAACCAACCTATCAAGCAAACCGGAAGTGGTGTCAGCAACGGTATTCAACTACCAAGGACATAAAGTCGCTACCGCCCAAAGTTTATTTCCTATTGATGAATTGCCTGAAACCCAAGTTTTAGAAGACGCGTTACAGCACTTTACACCCTATACGATCTCAGTGGTTCAACAGCAACAATCCTATGGTTATCTGCGCTTGCGGGTAAATACCAACCTGCTGAACAAAAAGGGACGACGGTTACATCAACAACAACAGCGGCAGTTGGGTCTATTGCTGCTGAGCAGCGGCCTGATCGGCTTTATTCTTGCTCGCGCCTTTTCATTCAAGCGAGCACGTATAAGTTGGCTTAAAATGCGCGCTAAGCAGATAAAAAAACGGGCAGCCTAATTGGCCGCCCGTCATTACTTCATTGGTGGGCTTAAGCCCATCAAATCGACATTTACAGAATAGACTCTAGAGTCATGATGATCATGTCGTTGAAAGTATTTTGACGCTCGTCAGCTGAGGTCGCTTCACCGGTACGGATGTGATCCGATACAGTCACAACACACAGTGCGTTAGCGCCGTACTCAGCAGCAACACCGTATAGGCCAGCTGCTTCCATCTCAACGCCCAATACGTTCATCTTTTCCATAACGTCAAACATCTCTGGGTCTGGAGTGTAGAACAGATCAGCAGAGTAAACGTTACCAACTTTAACGTCGATGTTAGCAGCGTCAGCGGCCTTAACAACGTTAGCCAACAGGCCGTAGTCAGCGATAGCAGCGAAATCATAACCTTTAAAGCGGGTACGGTTTACACCAGAATCGGTGCAAGCACCCATGCCGATGATTACGTCACGTACTTTCACGTCGGTAGAGATAGCACCACAAGAACCTACGCGGATAAGGTTCTTCACACCGTATTCGGTGATCAGCTCTTTGGCGTAGATAGAGCAAGAAGGAATACCCATACCGGAACCCATTACAGAGACTTTCTTACCTTTGTAAGTACCGGTAAAGCCGAACATGTTGCGTACGTCGGTAACCTGAACTACATCTTCCAGAAAGGTTTCTGCGATGTATTTAGCGCGTAGCGGATCGCCAGGAAACAGAACGGTTTCAGCGAATGCGCCATCAGCTGCATTAATGTGCGGAGTAGCCATTAATATTGACCCCAATATTATGAGTTAAAGAAAAGACTTGCCGTAGTCCAGCGGTGCCAAGCCTAAGTGACTTGCCAATGACTGGCCTATATCAGCAAAACTGTCGCGTTTACCTAAAGAACCCGCTTTCACGCCAGGACCGAATGCAATCACTGGAACGTGTTCACGAGTATGTTCGGTACCACTCCAAGTCGGGTCGCAGCCGTGATCAGCCGTGATGATCACAACATCACCCTCTTGAAGCTTACCGATGAACTCAGGCAAACGAGAATCAAAGTACTCCAACGCTTTGGCGTAGCCGGGAATATCACGGCGGTGGCCATAGGAGGAGTCGAAGTCAACAAAGTTGGTAAACACCAAACTGTTGTCTTCTGCTTGGTCTACCGCCGTTAAAGTGGCATCCCATAAAGCGGCCAAACCGGTCGCTTTAATTTTCTGTGTCACGCCACGATGGGCATAGATATCAGCAATTTTACCAACAGAGATAACCTCACCGCCAGCCTCTGCTAGCTTGTCTAGCAAGGTTGGTGCTGGTGGCTCAACCGCGTAATCTTTACGGTTACCGGTACGGGCGAAATCTTGGGCGCTGCTACCAACAAATGGTCGCGCAATTACTCGGCCGATATTATACGGTTCAAGCTCTTCACGGGCGATTTCGCACAGCTTGTACAGGTTCTCAAGACCAAAGGTTTCTTCGTGGCAAGCGATCTGGAACACGCTATCTGCAGAGGTGTAGAAGATTGGTGCGCCGGTGCGCATATGTTCTTCACCGATACGCTCTAGAATCGCTGTTCCGGAAGCATGGCAGTTGCCCAAAAAGCTATCTAGGCCAGCACGGGCCAAGATCTTATCGGTTAACTCCTTTGGAAAGCTATTTTCTAAATCGCTGAAGTAGCCCCAATCAAACAGCACTGGCACACCGGCAAGCTCCCAGTGGCCACTAGGAGTATCTTTACCTGAGGAGAGTTCGGCGGCATAGCCGTAGGCACCTGTTGGTACTACCGACATATCAAACCCTGCAGGTGCAACACCAGTGCTCTCGTAACCTAACTGAGCTAAACCTAACTTGGTTAAATTTGGTAATGTTAGCGGGCCATTACGGTCGTTGTTAGCACGACCTTCAGCACACTCTTGAGCAATATGGCCAAAGGTATCAGCACCAACGTCACCAAACTTATCAGCGTCGTCAGTCGCACCAACGCCAAATGAATCCATCATTAAAATAATTGCGCGAGACATATCTATTCCTCGTCTTAGCTGCCGCGAATAACGCGATAAACCTGAGTTGCAGCAGCGGGTTGTTCGGTACCAATAGTAATGGCAGCACGAAGCGCGCTGGCCCCTTCTTGCCAACTTGCCTCATCTTTCGCATGCAGCAAGGCTATCGGTGTATCGGCGCTAACCTCGGTGCCAATGGCAACGATCTGATCGAAACCAACACTGTGATCGATATCGTCAGCAGCAACGCGACGGCCACCGCCTAAACCAACCACAGCCATGCCGATAGCAGTACCGTCCATTGCCTGGATAACTCCAGCGGCATCGGCGGTTACTGGTTTCACCACATTTGCCTGCGGCAAATACTCTTGGTAACGCGCCATAAAGTCAGCTGGACCGCCAAGGCCGTGAACCATTTTACCAAAGCGTTCTGCAGCAGCACCGCTGTCTAATGCTTTGGTCAGCATCGACTTAGCTTGGTCATCGGTTTGCGCCAGTTTACCCACTACCAATAATTCCGCTGCTTGCGCCATAGTCACTTCCAGCAAGCGAGGGTTACGGTATTCGCCAGTTAAGAATTGAACCGCTTCGCGGATCTCAACCGAGTTGCCAGCACTGGATGCTAACACCTGATTCATATCAGTAAGTAAAGCAGATGTCGCAACACCTGCACCATTAGCAACATCAACAATGCTTTGCGCTAGTTCTTCTGAGAGCTCGTAGGTAGGCATAAAGGCACCGCTACCGACCTTAACATCCATAACCAGCGCATCTAGTCCAGCGGCAAGCTTTTTGCCCAAAATAGATGCAGTAATCAACGACAATGAATCAACGGTTGCGGTAACATCACGAGTGGCGTAGAAGCGTTTATCACACGGCGCTAAATCGCCGGTTTGGCCAATAATTGCCACCCCTGCATCGCCAACCACCTTAGCAAAGGTGTCGTTATCTGGTTCGATGTTATAACCAGGAATCGACTCCAATTTATCCAGTGTACCGCCAGTATGACCAAGGCCACGGCCTGAGATCATTGGCACGTAGGCACCGCATGCTGCAATCATGGGACCGAGCATTAACGAAACGCAGTCACCTACACCACCGGTAGAGTGTTTATCCAGAATAGGGCCGTCGAAGTTGTAACGGCTCCAATCCAGCACCACACCAGAATCACGCGTACCTTCGGTGAGCGCAATCCGCTCTGGCATCGTCATGTCATTGAAAAATACAGCCATCGCAAAAGCGGCAATTTGCCCTTCGCTAATGGAGCCGTCACCAATACCCTGAGTAAAAAACTTAATTTCAGCCGCGCTCAATGGTTGATTGTCGCGTTTCTTCTTAATGATATCTTGGGCTAAAAACATCCGTGCCTCCAACATGCTGATAGGAAGCGACTGGCGTCGCTTCATTGCATTAATCAGTATTCAACAGGGTGTTAGTAACCTTGGTTACCAGCAGGTTTTTCGCCGTGACCCAAAGTAGCCAATAGACTGGCTAATAAGCTAGAGGCACCGAAACGGAAAGTACGTGGGGAAACCCAATCGTCACCCAAAATTTCAGCTGCAGTATTGAGGAACAACGCAGCTTGCTCTGCGTCACGAACACCGCCAGCTGGCTTGAAGCCGACCTGGGTGTTTTTCGCTTTGATTACTTCCATCATGATACGCGCAGCTTCGATGGTAGCGTTAACCGCAACCTTGCCAGTAGAAGTCTTAATGAAATCGGCACCAGCATCGATTGAGATCTCAGATGCTTTACGAATTAACGCTTCATCTTGCAGTACGCCAGACTCAATGATCACCTTCAACAGAACATCACCACAAGCTTCTTTACAAGCTTTAACCAGTTCAAAACCGATCTCTTCGTTGCCAGCCATCAGGGCGCGGTATGGAAAAACCACGTCCACTTCATCAGCGCCATAGGCTACTGCTGCTTTAGTTTCAGCGACGGCAATCGCAACGTCATCGTTACCGTGGGGGAAGTTAGTAACGGTTGCGATCTGGACACCAGCAGCGCCAATTTCAGCAAGGGTCTTACGAGCAATAGGAATAAAACGAGGGTAGATACAGATTGCAGCGGTATTACCTGCAGGCGACTTAGCTTTATGACAAAGATCGATCACCTTTTGATCGGTGTCGTCGTCATTCAGCGTGGTTAGGTCCATTAGGTTTAATGCACGTTGTGCTGCAACAGTCAGATCGCTCATGGTTATCTCCAAATTTTGATTTCAATAGCAGTATAGATAAGTTCACTCGCCACTTAAGGCGTGAATTGAGTGGATAATGCATGTCTAGTAAAAAAATAGACAAACCAGACTCACGTCACATTGAGGCGACGCGGACTTGGTTCCATGAAGATCGAAAGTAGGAGGCTCTAACGAGATCCGCTATTCGCGAAAAATCCCTTTTCCCGCAAAAGTTTGCACGACTAAGAATAACAAAAGAACCTGCTTAAAAGCAGATTATTGTCACATTTTTTTCAGCTTAGTATGAATACAACAAAGCCCCGATACCAAAGGCATCGGGGCTTAATTCTTAAGCTAGCTTAGCTTAGAACTTGTAGGTAACTGAGAAGTAGTTAGCCCAACCAGTGGTCTCGCCAACAATACCGCCGTCTTGCAGGCCGTATACGTCGTCAAAGCCTTTCAGACCGTAACCAACAGCGTAACGATCAGAGTGCCAGTACAGACCTAGGAAGATTGCGCCACCCTTGTCAGTTTTCAGCTGGTTAGCTTTGCCTTCACCAAATGCCACTTCATCGATGCCCCACTGGTAATCAAAGTAACCCTGGAAAGAGATAAAGCTCTTGTTTTCGAAGAAGTAGAAAGGCTTGAACCAGTTAGCAGACAGTTGGTAACCGTCCCAGTCCTTAGCTTTGATGTCGTACAGGCCGTACAAGTTTACGCCAACGGTACCAAGCCAAGGCATATCAACGTCTGCACCAACACCCCAGAAAGAGTTCTTCAGAGACGCGTCACCACTCCAGTTGAACAAGGTAGAGAAATAAACTTCTTTAACTGGACCAACAGACATGTCGATACCGGTCAGGGCATCCAAAGACATGCGCGGGTTGAACTTCATGAACATACCGTCGGTAGTGCTGAAATCCTGAGAATCAGAATCGGTTAGGTTGAAAACGTCAACGTAGCCGTACAGAGACCAGATACCAGAACGACCACCGAACTCCATTTCCATGTAGTCGTGGCCAGAGTGGTCAGGGTTACCTTGTGGCAGCTGGTTATCAGCCCACATCAGGTTAAACTGAGACCAAGAGTAATCGTTCTTGTGGATATCGCCATCAGAGTAATCAGCGGCAAAAGCATTCATAGATAGGGCAGCTAAAGCTGCACCGGCTAGTACTTTTTTCATCATCAACCTACTTAATTATATAGTAATGGAACTATTTATTTTTTATATGGCCTAAAGGCCGTTAAGCGCATTCTAGGTTTAGCAGAATTAAATACAACAACGCATGTGACGATTCGTTGCAAAGTGTGATCTCGGTAGCACTTTTGCATCGCCGCTGTGCATTATTGCGCCAATTGACGCACTAACATCACAGATGAACAACATTACCGCTGTGAATTCGTGGGAGCTCTAACCTTCTAAATCTGCCGCAGTTGAATCAAATCTAAGTTAATTAACCCTATTGGCACGCCACATTCCAGCCAGATACAAATCACAAGCCATTATATAAAACACTGATTCTGCATCTGCGATATTGTTATATCGGTAATAACTAACCAATGGCACAATTCAATAACGTTATATCTTCAATGCAAACCGCAGTTATTCCATATCCCGCTTAACAAGACCCAGCACTCGCTTCTAGCCGCGATCTATCCTGCTGCAGTTCTCACCCAGCTCCTCGAGCAATATTGCACGGCAGGGAAGTCTGCTTGTCTGCTCCGCTATATGATCGATTACTCGCTTCAGCACCGCCACATAACACAGAGCAAATCCATACGTCTTAGTATAAAGCAGCATCACCGCCCGTCTTACGCTACATGAACAATCAGCAGCTAAGCATTTTCAACCAAACGTAAAGCAAAGGAAAAAGCGCCCTTTGTGGACGCCAAGACTATGAGTTGCCAACGCGTCAACATCACTTAAGCATCACTGCCGCTATAGGCGTTGGCATACACCTAAGTGCAGAACTGCTATTACATAAGGGAGTATCCCGTCGGGCACAGTATGATGATCACGAGCAAAACAATAAGTAACGGCTTAACCCATAAACACAAAAACGGCCGCACTTGGCGACCGTTTTTCGAGTTTTGACGTAACCGCTTAGGTTAAAGAGCCAAGAACAAACCTGCGAGAGTTGCACTCATCAAGTTAGACAGTGAACCAGCAACTACCGCGCGCATACCCAGCTTAGCTAAGTCGTGGCGACGGTTAGGAGCCATTGCACCTAATCCACCCAGCAAGATAGCTACGGAAGATAGGTTAGCAAAACCACACAAGGCGAAGGAGATGATTGCCTGAGTACGCTCGCTCATTGCAGCGCCTTCAATCAACAGCTCGCCAGTCAGGTATGGGGCAAAGTTTACGTAGGCTACAAATTCGTTTACTACGATCTTCTGACCAATAAATGAGCCAGCGACACCGGCTTCATGCCATGGCACACCCATTGCAAATGCTAATGGACGGAATACGATACCGAAGATCACCTCTAGGGTTAGACCCTCGTAACCCACCAGCCCACCAGCCCAGCCGATGATGCCGTTGATCATCGCGATCAAGCCAATAAATGCCAACAGCATTGCACCAACGTTCAGTGCCAACTGCATACCAGACGAAGCACCTGCTGCTGCTGCGTCAATTACGTTAGCAGGCTTATCGTCCGCTTCACCGATGTCAGCCATGCTTTGTTTAGCTTCTTCAGTTTCTGGGTGCATCAGCTTAGCCATTAATAGGCCACCTGGTGCTGCCATAAACGATGCGGCAATCAAGTATTCCAGTTTCACGCCCAAGCCAGCGTAACCTGCCAATACAGAACCTGCTACCGATGCCAAACCACCAGTCATAATGGCGAACAGCTCAGACTGAGTCATGGTTGGAATAAATGGACGAACTACCAGAGGAGCTTCAGTTTGACCAACAAAAATGTTTGCAGTTGCAGACATAGCTTCTGGACGAGAGATGCCCAACGCTTTTTGCAACCCGCCACCGATAATACGGATGACCCACTGCATTACACCAAGGTAATACAACACCGCAATCAGTGATGAGAAAAATACAATTACAGGTAAAACGTTGATAGCAAAGATAAAGCCGACTTTAAATTTAGCTAAATCGCCAAAAAGAAAGCCAATGCCGTCGTTTGCATAGCCGATCACTGAGGATACCTTTTCAGAGATACCACCCAAGATTTCTTGGCCGAATGGAACATAAAGAACAAAACCACCAAGCGCCGCTTGAATGACAAATGCACCACCAACGGTTCGCCAGTTAATGGCACTACGGTCTTTCGACATCAGCAATGCGATGCCGATTAGGACAATAATGCCCACTAAACTCATAACAATATTCATTGACCCTATATCCTCTGTTTTCTGGACGTTGTTAACGATGATACTTTGCCATCGATTTTTAACGCCTCCGAGTATACTTCTCATGAGCGTTAGTTTCGCATCATAACAAGCTTGATATGTGACCTAGATGCGATTTTTAGTTAGATTCACATAAGATTTGGAAAATTTTTTCACATTGGTTCACAGCAGTACCCCCAATAGAAACTTATTCAATCAATCTAAACATAGCACTTGAGTGAGTTTTTCAGTGGATTTAGCTGTTTAGCTGAAATAGAGAATTGCAGTTTTTTTGGTGAGCGTGAATCAAACGTTGTTCAGATTCTGGGCGGATCGAGGCGACGGCCGTCACGATATTGAGTAAATGGTGAGGATGATTGGCTTTGCCTTGGTTGCCTGACAACGGCATATCAGGGCTGTCGGTTTCGAAAATTATTTTATCGAGCGGCAATAAGCTTACAGTCTTTCTGGTTTTCTGCGCCCTCTCATAGGTGATCACACCACCCACACCAATTAACAAGTTATGACGGACATATTGCATGGCCAGCTCAAAGCTGCCACTAAAACCATGCACTACGCCACCAGCGGGCAAAGGGATAGCTCGCAGTAGCTGTAATAATTCGTTATGCGCATTTCGAACGTGCAAGATCACCGGCAGGTGGTGCTTCACCGCCAACAACAGCTGTTGTTGGCATAACCATAATTGCTGCTCAAGCGGTAGTTTCCCTTCGACTTTATCTAATCCGCACTCACCAATCGCAATAAAGGGGTGTACTGACTCAAGTCGTTGCGTCATTGCCGCAATATCAGCATCCGCTTGATGGCTAAAACAGGGGTGCAAACCAATGGCCACACGAACCTGTGAGCGAGCCGACAACTGTTGCAAACCGGCCCAATGCAGGCGGCTCACCGCAGGGACTAACAGCTGCGTTACGCCAACCGCTGCAGCCTGTGCCAGTACGCTATCAACATCATCACATAAAGGCGAAAGATCGAGGTGGCAATGGCTATCAATCACCCAGTTTGTCCTGAGACTTTTTATCTAAAGCAATCTGGGCTCGTTCATCCAACGGCACACAACTGCGACATTGGCCGCCATTGAGGCCGTTGTCATCAACCCAACGACAATACCGTTGCCACCATTGTTTCAGCCACTTCATTACATACTCCTGTGATAGATACAAAAACGGGCAGCCGCAGCTACCCGTTTATCGAAAATGCCCCCTTAGCCCGAGATTAGTGCTCGCGGGTCTTACGGAAGGTCACATCTGGGTAACGCTCGATAGCCAGATTGAGGTTTACCATGGTTGGGGCAATGTAGGTGAGGTTGTCACCACCATCCAATGCTAAGTTAGTAGATACCTTACGCTGGAATTCGTCCAGCTTCTTACCATCTTCGCATTCAACCCAGCGTGCCGTTGCAACACTGATCGGTTCGTAGATGGCCTCAACCTTGTATTCACTCTTCAGGCGAGCGACCACCACATCAAACTGCAGCACCCCGACAGCACCCACAATAAGGTCGTTGGTGTTCAGCGGACGGAATACCTGCACAGCGCCCTCTTCCGACAGTTGCACCAGCCCTTTAAGTAACTGCTTTTGCTTCAGCGGATCACGCAAACGAATGCGCCGGAACATCTCTGGGGCAAAGTTAGGAATACCAGTAAACTTCAGCACCTCACCTTGGGTAAAGGTGTCACCAATTTGAATAGTGCCGTGATTGTGCAAACCAATAATATCACCAGGGAACGCCTCTTCAGCGTGGCTACGATCACCGGCCATAAAGGTTACTGCATCAGAAATACTAACGTCTTTGCCACTGCGGACATGACGCATCTTCATACCCTTGCTGTATTTACCCGAGCAGATCCGCATAAAGGCGATACGGTCACGGTGCTTTGGATCCATGTTGGCTTGGATCTTAAACACAAAACCAGTGAACTTTTCTTCATTGGCAACCACTTCTCGTGCATCGGTAGCGCGAGGTTGTGGTGCTGGTGCCCACTCGGTTAGGCCATCAAGCATGTGATCGACACCAAAGTTACCCAAGGCAGTACCGAAGAATACCGGAGTCAATTCACCCTGCAGGAACATCTCTAGGTCAAACTCGTTCGAAGCGCCAAGTACCAGTTCCAGTTCGTCACGCAGCTGCGCCGCTAACTCTTCACCAACCGCGTCGTCTAATTCAGGGTTATCCAACCCTTTTACCGTACGCAACTCTTGAATGGTGTGACCCTGACCGGTCTGATACAAAATGGTCTCATCCCGGTGGATGTGGTACACCCCCTTGAACTCTTTACCACAACCAATTGGCCAAGAGATCGGGGCACACATCATATTGAGCTCGTTTTCAACTTCGTCGAGCAACTCCATTGGATCACGAATGTCGCGGTCCAACTTGTTCATGAAGGTAACGATAGGGGTATCTCGTAGACGAGTTACTTCCATCAACTTACGGGTACGATCTTCCACACCTTTGGCTGCATCGATAACCATCAAGCAAGAATCAACCGCAGTCAAAGTACGGTATGTATCTTCCGAGAAATCTTCGTGCCCTGGGGTGTCGAGTAGGTTAACCAAGCGGTTATTAAATGGAAACTGCATCACCGAGGTGGTTACCGAGATCCCACGCTCTTTCTCCATCTCCATCCAATCGGATTTAGCGTGCTGGCCCGACCCGCGACCTTTCACAGTACCGGCTTTCTGCAACGCTTGACCAAATAACAGAACCTTCTCTGTAATGGTGGTTTTACCCGCATCAGGGTGCGAGATAATAGCGAAGGTACGACGTTTATCGACCTGTTGCTGGATTGGAGAGTTAGACATTAATAACAAATCTTCTTAAGGCAGTGCGTTGCAGTGTGGCCACTACAGCGTCAGAAACGGAGTAAAACAAAGGGTGTAGTTCCGGATATTTTGGCCGATCTCGTATAAAGAAACAATCAATCCTCCATCGAGAGTGAAAATTAATGCCGTAGAACCGGCGCTAACTGCTTCAACCCGTGCAATGCTCACCTAAAAAGTAAGAAAACGTAACGCTTTGTTATGACGAGTGTTCGTATACCATCGAGTCAAAGGCAATAAGGCTGCTATGGTCGCGCTCAAGCTTTAATGAGGGCTGTCGTTATCCATTACAGCTATACCGCTACGCCAGACCTGCTGCAGCTCGACATTATTATCGAGATAAACCATATCCGCTCGCCCCCCCTCCACTAGCTGCCCTACCCCCCCCGCTAACCCAACTGCTGCCGCTGGCGTTGAGGTTGCCATTGTTAAC
Organism: Ferrimonas lipolytica; assembly: GCF_012295575.1. Classification (NCBI taxonomy): domain Bacteria; kingdom Pseudomonadati; phylum Pseudomonadota; class Gammaproteobacteria; order Alteromonadales; family Ferrimonadaceae; genus Ferrimonas; species Ferrimonas lipolytica. The sequence continues at coordinate 612,498 of NZ_CP051180.1, read as the reverse complement.
GCGTCTTCAACACTAAGCCCAATGTTTACAACGCAATTTCTTACCGCCTGCGCCATAGTTAGCACCGATCCTGCTAACTCACCGTTGCTGCCGATAAGCTTGCTACCTTGCTGCTCTACCCAGTTACCAACCAAGTTAAACCCGCTGATACTACCGCCAACCGTTGGCATCGCATCGGTCACCAGAGCCAGCCGATGCGCGCCAAGGTTATTAAACGCCAGCTTTACCGTTGCGTAATCAACATGGTGACCATCGACAATGATCCCTGCAAAGGCGTGCTCATCTAGTAAGGTTGCACCAACTAGGCCGGGCTCCCGCCCTTGCAGTGCAGACATGGCATTAAACAGATGAGTAGAACCCGACGCGCCAGCTTTAAACGCCGCTGACGCTTGTTGATAGCTGGCATTGGAATGACCTAGGTAGAGGATTACCCCAAGGCTCTTAAGTTGCGCGATGTCAGCTAAGCTTAGCTGTTCTGGTGCAATCGTCAGCAGCTTTACTCCCAAATCATCACGACCAAATAGTGCCCATTCTTCCGAGCTAATTGCGCGGATATAGTCTTGGTTGTGCGCTCCCTTCTTGGCCTCACTAATGTGCGGCCCTTCAAAGTGGATACCGATAACGCCGCTATCCGGCGCTGTTATCAACTCTGCGACTGCATCAGCTGCAGCGAGCATGGTTGTAAACGAATCGGTTATCACCGTTGGCAGTAACGCCGTTGTTCCATATTGTTGATGGGCGCTAACAACGGCAGCGATGCCATATGTTGTCGGCTGGTCATTCACCAATACATCGCCGCCGCCATTAACCTGAATATCAACAAAACCTGGGGCAAGCACCCCAGTAAGCCATGGCTGGCTGCCGTCGTTAACTTGGTTAGTATTGATTGCCGTAACCAAGCCGTTATCGATATGAACGACCACGTTATGATGCATCGTCTTGCCATCGAACAGACGATCCACCCCTAAATGCAATGAACCAAACATGAGTATTACTCTACGGTAACGGGTAACTTGCCCGTGGGAGAAAATTGCCCCAAAATCGCCTGGGCTAAAGCAGTCAAGCTAGCACCGGGATCTTCACTGCTATCGACATGGTAGGCATAGCTGGCCAAAGTCCAATCCGCGTATTGGCCAAATAGGGCGATGTCGTATGGGGCTCGCAGCGACAGATAGACTACCGGCTTCGCCATCTGCTGCGCCAGCTGCAACGGTACCACCAGTCGATTTGGTTGATAGGCATTGATGACCGCTTGTTCATCCAGCAACCTTAAGTCATCCACACCACCAAGCTCAGCGGCACTTTGTCGCGGCGACACAAAACCAGATATAACCACATCACAACGAGCCAAGCGCTCAGGCCAATCGACTACCTCTTCACTTATATCGACCGCTTCGATTTCATTACCGCCTAACTGCGCAAGTGCTTGGTTAAGCCCCTGTAATAATGGCTTACCCGGCAGCAACAACAGTAGCCGTTTTGAATTATCTAGAATCTCAGGGCGGCTGCCGCTGACTGTGGTAACAGCCGCTTGTGCCAGTGACAATTCCAATGCTCGGTGTTCTGCACAAGCGAGCGTCTGTAAGTCTGAATGTTCTATTTTCAATGTCGATTTAAGTGATCTAATCCGTTTAAATGACTGCTGGTGCTCAGCTAACGACAGTTCATTCTGTTGCAAGGCCTGTTCGAGCCTATCAAGCAATGCATCTAATTTGGCAAAATCGCTGACATCACGAATTTTCAGCGGCATCAGCGCAATATCGACCCCGGCGTTAAATACTTCAATCACTGCCTGCGACGGTGGCATTAGCTTGGCAATCGCTGCCATATCCAACGCGTCAGTGATCACCACACCGTTGTAACCGATATCATCACGGAGCAAGCCGGTAATAATTGCCCGCGACATCGTCGCGGGACGAATCTCGCCCGCGACGGTGCTACTGTCTAGCGCCGGATATTGAATGTGTGCAGTCATGACCAATGGCGGTGGGCTTATCGCAATGATCTTTCGATAGGGTTGCAGCTCATGTCGCTCAATGTGTTCGCGGCTGTGTGCGACCAGTGGCAAGCCAGTGTGACTGTCGGTTGCGGTATCACCATGGCCGGGAAAATGTTTTAAGGTCGCCGCTATCCCCGCCGAGGCAAATGCTCTGCAACTGGCTAAACCCAATGTACTAACAAGATCGGCCGTTTCACCGAAGGCGCGCACGTTGATCACCGGATTATCGCGGTTGTTGTTCAGATCTACGCAGGGGGCATGCACAGTATTGATACCCAGCGCATCAAGTTCGTTAGCGATGACGCTAGCGGCAGCCGTTGCGTAGTCGTCACCGTGTTGTGCAGCAGTAGCACCAATCGCCATATTGCCGGCTAAGCTGGTACTCCAGGATCTGTCGGTGCGAACTACCCGGCCGCCTTCCTGATCGATTGACAACAGCAGTGGCAAGCCGAGCGCTCCCGCTCTTGAAGCGTCTTGCAGCTCATCAGTTAGCCATCTAACTTGTTGCGCTGACTGGCAATTTTCACCAAATAAAATAACTCCGCCGATGCCTCGAGAGCTGATCAACTGCTTAAGGTTGTCATCGAGTTGAGTTACCGGTTTTAGCACACCGTCAAAACTAAAATGGCGCAGATCGATCATTAATCGCTGCGCCAGTTGTTGTCGGATTAAAGTCACGCCTGTGGTTCTTGTGGCATAGACTCCTGCGCTTTACGCGCTTCCTCAATCGCATCTTCGGCGATTTGACGCATCTCTAACAGTGCATAGCGGTGTTCAACAAACTCATAGACGTTAGTCGCCAAGGCCAGCTTGTAGAGATTAATGGCGCGGCTTGGCTCACCATCAATACGGGCTTGCTTGCCAAGATAGAAATAAGCCTCACACATCCGCTCGCCCATTTCGCCCTTCTTAGTCAGGCCCCGGCGTGCACTTTGCAGCAGTTGACCCTCATCAATCTCACCAAGGTAGAACTTAGCTAAACCGGTCGCCCAATCGTTGCTGTCTAACAACGCCACACGTTGCTGCAGGTTAGATTTAGCTGAAACAGGATCAAGCGCTTGCTCAGCCAAATATAGCCATACCACACGATAGGCGTCCTGTTTGTCGAGCTGGTAAAATGTGGTGAAATCGATAACAGCAAGATCGGTACGGCCACCGTAGTATGACGCAATGCCTCGATTTAAATAGGCGTAATTGTATTCAGGATCCAGTTCTAACACCGCATCAAACGACTCATACGCCTTATCGAAATCCGACGCTTGGGTAGCATAGATCCCCATGAAGTTGAACACGTTGGCTTCCGCCGGTTGCAAGTGCATCGCTTGGTTAAAATCCAAACGCGCCAGAGTGCGCAAGCCTAAAGCGTCGTAGCGAATAGCACGCTCATAAAACAACTTCGATTGCTCCTCGGCTTCCATCTTACCGCTGTGCAGCAACTCGGTGATCTTAGCAACCGAAACTTCCAATTGTGGATCCGCCTGTCGTGGCGTCGCCAGCAACAGTTGCGGCGAAGCCCCTTGTGGCTCAACCGATGTAGAGGCACAACCACTAAGCAGGGCACCGCTTAACATCAGAGATAACCACACAGATTTGATTTTCATTCATTGTCCTTGCTTCGCTGCGCATCTGGGCAGCACTGTTGCAGTAATAAATTTATCTCACCACTGCCATTTATAAATTGATACTAACACCAAAAAGTAGCAGATCGTCAGATTCTACAAAATGCTGTTTTTTCGTACTTTTTCGTATTAGCATGGTTCTAATTACAGTCAATTAACAAACACAGGGAGCATCTATGCGGTTGCAAGGCACCCTTTTCGAATGGCATGAGCAAGGTGGCTACGGGTACATGCGACCCAATGGCCAATCTGACGAAAAGGTTTATGTTGATCTCGCCGCCTTTAACTATCGGCCTCACCAACCTTCCGTTGGCGATATCTTGATAGTAGAGGTTCAACAAGAAGGCGGTCTTCTTAAAGCACACAACGCTCGGATGAAATTGGGTAAGGTTGCCCCTCCACCATCAAAGAAGTTCAATCCTACTGGTTTATTGTTGATGATATTGTTAGTGATTTTGACCGCAGTATCGTTGATAGAGTTCCTACCATTGTCATCATTATCCAGTTAAGTTTTAATTTTACGATGTCCCATAAAAAAACGGCCGCTCAATGAGCGGCCGTTTGGTTATTAAAAGCCCTGACTTCAGGGCTAGTAATTAATGCTTACTCAGCAGCTGGTGCCGCTTTAGGAGCAACGTCTTTCATAGATAGGCGGATACGACCTTGGCGGTCAACTTCCACTACCTTAACGTCGATCTCTTGGCCCATGCTCAGGTGATCGGCAACGTTGTTTACGCGCTCTTCAGTGATCTGAGAGATGTGTACCAAACCATCTTTACCAGGCAGGATGTTAACGAACGCACCGAAATCAACGATACGAACAACCTTACCCTTGTAAATGCGTCCTTCTTCAACATCAGCGGTGATCGCTTCAATCTTAGATATAGCCAGTTTGGCAGCTTCGCCATCGGTAGAGGCCACTTTTACGGTACCGTCATCTTCGATTTCGATAGTGGTGCCAGTCTCTTCGGTCAGAGCACGGATGGTCGCGCCACCTTTACCGATTACGTCACGGATCTTATCAGGGTTAATCTTCAAAGTAGTGATACGAGGAGCGTGATCAGATAGCTCAGAACGATGCGAAGGCATCGCTTGATCCATAACGCTCAGGATGTGGTTACGAGCTTCGTTAGCCTGTTTCAGGGCGATCTGCATGATCTCCTGAGTGATACCTTCAATCTTGATGTCCATCTGCAGTGCAGTAACACCTTTAGAGGTACCAGCTACTTTAAAGTCCATGTCACCTAGGTGATCTTCGTCACCCAAGATGTCAGACAGAACCACAAAGTCATCGCCTTCCTTAACCAGACCCATCGCGATACCCGCTACAGAAGCCTTGATTGGAACACCAGCGTCCATCAGAGCCAAAGAGGTACCACAAACTGAGGCCATAGAAGAAGAACCGTTAGATTCGGTGATTTCAGAAACCACACGAACGGTGTACGGGAATTCTTCAGCAGTAGGCATTACTGCCTGAACACCGCGCTTCGCCAATTTACCGTGGCCGATTTCACGACGCTTAGGTGAACCGATGAAACCGGTTTCGCCTACACAGTATGGAGGGAAGTTGTAGTGCAGCATAAAGCGATCAGTACGCTCGCCAACCAGCTCATCAATGATCTGACCATCACGCTCTGTACCCAAAGTCGCTGCAACCAGCGCCTGAGTTTCACCACGGGTGAACAAGGCAGAACCGTGAGTACGTGGCAATACGCCAGGCAATACAGACAGCGCACGTACCATCTTGGTATCACGACCATCAATACGTGGCTCGCCAGCAATAATGCGAGTACGAACTACTTTCTTCTCAAGGCTTGCTAACAAACCAGCAATCTCTTGCTCGTCTTGGTCTGGGTCAGCAGCCAAAATAGCTTCTTTAGTGGCACTCTTAACCGCGTTGATCTTCTCAACACGAGCAACCTTGTCGCTAGTGGTGTAAGCGTCGCCTAAGCCTTGCTCAGCGTGCTCAGCAACCTTAGCAGCCAATTCTTCGTTTTTAACTGGTGCAGTCCAATCCCATACAGGCTTGCCCGCTTCAGCTTTTAGTTCGTTGATGGCGTTGATTACCGCCTGCTGTGCTTGGTGACCATATACAACCGCACCCAGCATCTCTTCTTCAGACAATACTTCAGCTTCTGATTCAACCATCAGAACGGCGCCTTCGGTACCGGCAACAACCAGATCCAGTTTTGACTCAGCCAGCTCTTCGCGAGAAGGGTTCAGCATGTATTCGCCGTCTTTATAACCAACGCGAGCACAACCGATTGGGCCGTTGAATGGAACACCAGAGATAGCCAGAGCCGCAGAAGTACCAATCATGGCAACAACGTCTGGAGATACCGCAGGTTCAACAGAAACGACAGTAGCAACTACCTGCACTTCGTTCATGAAGCCTTTCGGGAACAGTGGACGGATAGGACGGTCAATCAGACGGGCAGTCAGAGTTTCGCCTTCGCTTGGACGACCTTCACGCTTAAAGAAACCACCTGGAATCTTACCTGCAGCGTAAGTTTTCTCTTGGTAGTTAACAGTTAGTGGGAAGAAGTCTTGGCCTGGTTGTACTTTTTTCTTACCAACAACAGATACCAAAACAGTGGTGTCGCCCATGCTTGCCAGAACGGCAGCGTCGGCTTGACGAGCAATAACACCCGTTTCTAGGGTTACGGTGTGCTTGCCGTATGGAAAGCTCTTAATGACAGGATTCACGTGTCGTTTCCTTAACTTGATTTTTACCTTAAATTTCGTGGGTTAGTATACTGCATACATCCTACAAAGATAGTTATCCGCGTGACCAGTAAACCCCTTTTTCAAGGGTTATTTGCTCGCAAACGAAAAGTGGCTTATTCGATGCTCTAAATTTGGTAAATCCAGCCGTCCAAAAACGAAAAAAGGGAGCCGTAAGGCTCCCTTTTTGCAAACTTGGCACGACTTAGCGACGCAGGCCCAGCTTGGCGATAACTTCTTGGTAACGAGCAACGTCTTTACGCTTCAAGTAGTCCAGCAGCTTACGACGTTGAGCAACCATGCGCAGCAGACCGCGACGGCTGTGGTGATCGTGGATGTGCTGCTTGAAGTGGCCTTGCAGGTGGTTGATCTGAGCGGTGTGCAAAGCAACTTGAACTTCTGGGCTACCAGTGTCGTTCTCGCCTTGACCGAATTCAGCAACGATTTTTGCCTTAGCTTCTGCGCTTAGTGACATAGTCTTTCTCCAAAATATAAATATGTATATACCAAGTACACTTGGTATTAAATCGCCTTGAGCCGATCACTAACTCAGCTCAAGGCGGCGGATTGTACCCACTTTAGCGGTGGGACTCAACCTTCCTGACGGTTAATCAGGCGTTTTGGTGCAACGAGGCCAGCGTCATCGATTTGACCTAGGCCGATAAAGGTTGCTTCATCGCCCATGGTTAATCGAACAATGCCGTCCAATGGTGCACCAGACACCTGTACCGCTTGGCCGTGCAAGATGTAACTCGCTACAACCTCGGACATGTTCACCTCGGGCAGATCGCTCACCGCGGTATCCATTGGTAACAACAGCGGGTCGAGTAACTCTTTTGGCTCAATCTCTTGGAGCTCAGCCTGGCGAAGTAACTCTTCCAACTGTGGCAAGGTAACCATCCGCTCGTACGGGTAGTTAGCAACTTGGGTACGACGTAAGTAACTTACGTGTGCACCACAACCTAACACTTCCCCCAGATCATCACAGATGGTACGGATATAGGTGCCTTTAGATACGTGAATATCCAGCTCTAACTCGTCACCTTCAAAACGCAGTTGGTTTAACTCAAATACATTGATTGGGCGGGCAACGCGAGGTACTTCTACCCCTTCACGGGCGTACTTATAGAGAGGCTGACCTTGGTATTTTAACGCCGAATACATTGATGGTACTTGCATGGTTTCACCGCGGAAACCATCCAACGCCTCATCAATCTGCGCTTGGGTTACATTAACCGGACGCTCAGAAACGATTTCACCATCGGCATCTGAGGTGGTCGTGCGCTGGCCAAGCTTAGCAATAACGGTGTAACGCTTATCTGAGTCCAACAGGTATTGAGAAAACTTAGTGGCTTCGCCTAAGCAGATTGGCAGCATGCCAGTCGCTAAAGGATCAAGCGCACCAGTGTGACCCGCCTTGTTGGCGTTATAGATGCGTTTTACTTTCTGCAGGGCGTCATTGGAGGAGATCCCCAACGGCTTATCCAGCAGCACGACACCGTCAATCAGACGACCACGATTACGACGGCGGCCCATTAGTCTTGCGCCTCGCCGTTTTGGTCTTCTGCTTCTTCGTCACGGCCAAACTTTTCGATCTTAGCGTTGTCTTCTGCACGAACCTTGCCCACTAAGGTGGCCATGTTGATGCCGTCAACCAAAGAGCGGTCGTACTGGAAACGCAGTTCTGGCATAACGCGCAGTTTAACGCGACCGGCGATCATAGTACGGATCATTGGTGCCAGTTCAATCAATGCATCAAGCTGTTTTTTAACTTCTGCATCGTCGTCGTTTAAAAAGGTTACGAAGATCTTGGCGTACCCCATATCACGGGATACTTCTACTTCGTTTACGGTCACCATGCCCAAGCGAGCATCGCGAATGTCACGCTGCATGGCCATCGCCAATTCGCGTTGCAGTTGTTGGCCGATGCGGCGGCTACGACTGAATTCTTTTGCCATTTTTTTTCACCAAAAAAAGGGGCCGTAGCCCCTCTTCCTTAATCGCTCGATTACAGGGAGCGTTTAATTTCGACGGTTTCAAATACTTCGATTTGGTCGCCGACTTTAACGTCGTTGTAGTTCTTAACGCCGATACCACATTCCATGCCATTACGCACTTCTGGAGCATCGTCTTTAAAGCGACGCAGAGATTCAAGCTCGCCTTCGTAGATTACAACGTTATCACGCAGTACGCGGATTGGCGCGTTACGCTTAACCACGCCTTCAGTAACCATACAACCGGCAATAGCGCCAATCTTAGGTGACTTAAACACGTCGCGTACTTCAGCCAGACCGATAATCTGCTGCTTGAATTCAGGAGCCAGCATGCCAGACATAGCAGACTTAACTTCATCAATCAGGTCGTAGATTACGCTGTAGTAACGTAAGTCTAGGTTCTCGTTGTCAACCATGCGACGCGCAACTGCGTCAGCACGTACGTTGAAACCAACCAAGATAGCGTTAGAAGCCGCTGCCAAAGAGGCATCAGTTTCGGTCAAACCACCAACACCACGGCCGATGATATTTACCTTCACTTCGTCGGTAGACAACTTAGTCAGTGAGTCAGCAATCGCTTCCAAAGAACCCTGTACGTCAGCTTTCAGTACTACGTTCAGCTCAGAGATATCGCCTTCGGTCATGTTAGAGAACATGTTCTCCAGCTTAGCCTTCTGCTGACGAGCCAGCTTGATTTCGCGGAACTTACCTTGACGATGCAGGGCAACTTCACGAGCTTTCTTCTCGTCACGTACTACAGTGGCTTCATCGCCCGCGGCAGGTACACCAGACAGACCTAAGATCTCAACTGGGATAGACGGACCAGCAACTTCAATCTCTTTACCGTTTTCATCGCGCATGGCACGAACACGGCCGTACTCTAGACCACACAGAACGATATCGCCCTGACGCAGAGTACCTTCTTGAACTAGTACCGAAGCAACTGGGCCACGACCTTTGTCCAAGCGAGATTCGATTACCACACCGCGTGCCATGCCTTCAGCACGAGCACTCAGTTCCAGTACTTCAGATTGCAACAAGATGCCTTCAAGAAGTGCGTCAATGCCTAAACCAGTTTTCGCTGAAACGTGAGCAAACATGTGCTCGCCGCCCCAATCTTCTGGAATAACACCATGCTGAGACAGTTCGTTCTTAACACGATCTGGGTCAACATCTTCTTTATCCATCTTGTTTACTGCGATAACCAGTGGCACGTCAGCCGCTTTCGCGTGCTGAATCGCTTCAATGGTCTGTGGCATTACGCCATCGTCTGCAGCAACAACCAGAACAACGATATCGGTAGACTTAGCACCACGAGCACGCATTGAGGTAAATGCAGCGTGTCCTGGGGTATCCAGGAAGGTGATCATGCCATCGCCCACTTCTACGTGGTATGCACCGATGTGCTGGGTAATACCACCGGCCTCACCAGAAGCAACCTTAGCAGTACGGATGTAATCCAGTAGCGAGGTCTTACCGTGGTCAACGTGGCCCATGATGGTCACAACTGGTGCACGGTTAACTTGCTCTGCAGTGGTGTCACGATCGGACATTACTGCATCTTCAAGTTCGTTCTCGTTACGCAGCACAACCTTGTGACCAAGCTCTTCAGCAACTACCTGAGCAGTTTCCTGATCGATAACTTGGTTGATGGTTACCATGGAGCCCATCTTCATCATCGCTTTGATGATTTCAGTTGCTTTGATAGCCATCTTGTTTGCCAGTTCGGCAACAGTGATGGTTTCGCCGATAACAACGTCACGAACGACTTTCTCTGCTGGCTTCTGGAAGCCGTGCTGCATTGAAGTTGGGGCATTCGCACCACGTTTGTTACGACCACCGCGAGCATTGCGACCACCGCGTGCGTTACGATCTTGAGCTGGCTTCTTCTTACGGCGTGGACCGCTACGCTCAGCTTTCGCGTCTTGCTGATCTTCAGCAGCACGAGCTTCTTGCGAAGTGGTTACGTGGTAATCAGCGTTCTTTTCAGCTTCCTTGCGCTTAGCTTCCTCTTCAGCCCAACGGGAAGAATTTTCTTCTGCCAGCTTCTTGGCTTCTTCAGCCTTCGCTTTAGCCAGTTCTTCCGCTTTACGTGCCGCTTCTGCTTCTTGCGCTTTTAACAATGCTTCTGCCTCTTGTTTGGCTTTCTCTTCTTGCGCAACGATGGCCGGATCTTTATCAGATTTAGCTTTGCGCTCTGCTTGTGCAGCTTCACGCTTAGCTTTGTCTTCAGCCGCTCGCTGTGCCTTAACTTCGGCATCACGGCGGGCTTGCTCTTCAGCTTCACGCTTAGCAATCTCTGCTTCGCGTTGTGCTTTCTCTTCTGCCTCACGGCGAGCTTGCTCTTCCGCTTCCTGCTTGGCCTGTTCCTCAACAGCACTGCGCTTCACGTAGGTGCGTTTCTTACGCGTTTCTACTTGAACTGCCTTGCTCTTGCCGCCGCCACTGTTAACACTCAACGTGGTTTTGGTTTTACGTTGCAACGTCATGCGGGTCGGCTCAGCCTGACCGCCGTGTTGCTTGGCAAGATGAGTCAGCAACGATTGCTGCTCCTCTTGCGTAACTTTGTCGCCTTCACCTTTGGTGATACCGGCTTCAGCAAACTGAGTAATCAGTCGGTCAACAGGCTTGCCAACTTCTTCGGCAAGAGACTTGATGGTTTTCTCTGACATTATCCTTTATATCCTCTGTTGACTGGTGCTTACGCTTCGTCGCTGAACCAGCAGATGTTACGTGCAGCCATGATTAACTCACCAGCTTTGTCTTCGTTCAGCTCGTCGATGTCGGTTAAGTCATCAACGCCTTGCTCGGCCAAATCTTCCAAGGTGATAACACCACGGCTAGCCAGAACAAAGGCCAAGTGACGCTCTAAACCTTCCAGACCCAGCAGATCAGCTGCTGGTTCAACACCGTCTAGTGCTTCTTCAGAAGCCAGTGCTTTGGTGGTTAGGGCGGTCTTAGCACGGTCACGCAGCATCTCTGCAGTCTCTTCGTCCAAGCCATCTACTTCCAACAGCTCAGCCATTGGTACGTAAGCGATCTCTTCCAAAGTGGTGAAGCCTTCATCAACCAATGCGCCGGCAAATTCGTCGTCGATATCCAAACCTTCAACAAATACCGCAATCATCTTGGCCGACTCTTGCTCATGCTTTTCAGCCAAGTCATCGGTGGTCATTACATTCAATTCCCAACCGGTAACTTGTGAGGCTAAGCGAACGTTTTGACCGTTACGGCCGATCGCTTGAGCCAATGAATCTTTTTCTACTGCCACGTCCATTGAACGTGCGTCTTCATCTACTACGATAGAGCTTACATCAGCAGGTGCCATCGCATTGATCACATATTGAGCGTAGTTTTCATTCCACAGCACAATATCGATACGCTCGCCGCCCAGTTCGCCAGAAACAGCTTGAACTCGAGCGCCACGCATACCAACACAGGCACCGACTGGATCAATACGCTTATCGTTGGTCTTCACTGCAATTTTAGCGCGAGAACCTGGATCGCGAGCGGCGCCGATGATTTCAATCATCTCTTCGCCAATCTCTGGAACCTCAATGCGGAACAGCTCGATCAACACCTCAGGGCGTGAACGGCTCAGGAACAGTTGCGAACCACGGGCTTCCAAACGAACACTGTGCAACAACGCACGAACGCGGTCGCCAGGGCGGAAGTTTTCACGTGGAAGCATCTCTTCACGGAACAAGATAGCGTCGGCGTTATTACCTAAGTCAACGATGACAGAGTCACGGTTTACTTTTTTAACAACACCAGTTACCAACTCGCCTTCTTTATCTTTAAACTGCTCAACTACTTGAGAACGCTCAGCTTCACGTACTTTTTGTACGATGACTTGCTTAGCGGTTTGGGTAGTGATGCGGTCGAAGGTTACCGATTCGATCTCTTCTTCGACGAAGTCACCAACCTCGATGGTTTCATCTTCTTCCATTGCACGGGCAGCAGACAGGTATACCTGACGAGTAGAGACTTCCATCTCATCTTCATCAGCGATAACTTCCCAACGACGGAACGTTTCAAATTCACCAGTCTTTTGATCGATGCAAACACGAACTTCAATTTCAAGCTCACGCTTTTTCTTAGTGGCAGTAGCAAGTGCGATTTCTAGTGCTTCAAAAATCTTCTCGCGTGGTACCGCTTTTTCATTAGATACCGCTTCTGCAACGGCCAGGATTTCTTTGCTCATTTTCAGCCTCGTTTCACCCTGAAACTTAAAATTTAGGAATCAAGTTAGATTTCTGTACGTTCGACAGAATCAAAGTTTGTTCTTGACCATCACAACGCAAGGAGATGTTGTCACCGTCTACTGCGATGATTTCGCCTCGCCACTTACGTTTACCTTCCATTGGCATATTCAGCACGACATTTACATCCGAACCGAGATATTTTTGGTAATGCTCCGCCGTAAACAGCGGTCGATCCATCCCTGGGGAAGATACTTCAAGGTTAAACTCAGTGCTGATCGGATCTTCTACGTCCAATACCGCGCTAACCTGTCTGCTTACGTCTGCACACGCTTGCACCGAGATGCCGTCTGCATGATCGATAAATAGGCGTAAAATTGAGTGGTTACCTGCACTAATAAACTGCAAGCCCCAAAGCTCATAACCGAGCATTTCTACTGGTTCTGCCAGCATCTCGGTTAGGCGTTGTTGAATCGTCGCCATGGGTATACCCCTATAAACAAAAAAAGGGCTAACAGCCCTAATACCCGACTACTTATACCATAGTATTTAGTAGCCAAACCCCAAGGGACAGCAGCACAATAAAATCAAAATACGATTTCACCAACGCCAGAATACAAAAAACCCCGTTGTTAAAACGGGGCTTAAAGTTAGCTATACCCTGTTTAGAGTTTCATTGCTGAAACTCGGCAGCAGTTACTGCCACCGCCCTCGCTGCGGGTTTAGGTCTAATGACCCGACCTTACGGTCGCGAGGTGACATCATCACCGGGCAATAGGTAGATGACATCTCTATTCAAATTAACTTACTAATCTGAATCAAATGACTGCGGCAATCGGAATTAAACCGTTGCCTTCGAGGTTATCTGTAAAAGCCTAAAGGCTAAATCAAACAAGCTCTATTAACAGACACTTTAAATTGGTTGCGGGAGCCGGATTTGAACCGACGACCTTCGGGTTATGAGCCCGACGAGCTACCAAGCTGCTCCATCCCGCGTCAATTTGGATGCATCCTAACACACATAGACATGTATCAGAAGCTAAATAATGGTGCCGTGAGCGGGACTTGAACCCGCACGAGCATAGCTCACCACCCCCTCAAGATGGCGTGTCTACCAATTCCACCACCACGGCACAAAAACTTTTTTAGTTAGGTACGTCCGTTGCAGGCACATCGCTTGCTGGAGCATCGCTAACAGGTTGTTCTACTGCTGGAACCTCAAGGGTATTCCAATCATCGGTTTCTTCACCGGTGTGAGAGCTTAAACGGCCCAACAACAGACTTAACACAAAAAACAGAGTAGCCAGCACCGCAGTGCTGCGGCTCAGGAAGTTACCTGAACCAGAGGAGCCAAATAAAGTACCAGAAGCGCCAGACCCGAAGGATGCGCCCATACCAGCTCCCTTACCTTGCTGGATGAGTACCAAGCCAATAATAGCCAGAGCAACCAACAAGTAACAAACCATTAAAATTTCAAAAAGCATCGTTCAATCATTCCGATTCTGAGGCTATACGACAAAGATTTACAAAGTCGCTCGCATTCAAGCTGGCGCCGCCAACAAGGCCGCCATCGACATCTGGTCGGGTAAACAAGTCAGCCGCATTACTCGGCTTAACACTGCCACCGTACAAAATACGGATTTTCTCACCCACAAATGGGGAGATTTCCGTTAATCGCTGGCGAATAAAAGCGTGAACTTCCTGAGCTTGCTCAGGGGTTGCGCTTTTGCCGGTTCCGATAGCCCATAAAGGCTCGTAAGCAATTAGTGCGTTATCAAACGCCATAATACCAACTTTATCAAGCACCGCATTCAGCTCACCGTTTAACACCTCAAAGGTACGATTCGCTTCACGAGCAGCTAAAGACTCACCGACACACAAAATTGGGGTTAAACCCATTTTTTGCGCCATGATAAATTTATCTGCCACAATGTCGCTGCTCTCACCGTACATACGACGGCGTTCGGAGTGACCGATGATAACATAGCTACAGCCGAATTCCTTCAGCATCGCTCCGGATGTCTCACCGGTGTAAGCACCGAATTCCTGATGACTCATATTCTGAGCACCTAGGCTAATTCGATGATTAACTAGCTCCGAGCTATGTTTTGACAACTGCTGCTGCAAGCTATCAAGGTATACACTAGGTGGGCAAATGACCACTTCAGCTGAACTACTTGGTAGCAGCTTGAACTTTTCCAGTACTTCTTCACCCAACTGTTGGCTCCCGGCCATTTTCCAGTTAGCTGCGATGACGGGACGTCTTGTAGCCATATGCATCTCCTGTGAAAGCGGCGTGATAATAGCTAACTGACTTTTAACTTACAAGTGCCGTTAACCAAGTTACCGCCCGTTCGCTGATTCTTTAGACAAAGCAATGAAATTTTTGATAAAAAGCGTTCAATTTGACGCTTTAGTTACCATAACGCTGAACCTGCTGCCAAACGGTCAAAGCATCGACGGTCTCGGCGACATCATGAACTCGAAGGATCTCGGCTCCCTGCTGCGCGGCCAGTAAGGCACCAGCGACGCTGCCAACGACTCGCTGTTCAACACTACGATTAAGTAAGGTTCCAATCATGCTTTTTCGTGATAAACCAATCAAGAGCGGAAGTCGATGAGATCGTAATTTTTGCAGTTGAGCCAACAACTGAAAGTTATGTTCCAGAGTTTTTCCGAAACCAAACCCCGGATCCAGAAGCAAACGAGACGAATCGATACCAATCTGGTTACAGGCGGTAATCCGTTGTGCAAAAAACTGGTTTACCTCAGCAAACAGATCGGCATAGCGAGGTTGCTGTTGCATGGTTCTTGGTTGCCCTTGCATATGCATTAAGCAGATCGCGGCATTCGTCGCGGCTGCCGCCTCAAGTGCACCGGGCTCTTGTAGCGCTCGAACATCATTAATGATCCCCGCTCCAGCAGCGACAGCTTCGGTCATAACTTTCGCTTTGGAGGTATCAATAGACACTATTACATCGAGCTGCTGTTTAATTGCAGCAATCACCGGGATAGTTCGCGCCAATTCATCATCGACGTTCACATCGGCCGCGCCAGGCCGGGTTGATTCACCACCGATATCAATAATGGTGGCCCCCTGTTCAACCATGCGTTTGGCTTGTGCTAACGCATCTGCCAAGCGGTTGTGCTGACCGCCATCGGAGAACGAATCAGGGGTAACGTTTAGGATCCCCATTACCTGAGGTGTACTGAGATCAAGTTGTTTGTCAGCGCAGCGTAACAACATGCTGAAATCCTTCTTATACAAAAAAGCCCCGCGATGGCGGGGCCTTTTAACGAGCGAATAAACGAGTTACTTCGCTGGTGCTTCTTCCGTACCTGATTCTGGCTCGGAGGAGTCCTCTTTTTCGACCTTTGCACCACCGTCGCCATTAGACGGGGTATCTTTGTGATCTTCGGTCCAATCGGATGGTGGACGAACCTCACGGCGCTCCATTAAGTCGTCAATCTGACGAGCATCAATGGTTTCATACTTCATCAGCGCGTCAGTCATGGAGTGTAAGATATCCATGTTGTCGCTCAAGATAGTACGAGAGCGTTCATAGTTACGTTCAACAAAGACTTTTACTTCTTCGTCGATAAGGTGCGAGGTACCTTCAGAAACGTGACTGGCCTTAGCCATAGAACGACCTAAGAACACCTCACCGTCTTCATCGGCATAGTTCATTGGACCAAGTTTTTCAGACAAGCCCCACTGAGTCACCATCTTACGAGCGATATCGGTAGCCCGTTCGATGTCGTTAGACGCACCGGTTGTAACCTTATCGTCACCGTAGATCAGCTGCTCAGCAATACGTCCACCGTACAAACTGGAGATCATCGATTCAAGGTGTTGCTTCGAGTGGCTCCAGCGATCTTGCTCAGGCAAGTACATAGTGACACCCAAGGCTCGTCCACGAGGAATAATAGATACCTTGTAAACCGGATCGTGCTCTGGTACCAAACGACCAACAATGGCATGACCAGATTCGTGATAGGCGGTCATCCGCTTTTCATCTTCGCTCATCACCATGGAGCGGCGTTCGGCGCCCATCATGATCTTATCTTTAGCTCTCTCGAACTCTTCCATCGCAACAAGACGTTTGGAGCCTCGAGCAGCAAACAAAGCGGCTTCATTGACTAAGTTAGCCAGTTCAGCGCCTGAGAAACCTGGAGTACCACGAGCAATCAGTGCTGCATCAACACCTTCAGCTAACGGTACTTTGCGCATGTGCACTTTAAGGATCTGCTCACGACCGCGAACATCTGGCAAGCCAACGGTAACCTGACGGTCAAAACGACCAGGACGTAATAGCGCTGGATCCAATACGTCAGGGCGGTTGGTAGCAGCGATAACAATAATGCCTTCGTTACCTTCAAAACCATCCATCTCAACCAGCATTTGGTTCAGCGTTTGCTCACGTTCATCGTGGCCTCCCCCCATGCCAGCGCCACGTTGACGACCGACTGCATCGATCTCATCGATAAAGATGATACATGGGGCAGACTTCTTAGCCTGTTCGAACATGTCACGTACACGGGATGCACCAACACCAACGAACATCTCAACGAAATCAGAGCCGGAGATGGTAAAGAACGGTACTTTGGCTTCACCAGCAATCGCTTTCGCCAGCAAGGTTTTACCAGTACCTGGAGGACCAACCAGCAATACGCCGGTAGGGATACGACCACCCAATTTTTGGAACTTGGTTGGATCACGCAAGTAGTCCACCAACTCTTCCACTTCCTCTTTCGCTTCGTCACAACCAGCAACATCAGCAAAAGTGGTTTTGATTTGGTCTTCGCCCATCAACCGAGCCTTGCTCTTACCAAAGGACATTGCGCCTTTGCCGCCGCCGCCCTGCATCTGACGCATGAAGAAAATCCACACACCGATAAGCAACAGCATTGGGAACCAAGAAACGAAGATCTGTGCCAGCATGCTCGGCTGTTCAGCCGGCTTACCAATCACATCCACATCGTACTTCATCAGTTCGTTAAGCAGGTCCTTGTCATACACCGGCATATAAGTGACGAACTTTTCACCGCTACTGGTGGTACCAGTAATGGTGGATTGATCCTCAATCTCAACCGAGCGAACAGAGCCGTTTTGGTAAGCCTGCACAAAAGTGCTGTAGCTCATTCCATCGTTGTTTCCAGACGATGGGGAATAGCCTTGAAACACAGTCATCAGAACAACTGCGATAACAAGCCATAAAATCAGATTCTTTGCCATATCGCTCAAGGGATATAACCTCACAAATTCCTTGGTTTACTAAGGGCTAGCTTACCCTTTGTAACCGCTAGCCACAATGTAGACTTCACGAGAACGAGCACGTGAACTGTCCGGTTTACGAATTTTTACGCTGGTAAAACTGTTACGTACGTCTTGCAGGTACTGATCAAAGCCTTCGCCCTGAAAAACTTTGACCACAAATGCACCACCTTTGGCTAACACTTGATGGCACATATCGAACGCTAACTCGACCAAATACATCGCTCTAGGTTGGTCGACACCATCGGTACCCGAAAAGTTCGGCGCCATGTCCGACATCACTACGTCAATCTTGTTGTCACCAACACGATTTAATAATGCATTTAACACCGCTTCTTCACGAAAGTCGCCTTCCAAGAAGTCGACGCCAGCGATTGGGTCCATCGGCAAAATATCACAAGCGATAACCATGCCGTCCAAGCCTACTTGTTCCACGGCGAACTGAGACCAGCCACCAGGAGCTGCACCAAGATCGACTACCGACATTTTAGGTTTGAGCAATTTATCTTTTAGCTGGATCTCTTCTAACTTAAAGATGGCACGGGAACGTAAACCCTGCTTCTGTGCTTTCTTTACGTAGTGATCATCAAAATGTTCTGTAAGCCAACGCTTGGAACTGGCCGAATGTTTTTTCTTGCTCATGCCTTGTGGCTACCCCTTTGTGGCCACCAATACTGCATTCAGTATGGTAAGAAAATAGAATTACTGGCGATATGAGGCTAGAATAGCCGCTTTTCAAGTCCCCAACGTCAAAAAGAGTGCCCAAATGAGCCAATTGACCACAAAACAAAAGCAGTTCCTTAAAGGCCTAGCCCACAAGCTTAAGCCTGTGGTAATGCTTGGCGCTAATGGCCTAACCGAAGGCGTACTAGCGGAAGTTGAACTTGCACTGGATCACCATGAGCTGATCAAGGTGAAGGTTTCTAGTGAAGACCGCGAAGAGAAGAAGGCCATCATGGCCGCTATCGTTCGCGAAACCAAAGCCGTTGAAGTGCAGACCATTGGCCACATCCAGGTTCTGTATCGTGCAACGCCTGAGCGCAAAATTGAAGTTCCTAAAGCACGTTAATCCTAACGCTAGCTGCTGGAACAAAAAGGGAGAGGCTTATGCCTCTCCCTTTTTTGTTGCGCTTAGATTTGATAAAGCACATCGAAGCTTAAGCCAAACATCTTCGAATCAAAGAAGTTAAGGTCAGAGTCTGACTCGACATAACTGGCAGTCACTCGTAAATCGTATTTTTGCCAACCAAATATGTCTTTAACGAAAGTAATACTGGTTAAACCAAACTCATCTGCATCCGCTTTCTTGCCATAAATAGGATTCTGGTTGTCATAATCCCGTTTACCAAAGTAGCCACTGAATGTTTGGGTAAACTTAGGTTGAATGTAGGCGTAACTCATCTGGACACCAGAACTACTGCCCTTCTCCGCTGAGCCGTCTAGATCACGGTCAGTATGGGAAACCGCAGGGATAAAGATGTGTTGTCCATCAACTATCCAACGGCCATAAACCTGTACTCGGCGACTGTTACCCTCACGGTCGAGAGAGTCTACTTCAGCGCTAGATAGCGGCAACGATCGGCCAGAGCGTTCGGTATCGATCTCAATCTCGCGATAACTTACATCCATACCAAATGGCGATTGAGCAATGGCATCCCAAGACAGTCGGATGCCACTTGAACTGCGATCAGTACGATCTCGATCTTTTAATTGATAAGGATCTTCCCACACCTCAGTCGGCACCATTGAGAACAGCACACTCGCACCAATCATACCCAGATTGTCTGTTTGGTGACGCACACCTAAGCGTTGCGTCCAATCCAGTCGAACCTGATCCTGCACCAAGTTACCGAAATAGGCCTGAGTCTTGAGGTTTGAGAAGGTGTAACGAAGATCCGCCGCCAACTCTGGCACCACCTCATCGTTGCGATCTGCGCTGCTATTCAATGAGTCAATATTTTCATCGCCTAACTCTAAGGTTCGGGTACCGGCAACAAAGTTTGATTCCAAGCTATAATAACCAACACCGCCACCAACAAAGCCACTCCAACCCTGTTGTTGAGGAATAGTAAATGGGTCAGCTGCCCATGCCGTTGGTGCAGCCAATATTACGACCGCTAATGCAGTTCTAATCATCTCATACATCCATTGTGAAATACCTTTAACAAGTATAGGAGGTTAGCTATGGATCCGTGTTCAGATTAGGCAAATAAAAAAAGCTGCCCTTGGCAGCTTTCTTTTTATATTTAGCGGGTTTAAATGTATTCGACGCGCAACACTTCGTATTCAATATCACCGGCTGGGGCTTTAACGACAACGCTGTCATCCAGTTCTTTACCAATCATGGCACGAGCCATTGGCGAATTGACTGAAATCAGTTTGTTTTTGAAGTCAGCTTCATCATCACCGACGATGCGGTAAGTCACCTCTTCATCGGTTGCAACGTTAACTAAGGTAACGGTGGTGCCGAAAATAACTTTGCCGTTATTCGTCATCTTGGTTACGTCAATCACCTGCGCGTTAGACAACTTGCCTTCGATGTCACGAATACGTGCTTCGGCAATGCCTTGCTCTTCACGAGCGGCGTGATATTCAGCATTTTCCTTCAAATCGCCTAGCTCTCGAGCTTGTGCGATCGCCTCAGAGATCTTTGGACGCTTGGTGAATTTCAAATGTTCCAACTCTTCACGAAGCATTTCTGCGCCGTATACCGTCATTGGTGCTGTAGCCATAATGTTCTCTTTTCTTTGACAAAAACACGCCGCGCCAACGCGATTTATTCGCACTAGCTGCCGCGGTTTGAAAAATTCGTGGGCATTCTATTGGATAGAATTGTAAACGCAAAACGCCGGCGGGTCATCCCATCCGGCGTTCTGTTTAAGCAACGGTTTCGGTTTTATCGCGACTCGATTAGCCTAAACTGCGCTTATGCAGCTCTTGTACCGAGGTTACATTGCTACGGTCATCAGCGTTATGTGCCATACACGTTGCAAATGCTGCGTTCATAGTGGTGGTGTAATTCACCTTATAACGCAAGGCGCCTCGACGCAATTGACGCGAGTCTTCAATTGCTTGGCGGCCTTCAGTGGTATTTACGATGTAAGTGTATTCACCGTTCTTGATGCGATCCAGAATGTGCGGACGACCTTCATGCACCTTGTTTACCAAGCGAGGGTTGACGCCCGCTTCGCCCAACGCCACTGCAGTGCCGTGAGTTGCATCTAACTCGTAACCCAGCTCAATTAGTTTCTGTGCTAAGTCACCGATGCGACGTTTGTCACCGCTACGAACAGACAACAATGCACGGCCATTTTTCGGCACATCCTTGATGGCACCCAGCTGTGCTTTGGCGTATGCCTCAGCGAAGGTATCACCCACCCCCATTACTTCACCAGTAGAGCGCATTTCAGGGCCAAGCAGTGGGTCAACACCAGGGAACTTGTTAAACGGCAATACCACTTCTTTAACCGAGTAGTAAGGCGGGATAACTTCCTTGGTGAAGTTCTGCTCTTGAAGCGATTTACCAGCCATAACTCGAGCGGCAATCTTCGCTAGTGGAACACCGGTTGCCTTTGACACAAACGGCACGGTACGAGCTGCACGAGGGTTCACCTCAATCAGGTAGATAACATCGTCTTTAACTGCAAACTGCACGTTCATCAAACCAATAACGCCCAACTCTAAGGCCAGTTTGCGGCACTGTTCGCGCATCTGATCTTGGATGGATTGGCTTAAGGTATATGGAGGCAGTGAACAGCCAGAGTCACCAGAGTGAACACCCGCTTGTTCGATATGTTCCATGATGCCGCCGATAACCACATCGGTGCCATCACACACAACATCGACATCCACTTCGGTGGCGTCATCCAAAAATCGATCCAGCAACACTGGTGATTCGTTGGATACACTTACTGCTTCGCTAAAGTAACGGCGAAGATCTTGCTCGTCGTAAACAATTTCCATGGCACGGCCACCCAGTACGTAGGATGGGCGAACAACCAATGGATAACCAATGCGTTCGGCGTCGGTTACAGCTTGCGTCAATGCGGTTACGGTGCTGTTTTCTGGCTGTTTCAGGTCCAAACGTTCAACCGCTTGCTGGAAACGCTCACGGTCTTCAGCACGGTCAATCGCATCTGGGCTGGTACCAATAATTGGGACGCCAGCCGCTTCCAGAGCGCGAGCCAGTTTCAGTGGAGTTTGGCCACCGTACTGCACAATTACACCCTTTGGTTTCTCTACGTTGACGATTTCAAGCACGTCTTCAAAGGTAATTGGTTCGAAGTAGAGACGGTCTGAAGTGTCGTAGTCGGTAGATACGGTTTCAGGGTTACAGTTAACCATAATGGTCTCGTAACCGTCTTCGCGCATCGCCAGTGCCGCGTGCACACAACAGTAATCAAACTCGATGCCTTGGCCAATTCGGTTAGGGCCGCCGCCGATAACCATAATCTTCTCTTTCTCCGATGGATTCGCTTCACACTCATCCTCGTAGGTAGAGTACATGTAAGCGGTATCGGTAGAGAATTCAGCGGCACAGGTATCAACACGCTTATATACCGGGAACAAATTCAGCTTATGACGCAGTTTGCGTACTTCGGCCTCAGCCACACCAATCAGAGCAGCCAAGCGCGCATCAGCAAAGCCTTTGCGTTTTAAGGTGCGCAGGAAGTCGTAATCGAGACAGCGTAAACCACCCTCTTTCACCTGCTCTTCCAGCTGAACCAACTCTTCGATTTGCACTAGGTACCAGGGGTCGATATTGGTAATACGACGAATCGCTTCCATCGACAGGCCTGCACGGAAGGCATCGGCGATGTACCAAGCACGCTCACAACCCGCTTCTTGCAGTTCGTGGCGGATCTTAGTCAACGAGTCTACTGCATTCACATCAACGACAGAGTCAAAACCGGTCATGCCAGTTTCAAGTCCACGCAACGCTTTTTGCATCGACTCTTGGAAGGTACGGCCGATGGCCATCACTTCACCAACAGACTTCATCTGAGTGGTCAGGCGGTCGTCAGCGCCAGCAAACTTTTCAAAGTTAAAACGAGGAATCTTGGTAACGACGTAATCAATAGATGGTTCGAACGACGCTGGGGTTGCTCCACCGGTGATGTCGTTTTGCAGCTCATCTAGGGTAAAGCCAACTGCCAACTTGGCGGCAATCTTAGCGATTGGGAATCCGGTAGCTTTAGAAGCCAATGCCGACGAGCGGGATACTCGTGGGTTCATCTCAATAATAACCACACGGCCAGTCTTAGGGCATACGCCAAACTGCACGTTAGAACCACCAGTTTCAACACCGATCTCACGCAGTACCGCCATCGAAGCATTACGCATCAACTGGTACTCTTTGTCGGTTAGGGTTTGCGCTGGCGCAACGGTGATGGAGTCACCGGTGTGGATACCCATTGGGTCAAAGTTTTCGATGGAACAAACGATGATGCAGTTGTCCGCCTTATCGCGCACCACTTCCATCTCGTACTCTTTCCAACCGATAAGTGATTCATCGATCAACAGTTCGTTGGTTGGCGACAAGTCCAAACCGCGGGTACAGATCTCTTCGAACTCTTCACGGTTATAAGCGATACCACCACCGCTACCACCCATGGTGAATGATGGGCGAATAATACAAGGGAAACCTACTTCCGCTTGCACCGCGTTGGCCTCTTCCATGGTGTGAGCGATACCTGCACGAGGACACTCAAGACCAATAGACTTCATCGCTTTATCAAAGCGAGCACGGTCTTCCGCTTTATCGATAGCGTCAGCTGTGGCGCCAATCATCTCGACGTTGAACTCTTTCAGTACGCCTTTGGCCTCAAGCTCTAGGGCACAGTTCAGCGCGGTTTGACCGCCCATGGTTGGTAGTACCGCATCAGGACGCTCTTTGGCGATAATGTTGCGTACTACTTCCCAGTGAATAGGCTCGATGTAAGTAGCATCGGCCATCTCAGGATCGGTCATGATGGTGGCTGGGTTAGAGTTCACCAGAATAACGCGATAACCCTCTTCACGCAGTGCTTTACACGCTTGCGCGCCAGAGTAATCGAACTCACAGGCCTGGCCAATTACAATTGGGCCAGCGCCAAGGATAAGGATGCTTTTTATGTCGGTACGTTTTGGCATTGTTCTCTTCTCTCGCGCTTATTTCTGGGCCTTAAACTCATTCATCAGTCCGATAAAGTGATCGAACAATGGCGCCGCATCGTGCGGCCCTGGGCTCGCCTCTGGGTGCCCTTGGAATGAGAATGCTGGCTTATCGGTGCGATGGATTCCTTGTAAAGAACCGTCGAACAGACTTTTATGAGTTGCGCGTAGGGACGCAGGCAAGGTGGCTTCATCAACCGCAAAACCATGGTTTTGAGCAGTGATCATTACCCGTTGGTCGTCCAACTGTTGTACGGGGTGGTTACCACCGTGATGACCAAACTTCATTTTGATGGTTTGTGCACCTGAGGCTAAAGCCAACAACTGATGACCCAAACAGATACCAAATACCGGGATCTCAGTGGTCAGAATTTCGCTGATAGCATTGATGGCGTAATCACAGGGTTCTGGATCGCCAGGACCGTTAGACAGGAACACACCATCTGGCTGCATCGCCAACACTTCCGACGCTGGGGTTTGCGCAGGAACAACGGTCACATCGCAACCACGGTCAACCAGCATTCGTAGAATGTTGTGTTTCACGCCGTAATCGTACGCAACAACCTTGAACTTCAATGCAGTAGTAGGCGTATCTGATGGCAAGCCGCCAATCAGCTTCCAGCTACCTTGGCGCCATTGGTATGGCTTATCAACGGTAACTTCTTTGGCTAAATCCATGCCTTTCAAACCGGGGAAGGCTTGCGCTGCAGCCAATGCTTTTTCAACATTGTCTTCGCCAGCGATAATGGTACCTGCCTGCGCTCCCTTTTCACGCAAGATACGTGTCAGCTTACGAGTGTCGATGTCGGCAATGCCAACCACACCATGCTGTTTGAGGTAGTCACTTAAGGATTGTTCGTTACGGAAGTTTGAAGCTAAAACAGGAAGGTCGCGGATCACTAAGCCCATGGCGTGAATCGCTGCGGATTCGGTATCTTCGGCATTGGTGCCGGTGTTGCCAATGTGGGGATAAGTAAGAGTAACAATTTGGCGGGAATAAGAAGGATCGGTCAATATCTCTTGGTAACCCGTCATGGAAGTATTAAAAACGACCTCTCCGGCCGACATTCCTAACGCACCTATGGATTTACCACGGAAAACAGTTCCGTCCTGGAGCACTAACAGGGCAGTTTGTTTCAACTTGACCTCCACCAATATAAGTTATAAGTTTTTGGTTTCTATGCCTTTACGGCAGCAGGGCAATATGCAAAAAGCTAATTTTTGACAAATTCCGCGAACTATACCAGCGAAAACCTCATTTGCCTATATATTCACAATAAAAAAGCACGCTAATTGCGTGCTTTTTTATTTAACTATTCTCGAAACCGAGTACTTGCTGCATATCATACAAACCGGCGGGCTTTTCAATAAGCCATTGCGAGGCTCGCAACGCACCATTAGCAAAGGTGCTCCGGCTGGTCGCCTTATGGGTTATCTCTATCCGCTCACCGATATCTGCAAACAGCGCGGTATGCTCACCGACCACATCCCCGGCACGAGTGGTAGCAAAGCCGATGGTATTAGGGTCACGCTCGCCTTCGATACCTTCACGACCATAAACTGCGCATTCGTTAAGATCACGACCTAAGGTAGCTGCGATTACTTCGCCCATCTTAACCGCAGTACCCGATGGGGCATCTTTCTTAAAACGATGATGTGTCTCTTGGATCTCAATATCGCATTGCTCGCCCATCACATCGGCAGCAATCTTTAATAAGCGGAACATAAGATTAACGCCAACGGCCATATTCGGCGCAAATACGATTGGCATCTCGGTAGCCAACTGCTGTAACTGCAGCTGTTGCTCTGCATTGAGACCGGTGGTGCCGATCACCATCGATTTACCTAATGCCTTACACTGCTGTGCATAGGCTAAGGTTGATTCTGGTGAGGTGAAATCAATCAATACATCGAAATCATCAGCGACCTCTTCGATAGTTGCTGCCAACGCTACATTGGCGGTACCACGGCCAACAAGCTGACCAGCGTCGCACCCAACTAAGGTTGAACAGGAGCGCTCCAGCGCAGCACCTAGCTCGATGCTTTTATGCGCCATAACCGATTCAATCAGTGTTCGCCCCATACGACCACTGGCGCCAGCGATAGCAACTCGAAGATTTTTCAATGTACATTCCCCACAAATCTATTAGCGCCACCAAGGTGAATTAAACTCACCACTTAGTGACTCAATCGATACTTCTTAATTAGAGTGTGACTGTCGTCAATTCGCGCACTATATACATTTCTGCGGCAACAAAAAAGGGAAGCCGAAGCTTCCCTTTGTTTTTACTGATTCCCTATTACAGGATTTCCAGTAATTCAACCTCAAATACTAGGGCTGCGAAAGGAGGAATTGCACCACCAGCGCCTTGCTCGCCGTAAGCTAGGTTGTGTGGAATAGCCAGCTTAACCTTGGTACCTACAGGCATGGTTTGCAGTGCTTCAGTCCAACCAGCGATAACACCGCCAACTGGGAAGTCTGCTGGTTCGCCACGATCTACAGAAGAATCGAATACACGACCGTCGGTGAAAGTACCGTGGTAGTGACAACGAACAGTAGACTCAGCGGTAGGCTTTTCGCCTTCGCCTTGGGTCAGGATCTCAATCTGCAGACCAGACTCGGTAACGGTAACGCCGTCACGTTTAGCGTTTTCTGCCAAGAAAGCTTCGCCTTCGCCAGCAGCTTCTTTAGCTTTGGCTTCAGCTTCAGCACGCATGCGCTCAGAGATAACCTGAAATGCTTGCTGTAGATCAGCTTCTGGAACTACAGACGCAACGCCGTTCATGGCATCTGCCAAACCAGCTTGTACTGCAGCGATATCAACGCCTTCAAAGCTCTGGCTAGCCAGTTGCTCGCCCATTTGACGGCCAACGCCGTAGCTTACTTTCTGTTCAACAGACTCAAAAGTCATCATTTTTTCCATTTTTAGTGGGTTTTAAAGGTGCGAATAATACCACCAACCAACGCGCTTACCCAGCGCCAAGCCAATGATTATGGGACTTTACAGCTTGGTCGGTAACCTTGTTGTTGTGCCTGTTTATAAAGGGCTTGAGACTCTGGCTGCCGATTGCTCAATTCAGTAATGCGCGTGTCATGAGAGGGGTGAGTCGACATGAATTCTGGTTGGGCTGAGCCACCAGAGGCTTTGGCCATGTTTTGCCACAACGTAATCGATTGAGCAGGGTCAAATCCAGCGCGCGCCATCAACTCAATACCGATGACGTCCGACTCGCTTTCTTGCTGTCGGCCAAATGGCAATATCACCCCATATTGCGCTCCTAAGCCTAAGCCAGCCATGATCATATCTTGGTTGGGTGTACCAGTAGCACCAAGGGCAACTTGGATCATCTGCATGCCCATCTCAGTTGCTTGACCGCGAGATACTTGCTCGTTGCCGTGATCAGCTAATACGTGACCAATCTCATGGCCGATAACCGCCGCCAATTGATCCGGTGTTTGCGCTGCTTTTAGGAGACCGGTATAGACACCAATGTGGCCACCAGGCAGAGCAAAGGCATTTACTTGGTCAGAGTCAAATACCACCAAGTCCCAAGACTCGGTTTGACTGGCATCGATGGCTTGCAGGTGCTCCGGTTTGGTCAGTGCTGCAGTCACGCACTGAACATAAGCATTAATCGCCTTATCGGTGCTGATCTTCTCTTTCTGCTTAATTTGCTCAAACGACTGGTCACCCATGGTTCTCATTTCATCAGCGCTAAACATAAGTATTTGATCGCGCCCCGTAGGTGACGTTGCAGTACACGCCACTAACCCAAATAACCCGGCGGTAATCAGCATTCGTTTCATTTTTGACTTCCTTATCTTGACTGGAAACACCTATCTAACATTTCCATATATTAACAGCACAAGCCCATCAATATAAAACCAACACCAAAGTTCATCGCCGTTGCCGATTGTTTCCCAAGGGAATGGCAGCATCGCTCCGCTAAGTTGCTGCCAGTTCTCGTGGTTTAGCGCTTTATAGCTGCAAATGTTGGTCTAAGAAGCCGACAATCTTTTGATAATATGCTTGGCGCGTTTCGGGATCTGCCAGGCTATGCCCTTCCTTATCCATCTCCATGTATTGATAGGGGTAACTTATCTTATCTAACTTAACTCGCAACGCCTCTACCTGCTCCACTGGCACCCGCTCATCCTCTTCACCATGAATCAGCATCAGCGCCACTTTCAGCTTATCGACGTTATTTACTGGGCTATATTGCTGCAGCTGCGCTTTGTCGTCACCCAGCACCTGATTGAGGTAGTTGATACCAGTTCGACGAGTTTGGATGTCGCCGTTATCAAACATCATCTCAAGATCATATACCCCCATGCTGCCAACGGCACATTGGAATAGATCCGGTTCCAGAATAGAGCTTTGCAACGCCGAATAGCCGCCAAAGCTGGCACCGTAAATACACATCCGTTTGGGATCAGCGATGCCCTGCCCAACCACATATTGGGTACCGTCAATGATATCGAACTGACTTACTCCCCCCCATTGACGATAGCCTGCTTGCTCAAATGCACGGCCAAAGCCACCAGAACCACGGAAATTAACTTGTAACACCGCATAGCCATGACTGGCCAACAATTGGGTTTCGTAGTTATAACCCCAACGATCACGGATCCCATGAGGGCCGCCATGAGGGTTAACCACCATCGGTAACTTCTTGGCAGTACTTAATTCAAGCCCCGGGGGTAACGTCAGATAGGCTTGGATCACTTTGCCATCTCGAGCGGTAAACTTTATCGGCTCAACCAATGACGCGGTTCGCTCATCAACCCAGCTGCGGCTCTCAACCAACGGTCGCAATTGGTTATTGCCTTTATCAAACAAAAAGAATGACACCGGCTGTTGATCACTGCGTACTGCCACAACCGCTTTCATACCATCGAGGGTTTCGCTGGCTATCTGTACCTGCTTGCCAGGAAATGACGCCATTAAGCTTTTCAACACCTTGGCCGACGGATGCTCACCATCGATAAATACGTAATTAGGAAAGTCTGGTTCCACCAATATGGCGTAAAGGTCACGACCGTCAGGGCTGGTAAAGGTGTCCGATGGATCAACTTCATTATCTTTAAATAGCAGCTTCATGCTGCCGTCGCGTACATCCATCTTGTAGATGCCATTGATATCGCCACCTAAGTTACTCAAGGCATAGACATGGTGTTGTCCGGCAAACGCCAATGGCTTAAAGGTGCCTCCGCGTTCCCCTTCAGAATCTATGGTTTGCCACTGGTCTCCACGTTTATCGCGATAACGTACATCCCATTTACCATTGAGCCTTTCACCGGCAATAAAGCGAACATCACCGTTTTTATCCGCTAGAAAGTAAGCGTTAGGGATTGGCGAACGGCCTAACTCACGCGCTTGACCGTTGTAGATATTAACTTTAAGGATCTCCGACAGACGTTCACCGGTGCGGCTCATCGGTTGGGAGGCCATTAACACGTAGTCATCGTCCTCAGGAAGCAGGTCGATAATGCTTCCCCAAGCACGGCGAGATTCCTGCTTTTTAACCCGCACCCCGACGCTACCACCTCCGCGATAACCAAAGATGTACTTATCTTTGCTTCCATCAGCATTAACCGCATACCACTCACCGGTATCAAGTGCGCCAGCCAACCACCCTTTAAAAATACTCAATGAGACTAACAAGCGATTATCATTGCCCCAGTGGAACTGGCCAACTTCTTTATTATTACCAAAGCGAACAATATGCTTAACCGCCATGGTTTTGGTCTCAAGGATTGCCACTACTTGCTGGCCATCTTTTGGCATACGTATCGCCAAATAGGTACCTTTAGGGGAGATTTTCACCCCGTTGTAGCTGCTGGCTTGAGTGAAATAGGAAATGTCAGCTTGAGTTTCCGCCGGTACCAGAGGCACAGCTAACAAGCTTACTAGCAGTAATATTATTCTTACCATCATTGCTCTCTTTTCATCCGTGAAACGTATGAATTTAACACAATAAAAGTTCAGTACATAGCCAGTGCGACGGTGACATTTTCAACAATTCTGCAAGAGAACATGGTTACGGCCGCAATTTAACCCTAATGGAGTAGACAATCTCCGCGAACAGGTAAAAAATCTCTTAGATTTCATTTTCCCTAAGAGGTTTCTAGTGCGCTTTTTCACCCTGATTTTAACCACACTGCTACTGCTTACCGCACCTGCCCACGCCTCCTTTAAAAAGGCGATCGATGCGAACATTAAATACGACACCGACGTTGTAGTGTATTCCAGTAAAGATTGTCCTTACTGTGAGCGTGCCAAAGAGTACTTCACTGAGAAAGAGATCGATTTCCGTATGGTAAGCATCGACGACGACAAAGTAGCCGCCGCCGAGATGCAGCTATTTGGTGGCACCTCGGTGCCGGTACTAGTGGTTGAAGGAAAGGTGTTGCAAGGGTTTGTCCAAACCCACGTACGCCAGCTATTGGAATCCACCGGTAAATTGGAACCTCAACAGTAATTATCGGTACCTATAAAAACGGCCACTCAATTGAGTGGCCGTTTTAGTTTGAGCGGCTCAACGCCTAACTGGTGAGGTCGTCAAAGAACTTCTTCACACCATCAAAGAAGCCTTCCGCTTTCGGGCGGTGCTTATTGCTGTTGCCTTCAAAGCTTGACTCCAGCTCTTCCAACAGCTCTTTTTGACGGCTGGTCAAGTTAACCGGAGTTTCGATGATCACTTTACAGATAAGATCGCCAACCGCATGACTACGAACGGATTTAACGCCTTTACCACGCAGACGGAACATACGACCACTTTGCGTCTCAGCAGGCACCTTCAATGACACTCGACCATCCAAGGTTGGTACTTCAATCTCGCCACCCAGTGCAGCACTGGTGAATGAGATTGGCACTTCACAATAGAGGTTATTGCCATCGCGTTCGAAGATTGGGTGATCTTTGACGTGCATCTGTACATACAGATCACCCGCTGGTGCGCCCATTGGACCGGCTTCGCCTTCACCGGCTAAGCGAACACGGTCACCAGTATCAACACCTGCAGGAATGTTAACCGACAAGGTCTTGGTCTTTTCAACGCGACCTTCGCCATGACACTTGTTACAAGGATCCTTAATCACCTTGCCACGACCGCCACAGGTAGGACAGGCTTGAGCTACTGCAAAGAAGCCTTGGCGCATTTGTACTTGGCCTTGGCCATGACAGGTACCACAGGTTTGGGCACTGCTGCCCTTCTTCGCGCCACTGCCATTACAGCTGTCACATTCAGACAGTGAAGGGATCTTCAGCTCTTTTTTACAACCCTTAACCGCTTCTTCCAAAGACAGTTCAAGGTTGTAACGCAGATCGCTGCCGCTTTGCTGTTGTTGACGGCCGCCACGACGACCACCGCCACCGAACATATCGCCAAAAACATCACCGAAGATATCTTCAAAGCCGCCAGCACCGCCGCCGCCACCAAAGCCACCGCCGCCGCGGTTTGGATCAACACCGGCATGACCAAACTGATCGTAAGCGGCGCGCTTTTGGCTGTCGGTAAGAATTTCATAGGCTTCTTTTGCCTCTTTAAAGCTCTCTTCCGCCGCCGCATCACCAGGGTTGCGGTCAGGGTGGAACTTCATTGCCAAGCGTTTGTAAGACTTTTTAATGTCCCGTTCGCTAGCATCTCGGCCTACACCAAGAATTTCGTAGTAATCGCGTTTTGACATAATCTGCGTCGCGTTCCGTGTTACTCGATAAATATGGAAAAGCGGGCATCCGGTTTACCGGACGCCCGCTCAAATAGCTATTTAAGCAGCAAGAAGATGCTCAACAAGAATTACTTCTTGTCTTTAACTTCTTCGAACTCGGCGTCCATTACGTCATCAGCCGCTTTCGCTTGTGGCTGCTCATCAGCACCGCCAGCTTGTTGCGCTTGAGCTTGCTGTTGAGCAATTTCCATCAGTTTCTGAGACGCTTGAATCAGCTCCTGAGTCTTAGCTTCCATGGCTTCTTTGTCGTCGCCTTTGGTTGCTTCTTCAACCGCTTTACAAGCCGCTTCGATAGACTCTTTGTCTTCAGCAGACAGTGCGTCGCCAGCTTCTTCAACCTGCTTGCGAGTACCGTGAACCAGACCGTCAGCTTGGTTGCGAGCCTGTACTAGCTCTTCAAACTTCTTATCTTCTTCAGCGTTCGCTTCAGCGTCGTTCACCATCGCGTTGATCTCGTCTTCAGACAGACCAGAGGACGCCTGAATGGTGATCTTCTGCTCTTTACCGGTGCCCTTATCTTTCGCAGATACGTGCAGGATACCGTCAGCATCGATATCGAAGGTTACTTCGATTTGTGGCATGCCACGTGGTGCTGCTTGGATACCTTCTAAGTTGAAGTTACCCAAAGACTTGTTGCCTTGAGCTTGCTTACGCTCGCCCTGCAGAACGTGAATGGTCACGGCAGACTGGTTGTCATCAGCAGTAGAGAATACCTGAGACTTCTTGGTTGGGATGGTGGTGTTCTTCTCAATCAGAGAAGTCATCACGCCGCCCATGGTTTCGATGCCCAGAGACAGCGGGGTAACGTCCAGCAGCAGTACGTCTTTAACGTCACCAGCCAATACGCCACCTTGAACTGCTGCGCCCATGGCTACCGCTTCGTCAGGGTTCACATCTTTACGTGGCTCTTTGCCGAAGAAGTCAGCAACAGCTTGCTGTACTTTAGGCATACGAGTCTGACCACCAACTAAGATGATGTCATTTACGTCAGAAACAGACAGGTCAGCGTCGTTCAGCGCAACCTTCAACGGCTCCAAAGAACGGATGATCAAATCTTCAACCAAAGACTCCAGCTTAGCGCGGGTTACTTTGATGTTCATGTGCTTAGGACCGGTTGCATCTGCAGTGATGTACGGCAGGTTAACGTCGGTCTGCTGAGCAGAAGACAGTTCGATCTTAGCTTTTTCTGCGGCTTCTTTCAGACGCTGCATTGCCAGTGGGTCGTTTTTAAGATCGATGCCTTGCTCGTTCTTAAACTCGTCTGCCAAGTAGTTGATCATACGGTTATCGAAATCTTCACCACCCAAGTGGGTGTCACCGTTGGTCGCTAGAACTTCAAAAGTTTGTTCGCCGTCAACGTTGTCAATTTCAATGATGGAGATATCAAAAGTACCGCCACCCAAGTCATATACTGCAACTACGTTGTCGCCAACAGTTTTGCCCATACCGTATGCCAGTGCAGCAGCGGTTGGCTCGTTGATGATACGTTTAACATCCAAACCAGCAATGCGGCCTGCGTCTTTGGTTGCTTGACGCTGGGCGTCGTTGAAGTATGCAGGAACGGTAATTACCGCTTCAGTTACTTCTTCACCTAGGTAATCTTCGGCAGTTTTCTTCATCTTCTTCAGAACTTCTGCAGAAACCTGAGGCGCAGCCATTTTGTTGCCTTGCGCTTCAACCCAAGCATCACCGTTATCAGCTTCAACGATGTTGAATGGCATGATGTCGATATCACGCTGAACCACTTCGTCTTTAAAACGACGACCGATCAGACGCTTGATAGCGAACAAGGTGTTGTGTGGGTTAGTAACAGCCTGACGCTTCGCTGGTTGACCAACTAAGGTTTCACCATCGGTGTAAGCGATAACAGACGGGGTAGTACGATCGCCTTCTGCGTTTTCAACAACACGCGGCGCATCGCCGTCCAAAATAGCAACACAAGAGTTAGTGGTGCCTAAATCAATACCGATGATCTTTCCCATCGAAAGCCTCCGAAAACTTTTACAATAACGACGTATAAACAGTTAAAAACTAAGTGGGGTCAGCCCAACGCCCTTTCAAGGGAGACGCGCAATTATTTGCGGCCGACTGAATCTGAAAAGATAAATGGGGTTGGCTGTTTGGCTTTCAAGGCCTTTACTAAAAAAAATTGGAATTCTCATAATCGCCACAACACAGATTGTATACAATATACAAAGTTATTAGTCCCCTACTCAGTTAAGTTGACAGCAACCGTGAAAAATCAAACCCGCGCCCTTCAGTTTGGCTTCGCCGCCGTCCTCTGTTGGTCAACCGTCGCCACCGCCTTCAAATTGGCGTTAGAACACCAATCTCCAGCGCAATTGGTACTGTTTGCCTCGCTGTTTTCCTGCGTGATATTACTAATAATCGTCGCGGTTAAAGGGCAGCTTTCGCAATTAGGTCGGCAATGGCGCCAAGCACCACTACATTATCTGCGCAGTGGCATCCTTAATCCTTTCTTGTATTACGCCGTACTGTTTGCAGGCTACGATCGCTTGCCAGCGCAACAAGCCCAAGCACTTAACTACACCTGGGTTATTGTGTTGTCGTTCTTGGCGGTGCCAATGCTCAAACAAAAGCTCAAATTGTGGGATCTGGTTGCGGCACTGTTTGCCTACTGTGGGGTGGTGGTTATCGCTACCGGCGGCGACTTCAGTACCTTTAGCGTTGCTGATCCTACCGGTATAGTGTTGATCTTAACCTCAACCATACTTTGGGCGTTGTATTGGATTGTAAATACCAAGCAACAAGGCAATGCCATTGCGGGCTTACTGTTAGGTTTTTTAGTTTCTCTGCCATTGAGCGCGGCGTTGTGCTGGTACCGGGGAGAACTAACAATTCCAAACTGGCAAGGGCTAGCCGGAGCCGCTTATGTGGGTATGTTTGAAATGGGCATCACCTTTGTCTTGTGGCTCACGGCAATGCGTTTAGCTGAACACACCGCCAGCCTCAGTAACTTAGCGTTCTTAGGCCCATTTATGTCGTTGATGTTTATTTCGCAGATATTAGGAGAAGCGATTGCTAGCGCTACAGTCATTGGCTTGATGATGATTATCGCGGGGCTGATCCTACAGAAAATTGGCCCAAAAGTAATAAAGCTGGTGCGTAGAACTAATGCACCAGCACCAACCAATTAAACGCCTGTATACCAATTAAGTGTTGTTCTTTCCAAGGCTGTTAAAGCACCGACGTGGCGAGTGTTGATACAAGGGCAAAGCAATACCGTCGTTGATCTTCTGCCGCATTGGAGCAGTCCAGTTAAGCGGTAACAGTGCCGCTACTATGAGCTCGCCGCATTACGCAGCAATTGGCTCAAATTGCTGTCAGCGGCTGATGCAGGGATACATAAGCCAATACGACGAAACATTCGCGGTGCCATTAATGGCACCGCTTTTAGTTGTGCACAGCCCTCTAATACTCCCGATGGCAAAAACGAGATCCCTAGCCCAGCACATACCATATGGCGTACCTGGGTTTTATGAGCTGCTTTAGCGACTAAGTTAACCGCAAAACCACCACTGGCAAGCAAGCTTAATGTTTGTTGATGTGCCTCACAGGCGGCACACTCAATAAAGGAGTATTGATCCAGCTGCGCCAACGGCACTTGTTCAAGTTGCGCCAGCTCATGTTCTACCGGTACGCACAACTGATAATCCTCTTCCCACAGCGGCAAAAACAACTCTTCGTCGCGTTTTAGTACGTCCAATGTAAGTCGAGCGTCGGTGTCGTTATCGTCGTGATCACACAGCTCAATCTGTAATCGTGGTTCAGCCGCTTGGCACCGAGCAATAAATTTAACCAACTCCGACGGACTAAGGTCATGAAAGTTAGCCAGACGTAATTTAATTTTATCTTGGCGCTCAGCAAACATCGCCGGTAGTTCATCAGCTTGGCCTAACAAACGGCGAGCAAGGGGGTAGAGCTGATGAGCGTCATCGGTAAGATCGACCCCGCGTTTATGTCGAGTAAACAGTATGGCACCAAGTTCCTCTTCTAACTGTTTGATTGAACTAGACAAAGACGGCTGAGAAACAAAGCAGCGTTGTGCTGCCACCGTCATATTTCGCTCTTCAAATACCGCCACAAAACAGCGTAGCCGACGCAGATCCATAGGGAATACCTATTACAGACAAAGAAACAAAGTATTTTAGACCGATAACGTCTATCCCTATAGTGTCCGCCATCACGTTGTCACAGCGACAACGAACTAATTGGAGTTACTACTATGACTAAGCCACTTGTTGTTATTACCGGCGCCTCTTCTGGTATCGGCGAATCCACTGCCCGTACCCTATCTGCCAAAGGCCACCCGTTACTGCTGTTGGCTCGTCGTGTAGAAAAGCTAGAAGCACTTAACCTGCCTAACACCATGTGCCGTAAAGTAGACATCACCGATGTAACTACCTTCGAAGCAGCCATCAAAGACGCACAAGCGCAGTTTGGTCCGGTAGATTGCTTGGTTAACAACGCCGGTGTAATGCTACTGGGCGACGCTCACACTCAAAACCCAGCAGAATGGAACACCATGGTTGATGTAAACATCAAAGGCCTATTAAACGGTATTCACCTGGTGTTGGCTGGTATGCGTGAGCGTAAATCTGGCACCATCATCAACATCTCTTCTATCGCAGGTTTCAAGACCTTCCCGAACCACGTGGCTTACTGTGGCACCAAGTTCGCGGTACACGGCTTATCCGAAACTCTCCGCGAAGAAGTATGCGGTGACGACGTTCGAGTTATCGTTATCTCCCCAGGAGCGGTAGACACTGAACTGCTGAGCCACACCACCCGTGACGACATCAAAGAGGGTTACGGCGAGTGGAAAGAGCAGATGGGCGGCGTTCTAGAAGCCCAAGACGTGGCGAACGCCATTGATTATGCTTATGGCCAACCACAAAACGTTCATATCCGTGAGATTGCTCTGACTACAACTCGTCAGCCTGCATAATCTAAGCGAATCAATTAGCTGTATACGAAGTCCGCATCTTGCGGGCTTTTCTGTTTATTGAGTAAGCTAAAGGGGTTTGGCGTTATGTGACATTGAATGTTGCAGTGGTGGTATCCCTATGGAACACTGCCCGCCGTTTTCAGGGGGATTTATCGTTGCGTTCAAAATTGCTACCGGCACTGGCTCCATTGCTACTGTTGTTGTTACCGTGCTCCAGCATAGGCAAAGCGCGTACCGTTGATTCCGTTATTACCGCTTACGGCCCTGATGCACGAGCTCGGCTAGCTCCCTACTTTACTCGTTTACCAAAAAACTTTAGAGCCATCGGCGCTAAATTGGTGGCGTTAAAGGAGCAGCGTTCGTTAGAGATTTGGCTGCAAGGCACCAATAATGATTGGCACCACCTGCGTGATTATCCAATCA
This sequence comes from Ferrimonas lipolytica, assembly GCF_012295575.1. Lineage (NCBI taxonomy): Bacteria > Pseudomonadati > Pseudomonadota > Gammaproteobacteria > Alteromonadales > Ferrimonadaceae > Ferrimonas > Ferrimonas lipolytica. Next base: position 575,408 of record NZ_CP051180.1, on the reverse strand, counting down.
AGCGCGCCAGTGGCACCCTGCGCCCGAAGATGCGCCAAGGTGATCTCTTGGTTCCCGAAGGAGTCTATCGCCTCGACGCAGCCAACCCCAATAGCAAGTTCCATCTGTCACTTCGTATTGATTACCCCAACAGTGTTGACCGTTTCTACGCCGAGCAAGAGCAGCGTGGCGATCTTGGTGGCGACATCTTTATCCATGGCCGCGAAGTTTCCACCGGTTGCTTAGCTATGGGGGATCAATCGATAGAAGAGTTGTTTGTATTGGCGCACGACATCGGCTTGGAAAACATTGAGGTAGTGATTACTCCGAAAGATCCGCGCTTAGGCATTATCGAACGGCCTCGAGATCTGCCCACTTGGGTTGAAGTGAAGTATGAAAACATTGAGCGCAGCGTGGCCGAGTTACAGGCCAATAACCAACATCGCTGGTATTGATCGACGTGGATATCACAGATACAAAAAAACCGAGCCTAGGCTCGGTTTTTCAGTCTTACAAATGCGCAATATTACTGAGCAACCATCACCATCGCCGGACGCAGTAAACGACCGTTTAGGGTATAGCCTTTCTGCATAACCGCCATCAGAGTATTGGACTTATGATCTGGGCTTGGCACCATTGAGATGGCTTGATGCAGTTCCGGGTTAAAGGCATCGCCTTCAACACCAACCGCTTCGATGCCAAACTTGGCAACAGAATCGATAAAGCTCTTATGGGTTAGCTCAACGCCTTCCAAAATTGCTTGTGCCGCTTCAGAGTCCTTATCGCCCGCGTCTTGTGCGCGCTCCAAGTTATCCAATACCGGCAACAGCTCTTTAGCAAACTTCTCTAGAGCAAAATCACGGGCCTTTTGCACATCAATAGCGCTACGGCGACGGATATTGTCTACTTCAGCTGCAGCACGCATCTTGATGTCTTTCTCACCATCAATAGCACCACGGGCTTGCTCGAGCTCGGCTTCTAACTGCGCAATACGTTCATCACGCTCGTCTACTAATTCTGCATCCACCGTTTCTGCTTCTACAGACTCAATCTCTTCTTGCTCGACAACTTTCTGCTGCTCGTCGCTCATCACAACTCCACCAAAATCACTTTATTCACTGAAACTCTGAGCCTATTATGGGGATCAATGTCTCTACTTCAAGGCCGCGCGGCGGTTTTTATGTCTAAGCCCTTTCATACAATTGGCCTGATTGGCAAACCCGATCACGATGGCGCTAACCAAACTTTGCGTAAATTGTTCTATTGGTTAGAGCAACAGCACTACGAAATCCTGATTGAAGAGCGTATCGCTAAGCAACTCGGCTGCAATAAAGCCGAAGCGTTAACCTTATGTGAGCTCGGAGAACGCTGCGATTTGATCATCGTTGTCGGTGGTGACGGTAATATGTTGGGAGCAGCCCGAGTGCTGGCTCGCTTTGACGTAGCAGTAATTGGAGTAAACCGAGGTAATTTGGGTTTCTTAACCGATATCTCGCCAGATGACTTTGAAGAGCCACTAGCACAAGTGCTTAGCGGTGAATATGAAACCGAGTTGCGTTTTTTACTGCAAGCGGAGATCTATCGTCACGGCCAGTTAACCTCAAGTAATACCGCCATGAACGAAGCGGTTCTCCACCCCGGTAGAGTGGCCAACATGATTGAGTTTGAGGTGTATATCGACGACCAATTTATGTATAGCCAACGTGCTGACGGCATGATTGTATCCACCCCAACCGGCTCCACCGCCTACGCGTTGTCTGCCGGCGGCGCCATTTTAACGCCGAACCTAAATGCCGTGATCTTGGTACCTATGTTTCCGCACTCACTGTCTGGACGACCAATCGTAGTGGATGGCAACTCAGAGGTTAAGCTTATCGCCTCACCGGATATGGGCTCACGTGCTTTAGAGGTTTCTTGTGACGGCCACATTACCTTAGCGGCATTGCCGGGTGATGAAATTTTGATCCGTCGTGCCCAGCATAAACTGCGCCTGATCCATCCTAAAGGGCACAGCTACTTCGAAGTGCTCAGAACCAAGCTCGGTTGGGGTAGCAAGCTGTTCTAAACTTCGCCCTACTACCAAGCCACTGACTGACGATGGCGTAAGAACTGCCCAGATGGGCCGTCATTTGGTAGCAATGCCGCCCAAACAATATCGGCGGCGGCTTGCTCTGGGCTCCGATCTGCTGCGGCGCCGCCCATGTCAGTTCGCACCCACCCGGGGCAAACCGAATTCACCTTAATGTTCTGTAACGCAACTTCGGCTGCAAGTACCGCCGTTAAGGCATTAAGACCCGCTTTCGAGATCCGATAAGCGGTGATTTTTGGCCCCATCTGATTTAACGCACCGTAGCCCGAAGAAACATTAACCACCCGCCCATAACCTCTGTCGATCATCATTGGCATCAGTGCACGGCACAGGTATATCGGCCCCATAAGATTGGCATCGATGGTTTGTTGCAAACGGGCGTCATCTAACTCAAATAGGGTGAGATCAGCATCTAAATAGACAGCAGCGTTATTGATCAAAATATCCAACTGACCAAATCTGGCCGAAATTAACTGGCTCAGGTTTTCAACATGTTGCTGGTTACTTACCTCCAACGTCGCTGCCGTAGCGCTGCCGCCTCGCTGTTCAATCTCAGCCACCGTGGCTAGCGCCAATTCCGCCCGCCTCGCGGTACAAACAACGTGAATATCTCGCTCCGCCAACTGTAATGCACAGTGGCGCCCTATCCCTCTGTTAGTACCGGTTACCACTGCAACTTGTTGCGTCATAGCCTCTCCCTTTCCTATCTCGAACCAAAGAAAATCAGCCTAAAGCCTTTACCGATGAAAAAAACCACATATACTGTTCTTCCATACAGTACTTATGTTTACCTATACAGGGCTGCCCATGCTAAGCCAATTAACCGTTAGTAACTTCGCTATCGTTAAGTTTCTTGAGTTGGACTTTAACGCCGGAATGACCAGCATTACTGGTGAAACCGGTGCCGGCAAATCAATAGCTATTGACGCACTTGGCTTGTGCTTAGGCTCGCGTGCCGAAGCTGGCATGGTAAGACCCGACGCTGAGCGTGCTGATCTGTCAGCGTGCTTTGATATTAGTGCTATTCCAGCCGCTTGCGCGTGGTTACAACAAAATGAATTAAACGACACCGACCATTGCATTGTCCGGCGAACCATCTCTGCCGAAGGTCGTAGTCGTGCTTGGATCAATGGTCATCCTGTGCCATTGGCACAACTGAAAGGCTTGGGAGAGCTACTGGTCAGTGTGCATGGGCAACATGCCCACCACAGTATGTTGCACAGCGAAGTGCAGCTGGATCTACTCGATCAGTACGCTGGCCACCATAATCTGCTCAACGCCTGCCAAAAAAGTTACCTGTCATGGAAACAGATAGATCGACAAATCCAACAATTACAGCAGCAACAGGCGCAGCGCCAAGCTCGTAGCCAGCTACTGGAATACCAAGTACAAGAATTGGATGAGTTTGGACTGCAGATCGATGAATTCGAACAGATAGAGAGTGAGCATAAACGGCTCGCTAACTGCGGTACCTTGCTCGAACAAAGCCAACGGGCAATCTACCTACTCAGTGAAGGCGAAGATAACTCGGTACAATCGTTACTGCAGCAGGCGATCAGTGAGGTTGAAGCATTGCACAGTGATGATCCCGCCTTCGCCGAGTCACTCGCGATGTTGCACGAGGGAATGATTCAGATCCAAGAAAGCAGCAATGAGATTGAGCATTACCGCGCCAGCCTCGAGATGGACCCTGAGCGATTCAACGAGCTGGAACAGCGTATGTCACGAGCGATGACGCTAGCGCGAAAACACCAAGTCAATGCCAACCAATTGGCCGAACACCATCAAGCGTTGGCCGATGAACTGGCACAACTATCTGACAGCGACTCCCAGTTGGAAGAGTTGCAGCAGCAGCGCAGCCTTTGTGTTGAGCAGCTGCAGCAGCACAGCAGCAAGCTCCACAAGAGTCGCTGCCGTTTTGCCAAAGAGCTAAATAAGTTGGTGACTGCCAACCTCAAAGAGCTGGCGATGCCCCACGCAAAATTCGAAATCGAGGTAGGTTACATCGATGAGCAACTCAGCCCACAAGGCAGCGACAAGGTACAATTTTTAGTTACCACTAACCCCGGCCAACCATTGCAGCCTATCGCCAAAACCGCATCTGGGGGTGAACTGTCACGTATCGGCCTGGCTATTCAGGTAATTACCGCCCGAAAGGTAGCCACACCAACATTGATTTTTGATGAGGTTGACGTGGGGATCTCCGGGCCAACCGCTGCGGTAGTAGGCAAAATGTTGCGTCAGCTCGGACAATCCACTCAGGTATTCTGTGTAACCCACTTGCCTCAGGTTGCAGGCAACGGCCACAACCATATGTTTGTATCCAAACAAAGCACTGGCCGCAGCACCGAAACACATATGGTGGCATTACAACTGCAACAACGCATCGACGAACTGGCGCGTTTGCTGGGCGGTGACACAATTACTGAAAATACCAAAGCGAACGCTCAAGAGCTGCTAATTCAGTGATCACCTGCTAAAAATAGCCGTCCTGCGGTGAACCATTTGGGTATTTAGCTGAGATAAAAATCAAGCGAATTAAGTTTCAGAACCGACAGTGAGAACCATGATCAGCGTCACTTTACTTAGCGATGGCTAGGCGTAATTTAGGGGGCAGATAAGGTTTTCAATTCGTCAGTAGGAGTTACTAATGACTGCAACAAAATTTTTTATCCCTGCAGTAAATACCATCGGCCAAGGCGCACTTGATGTTGCCGTCGACGATATTGTTGCGCTTGGTTTTAAGAAAGCATTGATTGTTACCGACAAACCCTTAGTTGAGCTTGGTATGGTCGAAGGACTTACTAGCAAACTAAAAGACAAAGGCATCGACGCCATTATCTTTGATGGCACTCAGCCTAACCCCACCACAGGCAACGTGGTCGCTGGTTTAGCAATGCTGACGGAAAACCACTGTGACTTTGTCATCTCCTTCGGTGGTGGCTCACCACACGATTGCGCTAAGGGTATCGCTCTAGTGGCCGCCAATGGCGGTAAAATCCAAGATTACGAAGGCGTAGACCAATCCGAAAAACCACAGATGCCACTGGTGGCCATCAACACCACCGCGGGTACAGCTTCTGAGATGACCCGTTTTTGCATCATCACCGATGAATCTCGCCATATTAAGATGGCTATCGTTGATAAGCACACCACCCCACTGCTGTCGGTCAACGACCCAGAGCTGATGAAAGCCAAACCAGCTTTCCTCACCGCTGCCACCGGGATGGATGCACTAACCCACTCAGTTGAAGCGCTAGTGTCCACCGCAGCAACACCAATTACCGACGCCTGTGCCGAGAAGTCCATTGCGCTTATCGCGACTAACCTACGCCAAGCGGTAAAACAAGGTGACGATATTGATGCCCGCGAACAGATGGCCTACGCCCAATTTTTAGGTGGCATGGCCTTTAACAACGCCTCGCTTGGCCATGTGCACGCGATGGCGCACCAATTAGGTGGCTTCTACGATTTACCGCACGGAGTGTGTAACGCACTGCTGCTACCACACGTACAGGCCTTTAACGCACCCGTTGTTGCTGCCAAACTGAAACTGGTAGCACAGCTTATGGGTAAGGATGTTGCAGGATTAACTGACGATGAAGGCGCTCAAGCGGCACTGGAAGCAATTAAAGAGCTCGCACTAGAGATTGGCATCCCACAAAGTTTGTCTAGCCTTGGCGTAAAAGAGGAAGATATTCCAACGCTCGCCACCAATGCACTAAACGATGCTTGTGGCTTAACTAATCCACGTGAGGCAACTCACGACGATATCTGCCAGATCTTTAAAAACGCATTGTAAGCGCTAACCAACATTTCGATTAGGGGCCTGAATGGCCCCTTTTTTGAACTTTCCAGTTATTGTTCACACTAACTTCCCAACAACAGCGCCCTTTACGCTGGTTCCGTACCGGCTATCGCTGCTGAAACATAGACGCAGTGGCCTTGGCTTGGGTATGATGCCAGCTCAGATAAATACGGATATAGAGAGTAGGATGAAGCAGTTCAGAAACCTGATGCTTGCGGCGGCCGTTACTGCCGGTCTAAGTGGTTGTACTCATTTTGAGTGGTTGGTTTACAAGATTGATGTACCCCAAGGCAACTTTATTGAGCAAAGCCAAGTAGAAAAGCTGCGGGTCGAGATGACCAAAGAGCAGGTTGAGTTCGTCCTAGGTAAGCCGGTATTACGCGACAGTTTTGCGTCAAATACTTGGTATTACGTCTACCAGTACAAGAATGGCCGTACCGATGAGATCTCAGAGAAAGAGCTTATTGTTCACTTCACTGACGATAAAGTTGCCTCTGTAACCGGTAACTACGAGCTAGATGAAGAGTTCAATACGCCGTTAAGTGTTGACCAGTAAACACCTTAATCAGCACAACAAAAAGCCGACATTATGTCGGCTTTTCTATTTTCGTCGGTTTTGCTATTTAGCCCGCAGTGGATTGGGCTTACCGCCTGTAGTTGCGTCAGCACGACCTTCCTCTTTGGCCTTTTCAGCACGACGCTTACGCACCTCTCGAGGATCTGCCAATAACGGCCGGTAGATCTCAACACGATCACCATTAAACAATTCCTGGCTTGGCTTAACCGTGCGACTAAATATGCCTACCTTGTGTTTTTTTAGATCAATATCAGTGTACCGCTCCAACACCCCACAGGTTTGCACCGCCTCTTCTACCGTTGCTCCTTTGGGCAGGTCAACTTTGCGCACAAACGCCTCATTAGGCAGGGCGTAGACCACCTCGATGGTAATAGTGTCGGTCATTTGTATACCTCTTTGGCACGCTCGCTAAACGCTTGCACCATACTCTGCACAACCTCGCTAAACACCCGCCCAAAAGCTTTAGCTACCAATGGACTGGCAAACTCAAATTGAAGCTGAAACTCAATTTTACAGGCATCTTCTCGTAACGGGGTGAAACTCCACTCGCCAGACAAACTCTTAAATGGTCCATTCTCCAGCGCAAGAGTTATCGATTTACCGGCAATCAATTGATTGCGTGTGGTAAAGCTATGGCTCAAGCCAACTTTACTGACCGAAACCGAGGCAACCATCATATCCTCATGGTGTTCTACTACTTGGCTCGCTACGCACCCAGGTAAAAATTTAGGGTAAGACGCAACGTCGTTAACCAGCGCATACATCTGTTCGGCACTAAAGCGAACCAACGCACTGCGATTAATCTCTGGCATTTCGGTACTCCATTCATCACATTGCGCTAGTTTGCCACAGCTGAAGCGATACCAAAACGTCGTAAGACAGGTATAATGTCGCTCATATGGCTAAGAAAAATTCAAAAAAATCCAAGTCCACCTCCACAACTATCGCGCTGAACAAAAAAGCGAAGCACGAATATAAGTTTTTGGAGAAGATTGAGGCGGGTCTAGTCCTTCAGGGCTGGGAAGTTAAGTCGCTGCGGGAAGGGAAAGTAAACCTCACCGATTGCTACGTAATCATTCAACGGGATGAGGCCTATTTAGTGGCCTGTAACATCACACCACTTTCAGTCGCATCTACCCATGTGATCTGCGAGCCGATGCGCCCACGCAAACTGCTGCTGCACCGGCGCGAGCTGGACCGTTTGATCGGTCAAGTTGAGCGTTCAGGGCATACACTGGTACCAGTGGCGCTGTACTGGAGCAAATCTAACGTCAAGTTAGAGGTTGCACTAGCACAGGGTAAACAGCTGCACGATAAACGCCAAGATTCGAAAGAACGCGATTGGCAACGTGAAAAATCACGAGTTATGAAGGGTAGCCTGCGCTAACTGCTGGTTGTCTGTACAGTTTGCTATTGGAGCTTATGCCACATCAATGGTAAACTGCGTTTTCTACTTGGGGCTGATTCAGGATTCGACAGAATATTTGAAACCCTAGGAGCATGCCGTGGGGCGGTTGGCCACGTAAAAAGCCGCAAAAAAATAGTCGCAAACGACGAAAACTACGCACTAGCAGCCTAATACGCTGTGTAGTGCCTACCTCTGAAGCCCCGCTTGCTGGCTGAAGATCAAAGGTAGTCAAACCCTGCATGATCGCGTGGACTCTTTGTCGGGAGAGAAAGCGTTAAAACTAATCCGACTCACCCGATAGAACCCTGTCTCTGGGGGTCTTGAAAGGTTAAATAAATCAGTGACTAAGCATGTAGTGCCGACGGCGTAGATGTTTTGGACGCGGGTTCAAATCCCGCCAGCTCCACCAAACGTTTGGAAAAAGGCTTGATTCTCTTAGAGTTTCAAGCCTTTTTTGTATTCTAAAGATATGATCTTTAAGTGTTTTAATAAAATATCACGTTAATTTTCACGTTTTCTGTCATTTTAAAAGGTTTTGATTGATTTACACACTGTATAACAAAGTGATCAACAATGACCTACACCTCCAAATCTGACTAAACGCCAATGTAAAAAGACTTGTAGCAATCGAGGCCTCTATTGGCATTGTTAATGCTCCCTCTTAGATTGATCTAGTAGGCTCGTAGCTGCTTGCTTATTGATTTTATTGCTGCAGCTAGAGGGTGTATCTCTTCTAAAGTTCTTACACCCCCAAAACTCACTATAGGGGCCTTTCTTCAGTTGCATATCACCACCACAAACACTGCATATCGGTGCTGTATGGCTGCAAGTATCATTTAGACATACCTTAAAGCCTGTAAAGCGTTTACGTGTCATGGGACTACCACAAAGCTCACAACCCTCCTCTTTATGGTCACACAAGGGGAAGTGGGAGCATGAAAAGAAGGGTTTGAAGTTACCGACTCTTGGTTTAAGTGTGCCTGTGGTACAGCGCACACAACTAATCTCTTCAAAAATCTTCTGCACTAGAGAGGTACTAAACTCCTCTTGCTCAACAGCATAGTTTTCCTTGAGTAGTTCGACCACAAACGGGCTAGCATCTGTCATATCGGCAAGTACATATGCGCGGTGTTTTGCACGAGTTAAGGCAACATAAAATAGGCGACGCTCTTCTGCAAATTCAAATGCCTCAGCCTTAGGTAAAAATGCATCAAGTATTGGTGGGGTGACTTTCATTGAGGGGAAGCCATGCTTTCCCGCTTTCATCCCCGTGATCACCACATAATCTGCCTCTTTACCTTTTGAGGCATGAAAGGACTGACACTCAATAGTTAAACTTGGATACTTCCTATTCAGCTGCCTTAGCTCACTCTTATCAGGTAACTGAAACCAAAAACGAGCGAGCAGATACACTACAGGCGGCGCTTTTAGCTTATTTTCAGCATTATTAATACGCATGCTTATAGCATTTAAGGCCTGCTCTAGTGCATTAGGGCTTGGCTCATCTTTAGTTGCTGGCTCTTGTTCGCCTCGACGTATTAATGAAATCGTGGGGTAATCGACCTGCGTGAGGGAGCGAATATCTTTCTTTAGCTGCACAGGGTTCTTAGTCACAAACTGTGTTGCTACATCACCAATGCTGCTGTTGAATCTGAACGTCTGATCTAAATACGTTTTAGCAGTTGGGCCGAAATATTTAGTAAACTGCGTGGTTAAGCTGACATCGGCACCACTAAAGCGATAGATTGCCTGCCAGTCATCACCAACACAAAACAGAGAGGCTTTCGGTTTACGGCCTAGTAAGCACGAATCCCTTAACGCTCTAACTAACCGTGCTCTAGGCTCTGAGATATCTTGAAACTCATCGACCAAGATATAGGTCCATGGACTAATGAACTGCCCATGTTGAAGATAGCTAAGTGCTTTACCAATCATATCTTCAAAATCTATATCGCCTGAGGCTAACAGGTGCTGCTGGTAGCAGCTTAGTATCGGCTCTAGCAGCTCAAATGCTTTACGGGTTTGTTTGGCATCTGCGGCATTATTAAATACCTTCTCTAGCCCGTTCTTATCCAAGCAAGCAGATTTATACAAGCCAATTAGCTTACTGAACAGCTTAGCTAACTCGGTAACACGACCGAGCTCATTAAACGTTGCGAGTATCGCTTCATCAGGGAGAGGGGACACTTGGATCTCTAATACCTGAATAGCGTGTTCAAGCTTATCAGTGAGCTGGTCTTTTTTATGCTGATGATAAAACAGTTCAAGGCAGACTGTTTCATGCTCTTTGTGCAACTGGCGCTTCCACGCCATCGACTCCAAATATTGCTGGTTATCGATGTAAGGCGCGGTACTATCATCTTCATCGATGCCGTAATACTCAATATAGACACCGTAATCAGGAAGGTAGAAGTCAGGCTGATATTGGCGGAAATCAACACTGCTTACATCATGCTCATACTTAGCTTCATACTGGTACTCAATGCCATTGGTAAATAGCCAATTAGCGATGTATAGCTCGCCGAAACTCTTTACTCGCTCCCCTTTGAGGGTACGAATGTCATTGTCAGTTAAGTACTGGAAATACTCACCCTCTGATTCAAAATCGAAAGGGCTTTTCTCAACATAATAGTATTGACTAAAGTACTCAAACAGCTGTTTGCGATAGGCATCATCTTCAATCAAAGTTTCAAGAGTGCTTTGTACCCATCTATCTTTGGCTTTTTCATCCTCAGCCCAAGGAGACAGACTAGGTGCCTTGCCTTCAACTTCAGCAATAATCCTTAGACCTAAGCTATGAAAAGTGCTCGCTTTAATATCGTCGGTATCTAGCTTCTCTTTTATCCGTTCTTCCATCTCGTCAGCAGCTTTTCTCCCATAGGCGAGCAGCAAAATATCATCGGCTTGTGCCTGACCACTTTTGACTAAGTAGCCAGCACGACCCACCATAACACTGGTCTTTCCCGTACCTGCACCCGCTAATAACAAGTTATTGTTATCATCAATTACGCAGGCCCGTCGCTGCTTATCGGTCAGAGGGTTAGACTCAACATGATCAAAGAAATCGACAAACTTGATCAGCTGAGCTTGAACATAGTTTTCACGTAGCCTTTCTATATCGCCTTGGCTCCAGCTATGCATCTGCTTTAACTTGGTTAACGCTGTTTTTATATCCTTGGACAAGGCAACTTTTTCACAACAGGGAAACCAGCGTTTATACTCACGCTTAACTCTGGCCTGTATCATCTCTAAGCGTGATTGACGCAAGTACTTCGTAGCAATGGTGCGTTCAACTCTAGCCACCAGCTCACAGATACTCAGCCCGTTGCCTGTAGCCCACAGAAACGCTGCCTTTTTGCCAAATTGATAATGAGCTAGATAGGTTAAGTACGGCAGCTGGTAAGCCTTACCTGATACGGTAAAGCTAAGCAGGTAACCCAAAGGACTAAAGATAAATGCTGGTGGCGAATCTAGCTGTTCCCACTTGAAACTAACTTCATCATTAGAGTTGTTTGTTGCTCTATACCCAGCAGTAAACAGGCCTTTGCCACGATGAAAAGTAATGCCACTGTCGGTAAACTTTACAGCATCAGGCCTGCCCATATAAAAATTGCCAAACCAACTGTGCTTAATATTTTGACCAGACTGCTTTGATAACAATGTGTAACCTACTTCTCTATATAGTTTTAGCGTCCACCAGCTTGGACTTTAAATAACTTACCATTAACTGCTTTGAATTGTCCGCTTCAACTACTCAATACTTATTGCAGGTGTTTCTTGTAGTGATGTGATAGACGCCCCTCCCACAGACAGCGTCAAAATTAGTTATGTCATGCTAATTCACCAAAAGGAGCGTTCATCACATCACTACATATCAAACCTATAGAACCAAAAGCGACTAGGTCAGTTCTATCTAGCTCAAGAGACGTTCGACAACCTCGGTCATATCGAAGCGGGAAACTATCAGCAGCTCGCTTTTTACTGCGCCATTGTCTTGCGCCGTCATGTATTCCAGCATTTAGATCCTAAAAAACAGCTACAGCTTGAGATGATGTTAACCAAGTTAATTGCTAAAGCAGATGGAGTTGCAGAGCTGAAGGAGGGGTATCGATTACTATGCCTACTGAGCAATAAGATACAGCAACAAAGTTAAGTCAAAGCATTGGATTGAAAAACATTTAAATAAAAACGCAGTTAGAAATAACTGCGTTTTTATTGAGAGCCATTAAACAGCCGTGCGACCACTAAACGACAGGGCTAGGGTCGTGCCATCAACGTACTCGAGCTCACCGCCAACAGGAACGCCGTGGGCAATTCGCGTGACTTTAACATCACAATCATGGGCGATATCGGCGATGTACTGTGCAGTTGCCTCACCTTCAACCGTTGGGTTAGTTGCTAAGATAATCTCGCGCCACTCCCCTTCGCTTAAGGTGGTTTCGAGCCGATCTAGGCCGATGTCATCAGGGCCAATACCATCAAGTGGCGATAGGTGACCCATCAAAACAAAGTACTGACCGCTGTATTGGCCTGCCGACTCAATCGCCAACAGATCCGCTGGCGATTCAACCACACAAAGCTGGCCAGACTCGGTCCGCTTTGGGTTCGAACAGATCTGGCAAAGCTCTTGTTCGGTAAAGGTGCGACACTGTTGGCAGTGCCCTACTTCACTCATCGCTCGGCTAACAGAGTCACCAAGCTTACCGCCACCATTGCGGTCACGCTCCAACAAATGGAAGGCCATTCGTTGGGCAGAACGCGGGCCTACACCTGGTAAGCACTGCAGCGACTTGATGAGCTCATCAACCAGAGGACTGAACTTCATTAGAACGGTAGCTTCATGCCTGGTGGCAAGTTCATGCCGCCGGTTACTTCAGCCATGCGCTTCTTCTGATCATCTTCGATACGGCGAGCGGCGTCGTTGATCGCAGCAGCAATCAAGTCTTCCAGCATCTCTTTGTCGTCTTCCATCAGACTTTCGTCGATCTCAACACGGCGAACGTTGTGGGCGCCATTCATGGTGATCTTTACCAGACCAGCACCGGATTCACCGGTACATTCCATTTTTGCGATCTCTTCTTGGGCTTGTTGCATGCGCTCTTGCATCTTCTGCGCTTGCTTCATCATGTTACCCATTCCGCCTTTACCAAACATATCGTTCTCTCTCTAAATGCGATGTTCAATTGATGGAGGCACATGTTACCTGAACCGTGCCTCCGGACAAGATGTAGATGCTCAAAACGGTCACAGACTAGTAGGCTACTGAGTCGTCGAGCAAATTAGCATCTAATTCCGACTGTAACCACTGCACAACGGGGTCGGCGTAGAGATCTTGCTTAGCTTGCTCTAGTCGTTCTCGTTGGCGGCGACGGCGGATTTCCAGCGGTGTTTCCCGTTGCATCAGATCCTTCACTTCGATACGCAACTGAACCGTTTGGTTCCATAACGTCTGCAATGACTGTTGTAACGGTTCAACCACGGTATCACTGTTAAGGTGGCGCTGTTCGCTGCGCAGGTTAAGTACCACCTGCTCTCCGTCTCGCTCAAGTACCGAGTTAATTGCCAATTGTCGCGGTCGGGCACCGATGCCCAGCTGACCAATAGCTTGATACCACTGCATATCGAGTTCTCGATCCTCAGCCGCGGCAGGAACAGTTAACGGCTGTGCCGGCTCTGCCGGAGCCTCAACCGGCTCTGCCACTGCTGTAACCTCGGCTTCCTGCTGCGGCAACGGCCGTTGCCCAATCGGCAATAGCGGTTCAACCACCGCTTCAGCTGGGCTTAGCTCGGCTGCCTCCACTACCCCATTGGCGTTGGCTAAGCGCGGATCATTGTCAATATGCCAAGGTGGCAGCGATTCAGGATCCGTACTAACAGCCTCATCAACCGTGTTAGTTTTAACCGGTGGACGTTGTAATACTCGCGGCGCCGCAGTCGACGCTGCGGCTTCATCCTTTCCCGGCTCGTCTCCGTCACTGCTGATACTCGCAAAGTGTTGGCGCTGTTTTTTCTCATCCGCCAGCACTTGATTGATGACCGCCATCGGATCTGAACTGCCCAGCTCTGGCTCAGCGGCAACAGCGGTTACGCTATTATCACGAGAGGGTTGCTGCTGTTGCAGCTGCTGCGGTGGCGCCGACGTCATTCCAGTATCGTAATCTGGCAGATAGTCTGGTTGGTAATCGTCCATTTGCACGCCATCTGGATAATCCATCTGCGCACTAGCTTGCGCCATTAATAACGCCTGTTCGGCGTCCATGGCCTGTTCATCTGGCACTGTGGATTGAGGCGGTGGTGGTGGTGAGGGCATGGCAGCCGTTTGCGGCTCTGCTGCAACGTTGGTTAGTGCTGCAGCCTGCTGTTCAATCTGCGCTTGTTCAGATGCCAATGAGGTTTCAACGACCTCCTCTGCAGCTGTGTTAGCGGCAATTTCTGCTGCGTTAACTGCTACCGATGGTGCCGTTGCGCTTGTTGGGGTAGTTGCTGGTGCTGCAGGTGTTGGCTCTGATGCTATTGGCGGCAGTTTTGGCTTCGCTGCTACTGGTACCGATACTGCAGCCGATAGTGGCGCAGTCGCGCTGTTTGCCGCTTCAACGGCAGGTTGCACCGGCACAGCATGTACTACCGGCGCAGCAACTTGCCGAGCTTGCATCGGCTCAACGGTAATTGCTGGAGCAAACGCCAAGGCTCGGAGCATCACCATCTCGAAGCCACTGCGAGGATCTGGAGCAACGTTCAGATCGATACGCCCTTGGGTAAGCATCTGATACCACAGCTGCACCTGCTCTCGATCTAAGCTGCCAGCCAACTGTTGCACATTGTCGGCATCAGCCAGCGCGCTATGCGGTTGCAGATTAAACTGCGCTAACGCTACCTGATGTAATAGTGCCGCCATTTGCCGCAACAGTTCATCGTAATCTGGAGCAAACTGGTCAATCTCATCCAAGGTTTGCTGCATTAGCGCAGGCTCACCTTGGCAGAGGCTGTTCATTAATTGCAGGCTATAGCGGCTATCGATGGTGCCCAACATCGCTTGCACCTGAGCCAACTGCAGCGCACCGGCACCATGGGCAATCGCCTGATCCGTTAAGCTCATGCCATCGCGAACAGAACCATCTGCAGCTTGCGCCAGTAGATCCAATGCCGCGGGCTCGTAACCAACCAGCTCAGCATCTAATACCTTAGCTAAGTGTGCGCTGATCCGTTGTGGGATCACACTCTTAAGGTTGAACTGCAAGCAACGGGATAACACCGTTACCGGCAGTTTCTGTGGATCGGTCGTCGCCAACAGAAACTTAACGTGTTCCGGCGGCTCTTCAAGAGTCTTCAACAGTGCGTTAAAGCTGTGACGAGACAGCATGTGTACTTCATCGATAAGGTACACCTTAAAGCGACCACGCACCGGCTGATACTGAACGTTGTCGAGGATCTCACGGGTGTCATCGACCTTGGTACGCGACGCTGCATCGATCTCCAACAGATCGACAAATCGACCTTGGCTGATCTCAACACAATTATTGCAGCTGCCACAAGGCGTTGCGGTAACTCCCTGTTCGCAGTTCAAACCTTTGGCCAGCAACCGCGCTATCGAGGTTTTACCAACACCACGGGTACCGGTGAACAGATAGGCATGATGCAAGCGGTTATGTTGCAATGCGTGGGTCAGCGCTTTGAGGACATGCTCTTGGCCGACGACTTGATCAAATGTGGCTGGCCGCCATTTTCGCGCCAGAACCTGATAAGACATGATTATCCAATAACGATTAAAGGGGACACTTTGGGATCAATGTATCACATTTCAGAAAGCAAAAAGCCGAGCATGTGCTCGGCTTTAGAATGAGGTTGAATCGCGATCAGTCGCCTTCAAACTCACACAGTGACAATACGTTCAGATCAATTGCATCCAAGCGCTTAGCGCCGCCCAGATCTGGCAAGTTAATCACAAAGGCTGCGTCGGTTACGATACCGCCTAAATCACGAACCAGTTTAGCGGTTGCTTCGATGGTGCCACCGGTAGCAAGAAGATCATCGACCAGCAACACTTTGTCGCCAGGAACGATAGCGTCTTTGTGGATCTCTAACGTATCGGTACCGTATTCCAACTCGTAGGATTCAGCATTAGTTGGGCGAGGCAACTTGCCTGGCTTACGAACCGGCACAAAACCCAGACCCAATTCGTACGCTAACGGAGCGCCAAACAGAAAGCCGCGAGCTTCGGTACCAACAATCTTGGTGAACCCGTGATCTTTGAACTGCTGTGCCAGCAGCTCAATGCTCAGACGAAATGCTTTGCCGTCTTCCAACAAAGAAGTTACGTCGCGGAACATGATGCCCGGCTTAGGGTAGCCAGGGATGGTTTTGATGCTGTCTTTCAGCACAGCCAATGAAGCTTGATTCATGATGTCGTCTTTTTCTACAGGTGGCCTAGCCACAATAAAAAAGTCCAGCTTGTAAATTTACAATCTGGACTTATCAACCGTATTGCTGGCTAAGCTTAAGCACCTTAATTGCGAGATGCAACTACAATGTTGCGCAACGGGCTCTACGGCAATAAATTGCGTCAATTTCACTAAAACCGTTGCTATACAAGGCTATCCGTTAACGACTAAGGATACTTATCCAGGTTAATGATGCCGGTAAAGTAGGAATAGCCAACACTAACAAAAAGCCTAAAAAGTGAAGAATATTATAAGGTTCTTTAAATTCCGTGTGTTCCATGACGACAAACTCCCATGTATTTTGTTGGCGGCAGTATAAGTTGATCTTGGTCACACAAACACCGATAAAACGTAGGGTTTTACGCTGATTTATCAACTTATTAGCCCAAACCAATAAAAAAGAAGTTTACTGCTGTCGAATTATTCCTTGCCCAGCCATTTGTAACATCAGCTGTCCGGCCCCTTGGGCAACAACCTCAGGTTCTAGCTCTGGCATGGCGGTAATCATCGCTTCGGCCACTTGCTGGGCACTACAGCCGGGATGCTGCTGAACGTAACCCACCAGCTGCGCCGTCATTGGGTTGAGTTCCATAAAGGCGACATCATCTTCAGCATTGCGATAGACCAACAGGTAGGTTGGCTGCGCTTCAACCTGTGGGTTGTCAACGCCTATCTGATGTACTGGGTAGCCATACTTACCTATCTCGGCGGCTCGATAGAGGCATAAGCTAGCACTAAGCAACTGCTCAGCTTCAGTTATCGCGGTTTGGTCGGTAACTTCCGCTAAGATGTCTATTTTCAACTCTAATTGCTCATAGTGTGCCAGTTCCACCTCCCACAGGAGCAGATCCGGTTGCTGCTGCAAAAAGTGAAGAAAAGCCGCCGAAATGTCGACAAACAGGGGGGAATGGCAGTCGTATTCAGCAAAAAACGTTCGTAGCCGCTGTTGCCAAACCAACTCGTCAGTAATCGATTTCAACACTGGATAACCACTGTTGATAAAGCCACACACGTTGTTAAACATCAGCTCGCGGTATATGTCCATCCGTCGTGCTTCCAACTGCAACGGTGGTGAGCCAGGTTCTGGGGCACGGATGTGATCCATAAACTGCTGCTGAATTTGACTAAAATCGCTCATGCTGTTTGCACCTCCGTGGCACAGTTAAGCACTTTTGCTTGGATGTCGTTAATGCGGCTAACCTCAGTTATTAACTGATCCATCTCAGGCAGATTGAAATCTCGCTCTAGCAAGGTTGGGTGAATGCCATGCAAACGATAGCTTTGTTGCAATAGATCCCACACCGGTTCAATCACGTCCGCTCCGTGGGTATCCACAATGAGATCGTCGGCCTCGTTGTAATGCCCTGCGATATGCATGTAGCGCACCCGCTCAGATGGCAACCCTTGCAAAAATTGATAGGGGTCGTAACGATGGTTAACGCTGTTTACATAGATGTTGTTTACGTCTAGTAAGAGCTCACAGTCGGCACGTTCAAGCACCGCATTAACAAACTCCAACTCGCTCATTTCGGCACCGGGTTCGGCGTAATAGGAGACATTCTCCAACACCAGTCGACGACCGAGAATATCCTGAACGCGACTGACCCGCTCAGCAACATGATTAACCGCAGCCTCGGTGAATGGAATCGGCATCAGATCGTATAGATGAGCGTTGCCAGAGCAATAGGACAGATGTTCGGAATAGATCTCAATATTGTGCTGGTCGAGGAAGATTCTCAGCTGACGAACAAACGATTCGTCCAGTGGCGCTGGCGCACCAATGGAGAGTGACAAACCGTGACATACAAATGGTACCCGCTCTGTTAGCGCTCGAAACTGACGCGCTAACTTAGGGTTTACCCGCAACCAGTTTTCCGGCGCCACTTCCATAAAATGAATTGGGTCCGGTATTGCCCCTTGGCTAAGCTGCTGTACCATTTCACGCCGCAATCCTACACCCGCACCACTCAGTTGGGTCATGTTGCTACTCCTTGCGTTACCCTAAATATAGCAAAGGCTGACCGAGGCCAGCCTTGTTGGCTTATTAACGATAATTTAACCTAATAGTTAAACCGTTTCACTCAAACGCAGTTCAGTCAATCGGCTTACCATTAAGAGAGTTATCGAGGTGGTTACTTGTCACCACCGCACTTGCCTTCACCACACTTACCCTCTTTGGCTTTCTTATCGCCGCCGCACTTACCTTCGCCACACTTACCCTCTTTGGCTTTCTCGCCGCCACACTTACCTTCGCCGCACTTGCCCTCTTTGGCTTTCTCGCCACCACATTTACCTTCGCCGCACTTGCCCTCTTTGGCTTTCTCGCCGCCACATTTACCTTCGCCGCACTTACCCTCTTTGCCTTTATTTTCACCACCACACTTGCCTTCGCCGCATTTGCCTTCTGCCCCCTTGTCACCAGTAAGGGTCGAAATTTCATAGCCTTGAGCCAGTTCAGTCGCAGAGAATGGGTTTGCTTGAGCCGTAACTAAAGTGCCACCAACAACCAGCGCACCCAAGGCAGCAGCAACAGAGGTTTTCTTTACATTCGTCATGATATTTTATCCTTTTGGTCTAAACCTGTGTTATCCAGCGGCCTATGCGCTGGCTCAATCAAGAAGACCTTAGCTATTACGATCTTATTTCACATTATTTCAACATTTCTTACTTTAGTTGGTTTTTTGAAGATCACTCAGTCCTTCGTTAGTGGCGTTTCTGTGGTTTGCTGGTAAACTTCGCCGCTAAAATTTTCACCGTTATTTTCGCTTCAGCATGAGATCCCAAACCCTATGAGAGTAATTCTGGCCCCAATGGAAGGCGTAATGGACGCTTTAATGCGTGATATGTTGACCCGACAGTTCGGGGTAGACATGTGCGTCTCAGAGTTCGTTCGCGTTGTGGACCAGCTACTACCAGAGCGTACCTACCGACGTTTGTGCCCGGAACTGAACAATGGCGGTAAAACCCCAGCGGGTGTACCGGTGCGGGTACAATTATTGGGACAGAACCCAGATTGGATGGCACTCAATGCAGCCCGTGCGGTTGAGCTTGGCTCAGACGGGGTTGATCTCAACTTTGGTTGCCCGGCAAAGCAGGTTAACCAATCGAAAGGGGGGGCTGTGCTGCTCAAAGAGCCACAAGCGCTCCATGACATCATCAAAGCGGTTCGCGATGCAGTACCGAGCGATAAACCGGTAACCGCTAAGATCCGCTTAGGGTTTAACGACAAAGACTTAATGATGGATAACGCCTTCGCGGCACAGGATGCCGGCGCTGCCGAATTATGTGTACACGGGCGTACTAAGGATGACGGCTACAAAGCCGATAAGATTGATTGGGAGTCGATCGGCGCCATCAACAATGCCCTGTCTATTCCAGTAATTGCTAACGGCGAGATCTGGTCGGCAGCAGATGCCAAGCGTTGTCGTGAAATTACTGGCAGCAAAGATCTGATGATCGGTCGTGGCGCCTTAGCTCTACCCAATCTGGCGGAGTGCATTAAAACCGACGCTGCCCCGCTCAGCTGGCAAGAGATGAAACAAGTACTTATCGACTACTCCGGTTTCGAGCTCTACGGCGATAAGGGGATCTACTATCCCAACCGCATCAAGCAGTGGTTTCGCTATCTGATCCGTCAATATCCTGAGGCGCAGGCAGACTTTGAAGTGATCCGACGCTTACGTAGCCCTAACGAGATTGTTACCGCGCTAGGGGCAACGCATCTAATCAAAACCCAAGCTTGATTACTTTGGCTCGGATTTCGGCCCACCGTTACTGAGCCATAAGCTTAACGCAATCAACAAGACGATCAGCGCCATGTAGAGTAGCTCCAACATACTGTTGGGGCGGATCTCCACCAATAAGGCAAACACCTTAATAACCAACAGCATCAGCACCACTTTGCCAAGCTTAGCTTTAAGTTGGTCGATGCTGTTGATGGCAAACGCCTTAGAGCCATGGTCTTGTGCTTGTTCAATCCGGCTAACAAACAGCTCGTATAAGCCAAACGAAAAGATGAACAGCACCGAGGACAGTAAGAAGGTATCAAGCACTTCGATCACCACCAGTACCAGCTGATCGCGACTTACACCGGCATTGGCATCAAGTAAGTACTGCCACAACATATGCAGTAGATGCCACACCTCTGAGATTCCCAACACGATCAGCGCAATGCCAGCAATTACACAGCTAACAACGGCCAACAACAACGTAAGTCGACTTTTCCACAGTAGTGATTCAAATAACCGTTCCATGATCTTCCTTGATGAAATTTTTCGCAAAGTAACAATAAAATCAACACGATACAAACATCATATTGCATCATTGGTAATTGTTACTGCGATTTGCAACCTTCCTTGGTCGCATGGTTATCTCGCGTTAGGCGTTTCGAAAAGCGTCTATGCGTGACAAGTGAGCACTGATCTTAGGGAATTTGTGTGGTTGCTGCTCATCCCAAACGACGTCATAGAACGGCGCAAGCGTGGCGGCGATTTCGGTGATATCAAGCACCTCATCGTTTCTGGACAAGATAACCAACGAGCGTGATTGGTTCAGCTTGCGGAAGTCCTTAGCGCACTTATCAGCAATGTCTTCGTACTCTTCTGGACGGTCAATTTTGCCGACCATATTGGTGTGTGGCCACAGGTTAGGGTTGAACTGCACTGAACGGAGCTTACATAAAAAGCCGATGCGCTCAGCCCAATAACCGCCAAGACCAACACCTACAATAATTGGGTTCTTATCATCGCTATAGTTGAGCTGTTTGGTTACTTCATTGAGCAGATGCTGCATGTCATGACGGGGGTGTACAGTCGAGTAGTTGATCATCCTGACGTCGTCATCAATCATCTTTAACTGCAGCACCTTTTGGTGATTACCTGGACTGGTGGCATCAAACCCGTGCAAATAAAGAATCATCCCTTACTCTCCATATTCAATCGACTGCTTCTAGTATGGTTGTGGTGAAGCGAACCGTAGTGATCGTCACTACGCTTTGGCCACAGTAGTGACCCTACCTCAATAGAGTGTCGCTGTCCGGTGGCAGAATCAAGTCTAACCTGTGCTGGTTAGGCTGATTGCTGGTTGGGGCACATCGGCGACTGAGGTAACATCGCTCCATGTTCCGGATAGAACGTCTCTCAGTACAAGGATATTTTATGATCAGCGTGTTCGATATGTTCAGCATTGGTATCGGCCCATCCAGCTCCCATACCGTGGGCCCAATGCGTGCCGCAAATCGTTTCCTCAGCGATCTCAGCGACAACAATCAACTCACTCAAACTAACGAACTGCAAGTGGAACTGTTTGGTTCACTCGGTCAAACCGGCAAAGGCCACGGCAGTGGTAAAGCGGTTGTGCTTGGCCTCCTAGGTGAGCAACCGGAGCGATGCGATCCGGATTCAGTAGAAACAAAGTTAAAGGCAGTGGCTGAATCACAACAGTTAAGCCTGAACGGTGAGCATCAAGTTAAATTTACCCGTTCCAACGGCATCACCTATCATCGTCGCAAAAGCCTGCCACAGCACGCCAACGCCATGACCATTAAAGCGCTTAAAGATGACAGCATCATCTATCAACGCACCTACTTCTCCATTGGCGGCGGCTTTGTACTAGATGAAGTTGAGATAGAGCGTAAAGATGAGATCAACCAAGTCGCCCAAACCCAGCCCTACTCCTTCAGCAGTGCCCACGAGTTGGTTGAGCTGTGCACTGAGCATGGCTTATCTATCGCCTCGTTGATGATGGCTAACGAGAAGGTATTACGCAGCGAAAATGAAGTGCAGGATAAACTGTGGCACATCTGGCAAACCATGATTGCCTGTGTCGATAGAGGCTGTCGCATCGAAGGCATACTATCTGGTGGCCTCAAATTGCGCCGTCGAGCACCAGCATTGCACCGTCGTTTGCAAGCTGAAGGGAGCACCAATCAAGACCCGCTCAATGCCATGGACTGGGTCAACCTGTTTGCCATGGCAGTCAACGAAGAGAATGCCGCCGGTGGCCGGGTCGTTACCGCACCAACCAATGGCGCCGCGGGGATCATCCCTGCGGTATTGTGTTATTACGATCGCTTTATCCAACCGGTTAATAAGGATATCGCCTGCCGCTATCTATTAACCGCGGCAGCGATTGGCATTCTCTACAAGAAAAACGCCTCCATCTCTGGGGCTGAGGTAGGTTGCCAAGGCGAAGTCGGCGTGGCCTGTTCAATGGCAGCAGGCGCACTAACCGAGATCATCGGTGGCACTGTAGCCAATGTTGAAAACGCCGCAGAGATCGGCATGGAGCACAATCTCGGGCTTACCTGCGATCCGGTTGGCGGCTTGGTACAGGTACCTTGTATCGAGCGCAATGCCATGGGCGCAGTAAAGGCGATCAATGCTTCCCGTTTGGCCATGCGTGGCGATGGCATGCATAAGGTGTCCCTTGATAAAGTCATTAAGACCATGTGGGATACCGGCATGGACATGCGCAGTAAATACAAAGAGACCGCCAAAGGCGGCCTCGCGGTTAACATTGTTGAGTGCTAACCCTAAGTAGCTAAAATCGAGCTGCCAGTGCCTAGCGCATCGGCAGCTCCATATCAGCAAACATCTCATCTATCTGCGCTTGATCCCGCAATGCCAACGCTTGCTCAACACGAGTCTTGGTCAGGTGCGGAGCAAATCTCTCCATAAAATCATACATGTAAGAGCGTAAAAAACTGCCCTTACGGAAGCCTATCTTCGTGGTATTGGCTTCAAATAAGTGGGATGCATCACGCACTACCAAATCATCATCCTTACCATCTAATGCCATCGTTGCCATTACCCCAACCCCGAGCCCCAAACGCACATAGGTTTTGAGCACATCAGCACTGGTGGCCGAGAATACCACCCGCGGTTCGCCTTCAACTGTGGCAAAGGCTTTCTCTAAGGCACTGCTGCGGTTAAAGCCAAACACATAAGTAACCAACGGATACTTCACCAGTTCTTGCAGCGTGATCTCTTTAACCTTAGCCAGTGGGTGATCCTTTGGAAACACGATAGAACGATTCCAGTGATAACACGGCAGCATGATCAGATCGTGATAAAGGTGCATGCCCTCCGTCGCAATGGCAAAGTCGGCATCACCCCGTACCGCCATTTCACAGATTTGATCCGGGGTGCCTTGATGCATGTGCAGGTTAACCTGAGGATAACGCTGAATGAAATTGCCGATCACCTGTGGCAAGGCATAACGCGCCTGAGTGTGAGTAGTAGCAATATTGAGATCACCACGATCTGGCTGGGTATACTCCGACGCAACATTTTTAATGCCTTCAACCTTACCGAGAATATCACCAGCTATTTCGATTACCTGCTTACCTGCGGGGGTAACATGGGTTAGGTGTTTGCCACTGCGACCGAAGATCTGCACCCCTAACTCATCTTCAAGCATTCGCACCTGCTTCGAGATCCCCGGTTGAGAGGTATATAAACTTTCTGCCGTTGCCGACACATTCAGATTATTGTTAACAACCTCAACAATGTAACGCAGTTGCTGCAGTTTCATGGTGACTCTCACGGCTCGAGTTTAGATTTAGTTATATTGATAGCAATAAATTGAGCAAATTGGAATAAGCAAAGTGTTTGATGCGATGACAGTGGCTGTCACCGAGGCTCCGCTTTAGTGTACGATTAGTGCTACTTTAAGAACGTTAGAAAAATCGAAATGTCCGTAACTATTGTCGTCGTCTTATTAGGCGCCCTGTTGTTGGTTATTGTCGGCATTAACATGCTGCAGCAACACAAAGTAAAACTAGAAAGAGCCCGCCGCCAAGAACTCGCTAAGCAAAAAGCAATCTTAACTGAGATAGAACAACTGCAGGCAGCAGGGGCATTGCTGCCATACACCAATGCGTTAGTGCGCTCGTTAAAAACCCGCCAGCTTGACGCCGTAAAACAATTCTTAGCAATAGAGCCGCGCAATGCTGATATGTTGCAACGCCAGATCGACATCAACAATCTGCTTTCTGAACTAAAAACCTCACCCGCTACCGAACGCAGCGTCGATAGCTTCAAGGTTCCTTCTGAGCACAAGAAGATTGTTGCTCTGATTAAAGCACTTAAGCGCCTCAAAGATTTTATTAAGCAGGAACAAACCCGAGGTAGCCTAAACCACGATGAGTTTGTGACTGAAGCTCAACGCATCAACCAACTGCAGTTGCGTATCAATGCAACTGTGTTACTTGATCGCGCCAAACTAGCTGCTGCGCAGCTGCAAAATGGCTCCGCTCGCCAGCACTTAGGGCAACTGGCTAAAGTGTTATCGCAAGCGACCAATGACGAACAGTATCAACAACTAATGCAACAAAAAGCGAAAGAACTGTTAGATGAGTTAACCGAACGTCAACAGTCCAGTTTACAAGAGCATGTTGAAGGCGTTGCTGAGAATGCAATCGACGATCTCGACGAGTTATTCTCACCGAAAAAGAAATGGTGACAGGATAATATTGGCGCAACGAATGACTGCACTCAATGCCCTGTTTGGTGTAATTCGCCGTCGTAACAGATAGCTCAAGCACCTAATGTAATTGCTATAAATTCGCAGCTAAGAAAAGCCATAATCGTCGATTGTGGCTTTTTTTGTGTACCAACTAAGTGTTGTTGTTTCCAATGCTGTTAAAGCACCGGCTAGCCGAGTCGCGATACAAAGGGTAAAGCACTATCGCTATTTATCTTCTGCCGCATTGGAGCGGTCCAGCGAAGCGTTTTAGACTGAGCTCTATGGCCGAGGGGGATTCCAAAGGGGGCGAAGCTCCCCCTAATACATACAAGAATGTTGCCGTCGCCACCGCGATATAACCCTCTAAAAGCACCGAAATCGGTGAAGCCGAAGACTTAAGATAAACTTCAACAGCTAACTACTACACTGCCCTTAAGAGTACGGCAACCGGTAAAGCCGAAGGCTTGATATCAATCTCAGCACTTAACTGTGACACCATCAAAAATAACGTGTTACAGCACATTAATCTGGGCTGTAGCCCCCAAACAAAAACAGCCCGCAGATGCGGGCTGTTTAATCAGAGCTAATGTTGCAACACGCTCAGCTTATTTCTTCGCTTTAACCTTGCTCTTCTTGGTTTGCTCTTCGAGCCACTGCTTACCGTCGAACTTCGCTATCCAACCCGTAGCCTTACCGTCAACCTCAGTCGCAACGTATTGCTCTTTAGTCTTACGGCTAAACTTTACTTGGTAAAGGTTGCCATCTTCATCCTTCTCCGGCGCATCGGCCAGATAGTAGAACTTAGACGAGATGCGATCACGGAAACGCTTCAGCTCTGCCACTTTAGGGGCACGGGTTTCACGGCTTTTTGGGAAGGTGCTTGCAGCCATAAACAGACCCGCAGCACCGTCGCGTAAAATAAAGTGCGCGTCGGATTTCTCACATGGCAATTCAGGCAGCGGTACCGGATCTTCCTTCGGAGGTGCTACTTCACCGCTTTTCAGCAACTTACGAGTGTTTTTACAATCAGCACCATTGGTATCAGTACAGGCAAAGTACTTACCAAAGCGACCGTCTTTCAGCTCCATATCGGAACCACAGCGGTCGCACTCAATTAGCGGACCGTCATAGCCCTTAATCTTGAAGGTACCCTGCTCTACCTCGTAACCATCACAGCTTGGGTTGTTACCACAAACATACAGCTTGCGAGTTTCGTCAACCAAGTAGCTATCCATGGTGCTGCCACATTTGCCACAACGACGCATGGTGATCAACGCTTTCGCTTCTTGATCATCGGTAACGGCTTCAGCTTCATCACCAGCGGTTAGGTTGATGGTGGTCTTACAGCGTTCCTTTGGTGGCAACGAGTAACCACTACAACCTAAGAACACCCCAGTGGTGGCGGTACGAATGCCCATCGGCCGTTCGCAGGTAGGACAAGGGATGTCGGTCTCAACCATCTGGTTTGGACGCATGCCGCCTTCCAGTTCGTCCAGCTCCGCTTTGGTGATGTTACCGGTAAGGTCTTCATAGAACTCGTCTAGCACACCTTTCCAGCTTAATGTGCCTTGAGCAATCTTATCCAGCGTCGCTTCCATACCAGCAGTGAAATCGTAGCTCATCAACTCGTCGAAGTTTTCAACCAAACGATCGGTGACGATCTCACCCATCTTCTCAGTGAAGAAACGACGGTTCTCTACCCGGACGTAACCACGATCCTGAATGGTGCCGATAATGGCAGCGTAGGTTGAAGGACGGCCAATACCCCGTTTCTCAAGCTCTTTTACCAACGACGCTTCGTTGAAACGAGCAACCGGTTTGGTGAAGTGCTGCTTCGGATCCAGCTGCTTCAGTTCAAGGCTATCACCCACTTTAACTGCTGGCAGAGTCTTATCTTCTTCGCCTTTACGGCCAACCGGCGGCTGAGCACGAGTCCAACCGTCAAACACCATGATGCGGCCTTTGGCTTTTAGATCGTAATCACCAGCGGTCGCAGTGATGGTGGTGGCATCGTACTTCGCCGGTACCATCTGACAAGCGACAAATTGACGCCAAATCAGCTCATACAAACGTTGCGCATCGCGCTCCATGCTCGACAAGGTGGAAGCCTTTACGTTCACATCGGATGGACGGATAGCTTCGTGCGCCTCTTGAGCGCCCTCTTTCGAGCCGTAACGTAGCGGGGTTTCTGGCAGATAGTTGCTGCCATACTCTTCGCCGATAAAGCCTCGTAGCGTCTCTACTGCCTCTTTACTCAGATTGGTGGAGTCGGTACGCATATAGGTGATGTGACCGGCTTCATACAAACGCTGAGCCAAGGTCATGGTTTTCTTCACCCCAAAGCCCAAACGTGTGCTTGCGGCTTGTTGCAAGGTGGAAGTGATGTAAGGGGCTGAAGGTTTACTTGAAGTAGGCTTATCTTCACGTTTAGTGATACTAAACGGCGCCCCCTGCAGTGCCTTGAGCACAACATCGGTTTGTTCTTTATTGGTCAGCTTCAGCGTTTTGCCTTGGAAGTTAGTCACTTCCATTCGCAATGCCGCGGTCGTAGCGTTCAAATCTGCGTGAATATCCCAGAACTCTTCCGGTACAAAGGCACGGATCTCACGCTCACGTTCAACCACTAGGCGAACCGCAACCGATTGCACTCGACCAGCAGACAAACCACGGGCTAGTTTCTTCCAAAGCAGCGGCGATACGGTAAAGCCAACCACTCGGTCGAGGAAACGTCGGGTCTGCTGAGCATTTACACGATCGATATTTAGATGCAGTGGCTCAGCAAACGCTTCTTGAATCGCGGTTTTGGTGATTTCGTTAAACACCACTCGACGGTAGCGCTCTGGCTCACCACCAATCACTTCTTGCAAGTGCCACGCGATGGCTTCCCCTTCGCGGTCCAAATCCGTTGCGAGATAGATGGTATCGGCTTTTTCAGCCAAGGTTTGCAACTCTTTAACGACCTTCTCTTTGCCTGGCAAGATCTGGTAGTTAGCATCCCAATCGCTTTTCGGGTTAATCCCCATACGGGTGATCAAAGCCTGATAGTCGCGCTTGGCTTTATACTTGGCTTTCTCTTCAGGGGCCATCTTTCGAACTTCAGCCGCGGTTTTTGCCGGAGCAGCGCGGGAAGTTGATTGACTCGCCGAAGTCGGCAAGTCACGAATATGACCCACGGAAGATTTAACGACAAAATCTTTGCCGAGATATTTGTTAATGGTCTTCGCCTTAGCTGGCGACTCCACAATTACCAAAGATTTTCCCATGGGGTGGTTTGAACCTTATTAAACGCGTTGGGGAGGAATTGGCTCCATATATAGAGATACTGAGGACGACTTTCAAGCTCTGTCGTTCAATGAACCAATCACTTAGCTGATTTTTGGTCAACCCATTTTAATTTAGCGACTGAATACGCAATTGCTGAAACTACTAATGCATCAGAGGCCGAGTTGCAAGTAATAGTTATGCATTTATTGCTGTGACACACAAATTACCACGCTTGAGTGCGCAAAATCAGGCCGTATACTGAGCTCATTCAAATTTAGGGACAAATAGATAAAATTGCCCTCCAATTCATGTCCACAGGAGTGACTGAATGCACTTAGAAGCAAACTTTGACGGTTTAGTTGGCCCTACTCATAACTACGCGGGCCTGTCGGTTGGCAACCTAGCCTCCCAAAATCACGCCAAGGCCAGTTCAAACCCCAAAGCCGCCGCACTGCAGGGATTAGATAAAATGCTCGCCCTGCATAATCTGGGAATGGTGCAAGGTGTGCTAGCACCGCAATCACGTCCAGACATCACCACGCTCCGCCAACTTGGGTTTAGCGGCAGCAACGCTCAAGTAATCGAAAAAGCCTTCACCCAAGCACCACACCTGCTTACTGCTTGTTACTCTGCCAGTAGCATGTGGAGCGCTAACGCGGCGACTGTCTCCCCCAGTGCAGACAGCCAAGATGGTAAAGTGCACTTCACCCCGGCTAACTTAGTAAATAAGCTACATCGGGCCATTGAGCATGAGCAGACTGGCCGAACTTTAGCGGCAGTGTTCAACGACGACAGTCACTTTACTCACCACCGTGCTTTACCAAGTCACGATGCCTTAGGTGATGAAGGTGCAGCAAACCACACCCGCTTGTGTTCAAGCTATGGCGAACAAGGGCTGCAACTGTTTGTGTATGGCAAATCAGCATACGATCAAACTAAACCACAGCCGCAGCGCTTTCCTGCTCGACAAACCCTAGAAGCCAGCCAAGCCATCGCACGCTCACATCAATTAAACCCAGAGAACACGATATTTATCCAGCAAAACCCAGAGGTGATCGATCAGGGCGTGTTCCATAACGACGTGATTGCCGTCGGCAATCACAACCTGTTGCTTTGCCACCAACAGGCCTTTTTAGATCAGCCAAATGCGCTGGAACAGATAAAAGCAAAGTTCGGCAACAGTCCTCTATATATAGTAGAAGTAAAAACTGACGAGGTGAGCATTGAACAAGCGGTGAAGAGTTACCTCTTTAATACCCAGATCCTTACCCTGCCTAACGGTGAAATGGCATTGATTGCGCCAACCGAATGCCAACAGCAGCCGCAGGTCGCCGCTTTCCTTGCTGAACTACCACAGCGGAACCAACCAATTAATCATGTCCACTTTTACGACGTAAAACAAAGTATGCAAAACGGTGGTGGACCGGCGTGTTTGCGCTTGCGTGTGAATTTATCAGCCCAAGAGTTAGCAGCGGTAAACCCTGACTGTTTAATCAATCAAAATAAACACCGCCAGCTAAGCGGTTGGGTTGAACGCCACTACCGTGATCAACTGAGTTTTAATGATCTGCGCGACGTTGCCTTGCTCGATCAAAGCCAAACCGCTCTCGACGAATTAACCCAATTATTGGGACTTGGCTCAATCTACCCTTTCCAACGCTAACCTCGTCGTCTCTGCTGTCGTTAACGGCGGTGGAGACGAAAACTTCAACAACAGCTGAATAGTACATCGCTCGCTAACTCGCCCGCTTGCCAACATCAACCCCCAAAAACAAATCAAATTAAAGTAATTAATTACAAAATGAGCGTCACGTATAATTTTCAGGCAAACATTTGCCAGTAATTAACCACGTTTTTTGAGCTGCGCTGACTAAGCTAAAAATTGATATTTTCAGAGCGTGGGATGGGGACAATTTCACTGTCAAAAATCGGTCGCTAATCGCAAAAATTTGACGCATTTTTCCGTTTTAGGTAATCGGTCTCGCCAGTTAAAAATAACAAAACACCAAAGCGAGCAAGACAAAATCAATGGCAAATCAAAACAAAATGAACCAGCAGTCGCAGCAAGCCAGCAGTAACCGCAACAAAAACGCAAAGATTAACTCGAAGATTATACGTTTACCCCCTTTTTTGTTGGGCAGCGTTCTTGCTAGGCTTACCGCACTAAAAAAAAGATAATGACTACGAAGGAAGTTGAATGACGAATATTAATCCAGGAAAGTTAGGGTTAACAACCAAGATTCTACTCGGCATGTGTCTGGGTGCGTTGCTTGGTTTTGTACTCCGATTCACTGCAGGTGAAGCGCAATGGGTCAGCGAGTATTTCACTCACGGCATCTTTGATGTCATCGGCGGATTATTTGTATCCGCGCTGCGCATGCTGGTTGTGCCATTGGTCTTTGTGTCACTGGTGTGTGGTACTGCCAGCTTGGCCGATCCATCAACCTTGGGCCGCATCGGTGGTAAAACCTTGGCGTTGTACTTACTGACAACCGCCATTGCCATCTCATTGGCTTTAGGTGCCGCAACCCTGTTCCAACCAGGTGACCCGATCATGCAAGCGGCAGCGGCTGGCTTCGAAGCCAAAACCGCACCAAGTCTTGCCGATGTAGTTATTGGCCTTATCCCTCGTAACCCAATGGCGGCTATGAGCGAAGGCAACATGCTGCAGATCATCGTGTTCTCAATCCTGTTTGGTTACTGCATCGCACAACTGGGTGACAAAGCATCCACCGTTCGTCGTTTCTTCACTGAAATGGACAACGTGATGATGAACCTAGTTAACGTGGTTATGTGGTTTGCTCCATACGGTGTATTCGGTTTGATTGCCAAAATGGCACTGACCTTAGACTTGGCAGCATTCGGTTCGGTAATTAAGTACTTCTTCTTGGTGTTGGGCGTACTGTTCGTACATGCACTGGTTGTTTACCCAATGTTGTTGACCACACTAAGTGGCCTCAACCCAATCACCTTCTTAAAGAAGATGGGCAACGTACAGATGTTTGCGTTCTCAACCGCCAGCTCTGCAGCGACCCTTCCGGTAACCATGGAAAACGCCAAAGACAACTTAGGTATTGGTAACCGCGTAAGCTCGTTTACCTTACCTTTGGGTGCAACCGTAAACATGGATGGCACCGCCATCATGCAAGGTGTTGCTACGGTATTTATCGCCCAGGTATTCAGCGTTGATTTAAGCGCAATGGATATGTTGATGGTAATTCTGACTGCAACCTTAGCGTCTATCGGTACCGCTGGTGTTCCTGGTGTTGGTCTAATTATGTTGGCCATGGTACTGCAACAGGTGAACCTGCCAGTTGAAGGTATTGCCTTGATTCTAGGTGTTGACCGTCTGCTTGATATGGTACGTACCGCAGTAAACGTTACCGGTGATACCGCGGTATCCCTTATCGTTGCTAACAGCGAAAAGGACTTGAACAAAGAAACGTTTAAAGACCCTGATGCACTTGAAAAAGTAATCAGCTAAACGATTAGTTGAGATAAAAAAGAGGCCAAGCAGATAACTGCTTGGCCTCTTTTGTTTTAGCAATGCTGCCTTAGCTAGAGCGAGGCGCTAACGATATGCGAATGCTAGCAATATTAGGCTGTGTGGTAGTTAGCTGTTGAAGTTTATCTTAAGCCTTCGGCTTCACCGATTGCGGTGCTTTTAGAGGACTATGTCGCGGTGGCGACGGCACATTCTCGTATGCATTAGGGGGGGGGGAGCTTCGCCCCCTTTGGAATCCCCCCCCTTTGCCTTAGGTCGCACTCCAAAACGCTTTGCTGGACTGCTCCAATACGGCAAAAGCTCAACGACGGCAGTGCTTAACCCTTTGTCTCGGGCCTCGCCTAGCCGGTGCTTTAACTGTATTAGAAAGAACAACACTTAATTGGTAAACAGCCCAATATTAACGTGAACCTAACTGCCCCAACTCCGCCAGCTTGATCATGCCGCGCTCAATTACACTCTCTGCGCCTTTACCAAAGCGCTGGGCGATGTTTTGCTTAACCTTGTACTGCAGCTGCAGGATCTGCTTATCGCTCTGCATCAGGTAATCGTCAGAGGTTTGAATCGCATCAATAAGGCCTAGCTCTAAAGCCTGCTGACCAAACCAGTGTTCACCAGTGGCCACCTTACTGATCTCCATCTCCGGGCGATATTTACTGACAAACTGTTTAAACAAACCGTGGGTTTGCTCCAGCTCCTCTTTAAATTTGGCGCGGGCTTCATCGCTATTCTCACCAAACATAGTGATGGTGCGCTTGAACTCACCGGCAGTATGCATCTCAAAGTCGATGTCATTCTTCTTCAATACTTTATTGAAGTTAGGGAGCTGTGCAATCACACCGATAGAGCCAACAATCGCAAATGGGGCTGCAATGACCTTATTAGCAACACAAGCCATCATGTAACCACCACTGGCCGCGACTTTATCAACCGCAATCGTCATCGGGATCTCAGCTTGGCGCACTCGGTCCAACTGACTGGCAGCCAAACCATATGCGTGGACCATGCCTCCGCCACTTTCAACCCGAACCAACAACTCATCTTTTGCTTCTGCAACCGTCAACAGTGCACTGATCTCTTCACGTAAGTTGCTCACTTCCGCCGCATCAATGCCCGCTTTAAAGTCGATAACAAACAAACGGCCATCGCGCTCTTTGTCTTTTTCTTGCTTGGCCTTGGTCTTGGCTTCCGCTTTAGCAGCTTTGCTTCTGGCTTTAAGTTGATCATCACTGAGCAATTGATGCTGTAGCTGATCTTCATAATGCTCCAAGGTATCGCTAAGGTCATGGATATGCAGACTACCCTTACCACTCTTAACGTTCTTACTACTGGCGGCGGCAACAATAATAATGGCTGCAATAGCCACCACAAAAGTGACGGCCTTGGCTAAAAACAAGCCGTACTCAAATAGGAATTCCAACATATTCTCCCAAAAGTGAATTCAGACGTAGTGTATAGGATCAAAAAAGCCCGGCAAACGCCGGGCTTCAATCAAAGGTAACGGTTTGCGACTGAATTGGTTACTCAGCAGCGCATTCGCCACCTAAAACCACACAACCGTTAGTCACTTGCAAAGCAGCACCTTGGCTGGCTGCATGGCTAACGATCTGGGTTTGCATCTCTGCCGTCGCCGCAGCAGCATCTTCAGGGCTCAGAGCTCCCTCAAGTTCGGCTGGTACAAATGGGCTTGCTACAGAGCTGTGGTGGCCTTTGGTAAAGCGCACCGCACCACTAACGCCATCAGCACTCATCGTGGTCGCTGTAACTGCATCTAGGCCCATGGTAGCAATTAGTGGCTCAGTACCAGACAGAGGGAAGCCAGCCACGGTATTAGGCAATACTAAGTCTCCTGGTTGCATATCGTCGCCAACCACTTCAATCAGGTGGATTGGAGTACCGGTCGCAGCCAGCATCTCGGCGTGGTTAAGAGGATCCATGGCATCAATTGCGGTTTGTGAGGCAAAACCAAACGGTGGAATAACTTCCGCAGTAATTTGGTCGACAACCGCATCACAAGCTGGGCTATCTGCCACACCACCGGTTGCAGGATCGATACACTCTGGCGCTAACTCAGCAACCAAGGTGGCGTACAAGACAGGACCAAATGAAGCGGACCCAACGAATGAACCAGCCAAGCCGCCAGCAGGAGCAACCAATGATGCATTGGTAATCGCGTATGGGTTATCCCCTAACTCCGCCGGCCAGCTGTTGGCGTACGCGGTCGTAGTAGTGCCGGTAATACCGCCAAGACTTAAGCCTTGCAAGCTCACCTTCGCCATATCAAAGGTTGGAGCAGGTGCTGCGCCAGCGCCGACTTGTGCGGTTACTTCAGCAACCGTAAATGCCGACAGGCTTAGACGCAGGGCCAAGTGGTCAACAATTGCCTGACGGAAGTTATCGCGATTAGTTAGGCTGCTATCAAGCTTAGCAAACAGCAACACGTTACCTGCTGCAAACTCCTCACCAAAGGATGGGTTGGTTGCAGTGATCTCATAGTTACCGTCGCCAGTCAGATCAAAACCACGCTCACCGTGCAGCGGCATATCAATGGTCGCAGTAGCAATACCGGCTGAGCTATAGGCGCCAGCCAACGGCAAGGTAGTTCCCTTGGTGCCACCGATACCATGCAGAGTCATGGCCACCGGCCAACCGGTCGCTGGTTTTTCTATTGTCATACCCAACGCAGCAAACTTGGCAGGGTTAGGCATAGTGATCTGTACTGGAACAGTAACGCGATTTTGCCCACCGCTCATACAGGTCATTAGATCGACGCCACCACATGGATCAGGCACTGGATTGAAACGGGTAATGTGACGCAGCGCATCCGCTGGCTCACCGTTATCTAAGGTAAAGCTGGCACCCACCAACGAACTTGGGTTGG
Organism: Ferrimonas lipolytica; assembly: GCF_012295575.1. Classification (NCBI taxonomy): domain Bacteria; kingdom Pseudomonadati; phylum Pseudomonadota; class Gammaproteobacteria; order Alteromonadales; family Ferrimonadaceae; genus Ferrimonas; species Ferrimonas lipolytica. Next base: position 540,993 of record NZ_CP051180.1, on the reverse strand, counting down.
TTTCCACCATGGTTGGATCGATACCTTGGGCAATCGCCTGAGCGGCAAAGTTTTCTAACACCATGCCATTATCGATCTGCTGCAATACTGCTAACGGGCTATCGCCTAATGCAGTCCAGCGGCTATTTACTTCAGGGTTCGTAGCAGTCGGAATCGTTAGGTAGTAAGGCAGAGCAAGCTCAGCGGTATATACATCAGTCGCATCAGCCAATAAGTACGAGGTTTCCATACTCGGTGTTAACTGCAGGGCTTGTGCTACCGTGTAGCCCGCCGAAGTCGGTGCTACAGTCCAAGCTGGAGCAAACAGCGGCGATACCGCTTGAGTTGGTGTAGCCTGCAGGCCATCAGCCATCAGTTGGGTAATGGTAGAAACCGAGTCTTGGATAGACTGAGTGCTGAATACACCCGCATAGGTAACACTTTCGCTGTCGAGGGAGTGCGCCGCTGCCAGTGAGTCATTGTAGTTGTCGAGCAACGCTTTCAGGCCTGCTTGCGCTTCGCTTAGCTGAATATCGAGCTGCAACGTATCGTAAGTTGAAGAACCAAGAACCGGCTCACCTTCAACATCCGTTAATAGGTCGGTGGTTACATAGGCATAGCCTGAGGTCGGCTTAAGCGGTTTGATCGGCACGATGGCAATGCTACTGCCGGTAGCGCTAATGACAAAGTCTTCGCCATTAACCAGTTCGTCGCCCACAGCACAGATGCTCAGGCTAGGGTACGCGCCACAATTTGCTGGGTCTGGTGATAACGGACCACCTAGCGTCACCTCAAATAAACGAACCGCACCAGCGGCTTGAGCCGATGTGGGGTCGAGCTCTTTACCACCAAATAGGTCCAAGCTAATGTTGATTGGCATATTGGTTGACCAACCATCCAGAGCACCAAGGGCAATCTGTGGGTCGAGGTAGTCACCACTTTCTTCACCAGGGATCTCGAGGGTGCCGTCTAAGGTACCGGAGAACAGAAGATCATTCGGCAGCGGCAATAACCCGTTGGTCGGGTCGAATTGAATTCGAGTAGAAGCACCATCCGAGGCTTCAATTGGTACGCCATCTTCCTCAAGGAAGTCAGATTGGCTATCGCCGTCACAACCACTGAGACCGAGCGCTGACCCAATGGCCACCGTTAACATCAATCGTTTCATTGTTTCTCCCCAATTATCTTTACTTTTATTTTTCTGCCTTCCATTGGCACAATGGTGGCTGGCAAAGAGGTACTTCTAAGACCACTTGTTTCAAAAATTAACCTATAAGCCAGCCACTTACTACATTTTTACAACAAAAATTACGGTAAAATAACTTTCATTCTGAGTAATCAAGTCAGGGATTGTTTAAAACGGTGGCATAATGGGCCTACAAGGCCCTATTTTTCATGCAGTTGAGTAAGTAGTAAGGAAACTTAATGTTGGAATTCCAATGTGACGCCAACGCATTCACAGGCAAAACAATCTTAGTAACCGGCGCTGGCGCAGGTATTGGCCGTAGTGCAGCAATAAGTTATGCCAAGCACGGCGCAACCGTTATTCTGCTGGGCCGTACTACCAAAAAGCTGGAAACGGTCTATGACGAAATCGTCGCTGCTGGCTACCCAGAGCCGGCCATTGTGCCGCTGGATATGGGCGGTGCCACCGAACAAAATTTTATTGATTTTGGTGAGACCATTGACGAACAATTTGGTCAATTAGATGGGGTGCTGCACAACGCTTCAGAGTTAGGCACGCTAACGCCATTTGAACAGATCGACTTGGACACCTTTACCAAGGTGATGCAAATAAACGTCACTTCACAGCTGTTTTTGACCAAGGCGCTGTTGCCGGTGCTGCGCAAGGCACCACAGGCATCGATCGTCTTCACCTCTTCCGGCGTTGGTCGCAAGGGCCGAGCGTTTTGGGGGCCTTATGCCATTTCTAAGTTTGCCACCGAAGGGATGATGCAAACCTTGGCAGACGAACTGAGTGACAGCAGCATTCGCGCCAACTGCATCAACCCAGGCGCCACTCGCACCAAAATGCGCGCCACAGCATTTCCAGCGGAAGATCCACAATCGCTTAAAACGGCTGACGACATCATGCCGGTATACCTCTATCTAATGAGTGATGACAGTAAGGATGTTAGTGGCCAGAGCCTCGATGCTCAGCCAAAGCGTTAACACTTAATGGCGCCAGCAACGTTAATTAAATACAGCCGAGCTTTGTCTCGGCTTTTTACTGTTATAATCGCCACCAATTGCAGTTAGCTAGGCCCTTAGATATGGATCAACAACCTAAAAATCCGTTACACGGAATCACCTTAGAGAAGATCGTTACCGAGCTGGAGCAGTGGTACGGCTGGGACGATCTGGGTTACCTGATCAATATCCGCTGTTTTACCCACGATCCTTCAGTCAAATCGAGCCTAAAGTTCTTACGTAAAACCCCATGGGCTCGAGAAAAGGTAGAGCAGCTGTACATCAAGACGGTAAATCAGCGCTAATAGCAATGCCGCTAGGTATTTACCCTATTATTGCGACAGCCACATGGCCTCAAACAAAGCATTGAGTGTCATGGGTAGTTGCTTTAACAGCAACTCGGTAACACGGTTTGAGGGGAATTAGAGCAATAAGAGCGCTCAAACACTTAGTGACGTTGCTTGAAACTCGACCACAGCACACATATAAAACAGGGGAGCCCAATGGGCTCCCCTGTGGTATCTACAGCGTCGTAATTAACGGCTGCGTTTTGCTGGAGCATTACCGCCAGCGCCGCGACTACGGTGTTTACTAACCGCACGGCGGATCTTATTGGTCTTCAGGGTCTTCTGACGACGAGCACCAGCTTTGTCTTGCGCCAACAAGGTCCGCGTTTCCGGATCCATCTCGACCATCGCACGCAAGTAGTTAACCTGCTCCATCGGCAGCTCAATCCAACCACCGCGAGGCAAGCCTTTAGGCAACGGGATCTCGCCGTAGCGAATACGCATCAAACGGCTTACCTGAACCTCTTGGCTCTCCCACATGCGACGCACTTCGCGATTACGGCCTTCGGTCAGAACACCATGATACCAAGTATTCAAGCCTTCGCCGCCAGCACGACCGAGGCGACGGAAGCTGGCTTTGCCATCTTCTAAGTCAACACCGGTGCGCAAACGGTTAAGCATGGCATCATCTACTTCACCAAAGACACGAATAGCGTACTCACGCTCGACTTCGTGAGATGGGTGCATCAGACGATTCGCTAGTTCACCGTCAGTGGTAAACAGCAATAAGCCTGAGGTATTGATGTCCAAACGACCTACGGCAACCCAACGGCTGTCCTTAATCTTTGGCAAACGATCAAATACGGTTGGACGACCCTGCGGATCGGTGCGAGTACATAACTCACCTTCTGGTTTGTAGTACGCCAAAACCCGGCAGATCACCTCGTCTTCCGACTTTAAGGAGATCAGGTTGCCATCGATGCGCACCTTCAGATCAGAACCACCTTCAATACGATCACCCAGCTTGGCAACTTGGCCATCAATGCTGACGCGTCCAGCGGCGATCACGGTTTCCATCTCCCGACGGGAACCGTGACCTGCTCGAGCTAATACTTTCTGTAACTTTTCGCTCATTAATCTCTTCTTAGTGTACGTGCGGATCGGAATCCGCTGGCGCGCGGTTAAACATCGCCGCTAACGCCTGTTCATCGTCCAGAGCAGGCAAATCAGCCAAACTCTGCAAACAAAAATACTGTAAAAACTGTTCTGTGGTGGCATAGAGCGCTGGTCTACCAGGCAGCTCTTTATGGCCAACAACCGTTACCCAACCACGTTCGGTTAAGGTGCGGATGATGGCAGCACCGATGGCGACACCACGCACTTGTTCGATTTCGCCCCGAGTTATCGGTTGACGGTAGGCGATAAGTGCTAAAGTTTCCAACAATGCCCGAGAGAATTTTGGTGCCTTTTGTGGCCATAAGGCACTCAAGGGCTGACTTAAATCCTCGCGACTTTGAAATTGGTAAGCGCCACCGCTTTTCACCAATACAATGCCACGTTCTCGATAATCCAACTCTAACTGTAACAACACCGAGCGGATCTGCACGCTGCCGATACCATAAGTTTCTAGCACCGTTTGTTTAAGCTGGTTAATTGTCAGCGGTGTATCTGCAATAAACAGTGCCGCTTCAATCAACTGACTTAGTTGTTTTTCATCCAGTTGGCTCATGTACGGGCCCTTACCTGAATTGGTCCAGCGAGTTGCGCTTGCTGCAGTTCAATCAGTTGCTCTTTACACAGTTCAAGTAACGCCAACAAGCTTACCACGACACCAGCTCGCCCCTCTTCAACCGTAAATAGTTGTTCAAAAGGGGTGAAGTCGACACTGCTGAGCTGTGCCAAAATCTGGCTCATTCGCTCTCGTGTCGATAGCGCTTCCCGCGCAATGTGATGGTGTTCAAAATGATCGGCACGGGCAATAACCTGCTGCAAAGCACCAATGATCTCGCTCATCGATACCGTTGTTTCCTGTACCTGCGGCACTAAATTGGCCGCCTGCGCTGCTCGAGCCCGCCAGAGATCTCGTTCATGCCGAGGCAGCTCATCTAACCGTTCCGCCGCTTGCTTAACGACTTCATAAGCTTGCAGCTGCTGAATCAGTAACGTCCGTGGGTCGATCTCATCTTCGTCAGCAACGGGCGCTTTTGGCAGCAATAGCCGAGATTTAATCTCCGCCAGCATCGCCGCCATCACCAAATATTCCGCTGCAAGCTCGAATTTCATTGCCTCCATCAAACCAATGTATTCCATATACTGTGCAGTAATGGCCACTATCGGCAGATCAAGGATATCCAACTTCTGCTTACGAATAAGATAGAGCAGCAGATCCAATGGCCCTTCGAACGATTCCAAGATAACTTCCAAGGCGTCCGGCGGGATAAACAGATCCTGAGGCGCCTGCAACATCGGCTTCCCCTGGACAATCGCCAGCGGTAACGCACGTTGCTCAGTCATGATTGGTTGATTCGTCGCCATTAAAAAAACGCGCCATTATATAGATACTGACGCCCGTTGTCAGTGCCTTATTCAAATGGGGATGGATCGCCAGCACCGACCCGAACAATCTCAGGGTTATCCTCAGACAAATCTACCACCGTAGTAGGCTCTGACATCAGGTAACCAGCGTCGATAATCAATGCTACTGCGTGCTCTAGGGTCATACGGATCTCATAAGGATCGGACTCACTATCTTGTTCGCCAGGCAAAATCAGACTGGTCGACATCATAGGTTCACCCAAGGCTTCCAACAACGCTAACGCAATGCGGTCGTTAGGAATACGGATACCGATAGTTTTACGCTTCGGGTTAAGCAGCCGCTTCGGCACCTCTTTAGTGCCTTTGAAGATAAAAGTATATGGCCCGGGGGTATTGTTACGCAGCAAACGGAACGCGGCATTATCGACACGGGCATAGTTAGCCAACTCAGAGTGGTCGCGGCACATCAAACTGAAGTTGTGATCGTCGTTAATTTGGCGAATACGACAAATAAGCTCCATCGCCTTCTTATCACCAATGGTACAACCTAACGCATAGCCGGAATCGGTTGGATAAACAATCACCCCACCTTTTTGCAGGATCTCCACCGCTTGCTTAACTAGCCTCACCTGCGGGGTTTCTGGGTGGATCTGAAAAAACTGGCTCATTGGCCCTCCTCAATCCAACCAAAATGATGCCACACCCCGGGTTGGTCGGGACGATGCAGCCCTCGGCCTAGTTCCAGCCAACGGCTGGGGCCATGAAAATCACTGCCGGCGGATAACAATAGGTTCTGCTCTTTGGCCAGTAGTTGTAAAAACTGTTGCTGCTGTTGGTTTTGCTGACAATGGATGGTTTCAATCGCTTCGCCACCAGCTTCAACAAAATCCGCCGTCAACATCCGCAACCACTTATTAGATAGTTGATATTTAGCTGGGTGAGCCAAAACCGCCATGCCACCAGCATTATTAATATGTGCTACCGCTTCAGCTAATGGACACCATTGGTTACCAACGTAGGCGCTTTCACCTTTACCTAGATACTTGTCAAACGCCAGTTGTGGGGTGGCAACCAAGCCCATATCAACCATTGCTTTGGCAAAATGACTACGACCAATATTGCCACCGTCTGCGTAAACTCGCGCTTGCGCCAACACCCCATCGAAACCACGTTTAACCAGCTTTTGCTCAATCAACTCTGCCCGTTGCTGACGCCAGTGCGATTGGCGCATCAATAACTGTTGTAGTGGCTCATTATCGATGTCGAAATTGAGGCCAACAATATGGATCTCCCAGTTACGCCATGAGGTTGAGATCTCCACCCCGTCAATCACCTTAAGTGAACTGCCGTTAGCGGCCACTTTTGCCTCCGCGAGGCCGGCGATGGTGTCGTGATCGGTCAACGCTAAGATCGACACCTGTTGGTTGATAGCTCGTTGCACCAATTCGGTTGGTGTCAGGCTGCCATCTGATGCTCGGCTATGGCAGTGAAGATCGATTTTCATAAATATCCTTAAGCAGTTAGCCACATTGTACGTCAGCAAGCGGGCAATGTCCGCGTATTCGACTATTGGTTCTTGACAGCCCCGCAATTGAGCCGTTAGTCTCAACGTACTGCTGACCTAGTACAGCATTGCAACCATAATTTCGCTTACGCTATGACGCGAAGCAAACCATAGGCAGTTTCAGATGACTAACCCAGTTAAACACACACATTGGTGGTGGCGCTCTCCGACATAGCGGGGGTGCAATTAACTGTGCCTGACTGACCAGAAAACAATTTCTTCAGCCCGCTTTCAACATATTGAAAGCGGGCTTTTTCGTATTTATAGGGTTTCAACATGATCATCATTCTAAAAGCGGGCGTAGCCGAAGCCGATGCAAAACAGCTTCTTGAGAAAATTGAAGGGCTAGGACTGAAGCCGCTATACATGCCGGGCGTTGAGCGCACGGTGCTCGGTGCCATCGGTGACGAACGCATCTTGGCCTCGCTCCACCTTGATAGTGACCCCCGTGTAGATGAGCTAAAACCGATACTTTCCAGCTACAAGCTGGTTTCTCGTGAACTAAACCCTATCGATAGCCATGTGATGCTCGGCAACCACGCCGTTGGCGGCGAGCGCTTTACCGTTATTGCTGGCCCGTGTGGCGTCGAGAGTAAAGAGCAACTGTTCAGCGTTGCCGATATGATCAAACAGCAAGGTGAAGCGGTTGCCCTTCGTGGCGGTGCCTTTAAACCACGAACCAGCCCATACTCATTCCAAGGTTTGGGTGAAGAGGGCTTAAAGCTGCTGCAGCAAGCAAAGCAGCGCACGGGCCTACCAATTGTCTCTGAAGTAATCGACGCCAACGACGTTGAGCTAATGGCGCAATACGTTGATTGCTTCCAGATTGGTACTCGTAACATGCAGAATTATCGTTTATTAGAAGCAGTCGGCAAGCAGCAGATCCCAGTGTTACTTAAACGCGGCATGAGTGCCACCATCGAAGAGCTGTTGCTGGCAGCGGAGTACATCGTCAATTCAGGTAATCCGAATGTGATCTTATGCGAGCGTGGAATTCGCACCTTTGAAACCGCTACCCGCAACACCCTCGACCTTAATGCGGTAGCCTACTTAAAGCAGAAAACTCATCTGCCAGTACTGGTTGACCCAAGCCACGGCACAGGCGTTCGAGAATTGATCGCTCCGCTCAGTTATGCAGCAGCTGCAGTCGGTGCAGATGGCATTATCGTGGAATCTCACCTCAATCCGTGTGAAGCTCTATCAGATGGCCATCAAGCGTTAGACGCAGAACAGTATGCGGCACTGCTTGATGGCTTAAGACCCTTTGTTCATGCCGCCGGGAAGCTGCTGTAATGATCTCGTCTCTATCTAGTGGGCAAGCCCAAACCTTGACCACCAGCGTGCAATATCACGCCCAACCAGCGCAGGTGTATTACAACCTGTGCCACGATAAAGCCAACACCATGCTGTTGGAGTCCGCCGAGATTGAATCGAAGGCGGGGCTAAAAAGTCTATTAATGCTTGATGCGGCGGTATCACTGCGCTGCATGGGACGGACGGTGACGGTAACGCCGTTGTCTGCCAACGGCCACAACATCATGCCGTTTATCGCCGAGCAACTGGCGCAGTTTGCGCCGACTCAGCAAGGGGATAGCCTAGTGGTTACCACCCCTGAGGTTGCCTCCGGTCTCGACGAAGACAGCCGTTTGAAAGCGGACTCGCCGCTCACGGTGTTGCGACTACTGCAACAAAACATCGACTCTGACGATGCACTGCCAGAATCGATCATGCTGGCCGGTAGCTTTGCATTCGATTTAGTGGCCAGTGTAGAGCCGCTACCCACGGTTGCTGACAGCGCTAACAACTGCCCGGATTACCTGTTTTACTTAGCTGAAACCACATTAGTACTGGATCACCAAGCTCGTACCGCTCGCCTTATCGGCACCCTATTTGGCGGCGCCCAGACCGAAGCGGTACGAAACGACAAGCGCCTGCGCTTAGGTGCCATTGCCGATAGGCTAAAGCAACCGCTTGATGAGCTGCCAAGCAACCCGGTTGCCGCAACTCAGGTAGAAGTGAATCAAAGCGACGCGCAATTTAAGCAGACCGTTGATGAATTGAAGGAACATGTTCGCGCCGGCGATATTTTCCAAGTAGTCCCAGCACGTCGTTTCTCGCTGCCTTGCCCTGATCCTATTGCCGCTTACCAACGCCTTCGGGTGTTGAATCCAAGCCCATATATGTTCTTTATGCAGGCTGATGATTTCGCCCTCTTTGGCGCGTCGCCAGAAAGTGCGTTGAAATATGAAGTGGACAGCAATCAAGTGGAGATCTATCCAATTGCCGGTACCCGCCAACGTGGTAAGCACAGTGATGGCAGCATTGATCACGATCTTGACGGCCGCATTGAGCTCGGCCTCCGCCAAGATCAAAAAGAACTGTCTGAGCACCTGATGCTGGTCGACTTGGCTCGTAACGACGTCGCTCGCATTAGCCAACCGGGTACCCGTAAAGTCGCAGAGTTGCTGAAGGTCGATCGCTACAGCCACGTGATGCACTTAGTGTCCCGCGTTACCGGCCAGTTGCGAACCGATCTTGACGCCCTACATGCCTATCAGGCCTGCATGAATATGGGCACACTAACCGGTGCGCCGAAGGTTCGTGCCGCACAATTACTGCGACAAGCCGAAGGCGAGCGTCGTGGCAGCTACGGGGGTGCTGTTGGTTATATCAATGGCCGCGGTGACATGGATACCTGTATCGTTATTCGTTCGGCTCTAGTTAATAACGGCATCGCCCATGTGCAAGCTGGTGCCGGGGTGGTCTTTGACTCCGATCCGCAAAGCGAAGCCGACGAAACCCGCAATAAAGCCCAAGCGGTACTACGCGCCATCGGGGGTGCAGCATGAGCATCAATGCGACTGACGCAAGCAGTAAAACCCACATTACCTTACTGGATAACTTCGATTCCTTTACCTGGAACCTAGTTGATCAATTCCGTAGTCTCGGCTACCCAGTTACGGTTTACCGTAACGACATCGACGCTAAAGTACTGGCGGATAAGCTATTGGCCCAGGTCAATCCCGGCGTACTGGTGTTGTCTCCGGGGCCTGGAGCGCCGCACGAAGCTGGTTGCTTGATGGAACTTATCAGCTTATGCGCTGGCAAGTTACCAATGCTAGGGATCTGTCTTGGTCACCAAGCGATGATTGAACACTATGGCGGTAAAGTTGGCCGTGCAGCACAGTTGATGCACGGTAAGTCGAGCCCGATGCAGCACAACAACAGTGCCCTATTTGCTGGCTTGCCTAACCCACTGCAGATCGCCCGTTACCACTCCTTGGTAGGGCTAGAGATCCCAACCGCGCTAACCGTTACTGCCGAAGTGGATGGCATGGCGATGGCTATAGTCCAACCTCAGGACCGGGCGGTGGGTTTCCAGTTCCACCCAGAATCTATTTTGACTGAACATGGCGCCCAGTTACTGCGCCAAACCCTAACCATTTTGACCAAGGAAGAGCCACTATGTTGATCACTGATCTTCTCGCCCAACTGATCGCTGGGCAATCCTTAAGCCGCGAACAAAGTAAGTTTCTGTTTGGCCAAGTGGTCAAAGGTGAGGTTACCGAAGCACAATTAGCGAGCGCCTTAACCGCGTTGAAGATCAAAGGCGAAACCATTGATGAAATCACCGGCGCGGCGGAAGCGTTGCGTCAAGCGGCCACTCCCTTTCCCCGCCCACAGGGCGATCTATTGGATATCGTTGGTACCGGTGGCGATGGCGCGAACACCATCAACATATCAACCACTGCAACTTTTATCGCTGCCGCAGCTGGCGCCCGTGTAGCTAAACACGGCAGTCGTTCGGTATCGTCCAAGTCTGGATCTTCTGATCTGCTCACCAAGTTCGGCATCAACTTAACCATGACACCGGAGCAGTCGGCTCAGTGTCTTAACCAGCTCGGTGTTACCTTCCTGTTTGCGCCGCATTACCATGCAGGCATGAAATACGCCGCCCCAGTCCGTCAACAACTGAAAACGCGCACCCTGTTCAACATCATGGGGCCGCTGATCAACCCAGCGCGTCCAAATCAGATGTTGTTAGGAGTTTATGCCGCTGAGTTAGTTGAGCCGATTGCCAAAGTGCTGCAAGGCCTTGGGGTAGAACGTGCACTAGTAGTACATGGTTTGGGTTTGGATGAGCTCGCGGTACATGGTGATAGCCATGTTATCGAGTTAAAGGACGGTCAACTCTACCCACGTGTTTACACCCCTGAAGAGTTGGGTGTAGACCAATTCGATTTGACTGAGCTTGAAGGTGGCGAACCTGAGCACAACATGGCTATCAGCACTGAATTGCTTGGCGGCGGCGGTACTGCAGCGCAACGTGCGGCGGTGGCGGTTAACGCCGGAGCTGGCCTATACCTCGCCGGCAAAGTCGACACCATTGCTGCCGGTACTAAACTCGCACTAGCAACCATGGACAGCGGTAAAGCTCTTGAACTTATTAACCAATTCGCCGAGGCCAGCCAATGAGCATCCTCACTACCGATACCGTGCTGGATAAAATTGTCGCCACCAAGCCCGCGCAAATTGAAGCGTTGGCGGCCAAATACGGTGATCTGCTCGATCGCCGTGCTGCGCCATCGGATCGCAGCTTATATGAGCGTTTAAACCAACCTAACGCAGGTTTTATTCTCGAGTGTAAAAAAGCCAGCCCATCCAAAGGGTTGATCCGCGCTGATTTCGACCCCGTTGCCATTGGCCGCGTCTACGATAATTACGCCGCAGCTATCTCGGTGTTGACCGATGAACAGTTTTTCCAAGGGGATTTTGAGTACCTTAAAGCGGTTCGCGCAGCGGTTTCTATTCCCGTGCTGTGCAAAGATTTTGTTATCGATCCTCGTCAGCTTCGCTTAGCCCGCAACCTCGGTGCCGATGCGGCCCTGTTGATGTTGTCGGTACTATCAGACGATCTCTACCTCGAGCTGGCCGCTGAAGCTAACCTGCTCGGTTTAGATATTCTGACCGAAGTCAGCAACGAAGCAGAAATGGCACGGGCGATAGCTCTTAAGGCCAACATCATTGGCATTAACAACCGCGATCTGCGCGATCTCAGCGTAGATTTAGCTACCACCGAGCGTTTGGCACCTCTGGTTCCAGCCGGAACTGTGGTGATCAGCGAGTCGGGAATCTACAACAATCAACAAGTGCGTCACCTCGCGCCGTTAGTCAACGGCTTCTTGGTTGGCAGCAGCCTAACGGAGCAAGAAGATATCGATCTCGCCTGTCGCGCACTTATCTACGGAAATAACAAGGTATGCGGCTTAACGCGCACCGAAGACGTGCTAGCCGTCGCCGCTGCTGGCGCCGTTTACGGCGGCTTGATCTTCGCCGAGAAGTCTCCCCGCCGCATCAGCCTGAGCCAAGCACGGGAGTTGGTAACGGCAGCCCCACTTAACTTCGTCGGCGTTTTTGTTAACCAGCCGGTGCAAGAAATAGCCTACGTCGCCAACACGTTAGGGTTACATGCCGTGCAACTGCATGGCAGCGAAACCGCCGCCGACGTAGACCGTCTACGTCAGTCAGTGCAGTGCCAAATCTGGAAAGCGGTCAAACCCGATGGCAGCAACCGGGTCTCCAACGCCGATCGCTCCCTGTACGACAGTGCCAAAGCGGGACAGTTTGGTGGCACTGGCGAGAGCTTCGATTGGAGCTTGTTGGGTAACGATCGACGCGACGCCTTACTCGCCGGCGGGATCGGCCCTGACAACATTGAGCAGGCAGTCGAAGCCGGTTGCTTCGGCCTCGACCTAAACTCGGCGCTCGAAGATGCACCGGGACAGAAAAATCACACTAAGTTGCGCCACTGCTTCGACCGCATGCGTGCCTACGGCAAGAATCAATAGAGAAAACATCATGAGTAAATTAGATCCCTATTTTGGTGAATTTGGTGGCCAATACGTTGCCCAGGTGCTGGTGCCGGCATTGGACCAACTGGAACAAGCCTTTATCGATTCACAGCAAGACCCTGCGTTTCAGGCAGAGTTTATTGAGCTGCTGCAAAACTACGCGGGCCGTCCGACTGCATTAACCCTGACCAAAAATTTCAGCCCCAACCCGCTGGTAAAGATATACCTCAAGCGAGAAGACCTGCTCCACGGGGGGGCGCACAAGACCAACCAGGTTCTTGGCCAAGCGCTTCTGGCTAAACGCATGGGCAAGAAAGAGATCATCGCCGAAACCGGTGCTGGTCAACACGGCGTAGCAACGGCATTGGCCTGTGCCCTATTAGGCTTGAAGTGCCGAGTATACATGGGGGCTAAAGATGTTGAGCGACAAAGCCCGAACGTATTTAGAATGAAGTTGATGGGCGCTGAGGTAATATCAGTGACCGCCGGCTCCGCCACCCTAAAAGACGCTTGTAACGAAGCGTTACGTGACTGGAGTGCCAACTACGACAGCGCCCATTACCTGCTGGGTACCGCAGCTGGCCCGCACCCATTCCCAACCATCGTCCGTGAATTCCAAAAGATGATTGGTGAAGAAGCGAAGCAGCAGATCCTGCAACAGGAAGGTCGCTTGCCAGATGCGGTTATCGCCTGTGTGGGTGGAGGCTCTAACGCCATTGGCATGTTCGCTGACTTTATTGACGAGCAAGAGGTGCAACTTATCGGAGTTGAACCCGCAGGCCTTGGTATTGACTCAGGCAAGCATGGCGCGCCATTAACCCACGGCACCATGGGGATCTTCTTCGGCATGAAAGCGCCGTTAATGCAGGATCAAAACAACCAGATTGAGGAGTCATATTCAGTTTCTGCCGGTTTGGACTTTCCATCGGTTGGGCCACAACACGCACACTTGGCTGCTACCGGACGAGCCCAATACCCATCTATTACCGATGCAGAAGCGCTGGAAGCGTTCCAAATGCTGGCAAAAAGCGAAGGCATTATCCCTGCGCTGGAATCTGCCCACGCACTTGCTCATGCATACAAAATGGCCGAGCAAGCCACCGAAGAGACGGTATTACTGGTTAATCTATCTGGCCGCGGCGACAAAGACATCTTTACCGTTTACGACATTCTTGAGAAGGAGGGTTCGTTGTGAGCCGTTACCAATCCCTGTTCGCTCGCTTACAAGCGCGTGCTGAAAGCGCCTTTGTCCCGTTCGTTACCATTGGCGATCCAAGCGCCGAAGACAGCTTAGCCATCATTGATGCTTTGGTCGCAGGTGGTGCTGATGCGTTGGAGCTGGGTATTCCGTTTTCTGATCCCGCCGCCGACGGCCCAACCATTCAAAACGCTAACTTGCGAGCATTAGAGGCTGGTGTAACCCCAACCATCTGTTTTGAGCTATTAACTGAGATCCGGGCCCGTTACCCAGATCTGCCTATCGGTTTATTAACCTACGCAAATCTGGTGTTTGCGCCAGGGGTGGATAACTTCTACCAACGCTGCGCTGCCGCTGGAGTCGATTCGGTGTTAATTGCCGATGTACCAACCCATGAATCGACACCGTTCACCGCTGCCGCTAAGGCCGCAGGCATAGCACCGATCTTTATTGCTCCGCCGAATGCTGACAGCAAACAGCTGCAACAAGTGGCAGAACTTGGTGAAGGTTACACCTACCTGCTGTCCCGCGCTGGCGTAACCGGCACGGAGACTGCTGCCGGTATGCCAGTCGACCACCTACTAGCCGATTTAGCCAAGTACAATGCTCCACCGGCTATTTTAGGCTTTGGTATTGCTGAGCCGCAGCAGGTTAAGGATGCCATTGCAGCTGGCGCCGCCGGTGCGATTTCTGGCTCTGCTGTGGTAAAAATAATCGAAAATAATCTAGATGATTCAACCGTACGGGCCAACGAACTCACTGAGTTCGTTAAAAACATGAAGGCAGCAACGATTCACGCTAGCTAGGCTGACAAGCGGATTGGGCTTGAGTATGCTTATGCGTTCAAGCCTGAATCCGTTGTGTAACTTTGTGAGACGCTGAATGAAACAACTGCTCGATTTTCTGCCCCTATTGGTCTTCTTTGGGGTCTATAAGTTTTACGGCATTATTGCTGCTACCGGTGCCATCATCGTCGCCTCTGCTATTCAGCTTACATTGATGTACACCCTGTACAAAAAAGTCGAAAAGATGCACCTATTTACCTTCGCCATTTTATTGGTTTTTGGTGGCGCCACAGTATTCTTTCAAAACGATGCTTTTATTAAGTGGAAGGTCACCATTGTCTACAGTTTATTCTGTGCCATCTTGATTGGCGGTAACCTGATGGGAAAACCGGTAATGAAGGCGATGCTTGGCAAAGAGATGAAACTGCCGACCCCTATCTGGATGAAGGTTGGTTACGCTTGGAGTGGTTTCTTCGCTGCTTGTGCCGCTGCTAACGTGTATGTTGCTTTCAGCTTGCCGCAAGAAACTTGGGTTAACTTCAAGGTATTTGGTTTAACGGGTCTTACCCTAACTTTCACAGTATTGACCTTCGTCTACCTGTTTAAGCACCTACCTAAAGAGCAGAAGTAAAGCAGCACCGCAGTTGATTCCAACGCCGCACATTGCGGCGTTTTTTTTGGCTGTGTCGTAGTTAGCTGTTGAGGTTTATATCCAGCCTTCGGCGCTACTGATTGCACTACTCTTATGGGTTATGTCGCGGTGGCGACGGCACATTCTTGTATGCATTAGGGGGGAGCTCCGCCCTCTTTGGAATCCCCCTTTGCCTTAGGTCGCAGTCCAAAACGCTTCGCTGAACTGCTCCAATGCGGCAGAAGATCAATAGCGGTAGTGCTTCCCTTTGTATCAACACTCGCCTAGCCGGTGCTTTAACTGCATTGGAAAGAACAACACTTAATTGGTACACAGCCTTTTTCTATCTATTGTTCAGATTGACTACATAAAACGGCGCAATGAACCGCTCATTTCCCCGCGGAGCCATGCTAAAAGAATGTTATCAAGCTATCGGATTTAGCGTTTTCTTATCACCATCGCATCCTTTTGTTGCCTTAAATTGCCCCCAAACCAAACCAATGCCTCAATTTGAGCAAAAACAAGACTCACGACCACCCTACTCTCCCCCAATACCAATCAACTACACAAAGCGTAAAAATCACTGCCAATTACACCTCCAAGCGCTGGTTTAGCTGCGCCCTTGCCCGTATATTACGCCGCCTGAGTTTAGGGTGAATAATTTATACACAACCTTAAACCAACCAATTTCTAGTACTGGGGCGTGTCCCCTCTATCGAGTAGAAGCTAAAGATGAATCGAGCCGTTAAGATCTTGATTGCTGGCATTGCAATCAACCTATGTATGGGCGTGTTATACGCTTGGAGTGTATTTTCTAAGGCGTTGCAGTCTGAACTAGGTTGGTCCAGCGTTGATGCTGGTATGCCATACAGCGTTGCGGTAATGGTATTTGCTTCTTGCTTGTTAATCTCCGGCATCCTTCAAGACCGCATGGGTCCTCGTAAGATGGTTATCCTCGGTACTTCCATGGTTGGCTTGGGCTTAATCGCATCATCTTTCGCTACAACCCCACTGATGCTGGCCATCTGTTTTGGTGTACTTGTTGGCGCCGGTATTGGCTTCGCTTACGCATGTTTATCTCCAGCGGCTATGAAGTGGTTCCACTCCTCTAAAAAAGGTTTAGTTTGTGGCCTAATCGCTGGCGGCTTTGGTATTGCTCCATTGTACTTGGCACCATTGACTAACTTCCTTATCGACACCCAAGGTATCAACAATACCTTCTTATACCTTGGTGCTGGCGCAGTGCTGATTGCCGTACCTCTGGCATTTACCATCGTTAACCCACCAGCAGGCTATGTTGCTGCAGCTCCAGCTGGCTTTGTAGCCCCTGTTGGTAAAGGCGCTGGTAACGATTTCACTTGGCGTGAGATGCTGAAAACCAAGCAGTTCTACATGCTGTGGGTAATGTTCTGTTTTGCTGCTTCTGCTGGCCTGATGTTGATCGGTAACATCACCTCCATCGCTTCTTTGCAGGGCGGTTTAAGCAACGCTGCGTTCTTGGTATCGGCATTGGCAGTATTTAACTCGGGCGGCCGTGTTGTCATGGGCATGCTGTCTGACAAGATCGGCGCAATCCGTACTCTGCTGTTGGTATTCTTACTGCAGGGAGTAAACATGGTGCTGTTCCCTATGTACCAAACGGAAATGGGCTTTATGCTGGGCGCGGCTTTAGCTGGTATCGGTTACGGTGCATTGCTGTCAGTATTCCCATCATTAACTGCTGACTACTACGGCCTGAAAAACTACGGCACCAACTTTGGCGTGCTATACACCGCATGGGGCGTAAGTGGTTTCATCGGCCCAGTCGTAGCTGGTTACGTTTCATCAGCCTATGGTTCTTACGCGATTGCGTACACCATGTCAGCAGTAATGCTTGCTATTGCTGTGGTACTGGCGCTCACCATTAAGCCGGTTGTCAAAACTCAAGCTAACAGTGCTGTTGAAGCGGAACCTGCTAAGGCATAACCGCTCGCTCGACTGGAAAACAAGCCGCCTTATTAGGCGGCTTGTTTGTTTTCTGCTCCTCCATTTTTACTTCCACACCCTGCCCCTTCAATTTCCAGCTGAGCTCATGCTATCGTGCCCACTCAAACTTAGTCCCTCGAAACAGGATGAATTTATGTGGTACATGATCTGCTCTGAAGATGTCGACAATAGCCTGCCGTTGCGTACGCCTGTACGTGCTGCCCACCTAGCCCGCTTGCAGGAACTGCGCGATCAAGGCCGCTTGCTGACCGCCGGTCCATTGCCAGCTATCGACAGCAATGACCCCGGCGCTGCTGGCTTCACTGGCTCGCTCGTCGTTGCAGAGTTCAATAGCATTGAAGATGCTCAAGCTTGGGCTGACGCCGATCCTTACATCCCTGCTGGCGTATACAAAAGTACCGTTATTAAGCCATTCAAGCAGGTGTTCTAATGAAGATCGTCTCCTTTAATATCAATGGATTGAGAGCACGGTTACATCAACTTGAAGCGTTGATTGACAAGCACCAACCTGACGTAATCGGGTTGCAGGAGATAAAGGTAGACGATAGTCAGTTTCCGTTAGCAGCCGTTGAAGCCTTGGGCTATCACGTTGAGCATCATGGTCAGAAAGGCCATTACGGTGTTGCCATGCTCACTAAGCAGAAGCCAATTGCAGTACAAAAAGGCTTCCCAACGGATAAAGATGACGCCCAGAAACGGATGATCATGACCACCGTCACTGATGCAGCGGGCACACCAGTTCAAATACTGAACGGTTATTTCCCGCAAGGGGAAAACCGGAAGCATGAAACCAAATTTCCCGCAAAGCAGAAGTTCTACCAAGATCTGATGAACTACCTCAACCAGCATCGCAGCAGCGACGAACAGGTAGTTGTAATGGGGGACATCAACATCAGTCCTGCTGAACTCGATATCGGTATCGGCGAACCTAACCGCAAGCGTTGGCTGCGTGACGGTAAGTGTTCATTTTTACCAGAGGAGCGTGAGTGGTTGGCCACACTATTAGATTGGGGCTTTACCGATAGTTTCCGTTATCTTCACCCGGACTTAGGTGAAAAATACAGCTGGTTTGATTACCGCTCTAAAGGCTTTGCTGATAACCGTGGTTTGCGTATCGATGTGATCTTAACCACATCAAGTTTGACTAAAAAAGTCATAGAAGCCGACATTGATTATCCACTAAGAGGTATTGAAAAGCCTTCAGACCACGCCCCGATCTATACAGTTTTGAAATAAAAATTGGCAAACTGTAATAAAATTACGGCGCTTAGGCGCCGTTTTTTATGCACTCACATCGTTAAAAACACACTGTCGCAAACAAAATAATCATTTTAACAAAACAAAATCACCCATTTGGGTTACAAGTGAGCTTTTTTTCTAATCTGATTGCGTATCAATCAATTATTTCTGTAAGTTTCTGATCATAATCAGATTATATAGTTGCATTCATGTGCTCTCGCTCAAGGTTTTGTAATGACTCTATGGTTTAAGTCAGCGGTGACTGTTATCAATAACCCTGCTTGAGGAGTGGTAACCGCGCCTGCACATTGCGGCGGGTTATCGCAGATGTATCAATTGCTGTTGAGCAGAGGAAAAAAACTAAAATGAGTCAAGCTCAATTAAACAAACTGATGGACTGTGTTGAAATCTTTCGTGAAGTGTACAGCGAGATCCCACCACAAACCTGCCTGATGTTTATGCAAGTATGCCAGGAAGAAGGTTGCTCTATTAAAGAGCTACAAGAACGCTTTGAGATGTCTCAAGCCAGTGCAAGCCGTAACGCTCGGCTGCTGTCTGAGCGTGTCCACTCTGGACGCAACGGTTTAGGCCTAGTAGAACTGCGCGTAGACGAGCAGGATTACCGCATCAAGCGTGCATTCTTGACCGAACGTGGCAAAGAGATCCGTGACCGCTTAGAAACGCTAATGCACTAAGTTTCACGTACCACTAAAAAAGGCTAACCCTAGGGTTAGCCTTTTTTGTATCTGTACAGCGGCTGCCAAATTAACTTACTGCTTAGCCATTGCTCAAGACACTCTGTCGCTTGGTTACTAAGCTAGCAATCACAAAGCTAATCCCCGAAAGGATCAAGGCAGGCACGATGGCGTGCACACCCAGAGGTTTAATCTTCATGGTCGTCCAATAGAGGAAGCTGCCACCACCACAAACAATGCTGCAGATGGCGCCAGATGCTGTCGCGCCTCGCCAGAATAATCCCAAGATAACCGGCCATAGGAATACTGCCTGCAACAGCCCAAACGCAGTAAGATTGAGCCAAACAATCATCTCTGGTGGATCCAACGCCAACAAGCCACAACCAAGTGCCAATAACAGCACTGATGCGTAACTAAAGCGCTGCTGCTGTTTGTCCGTCAGTGGTTTATTCCGCATCACTAAGTCGCGCACCAAGGTGCTGGCGCTTTGCAACAGCATCGAATCAACTGAGGACATAATTGCCGCCATTGGCGCGGCTAACAACAAACCTCCGACCAACGGTGGAAACAGACTTACCATCAACCGCGGAATGATCTCGTCGGGGCTAGTTAGCTCTGGGATCATGACTCGGCCTAGCACGCCACTGAGGTGAGGTAACAGGATGACGACGAACGATACGGCGGTACCAAACACCATTGCTTGCTTTAACGCTCGTCCATCTTTTACCGCCATCGCACGGATAGCAGTATGCGGCAAACCAATGGCACCAAAACACACCAGTATCCAAAATGACATTAGAAACGGCCAAGATAAGAATTCGTTAGGGCCTTTAGGCGTTAACAGCGCCGGATCGATCTGCGCTAACTGTGAGGTTAGATTAGTAAGGCCGCCACCTTGGTACAAAATACCAATGAACAACGCTAACATCCCCAGTACCATCACAATACCTTGCAGGGCATCGGTATAGGAAACTGCCCGAAAGCCGCCCCACAGGGTATACAGCATTACCGTACCAACAAACATCGCTAGGCCAACGTTGTAATCGACTCCAGTCATCACCGACAATAACCGGGCACCACCGGTAAACTGCACTACTACCATGCCAAGAAATGCACCGATCAGCGAGATCCCTGCCAGCCACAATAATGCACGACTTTGATAGCGCTGCTGCAACACATCCAAAATGGTCACCGCATTATACTGTTTGGCGATGCGCCACAGCTTGGGGCCAACCACCCCAAGAGTGAGCATTGCGACCGGCACTTGAATGATCGCTAGCAGCACCCACCCCAGGCCAAACTTATAGGCCGCGCCAGGTCCCCCCATAAAAGAGGAAGCGCTGGTATAGGTAGTTACTAAAGCGAGAGCAAGCAGCGTCCCCCCCATAAACTGGCCACCAAGGAAGTAGCGCTCGCTAAAGGAACCGCTATTGCTGCCCCGAGCAGCGACCATACGTGCCAGCACCAGAGTAACAACCAGGTAAGCCATGATTGGTATTAACAGTGAATAATCAGTCATCAGCACGTAACCATACAGCAGCAGCGACACAAAGAAGCAGTGGTGCCACAATGCACGACCACCAAAACCACAGCGGTAAACCAATGATGGCCTCAGCTTCAGCAAGCAGTGCTGGGCCGATAAACCATAGCGCCAGATAGCCTAAGGTGAGCATAATTGCTCCCTTAGCAAGATATTTTGAGTCGATTCCCTTCATAGAACAGCTTTAAAGAGTGATTGATGGCGCTATGGTAAGCAATTGCCACGGCATCTGCCAAACTGACAGATAGAAATTAATAAACTCGACAACTTGCCCTTTGGTCAGACCAATTCCAAGACAGACACCTAGATGTCTAAAATTAGATAAATTCGTTGAGAAAGCAGACAATGATTGCGAGCAAAATCACGTTGGCGATGGGTGGATAGTGGTGCAGCTCACATTTTTTCAAAATAGCTTCCGCTAGCGCGTTTTACGAGGTTTGAGTCTATGCAGCCACAAAATCGCTATGCTAGTCTCCGCGTTGTAATTTGGTAAGACCAATGGCTTTGAGCTACTTCACACTATGTAACTACATAGAAATGTAAGCTTAAAAAGTCATCTAAGCTTGAGTTACCGAGCATCAATGCTGGCCACTGACAACATCAGTCGAGCAGCATTCATCTCGACTCGCTTGCTTTGACCGCAACTCACCACAGTGACGATGCCGTCAGAGAATTGATTACTCAAATGACACAGATTTCCTACCATTACTGCAACGTTCGTTTTCGAAGTTAGCATTGGTGGTTGCAACAACATCCTGTTGCGTTTTTTCCGGACCGTATCAACGGTTCAATAATCCGATTATCCCTCGGAATATACGAGAAGGTAGATCTTATGACTGATAAAACCGAACTGTTTGCTAAAGCTTGGCAAGGCTTTAACGGCGGTGAGTGGAAAACTGAAGTTAACGTTCGTGACTTCATCCAGCAAAACTTCACTGAGTACAAAGGCGACGAATCTTTCCTAGCCGGTTCTACTGAATCCACAGACACCCTTTGGGCCAAAGTGATGGAGGGTATCCGTCAGGAGAACTCTACTCACGCTCCAGTGGATTTTGATACTGACGTGATCTCAACCATCACTGCTCACGATGCTGGTTACATCAACAAAGATCTAGAAACCATCGTTGGTTTGCAAACGGAAGCGCCGTTGAAGCGCGCCATCATCCCTAACGGTGGTATCCGTATGGTTGAAGGTTCTTGCAAGGTTTACGGCCGCGAACTGGATCCAACCATCAAAGAGATCTACTCCGACTACCGTAAAACCCACAACGCTGGTGTTTTCGACGTATACACTCCTGATATCCTACGCTGCCGTAAGTCTGGCGTACTGACTGGTTTGCCAGATGCATACGGCCGTGGCCGTATCATCGGCGATTACCGTCGTGTTGCTCTGTACGGTATCGACTTCCTGATGCAAGACAAACTGAACCAGTTCCACAGCACTCAAGAAGCGCTGGAGAACGGTGACGTTGAAGATATGCTGCGTCTGCGTGAAGAGATCGCTGAACAGCACCGCTCTTTGGGTCAAATGAAAGTGATGGCAGCTAAATACGGCTTTGACATCTCTGTTCCTGCGACCAACGCTCAAGAAGCTATCCAGTGGACCTACTTCGGTTACTTGGCTGCGATTAAGTCTCAAAACGGCGCTGCTATGTCTCTGGGCCGCGTATCTACCTTCTTGGACGCTTACATCGAGCGTGACATGCAAGCTGGTTTGATCACCGAAGAGCAAGCACAGGAAATGGTTGACCACTTCGTAATGAAGCTGCGTATGGTTCGCTTCCTGCGTACTCCTGAATACGATCAGTTGTTCTCTGGCGACCCTATCTGGGCAACCGAGTCTATGGCTGGTATGTCTTTAGACGGCCGCTCTTTGGTTTCTAAGAACTGTTTCCGTTTCTTGAACACCCAGTACACCATGGGTGCATCTCCAGAGCCAAACATCACTGTATTGTGGTCTGAGTCTCTGCCAGAAGGCTTTAAGAAGTACTGTGCCAAAGTATCTATCGATACTTCTTCTATCCAGTACGAAAACGATGATCTGATGCGTCCAGACTTCAACTCTGACGATTACGCCATTGCTTGTTGTGTATCTCCTCAGGTTCTAGGTAAGCACATGCAGTTCTTCGGTGCTCGCGCTAACTTGGCTAAGACTCTACTGCTGGCAATTAACGGCGGTAAAGACGAGAAAGACGGTCAGCAGATCGGTCCAGTAATGGAAGCCTTCAACGGTGACTACCTGGATTACGACGACGTAATGAAGAAGCTTAACGTGTTCACTGATTGGTTGGCTAAGCAGTACGTTACCGCACTGAACTCCATCCACTTCATGCACGATAAGTACTCTTACGAAGCCTCTTTGCTGGCTCTGATGGATCGTGACGTTGAGCGTACCATGGCTTGTGGTATCGCTGGTCTGTCTATCACTGCTGACTCTTTGGCTGCTATTAAGTACGCTAAAGTTAAAGTTATTCGTGACGAAAACGGTTTGGCTGTCGATTACGATATCGAAGGCGATTACCCTAAATTCGGTAACAACGATTCTCGCGTAGATGACATCGCAGTTGAGATGGTTGAGTCGTTCATGAACAAGATCCGTTCTTTGAAGACCTACCGCAACTCAACCCCTACCCAGTCTATCCTGACTATCACCTCTAACGTGGTATACGGTAAGAAAACTGGTAACACCCCTGACGGTCGTCGCGCTGGTCAGCCTTTCGCTCCAGGTGCTAACCCAATGCACGGTCGCGATGAGTCTGGTGCTGTTGCATCACTGACTTCTGTAGGTAAACTGCCGTTTGCTCACGCAAAAGACGGTATCTCCTACACTTTCTCCATCGTACCTGGCGCCCTAGGTAAAGATGATGAAGGTCGTCGTGCTAACTTGGCTGCACTGATGGACGGTTACTTCAAGCACACCCCTTCTCGCGAAGGCGGCCAACACTTGAACGTAAACGTGATGAACCGCGAAATGCTGGAAGATGCAGTTAAGCACCCTGAAAAATACCCACAGCTGACCATTCGTGTGTCAGGCTACGCGGTGCGTTTCAACGCCTTGACTCCTGAACAGCAGCAAGACGTAATCACTCGTACCTTTACCTCTTCTCTGTAATATTTCAGAACGAGTAAAGCGCTAGTGACAAAGGCCTTGCCCCAGTGGTGAGGCCTTTTTTATTGGAACAATCTGTATAGGAATTGTCGATTGGCGTAATGGCCTATACAGATTGAAACTAATTCTTCCCCTCTTTAGCTCTTTACGACAAGCTAAAGTAGTAAGTAACTGATCTGGAGTAAGCTTATGAGCGTCACTGGACGCATCCACTCTTGGGAAACCTGCGGCACCGTAGATGGCCCAGGGATCCGCTTTATCGTCTTTACCCAAGGCTGCAAAATGCGCTGCCAGTATTGCCATAATCGCGATACATGGGACATGCGCGGTGGCAAAGAGGTAACGGTTGAAGAGATCACCAGCCAGTTAGATAGCTATCGCCATTTCTTTGAAGCCAGTGGTGGTGGTATCACAGCTTCCGGTGGTGAAGCCCTGTTGCAGATGGAGTTTGTTCGAGATCTATTCCGAGCCTCTAATCAGATGGGCATCCACACCTGTCTCGATACCAACGGCTACGTTAAGCAGCACACTGAGCTGCTGGATCAGCTGCTCGACGTAAGTGATCTGGTGATGCTCGATCTAAAGCAGATTGACGACGACGTTCATCAGAACTTGGTTGGCGTATCTAACAAGCGTCCGCTGGAGTTTGCTAAGTACTTAGCCGAGCGTAACCAACCAACTTGGATCCGTTATGTCGTGGTGCCGGGCTTCACCGATGACTTAGAGTCTGCCGAGAGGTTGGCCGAGTTTATCGCGCCGATGCAAAACATCGAAAAGGTCGAGCTACTGCCCTACCACGAGCTGGGTGCACACAAGTGGGAAACCCTTGGGCTCGAATACCCATTAACTGGGGTTAAACCACCGAAAACGGAAACCATGGAGCAGATCAAAGCGATCTTCGTTCGTCACGGTCTCAACGCCAAATTCTGATCACCCCCTAACTGCCTATTAAGCGCTGAGTTTTCACTCGGCGTTTTTTTTGGGCTGTGTACCAATTAAGTGTTGTTCTAACCAATACTGTTAAAGCACCGGCTAGGCGAGTTTTGATACAAGGGGAAAGCACTACCGCCGTTGATCTTCTGCCGCATTGGATCAGTTCAGCGAAGCGTTTTGGACTGCGACCTATGGCAAAGGGGGCGAAGCTCCCCCCTAATGCATACAAGAATGTGCCGTCGCCACTGCGACACCACCGCTGCCCCCATATGGCTAGCCCATACGCAGCACGATAAATACAAGTAAAAACTCACATTGATGGGGAATTGCAGTTGGTCAGACCAATTTGAGTAACTTGTTGAGGCTGATTTTCGCACTCACCGAACACTTAATGTCGTAAATGAATGCTGCAACAGTGCTTTAAGAGTGACTTTAGCGGACGCTAAAAATATGAACACCGCCCCATGAAAGGGGCGGCGTCGGGGGCAGCACGGCAGTCTTAATTATCACACCAAAAGGCGTTGTCGAGGCGTTTGAACGCTCGGTTTAACAGGCATGCCATGTGCTGGTACTGAGACAAAGACGCGTTCGGCGCCTCTTCACAACCGGCTTCAATAAGCCGTTGCCGTACCTCCTTACACCAGTTTAATACCGGAAGTGGTAACGGTTGTACCGCTCTCCACCCTAACCAGTATAGACCCTGTAACGGAATGCTGAGAATAAATAAATATTGCACAGCGAACTGTGGCGAGATCTCTCCACCTAACTTTATTTGCACTGCAGCGGCAACCATTGCCAATACCGGCATCCATGCTATCGCAAAGCGCGTGCTTTTCACTACACGGTATTCAGGGAAGCGGTTCGCCAACATTTTGTTGAGCGGCCACTTTTGCATGTAGTCATATCCCATTCGGATCCGACGAAGCAGTGACATCGACAAATTACCCCTTACTAGTGACTTCTATCACAGATCTACCACCTACTGACGATAGCATAATATCTGTTGCTCTGGAATTGGGTAAAATGGTCTTACCGGTTGGTGACTTGTCGTTCTGCTGTCGAGTTGATCAGTATCGCATTACTGCTAAACTCCACCCGCGAACGAATCGGTCGCGACTATAATGGTATTTTCTGCCATCTTTGCCTGTCGAATGGCGCTACCCCAGCGGCTATTAGTCAGCGAAATCTTACATTAGGTGTTGAAATAATGAGCAAACTTGTTCTGGTTCTTAACTGTGGTAGTTCTTCTCTGAAGTTCGCCGTGATCGATGCGTTAACTGGCGACGAGAAGTTGTCTGGTCTGGCTGAGTGTTTCAACTTAGTTGATGCTCGTACCAAGTGGAAACTGAATGGTGAGAAGGGTCAAGCGGATCTGGGTGCTGGCGCAGCACACCGTGAAGCATTGGCTTACATCGTTGACAAAATCTTGCCTGCAGAGCTGGCTGAACAGCTGGTAGCAGTTGGTCACCGTGTTGTACACGGCGGCGAAAAGTACACCAAGTCAATGCTCATCACTGATGAAGTAGTTGCTGGTATCGAAGAGTGTGCTTCTCTAGCACCACTGCACAACCCTGCAGCCCTGATCGGTATTCGTAGCGCTCAAGCTTCTTTTGGCAACCTGCCACAAGTTGCTGTATTCGACACCGCGTTCCACCAGTCTATGCCTAAAGAAGCATACAGCTACGCTATTCCACAGAAGCTGTACCGCGAGCACGGCATCCGTCGCTACGGCATGCACGGTACTTCTCACCTGTACGTTTCTGCAGAAGCAGCAAAAGTACTGGGTAAAGAGAAAGAAGACACTAACGTAATTACTTGTCACCTAGGTAACGGCGGTTCTGTAACTGCTGTACGCGGTGGTAAGTCTGTTGATACTTCTATGGGTCTTACCCCACTGGAAGGCATCGTAATGGGTACCCGCTCTGGCGATATGGACCCTGCGATCATCTTCCACTTGGTAGACAACCTAGGTTACACCCTAGATGAAGTAAACAATATGCTGAACAAGCAATCTGGTCTGTTGGGTCTGTCTGAGCTGACCAACGACTGTCGTGGCATCGAAGAAGGCTTCGCTGACGGTCACGCTGGCGCTACCTTAGCAATGGAAGTGTTCTGCTACCGTCTGGCTAAGTACGTTGCTTCTTACACCGTACCGCTGAAGCGCGTTGATGCAATCATCTTCACCGGTGGCATCGGCGAAAACTCTGACCTGATCCGTAAGCTGGTGCTTGAGCACTTGGCTATCTTCGGTTACGACGTTGATGACGCTAAGAACACTGCTGCTCGTTTCGGTAACGAAGGTATCATCACTAAAGAAGGCTCTCCTGTAGCCATGGTGATCCCAACCAACGAAGAGTATGTTATCGCTTCAGATGCATTAGCGCTTATCTAAACCGCTTTTGATAAACGGGCTCTTGGAGCCCGTTTTTATTAATACAAGAGGTATTCGATGTCTCGTTCTATTATGTTGATTCCGGTAGGTACCGGAGTTGGCTTGACCTCAGTAAGCATGGGTATGGTTCGTGCTTTAGAGCGTCAAGGCGTTAAAGTTAACTTCTTTAAGCCGATTGCCCAACAACGTCCTGGCGACCTAGGCCCAGAACGTTCTACCACCATCATGAGCACCTTCCCGAACATCAACCCGCCTGAGCCAATGGCGATTGAGTTTGCTGAAAAGCTTGTTTCTACCGGCGATACCGATTCGCTACTAGAAGAGATTGTTGGTGCAGCTAAATCTGTTGATAGCGATTCTGAAGTAATGGTTGTTGAGGGCTTGGTTCCTACACGTTCTCACCCATTCGCTAACACCTTAAACGCTCGCATCGCTAAAGCGATGGATGCTGACATCGTATTGGTTATTAACCCAGGTTCCGACTCTGCTACTCAGGTTCAAAGCCGTTTAGAGGTTGCTGTTGATAACTTCGGTGGTAAGAGCAACCAACGTATCTTAGGTGCCGTAGTAAATAAGATCGGTGCACCAGTTGATGAGCGCGGTCGTGCTCGCCCAGACCTATCTGAAGCATTTGACTTGGAAGGCGTTATCCGCGGTTCCCAAGCTGAAATGTTCCAGCTGTCTGCTGCTAGCCCAGTGCCGATCTTAGGCGCTATCCCATACAACTTGGGCCTAGTTTCACCTCGTGCATCTGATCTGGCTAAGCACTTAGGTGCACGCTTACTCAGTGCTGGTGATATGCACACTCGTCGCCTGCGTCGTGTATCTTTCTGTGCTCGCTCTATCCCGAACATGATCGGTCACCTACAAGCTGACTCGCTGCTAGTAACTTCTGCTGACCGTACTGATATTGTAGTATCTGTATGTTTGGCGGCAATGAATGGCATGAAGCTTGGCGCCCTGCTATTAACCGGCGGCTACGAGCTGGACGAAGAGGTTACCCGCCTATGTCAGCAAGCGTTTGATACCGGCCTGCCTGTAATGGTTGCTGATACCAACACTTGGCAGACTGCCCTAAACATCCAAAACTTCAACCACGAAGTACCACTGGATGACATGGAACGTATCGAAGAAGTGCAAAACTACGTTGCCTCTCATATCGATCGTAAATTCATCGAAGGTCTGACCGACAACTCTACTCGTGAGAACCGTTTATCTCCTGCCGCATTCCGCTACCAGCTGACTGAACTTGCACGCCAAGCGAAGAAGCGTGTAGTACTGCCTGAAGGTGATGAACCTCGCACCGTTCAAGCTGCAGCTATCTGTGCTGAACGTGGTATTGCTGAATGTATATTGCTAGGTAACCCTGAAGAGATCCGTCGTGTTGCAGAGCAACAGGGTGTGACTCTGGGTGACGGCGTAACCATCGTCGATCCTAACGCTGCACTTGAACGTTACGTAGCACCAATGTGCGAGCTTCGTCGCAACAAGGGTCTAACCGAAGTCGTTGCTCGCGAGCAATTACAAGACACTGTGGTACTGGGTACCATGATGTTGGCTCAAGACGAAGTAGATGGCTTGGTCTCTGGCGCGGTTCACACCACAGCCAACACTATCCGTCCACCGCTGCAGTTGATCAAAACCGCACCGGGCTCCTCCCTGGTTTCGTCAATCTTCTTCATGCTGCTGCCTGATCAAGTATTGGTATACGGTGACTGTGCGATTAACCCAGATCCAAACGCTGAGCAGCTGGCTGAGATTGCAATTCAATCTGCCGATTCTGCCAAAGCCTTTGGTATCGAACCAAAAGTAGCGATGATCTCTTACTCTACTGGTTCATCTGGTGCCGGTGCCGACGTTGAAAAAGTACGTGAAGCCACTCGCATCGCTCAAGAGAAACGTCCTGATCTGCTGATCGACGGTCCTCTGCAGTACGATGCTGCGGTTATGCCAAACGTAGCTGCATCTAAAGCACCCAACAGTAAAGTAGCTGGCCAAGCTACCGTATTCATCTTCCCTGATTTGAATACCGGTAACACCACCTACAAAGCGGTACAGCGCTCCGCTGACTTGATCTCTATTGGTCCAATGCTGCAAGGTATGCGAAAGCCAGTAAACGATCTGTCTCGCGGCGCATTGGTTGAAGACATTGTCTACACCATCGCTCTAACCGCAATCCAAGCGGGTTCTGACGCGGTATAATCAACGCTCGTTTATACGCATCAACAAAACCGGACTTAATGTCCGGTTTTTTTATGGCTGTGTACCAACTAAGTGTTGCTCTTCCCAATGCTGTTAAAGCACCAAAATCGGCAGAGCCGAAGGCTTAAGATAAACTTCAACAGCTAACTACGACACAGCCTTTTTATGGCTACTGAATGACACAAATTGCTAGCTAAATAGCGACATTTATTAACAATCATCTACCGCGGAGCAGTTAATTTACTCTAAATGTGCATATTTGTTGGCAATTTAACGCCTTAGTGCGCTTTTCAAACCGAAAAATATAACGATTCAAATCATTAACTTAGGGTAACAATCCCATTCTTTCAACAACCTTGTCCACAGATTCTGTGGATAACCTTGGTATGGTTACGATTAATGAATGGCACTTTTCAACCCTTGCACCACCAATTCACGATAGGTCACGACACCAACGACCTGTCCATCATCAACCACTGGCACCACATGCAACCCAAATCGCTCAAACAAGCGAGTGCAGTAACGAATGTCCATATCGGACTGCACTGAAATAAGCGGCTTCGACATAATTTCATAAAGGTTAACCCGCTCAGGCGCACGTCCTTTGGCCAACACTTGTTTACCGATGTCGGAGAGCAGCACTAGGCCATATTCATCATGTTGATCACGCTTATTGATAATGAATGCATCAATCCGCTCACTCTGAATTTCCCCCAACCCTTCGGCAATGGTTTTGATACCATCGACTGCAATCCAATGCTGGGTCATCACATCCTTTACAGACACTCGTTCCTTGGTCATAGCTGCTGCTCCACTCTATCGCTAATAGACTCGATCTGGTGAGCAACCCCTACCGCATCTTCTACGTCTATCTGCAACGCAATACCGGTACCTGGGCTGTCGTCAAACTCACCAACCTTGGCTAAATTCTCCAACACTTCACGAGCCATATGTTCCTCTACCACAAACAACAGCACATCCCGTTGGCTCTCTAATGTCAGTCCGAAAAAGGTTTTCTTCGGCTTCAATCCTTCCCCTTGAGCATGGTTAATCAGCGTAACACCGGTAGCACCTACTTGCCGGGCCGCATGCACTAAGTCTTGCGACTTCTCCTCATCCACAAAAGCAATAATCAGTTTGAAACGCATTGCGCACCTCTATTGTTATTCTCGGCGCTGTTGCCACGCCGACAGTTGGGCATAGCCCATCACAGTTATAATTGGGAACAGGCTGGCAAAGGCGATAAGGCCAAAACCATCCAGAAGTGGGCTACGTCCAGGGATCACCGAAGCTAATCCAAGCCCCAACGCCGCAACCAAAGGAACCGTCACAGTTGAGGTGGTAACGCCACCGGAATCGTAAGCCAAAGGGATGATCATCTTTGGCGCAAATTGGGTTTGCACTACTACGACAAAGTAGCCCGAAAGGATGTACCAATGAAGTGGATCGCCAACAACAATTCGATAGGCACCAAGGGCGATTCCAGAAGCCACCCCTAGCGCTACAGCTATGCGTAAACCCCAAGGTTTGATGGTGCCACCACTGACCTCCTCCGCTTTGATAGCCACCGCAATCAACGAAGGCTCAGCAATGGTGGTAGCAAAGCCAATGGCAAAGGCAAACAGATATACCCAGTAGTACTGCCACCAGAATGGGTTCGCCCCAATACCTAAAAACTCTGGCGCCGTTAATTGGCTGGCCATCATCTCCCCCAAGGGAAATAGCGCTTTTTCCAAGCCAACCAAAAACAGGCTTAAGCCAACAATGACACAACCTAAGCCAAGCAGTTTCTGCGATAGTGCCGGCAAGCGCTGGCGTAACACCAGATATTGAAAACCAAACAGCACGCCAATAATAGGAATGACATCAGCAACGGTAGCGATAAGGGTTTGAAACAGATCCGTCAGCCATTCCATGTAGTTACAATTCCAAACAGTAATACAAAGATAATTGGCATAAGCGACGCAAATGCGATGAGGCCAAAACCATCCAACATCGGATTACGACCGGCAATACTGGATGCAAGGCCCACACCTAATGCAGTAACAAGCGGAACGGTAATGGTTGAAGTAGTCACGCCACCGGAGTCATAGGCGATACCGATGATCTCCGCAGGAGCGAAGACGGTGAGTACCATCACGATGATATAGCCGGCAATAATGATGTAGGCGATGGGCCAGCCAAAAAGAATGCGCAGCACCCCAAGTACGATGGCACAGCCAACAGACAGCGCCACCACCATACGCAGATCATCCGCATAGACTTGCTGTGCTAGTTCAGTTGCAACGATGGCGCCAGCACCGGCCGCTACCTCAGCGGCTTCAGCGGCAACGGCGATTAACGCTGGCTCTGCAACAGTGGTGCCAAATCCAAGTAGAAAGGCAAAGCTCAATAGCCAAAACAGCGAGCCTTTCTTAGCAAAGGCCTTAGCTAAGGTTTCTCCCAACGGAAACAGCGCCAGTTCCAAGCCAAAGATAAACAGCGTTAATCCCAACACCACCAATACCATGCCAAGCAATATGTTACTCACACCTGGCAATGGTTGGCCTAACACCACAAACTGAAAAAATGCCACCACCATAACAATTGGCATCAAATCGCGGCAACTGTCCCTAAAAATTTTGAAGATATTTAACGACTTCAACTATTCCCTGCCCTGTCGCCATATCAAATCCTGTTCAACATTAAACCACAGGTGAGTTTCTTTTAAGATTGATCAAAATCAAGAATGTTCGGCTTGCACTGCGTCAATAGGACGGCATACTGCTCTCAATACTTAAAGGAATTAATGCCGTGAACAGATTTATCATAGCTCTGATAACAGTATGCGCACTCACCGGCTGTTTTTCAGAGGAACGACACGCTGCTCCAGAAGATGTGGCGCTAGCGTTTTTTAGCGCCATCTACGTCGATAATCAACCGCAACAGGCTATGGCATTGGTGAGTCCTGAGCTCAAAGAGGTTATGGTGCACTACCAGCTCGCCAGTCAGATCCAACGCAACATGCTCGGGCTGGCATTATCAGACACTAAGGTCTGGCTCGGCGATGTCGATGCCGACTTTTTCCGCCGTAGCTCCGATGCGGTTAAAGTGTTGATCCAGTTAGAAGGTTATCGAGGACAACAGTTGGTCAGGGAAGATCGATTGTTACGACTCACTCACTCAGCTGATGGTTGGATCATCGACAAACTGTACGATGACCCTTTCAGCAACAATGGCTAACCCATCAGCTGAGTGACTGCTCTGGCGACTAGTCGTTACCTAGTGCTACCCCTTCTCGGCGCGGATCTGCCGCGCCCAGCCAACCACTGCCCGTTCGCTGAATCACCTGTACGCCACTATTAAGTGGTGCAATCCGTACCTTATAGCCCCGTTGTTCAAACTCTGGCAGCAATTGCGCCACCGCGGTATCGGCCTCTAAAAGCAGATAATCATTACGATGACTTACCCGAGGCAGCGCCATTGCTTCATCCAGCGGCAACTTCCAATCAAGCAGCGCTACTGAAACCTGACTAACGTAATTGATGATCCTGCTGCCACCTGGGGAACCAAGGGCGTATTCCGGTTGCCCCTGCTTATCCAGAATAATGGTTGGTGCCATTGAGGAACGTGGTCGCTTACCCGCTTCCACCCGGTTCGCCGCTAACTGCTTACCCGCACCTGGGTACAGCGAGAAATCGGTCAGCTGATTGTTGAGTAAGAAACCGCCTACCATCACACTCGAGCCAAAGCCCATCTCAATCGACGAGGTCAGCGATAGCAAGTTACCGGCCTTATCAGCAATAACCATATGGCTGGTAGATGGCAGCGCTGCAGTGGCATCAGCGCCATGAACTGGTGCAAATATCCCATGATTTACTTTGCCTAAGTCTTTATTTGGCAGGATGTTAGTACTGCGCTGCTGCAAATATGACGGTGCCAACATCGACTCAAGCGGTACCTCAACAAAGGCAGGATCGGCAATATAATGGGCGCGATCAGCATAGGCAACACGAGAGGCCTGAGCGTAATGATGGACAAAATCAGCGCCGTTCACTGCCATCTTATCGATAGCAAAGGGTTCGAGAATTGACAGTATTTGGCCAACTGCGACCGCACCAGAGCTTGGCGGCCCCATGCCACAAATCTGATATTGGCGATATGGTTGGCACAAGGGTTTGCGCCACACTGGTGCGAATTGATTCAAATCAGTAAGCGCCAATAAACCCGGTCGATCCGCATCGCTATTAACCGCATCAACCATCTGTTGGGCCAATGGCCCTTGATAAAACGCTGCGGGTCCGTGTTTAGCAATATTGCTAAGGGTGCGAGCCAACTCAGGGTTGGTGCGCTTATCGCCAGCGTTGAGCCACTTGCCGTTAGGGGCAAAGTAATCATTGGCAGTTCCTGCACGTTTGAGGCCAGGATTAAACTCCTTGGCTAACAGCTTGGCCAAACGTGGCGACACAACAAACCCCTGCTGTGCTAGCTCAATCGCATCGGTAAACAACTGCGACCACGGCAAAGTACCATAGCGTAGATGGGCTTCGTAGAGCCCAGCGACTACCCCTGGTACCCCGACAGAGCGGCCACCAACAACCGCATCAATCCAACGAAGTGGTTTACCGTTTTCCATAAACAGTTCCGGCGTGGCCTTTGCTGGCGCCGACTCACGCGCATCAAGGCTTACCAACTCCGATTTGTCAGCATCCCAATAGAGCATGAAAAAACCGCCACCAATGCCGCTGGACTGTGGTTCGGTTAAGGTCAGCACCATTTGCGCTGCAATGGCCGCATCTACGGCACTGCCGCCTTTGGCCAAAATAGACTGCGCAGCAGTGCTTGCTAGTGGGTTGGCAGTGGCCGCCATAAACTCGCTGCCAAAGGCGATGCCTTGTTGCTGGAATCCAGTTGCCGCCTCGGGCTCAGGCTCCGCTTCCGCGGCCATTGCGCAACTACTCCATAGTGCACCAACAAGCAGTAAATACTTCATTATGTTCTCTAATTATCACTTTGAGCTAGTGTCGAAGATGAACCTATTTTTAGCAAGCACAAACAAAAACAGCGACCCAAAGGCCGCTGTTTGCTGTATCGCTTATCTCTTAATCTAGGAAGACATCATCTTCCAGCTCAATCGGTAACTCTTCCGCTACTTCATCTTGAACTTGATAATACGCATCTTGATATTCGTTCGATTCCATTTGGTCACCTCTTTTGGACAATCCTTTCAAAATCACGACCGAAGTATAAGCCGCAAAAACAACCAATTCCACTATCTCTTTGTTTTTATTGACCATTGAGGTTTTGTTTCAACAGGAATCACCCAAGCCATTGTTTTACTGAGTGTCCAATCAAAAAACTATGTAATTAAACAACAGTTTTTTATGACTACTCGCTCTAAGCAGGCCCCACTTAGAACAAAATACTCCTATAACGTCTCCCCAATATGCTGAGATTAGGAGATGCCGCCCTAAATACGTATTTGCTCATTCAGCTGAAACAGAAACTCTTCTGATGAAGCCAACAATATACGCAGGCTGGTATCAACGAGGAGAGCCTATTATGAATAGCGTTGTAGAGTATGAAGCAGCGGCGATGATGTCGTTGCGAGATGAAGACCCGTTGGCCAGCAGAATGCTACTAGAAGGGATGGGCGTACCGCTTGACGCTCAAGATGAGATCCTAGCAGTAGCCGCGGCGATGCCAGAAAGTGACACCGCCGAACTGAGTAAGGTTATCGAACGCTATTATGGTGGTACGGCGGATAACCAGTTACTGCGCTAAGCGATAACGTAGTACCTTCAAACCTTTATCGGGATCGGCTTCAGGAAAGGTATCGGGATTGCTAAGCTGTTCTACCAATTCCAACTCTGGAGCAAATTCCGCTACCTGACTCTGCAAGTGGGCACGGCTTAGCTCCGGAGCGTTCAAGCATAACAGCGCCTCACCATCGACAGCCAACATCTCAGCCAAGCGCCGCAACAGCCTAGGATAATCCTTAGTCGCGATAAAACTGCCTTGTTGGAAACTTGGCGGATCCACTACAACCAGATCGAAAGGCCCCAAACGTTTGAGCTTACCAAAGGTCTTAAACAGGTCATGACCAAGGTAGCGCACGCCTTTATCAAAGCCATTACGACTGTGATTACGCTTGCCTTGAGCTAACGCTGGCTTGCTCATATCAAGATTAACCACTTCTTTGGCACCACCGGCGCAGGCATACACGGAAAAGCCACAGGTATAGGAGAATAGGTTCAATACCTTCTTCCCCTGCGCCTGTTGTTTTACCCATTTACGGCCGTTTAGCATATCCAAGAACAAACCATGATTTTGCCCCCGCAGCAGGTTCAGTTCAAACCATAATCCAGATTCCTGCGCCCAATGTGGAGCCGGAGGTTCTACCCCGTAGGCCTCCGTTTGGGCAGGGCTAACGCTGCGATTTTGCCAAACCAAACTCAGGGGTAAGTCAGCGACCTGTTGCCACCACTGCTCAACCTGTTGTTGTAACTGCTGCCGTTGCTCATCCTCTAACGGCCTAAATTGGGTCAACAATAAGCTCGGTGGTAACCAATCTAAGGTGATCCCCTCCAGTCCAGGAAAACAGTGACCACGACCATGGAACAGACGTCCACATTCCTCTGCCGGTAATTGTTTTGGCAGATGGGGCAACAACAGCATTACTTTGGATCCTTATCAATAGACGCAAGTGCTTCGCCTTGCATAGGTTGAGACACGATCTGTGGCTCACCCTCTAATAATACCGCAAGCCAACGGCCATCTTCGGATGATTCCAAGGCTATTTTAACAATCATTGTCAGCGGCACAGACAACAACATACCGACGGAACCAAGCAACCAACCCCAGAAAATCAATGATAGGAATACCACCAACGTTGATAAACCTAAGGTTCTACCCATCAATCGAGGCTCAACCACGTTTCCCATAAACATATTGGAACCAACGTACACCGCTCCAGTTGCCGCAGCACCACCGACGCCAAACTGTAGAAAAGCCAATGCCACCGCAGGAACTGCCGCAATAATCGAACCGATATTGGGAATGTAGTTAAACAGGAATGCGACTAGCGCCCACAGCAGGAAGTAGTCGACACCAATGATATACAAGCCAACCCCAACAACAATACCGGTGGCGAAGCTCACTAAGGTCTTAATTGCAAGATAACGGTTAACCGACTCCAAGAATCGGTCGATCTGCTGCAAGCGCATCTGAGGATCATCCAGAGCAAAGTGCAATTTGCGGCTGATCCCTGACGCTTCAAACAACATGAATACCATCGCCAACACAATCAACAGCGTATTCGCCAACAAACCACCTAAACTGGAAAGTATGTCGGTTGCTAAACCCATGATCCGACTGGGATCAAACTGTTCCTTTAGTTCCGACGTAGAGAGGTGAATATTAAATTGCGATAGGTATTCGGCCAGCGGCTGCAACTGTTCGGTTAGCTGTTCTTTGTACATCGGCAACTGACTGCGAAAATCAGTTATCGACACCCCAACCAATGAGCCGAGCCACACGCTAAGCATAATCACGATGGCCATGACCGAGAAGATAGCTAACCACCGCGGCAGCTTAGCCTTCATCAACAGCAACACCATTGGGTTACAGATGATAGCGAGAAACAGTGCTAACAGAAAAGGCACCAGAATATCTCCGGCCGCCTTGATGGCAGCCAAGATAATTACCATGCAAGCCAGAAATACAACCGAACGCCACGCAACTGAGCCTTGATCAATACGGTTCAATGCCATTACTTTGGATCCATAACTAAAAGGGAATTGCAGATATTATGAAGCAAAATGAAGCGGTTATTCGAATTAAAAATTTACGATTACGCACCTTTATCGGCATCAATGACGATGAAATCCGCAATAAACAAGACGTAATCATCAATGCCACTATCTCCTACTGCGCTGATAAAGCACGCAATAGTGAAGATATTGACGATGCATTGAACTACCGCACCATTTGCAAAAGCATCATCGCCCACGTCGAACATCAACGCTTCAGTCTACTCGAAAAGCTCACCGCAGACGTTTTATCGCTGTGTTGTCAGCATGCGTGGGTCGAAACCGCGACGGTAGAGATCGATAAGCCCCATGCTTTGCGTTTTGCCGATTCGGTGTCGATGCAACTCAGCTGGACTAAAAACGAATTAGAATAAGGACTTAGCCATGCGAATTCTCCTTACTGGGGCCACAGGTTTCATTGGTACGGCGCTGGTATCGGCGCTGGCAGATCACCAACTCACGGTGTTGAGCCGCGACCCCGTTAAAGCCAAGCAAAAGCTCGGGGGGCAACATCACTATCTTGGTAACTTAGAACAGCTTGAATCATTGGCTGACTTTGACGCCATCATCAACTTAGCCGGCGAACCAATTGGTGACGGTCGCTGGACACCGCAACGAAAACAAGCAATAGAGACAAGTCGTTGGCAGCTAACAACGAGGCTAACAAAACTGTTTTTTGCAGCACAACAACGTCCAACGACTTGGATTAACGCCTCAGCAATTGGGGTTTACGGCCCGCGAGATTCAAGCCCTGTCGATGAAAGTGGGCCAACCGGCAACGATTTTGCGGCGTCGGTATGTACTCGATGGGAAGCGATTGCCAGCAAAGTAGCGCAGCATACCCGGCTATGCATTGTTCGCATTGGCTTGGTGATGCACCCAGACGGCGGTGCCTTAGCGAAAATGTTACCGCCATTTAAAATGGGCGGAGGTGGTCAAATAGGCAGCGGCAGCCAGATGATGAGCTGGATCCATCGCCAAGATATGATTGATCTGGTGATCTATCTATTGGGCAACAAAGAAGCCGATGGCCTGTTCAATGCGACAGCACCTACACCGGTGAGCAACAAGCAATTTGTGCAGGCTTTAGGCCATGCGCTGCATCGCCCAAGCGTTATCCCAATTCCTGCTGCTGCGATGAAGCTAATGTTTGGCGAAATGAGTACGTTACTACTGACTGGACAGGCTGTGTTACCACGGGCAACACAGCACGTCGGCTTTCAATTTAGCTTTCCCACAATAGAACAGTGTTTTAGCGACCTATTCCGGAAGTGAGCACTTGCTTTTTATTGATCCATTAGCGCTGTGACAACAGCACAGCGCAGTTGTTTGCTAGCAGCCTGCGGCAGGCCAGTCGCCCTAAAGTGCCGATAAACAGCGCACCGGCCAGTGGAATTGACCACCACCATGACCAATGCGGCGTTACTACCAACTCAAACAGCTGAGTTTTAATTAACCACAGCAGCAATTCAGCCACCAGTGTTGCGAGCACGCCTGCAACTGCGCCCAACAACACAAACTCCCAGGTTACCGCCCCGCGAAGTAAGCGACCACTTGCACCCAAGGTCCTCATAATCGCCAATTCTTGTTGTCTTGCCGCCATTCCAGCTTCGGTTTGCGCCATCAACAGTAACGCCGATGCAGCTGCAACAACAGCAATTACCCACGCCAGTGCCAGTGAAACCTGATTCACCACCTGACGTAGCTGAGCGATCATTGTGCCGACATCGATCACCGATACCGTAGGGAATTGTCGCACTAGGGTACCCACCAACTCTGGTTGCCCCACTGGGTGATGAAAGCTGGCGATGTAAGTAGGCACAAACTCTGCAAGAACCGCCGGAGGAAAGATCATAAAGAAGTTCGGTTGCATCGTTTCCCAGTTCACTTGACGTAAGCTGGTGACCGTAACGCTGAACTCTTTACCATCGATGACAAAACTTAACCTATCCCCTAAGCCCACCTCTAGCCGATCAGCAACGGAGCTTTCCAACGATACCTCATCGGTCGCATCGGCAGCGAACCATTGCCCAGCAGTCAACGGGTTATTTGGTGGCAGCTCCGTTCTAAAGGTTAGATTAAGCTCTCGGCCTATGCCTCGCGGTGCCTGCTCTGGTTCATCCTCTTTAGTCACGGATCGCCGAACCGTTTCACCATTAATTGAACCTAAACGGCCGCGGATCACTGGGTACAGATCGGTGGCTTTAACATGATTGTCATTCAGAAACTGCTGCATCTCATCACGCTGATAATCAGCGATATTGATAAGGAAGTGATCCGGAGTACCCTCAGGCAGTTGCTGTTGCCAATCTTGTAGCAGGTCCTGCCGCAGGGCTAACACCGTCAGCAACAACATTAATGCAACGCTGAAGCCAACCAACTGGACGATGTTGTCCCCTGCACGACGACGCAATCCCGCCAGAGCGAGCTGCAACGATGAACCGGTACGAACACC
Organism: Ferrimonas lipolytica; assembly: GCF_012295575.1. Classification (NCBI taxonomy): domain Bacteria; kingdom Pseudomonadati; phylum Pseudomonadota; class Gammaproteobacteria; order Alteromonadales; family Ferrimonadaceae; genus Ferrimonas; species Ferrimonas lipolytica. The sequence goes on along the minus strand of NZ_CP051180.1, from coordinate 501,631 downwards.
CAGTTGGCGCCCCCAAGACAGCATGGCAAAGCCAAGGATCGCGAGAACCAGCGCTAGCACTGCAACACCAAGCAACAACACCCAAGTTAGGGTGAAATTACCGCTGTAGATGTACGCTAACGCCGCCAAGGCCAGCACTGCAGCAAGGCCATTCAACCAACCAGCTAAACCAATTGGACCGACGTCTTTACGTAATACCCGCATCGGCGGCACCGACAGTAACCGCAACATCGGATAAAGGGTGAAGCCTGCAGCGGCAATTACACCGGTAGCGATTCCAAGATAGAGTGGTCGCAAGCTTGGGGTAAAGCCTCCAAGTTGGAGCTCTTGCGGCAGCAGCGTCATCATCAAGAATGCTGAGGCATACCCCAACACTAGGCCAATGACGATGCCTACCGCGGTAGTTAAGCCAAGATGCAGCGCAAAAATTTCACGGATCTGGCGATGGCTTGCCCCCAGCGTCTTGAACATGGCAACGGCATCGTAATGGCGTTGGCAGTAACGACGAGCAGCAACACCAACAGCGGTACAAGCCAAAGCGATCCCCAATAAGGTCGCCAGCAACATAAATTGCTCAGCTCGTTCTAACGCTCGGGATAGCGGTGAATCTTGGCTCTTTACATCAACCCAGCGCTGACTGGTCGTTAACTGAGGTTTGACCCACTCGCTAAAGGTTTCCAGCTCCGCTTCACCGCCACTGAATTGATATTGCCAAGTAAGACGACTGCCCGGTTGAATCACCCCAGTTTGTTCAACGTCGCTCAGGTTCATCAGTACCGTCGGTGCTGATGCAAACACGTTAAAGCCACCATCTGGTAAACGGGCAAAACTGGCACTGACATCAAAGTTGGCATCACCAAGCTCGGCAAGACTCCCCTGCCCTTGCAGCAGTTGATTCAAGCGGCTATCGAACCATACCTCGCCACGCTGAGGCAGCTTGCTAGGTAAAGTGGTTAACGCTTCGACGCTGCCCTTCAGCGGATAGTTTTCTGTTACCGCCTTAACCGATACTAATTGCAGCTGTTCGCCAACAAACAGCATTGACTGGAACTCAAGTACTTGGGCGACTTGCAGATCGGCGCTGGCTGCCTTGATGATAATCGCTTCATCGATCTTGCTGGGGCTGCGCAGAACGCGATCTGCGGCGAGAAACTTGCTGGCCTCACTCGATAATCCTTGCTGCAATCGCTCGCTCACCAACGCTAAGCTGGTAACCGACAATACTGCAAGCACCAGTGCTGCCACGATCAGCCGCAGCTGTCCGCGCATTAATTCGCGTCGAAATAGGCGCCACGCTAAGGTGCGATGATTCATGCTCACTCCTCCAGCTGGCCAGCGTGCATCCGCACCTGTCGTTGACAGCGCTTGGCAAGTTCCAGATCGTGAGTTACCAATACCAAGGTAGTGCCCAGCTCGCGGTTGAGGCTAAACAGTAGCTCCTCCACCGTCTCACTATTTTGATGATCGAGATTACCGGTTGGCTCATCGGCGAACAGAATTTGGGGTTTGCTGGCAAAGGCTCGGGCAATCGCTACCCGTTGTTGCTCCCCGCCAGATAACTGATTAGGGAAATGATCGAGCCGCTGCGATAAACCAACCCGTTCCAGTAATTGGCTGGCTTGTTTATGGGGGTCATCGCCACCGCTTAACTCCAATGGCAGCATCACGTTTTCTAGTGCCGTCAGACTATCAACTAACATAAAAGACTGAAAAATAAAGCCTACACTACGTCCACGCAGTGCCGCCCGCTGCTCTTCATCTAATTGATGTAACGGCTCTCCAGCTAGCCAGATCTCACCCTCACTGGCACGATCCAAGCCAGCCAATAACGACAGCAATGTCGATTTACCGGCACCGGAGGATCCAATAATCGCTACGCTTTGCCCCTGTAAAATTTCCAGGTTAACGCCATCAAGGATTGACAGAGTACCGTCTAAGGTTGATACCTTTTGACTCAGAGCCCGTACAACAATGGCGGGAGCGGATTGCGAAGAGGTCATAGTGCGAAAATCCTTATTACTACTGTTATTAGCGTTAACCGTTGGCAACGCTTGGGCAAAGCCAGTTTCAATTCTTATTTTGGGTGACAGCTTGAGTGCCAGCTATGGCATGGACGAAGCCGATGGCTGGGTTAATATTCTCCGCCAACGCAATGATAGCTATGAACTTATCAATGCCTCCGTTAGTGGGGAAACCAGCGGAGGGGCATTACGTCGTCTACCGAGCCTGCTTACGCGGCACCAACCACAGTGGATCTTTATCGAATTGGGCGGTAACGATGGATTACGAGGCTTTCCGCCAACCATCACACAGCGTAACCTCGATCAAATAATCCAATTGGCACACGCCAGCGGCAGCCAAATATTACTGTCACAAGTGATGCTACCACCGAACTACGGTCGCCGTTACACCGATCAGTTCGATCAAGTGTTTCAAACTCTTAATGAACAGCATCAATTAACCCTAGTGCCATTTTTCATGGAGCCAATAGCTCCAAAGCCAAATTTGATGCAAGCGGACGGTATTCACCCAAATAAACAAGCTCAACCGCTGATCGCCGACTTTATGGAGCAGTGGTTCCTGCAAGTTGCAGGTTAGTCTTGGTATTGCTGATACAACAAAGCCACCATAACGGTGGCTTTGTTTTTGGCTGTGTTACAGTTTAAGTGTTGAGGTTTATATCAATCCTTCGGCTCTAACGATTGCAGTACTCTTAAGGGGTATGTCGCGATGGTGACGGCAACCAAAGCGGTGCTTCGCCCCCCTTTGGAATCTCGCCTGCCTTAGGTCGCTGTCAAAAATGCTTCGCTGAACTGCTCCTATGCGACAGAAGAACAACACTTAGTGGGTACACAGCCTTTGTTTTTGCTTATTGGCCAATTAACTGCTGTTTCTCAATCTAAAGCACAGCTGGGACATGCCAATATAACAGGAGCAAAACCACTAGCGCCTTGATTATTCCACCGCATTAAAGCTGGCGAAACAGTTGCAATATTACTAAATATTGCCATGCCGTATCAGACGACCACGACGAAACAATGCCAAATAGCAGACACAAAAAAACCACCAGTAAAGGTGGTTTAGGTGTCAGCGTCGATAACATAGTATCAAGCCAGCACGTTACCTATTAACAACAATGGTAACGAAGCTAAGTACTCATCCATAATGGATAAATCACTAAAAATAAGTGGCGTCCCCTAGGGGATTCGAACCCCTGTTACCGCCGTGAAAGGGCGGTGTCCTAGGCCTCTAGACGAAGGGGACCCCGGACAGTTCGTTTTAATTCCGAACTAAAGAAAGTGGTGGGCGATACTGGGCTTGAACCAGTGACCCCCTGCTTGTAAGGCAGGTGCTCTCCCAACTGAGCTAATCGCCCAAACAACATGTTAATCAACACATCATTTGAAAAAGTGGCGTCCCCTAGGGGATTCGAACCCCTGTTACCGCCGTGAAAGGGCGGTGTCCTAGGCCTCTAGACGAAGGGGACCCCGGACCATCGTTTAAACTCCGATGAAAAGAGTTGGTGGAGCTACGCGGGATCGAACCGCGGACCTCTTGCATGCCATGCAAGCGCTCTCCCAGCTGAGCTATAGCCCCATAGATTTGGTGGGCGATACTGGGCTTGAACCAGTGACCCCCTGCTTGTAAGGCAGGTGCTCTCCCAACTGAGCTAATCGCCCAAATCTACGGTTGAATCAAGTCGGCCTAATGACTTAACTCAATGTGTTCATCTGCAATAGATGAGCCACAAAATAAGTGGCGTCCCCTAGGGGATTCGAACCCCTGTTACCGCCGTGAAAGGGCGGTGTCCTAGGCCTCTAGACGAAGGGGACCCCGGACAGTTCGTTTTAATTCCGAACTAAAGAAAATGGTGGGCGATACTGGGCTTGAACCAGTGACCCCCTGCTTGTAAGGCAGGTGCTCTCCCAACTGAGCTAATCGCCCAAACAATATGTTAATCAACACATCATTTGAAAAAGTGGCGTCCCCTAGGGGATTCGAACCCCTGTTACCGCCGTGAAAGGGCGGTGTCCTAGGCCTCTAGACGAAGGGGACCCCGGACAGTTCGTTTTAATTCCGAACTAAAGAAAATGGTGGGCGATACTGGGCTTGAACCAGTGACCCCCTGCTTGTAAGGCAGGTGCTCTCCCAACTGAGCTAATCGCCCAAACAATATGTTAATCAACACATCATTTGAAAAAAGTGGCGTCCCCTAGGGGATTCGAACCCCTGTTACCGCCGTGAAAGGGCGGTGTCCTAGGCCTCTAGACGAAGGGGACCCCGGACCATCGTTTAAACTCCGATGAAAAGAGTTGGTGGAGCTACGCGGGATCGAACCGCGGACCTCTTGCATGCCATGCAAGCGCTCTCCCAGCTGAGCTATAGCCCCATAGATTTGGTGGGCGATACTGGGCTTGAACCAGTGACCCCCTGCTTGTAAGGCAGGTGCTCTCCCAACTGAGCTAATCGCCCAAATCTACGGTTGAATCAAGTCGGCCTAATGACTTAACTCAATGTGTTCATCTGCAATAGATGAGCCACAAAATAAGTGGCGTCCCCTAGGGGATTCGAACCCCTGTTACCGCCGTGAAAGGGCGGTGTCCTAGGCCTCTAGACGAAGGGGACCCCGGACAGTTCGTTTTAATTCCGAACTAAAGAAAATGGTGGGCGATACTGGGCTTGAACCAGTGACCCCCTGCTTGTAAGGCAGGTGCTCTCCCAACTGAGCTAATCGCCCAAACAATATGTTAATCAACACATCATTTGAAAAAGTGGCGTCCCCTAGGGGATTCGAACCCCTGTTACCGCCGTGAAAGGGCGGTGTCCTAGGCCTCTAGACGAAGGGGACCCCGGACAGTTCGTTTTAATTCCGAACTAAAGAAAGTGGTGGGCGATACTGGGCTTGAACCAGTGACCCCCTGCTTGTAAGGCAGGTGCTCTCCCAACTGAGCTAATCGCCCAAACAATATGTTAATCAACACATCATTTGAAAAAGTGGCGTCCCCTAGGGGATTCGAACCCCTGTTACCGCCGTGAAAGGGCGGTGTCCTAGGCCTCTAGACGAAGGGGACCCCGGACAGTTCGTTTTAATTCCGAACTAAAGAAAATGGTGGGCGATACTGGGCTTGAACCAGTGACCCCCTGCTTGTAAGGCAGGTGCTCTCCCAACTGAGCTAATCGCCCAAACAACATGTTAAACAACACATCATTTGAAAAAGTGGCGTCCCCTAGGGGATTCGAACCCCTGTTACCGCCGTGAAAGGGCGGTGTCCTAGGCCTCTAGACGAAGGGGACCCCGGACCATCGTTTAAACTCCGACGACAAGAGTATAAGAATTGGTGGGCGATACTGGGCTTGAACCAGTGACCCCCTGCTTGTAAGGCAGGTGCTCTCCCAACTGAGCTAATCGCCCAATTCTTTGATTTGATACCGCCGGCCTAGGCAATATCAAAAATATCAGTGTTCATCCATTTTGGATGAGCCACAAAATAAGTGGCGTCCCCTAGGGGATTCGAACCCCTGTTACCGCCGTGAAAGGGCGGTGTCCTAGGCCTCTAGACGAAGGGGACCCCGGATATAAAAGGCCGCTCAATAAGCGGCCTCTTATTAAAAACTTGGTGGAGCTACGCGGGATCGAACCGCGGACCTCTTGCATGCCATGCAAGCGCTCTCCCAGCTGAGCTATAGCCCCAAGCCATATTGCTTCTTCAAGGTCATCCCCGTCAGTGCGAGGCGCATTTTAGGAATCCACCCCTAAGTAGTCAACACGTTTTTCAGGAATTTGCTCTGTTTGCTACAAATTCAACCGCTTTGCCGATTCTCTCAACAGCGCGTGTCTGACCTATGAGCAATATGGTTTGATCCAAGCTTGGAGACTGTCCGGCACCAGTAACGGCAACGCGCAGTGGCATACCAACTTTACCCATACCAAGCTCTAATTCAGCCGCAGCATCTTGAATACACTGGTGAATTGCTTCTGCATTCCAGTCAGTAAGTGCTGCCAATTTGTCTTTAACCAGCTCCAGCGGGGCTTGAGCTACTGGGCGCAAATGCTTCTTCGCTGCCGCCGCATCGAACTGGGCAAAGTCTTCATAGTAATAACGACTACTTTCTGCCAGCTCTTTAAGTGTATGACAGCGTTCTGCCATTACTGGCACCAATTCAGTCAAAGCGGGGCCATTGGCAACATCGATCTTTTGATCGTTGAAATGCCAAGCCAATTGCTCTGCGACATAATCGGCGGACATGGTCTTCATATAATGCTGGTTCAACCATAACAGTTTTTCAGTATTAAATGCGGACGCCGACTTACTGATCGCTTTTAACGAGAATAGCTCGATCATCTCCTGCTTAGAGAAGATCTCTTGGTCACCGTTAGACCAGCCTAAGCGTACAAGATAGTTCAATAGCGCTTCTGGCAGGTAACCGTCATCGCGGTATTGCATCACGCTAACTGCACCATGACGTTTAGACAGCTTGGCACCATCGTCACCCAAGATCATAGATACGTGAGCAAACTCCGGTACTGGAGCGCCTAAAGCGTGATAGATGTTGATCTGACGAGGGGTGTTGTTGATGTGGTCTTCGCCACGAACAACTTGAGTAATACCCATATCCCAGTCATCAACCACTACACAGAAGTTATAGGTTGGGCTGCCGTCGGTGCGGCGGATAATCAAATCATCCAACTCGCCGTTAGCCACTTCGATCGAGCCACGCACGTGGTCATCAAAGGTTACCGTTCCCTCTTGTGGGTTACGGAAACGAATAACAAATGGCGCGTCTGCGTCATGCTCGGCACCGTCACGACACTTACCGTCATAACGAGGTTTCTCGCCATCAGCCATCTGTTGTTCACGCAAACCATCTAAACGCTCGCGCGAGCAATAACATTTGTAGGCTTTGCCCTCTTCCAGCAGCTGGTCAATCAGGCTGTTGTAGCGATCGAAACGCTTGGTCTGATAGTACGGACCCTCTTCCCAGTTCAATCCGAGCCAATCCATACCTTCAATAATGGCGTCGATAGCTTCCTGAGTGGAGCGCTCGATGTCAGTATCTTCGATACGCAACACAAACTGGCCGCCTTGGTTACGGGCATATAGCCAAGAGTAAAGAGCAGTACGGGCGCCACCAACATGCAAAAATCCAGTTGGGCTTGGAGCGAAGCGAGTTTTTACGGTCATATTCGTCTCGAAAAACAGTTCATGGAACAGGCCTTAGGCCATTTAAGCACGATAGTTTAGCAGCCTCATCGAGCAGCACCAACGCTAATCCAATTTGATTGTGAGCCGAGGCGGCTATCTGTTCTAACATTGGGGGTAGGTCTAATGGAGAATTGGAGTATGCCATGTCTGATAACATCTCCCAGTCGGCACCGCTTGCCAGCATCAGCAGTTATCTTAAACGCGTCAACGGCCTTGATGAACAGCAAGCGCAACTAGAGGCGCAGCAGATCATCCATGATTTTCAACGGATGCAGCGCCAAGGCTATATCGAAGGGTGGTATTTCGATGAGCAGGGCCATCTAGCGCTTATTCCCAGTGACGACGTATTAGCTCGCATGCAGGAAAAATAGACAAAATGCGCCAGCTGGTTTAATTTATAAACAATAAACTTTATTAAATCTAAGCTGACCAAATGCAACAAGCTCGAAAAACGCTGCTGGTGACGCTCGCAGTTTCACTTATCAGCGTTTCTGGCATCGCCCTGCCCTATCCCATTCTCGCGCCGCTTTTTATTGAGCTGCAACACCCATTGGCGAGTTTCGCTGGTTTGCCTCCCAAATTGTTACTGGGAATATCGTTGGCAATCTACCCCTTGGGCATTCTCGTGGGCAGTAACATTATCGGCTCGTGGTCAGATCGTATCGGCCGTAAAAAAGCGTTAGCAATAACGATGTTTGGCGCTGTCCTTGGTTACCTTCTATCGGCATTTGCCGTAATGCAGGGAAGCTTTGTGTTATTTTGCCTAAGTCGTCTGCTTACCGGCTTGTGCGAGGGCAACCTCAGTATCGCCCGCGCCATCGCAGCGGATCTACACCCTACCATTGACCGTACTCGTGCCTTTTCACTGCTCAGTGCCACCAGCTATGCCGGTTATCTTGTCGGCCCACTAATTGGCGGTTTCCTATTACCCATGGGCGCCGAGCTCGCCTTTGCAGTAGCGGCCTTAGCGTGTTTGATTTCAGTAGTAATGATTGTTGTGATGCTCCCTGCGGATAAACCGACGGCTAGTGAGGGTAGCAGCCACAGCTTGTCATTAATCCGGCTACCGACCATCAAACCATTTTTCTACATGTACCTCGCGCTGATGTTAGCGCTTAATGGCTTCTACGAGTTCTATCCAGTACTGCAGGTGGAGATGTTGGGATTTAACAGCATGCAGATTGCCTGGAGCACGGTCATTATCACCGCCTCAATGATCATCGCAGCGACCTTATTGGTCATGCCGATTAAGCGACGTTTTGGCATGGCCTCTACGGCTTGCCTATCGATGTTTGTCTACGCCATTGCGCTGCTGTGTTTTACCTTGCTACCCCAATTTTACTTAGTGACCTTTATCGTTATCGGTGCCTCTATCGCGTTATTTAACGCCATGTTACCCAGTTACCTATCAGAATTGGGCAGTGATGGTGGTGGCCAGGGGCAACTGATGGGATTAATGACCACCACCTTCTGCATAGGCAACGTTGCTATGGCCATCATCGGGTCACTGTTAGCGCTAATCGATACCCGCTTGGCTCTGGCGGGTTCCGCTTTGCTTGGGCTTATTGCAACGTGGCAATTTTATAAACATCATTATCAAAGAACCTTATGGCGTGAACATATTTCTTCGCAAATAACTGAGCAATAACGCATTGAAGACTTGAGACTTTTATATCTGCTGTCATAGTGTTAGCACGGTCGATATAAACGGATGCAATAAAGCTATGGATCTCCGCCAATTACGTAATTTTGTCATGGTTGCTGAACACGCCAGCTTCACACGTGCAGCAAAGGTCTTAGGGGTTGCTCAACCCGCCGTTAGCACCGCAATAAAAAAACTCGAAAAAGATCTTGGCCTGGTGCTGTTACATCGGCAAGACAAGCGGGTGCAGCTGACCGCAGAAGGGCGTGAGTTGTTGCCCCATGCTCAAGCCATATTGCAGCGAGTAGAACAAGCCACTCAAGCGATGGCTCGTCTGCGTGACTTGGACCGCGGCGAAGTACGCATCGCGTTACCAGGTATGATCGGTTCCTACTATTTCCCTGCATTGTTGATGGCATTCCATCATCGCTATCCCGATCTTAAGCTGTCGATGTACGAAGCTGGTACTGGCGAAATCCGCGGCATGCTTGAGCGTGATGAGGTTGATATCGGCATCATTGCCCAACCGGGTGAACAATACGGTTTAGAGACAGTTCCGTTAACCAGAGCAGAGATGGTCGCTGCGGTCGGTTACGAGCACCCACTATCGTCGCAAGATGAGATCAGCTGGGAGGAGTTTTTCCAGCATGAATTGGTCATGTTTAAACGCGGTTATTACCACCGCGAGCTGGTACATGAAATGGCAGCTGAAACCGGCCAAAAGCCTGAGATTGCCTTCGAAACGAACCTCCTCGAACTGATTCGAAGCATTGTCCGCCAAGGTTTTGCTATTACCACCGTCCTGAAGATGGTGGTCGAGAACGACCCAGAAATTAAGGCTCTGCCATTTAAAGAACCTATCCACATGGATCTTCATGTTGGTTGGAAGAGCGGCCGCGCCCTAACTCAAGCCGATCGTACCTTCCTCGACTTCCTGCTTGAACAGAAGACTGACTGACTTTTAAGTTCAGCCGGAACAAACACCGCAGATGTAATAAGGGCAGCTACTAGGCTGCCCTTATTGTGTGCCTATACTGCATCCGGCTGCAGCTCTGGTTGAGCTAATTCAAATGCAGGCAAAGCTCGACAACGCTCGACGATTCCCCTAATGCGCGGGTATTGCCCCATGGGCACGTTAAACCGCTCTGCATTATACACCTGAGGCACCAAACACAGATCTGCAGTGGTAACCTGATCACCAAAACAAAATAAGCCAGCGCTGTGCTCAAGCTGTAGCTCCAATCCATCAAAGGCTTGGGTAACCCAATGGTGATACCAGCGGGTCTTTGCCTCTTGCTCCTGCCCCAACTCGTTTCCAAGGTACTTCAACACCCGTAGGTTATTCAGTGGATGACAGTCCGCAGCTATGTTGTTCGCTAATGCCCGAACTTGCGCTCGATCGAACGCCCGCTCAGGCAATAACGGCTTTTCTGGATAGGCCTCATCCAAATACTCAATGATGGCCAAGGACTGATTTAAAATCCGATCGCCATCCACCAAGGTTGGAACCAACTTATTAGGGTTAAGGACTGAATACCCGGGCAAAAACTGCTCGCCGCCACCCTTAACCAAATTAACGGAGATGTTCTCAAAGGCTAGGCCTTTGTGATGACACGCGATTCGAACACGATACGCGGCACTTGAACGCCAGTACCCATACAATTTGATCATCTAGCTTCCTGTATAATGAATCAACGTTTGTTCAATTGATCCAAATATAGACTGATCTGAGGCAACCATTTCAATTTTAACGATATCTCCGTATTGCATGAAGGGCGTAGACGGCTTGCCATCGGCAATAATTTCCAACATTCGCAGCTCTGCCAAGCATGAAGAACCGGCGCTACGGTCGTAATTTGAGACCGTACCCGAGCCGATGATGCAACCCGAAGCCAATGGCCGAGTTTTCGCGGCATGCTCCACCAACGTAGGAAAATCAAAGGTCATATCGACTCCGGCATTAGGGCGGCCAAACAGCTCACCATTGAGGTGGGTAATCAATGGTAGATGTACCTTACCGTCGCGCCAATCGTCGCCAAGCTCATCCGGGGTTACTGCCACCGGTGAAAACGCGCTCGATGGCTTGGATTGATAAAATCCAAAGCCTTTAGCAAGCTCAGCTGGGATAAGGTTTCGCAATGACACATCATTAACCAACATCAATAACTTGATGTGCTCTAAGCCCTGCTCGGCGTTACACCCCATCGGCACATCATCAGTGATAATCGCCACCTCAGATTCGAAATCGACGCCCCAGTCGGTGCTACCCATTTCAATATCTTGCCGCGGTGCTAAGAAGGCATCTGAGCCCCCCTGGTAAACCAGCGGATCAGTCCAAAACGACTCTGGCATCTCGGCTCCGCGCGCCTTACGAACCAGCTCTACGTGATTGACATAGGCACTGCCATCAACCCATTGATAGGCTCGTGGCAATGGTGACAAACAAGCGTTTTGGTCGAAGTCGATGGCGTCACTGCGTTGGCCAAGATTGAGCTGCTGGGACACAAGTTCGAGCTGCGGTGCGACAGTTGCCCAATCGTCCAAGGCTTGTTGCATCGTTACGGCAATATCCCCGACAGTAACGGCGTGACTAAGATCCTTACTAACCACGACTAACTGACCATCGCGACGTCCATTTTTCAGTGTTGCTAACTTCATCTGTTATTCCTTAACTCGCAACAAGCTAGATCACGCCACGGCGGATCTGATCCTCTTCAATCGATTCAAACAGGGCCTTAAAGTTACCCTCACCGAACCCCTCATTGCCCTTACGTTGGATAATCTCGAAAAATACTGGGCCAATCACCGTCTGAGTAAAAATCTGCAGCAAGATCCCATCTTTACTTGGTGCGCCATCCACCAACACCTTGAGCTCTTTCATCGCCGCTAAATCTTCGCCATGACCCGCTACACGCTCATCCACTTTGTCGTAATAGGTATCCGGTGTCGGCATAAACTCCATGCCGCCAGCACGCAGTTTCCGCACGGTTTCATAGATGTTGTCGGAACTCATGGCAATGTGCTGGATCCCCTCACCTTGATATTCACGCAAATACTCTTCGATCTGGCTCTTATCGTCAGACGATTCATTAATTGGAATTCGGATCTTACCGCATGGGCCAGTCATCGCTCGGCTAACTAAGCCTGTCAGTTTGCCTTCGATATCGAAGTATCGGATCTCACGAAAGTTACCAATGCGCTCATAAAAGCCAGCCCACTTGTTCATGTTGCCTTGGAATACGTTGTGAGTCAGGTGGTCAATCTCATACAAACCAGTATCTTTGCTACTGAGGCGCTGTTTGTAATCGTGATAGAAGATGAAATCGACATCGTAGATAGAACGCTCACCATAGCGATCAACGAAATAGAGGGTTGAGTCACCAATCCCCTCCACTGCTGGAATCATCAGCTCCATTGGGCCGATGTTGCCAGCAAACTCAGTAGCGCCATTATCTAGTGCGTATTGCAATGCAGCGCCAGCGTCAGCCACGCGCCACGCCATACCGCAGACACTTGGGCCATGTAATTTAGCAAACTCGGCAGCTTGCGAATGGGGTTGGGCGTTAATAATGAAATTGATATCGCCTTGACGGTACAGCCAGGCTTCTTTGCTGCGGTGTTTGGCTATCTCAGCAAAACCAAGATGGCTAAACAGATCTTTAAGCGCGGTAATGCCAGCTGCATCCGGGGCGGTGTATTCAACAAATTCAAAGCCGTCGGTGGCAAGTGGGTTCCAATCTGGGTTGGCTTGAGTCACGTGAAGATCTCCATTATCGAAATGCGCAAGCGTTACGCGTTAGATACTGGTTTACCTCATTTGCACTCGAACAATAAACAATGTGACTTGAATCACATTACCTTGAGAGGGTATGAGGTTGTCACCTAGCCTTTACAGGCGGTGACAACCGTCTATTTATCAATAGATTAGCTAGCTTGTTTGGCGCTGTTTGCCAATTCGGTACTCTCGTAGCTTATTGGCGATGGCCGTATGCGAAACCCCTAGCTTGCGAGCCAGCTGACGAGTGGATGGGTAGGCTGGATACAGGCGCCGTAGAAGGTTAGCTTCAAACTGCTTTACCGCTTGGTCGAGGCTACCTTCAAACTCTTGGTCAAAGTAGCCAAAGCCTTCGCTCCATGCCGGCAACCGAAGTTGTTCAGGACTCAAATCGCCCCGCTCTTCGGCCATCGATACCGCACGGAAGATAGCATTCTTCAGCTGTCGCACATTGCCGGGCCAAGCGTAGTTCTTAATGTAATCTCGACACTCAGAGGAAAGCTGACGTAACGGAGTAGAAAGCTGCTCACTGTAGTGCTCCATAAACAATTCAGCTAATGGGACGATGTCAGCTTTGCGATCACGTAGCGGCGGTAGATGCAGATTCAGTACGTTGATGCGGTAATAGAGATCCTCACGAAACTCGCCTTTCTGACACAGCTCTGATAGATCCTTCTGACTAGCGCAGATAATACGAATATCGACCTTAATTTCAGCATCATCACCGACTCGGCGGAAGTGCCCGTCTTGAATCAACCGGAGCAACTTCACTTGAAGCGCTGGCGTCATATCCGCGACCTCATCAAGGAACACTGTGCCGCCATTGGCTTGTTCAATCACCCCGCGTTTAACCACTTCACCGGGGCTTGAAGCCAAGCCAAACAACTCACTCTCGGCTACGTCATCGGGCAGCGAGGCGCAATTGATCACCACGAAGCTCTTATCGTGCCGCAAGCTGTCTTGGTGACAGGCTCGGGCCATCTGCTCTTTACCGGTGCCGGTTTCACCAAGGATCAGCAGGGGCGCGTCCAGTTGCGCCATACGAGACGCTTCTTCCAAAAGTTGTTGCATGCGTTCGCTCTCAGCAATCATGGTTTCAAAACCACTGCTGCGCTTACGCAATGCCTTAAACTGTTTACCTACTCGAGCTGGAGATTTTAACTGCACCATTGCGCCAGCTAAGATACTTGTGCCCTCATCATCGGGCAGATCGATTGGCAGCACTTCAGCAAGAAACTGATTGCCGTGAATATTGACTTTGGTAGCTTGGGGTAACACCTCATCCGCACTCAACCACCGTAGGAAAGAGAAGCCATGGATAAAGTTCGCCGCTGGTTGATCGATTACCTCATCAAGCTCACAACCTAGTACCGCTAGCGCCGAAACATTGGCCGTATTGAGGTTACCTTTAAGATCTATCGAGAGGATTGGATCTGGCAACGTTTTCAGCAGCACTTCCATCGCGTAATGTTCCCGCTCCGATGGCATGTACGGTACGGTGCGTACGTCGGTTACGTTGGGGATCTTCCGTAACATTGGCATCAACTCTTGCAGCTGTTCGAATGACGGGGCTGGCAATTGCATATACACAAAGCCTTCACTGGCCGCATCAATCGCATTAACGTTGATATTGTACTTTTCCAGAACCTCTAGAATTTCCCTAGCCAATCCAATTCGGTCTTGGCAACTTACTCGTATCCGCATCGGCTCTTCCCTTTATTTTGATCTGATTGTTGAGAGCAGTCTGTCGGATAATACTGTAAAAATTGCTGTACATCATAGTGATAACTAGATCAAAAATGCCGACTTTTCGTCGACACCATCACACTTTTCAGGGTTAACGCAACAGAACTGGGCTGTAACGCCCAGCGTACTGCCAATTAGAGTAATTGATCAGTCTTAGCCGCCATAATGAAATCATTGCGATGCAGGCCAGAGATGGCATGGGTCCACCAGGTTACTGTCACTTTCCCCCACTCTAATAAAATCCCTGGGTGGTGAAACTCCGCTTCTGCCAACTCGGCAATTTTGTTACTGAATGCCCAAGCCTGCTTAAAATTCTTAAAGGTATAAACGCGCTCTAGCTGCATTACACCGGCGCGGACCGGAGTAGACCAATCCGGCAGTTGCCCTATCAACTCAGCTAACTCTATATCACTCACTTGTGGGGCACCCGCTTGGCAGGCTTCGCATTTCATCTCGCTTAACGTGGTCATGGTTATCCTTAACTTACTTGTTGTTTGGATGGGAACTGCGGCTCAAATAGCCCCAGTTGCTGCGCCTGAGTTACCAATGCCATCAAATCGAGTTGAGCTAAATCATAGAGCTGATTGATATTGGTTAGGGCGTAATAGATAGGTTGCATAATGTCGATACGATATGGGGTTCGCATCGCATCTACCACAGACATCGAATTGATGGTTGGTTGTTGCGACAGCGCATAGTGAGTTTCACCCGGACTAGACAGGATCCCGCCCCCATAGATCCGCATTCCCTGCTCGGTCTCAACCAAACCAAACTCAACCGTAAACCAATACAATCGTGCCAAGAAGACCCGTTGCTGAGGTGTTGACGCCAAGCCAAGCTTGCCATAGGTGTGAGTAAAATGCGCAAAGGCGGGGTTGGTCAGCAACGGACAGTGGCCAAACAACTCATGGAAGATATCCGGCTCTTGCAGGTAATCGAACTCTTGCCGTGTGCGGATAAAGGTAGCGACCGGAAAACGTTTGCTGGCCAATAACTCGAAGAATCGTTCGAACGAAATCAACGCTGGTACCGGTGCAGTTTGCCAGCCGGTGGTACGCTGTAACACCTTATCCACTTCCCCCAACTGCGGGATTCTATCGGTTGGTAATGCCAAGGTGTCGAGCCCTTTCAGGTACTCGTCACAAGCTCGCCCAGGCAGCAGTGTCAGTTGACGCTCCACCAGCTCGGCCCAGATCTGATGTTCCGCTGCGGGGTAATCGATGATGCCATCGGCATTGGGCATTCGAGCTTGGTATTTAGACTGTTTCATCACGCCGCTCCTTGGTATGGCAATGACTAAGTGCCTGTTCGAGATCAGCAATTAGATCATCGCAATGCTCGAGGCCAATCGCCAAACGAACTAAGTTATCGCTGATCCCCGCCGCCCGTCGCTCCTCTTGCTGGTAACAGCTGTGAGTCATCGATGCTGGGTGCTGCACCAACGACTCTGGATCCCCTAAACTGACGGCGATAGTGAACAACCTTAGGGCATCGACAAAGCTCAAGGCGGTTTGATAGTCACCACATAATTCAATCGCGACAACACCGCCACCGGCCTTCATCTGAGTGCCGATCAAGCCGTAGCCCATGTGACTCTCTAGGCCCGGATAATGCACCGCGGCCACCGTTGGGTGAGTTTGTAAATAACGGGCTATTTTAAGAGCGCTGTCGCAATGGCGTTCCATCCGCAGCGCTAGGGTCTTCATGCCTCGTAATATCAACCACGCATCATGGGGCGAAAGCACCGCCCCAAAATCCTTACGGATCTGATTACGAAGGGGATCTATCATCTCAGCACGGCCACACACTAAACCGGCGATCACATCACCGTGGCCATTAAGGTATTTGGTGGCACTGTGGAGCACCAGATCAACGCCATGGCTTAGTGGCTTTTGCAGCAGTGGCGTCATAAAAGTGTTGTCGACCACTGTAATGATGTCGTGTGCTTTGGCTATCGAAACCAAGCTGTCCAGATCGTAGGCTTGCAGGTGCGGATTGACCGGCGTTTCCAGCAGCATCAGTTTGGTATTGGCTTGAATAGCCGACTCAACTTCTGCCAGCTGAGCGAAATCCACTTGGGTCACTTCAATCCCAAACCGCGGCAGCTGTTCGGTCGCCAGTGAGTGACTGCAACCATACAAAGAGGTGGCCACAATCAAGTGATCACCACTTTGCAATGTTCCCAATAGCGCCGCTGCCACTGCCCCCATGCCGCTAGCAAACGCCAAAGCATCCTCGCTGCCTTCAAGCAAAGCGATGCGGCGTTCCAGTTCGTTGGTGGTTGGGTTACCTAGCCGAGTATAGATGGGTCCCGCTTGCTCCCCAGCAAAGCGCTGGCCACCACTATGGCAATCATCAAAAGCAAAGGTCGCTGTTTGCAATAATGGCGTGGTAAGGCTGCCACTACTATCACGCTGGTGGCCGCCATGAATAACACAAGTCTCTGGGTGCATTGATGCATCCATAGAATTCTCCCCATTTAAGATGCCGGACGATAATTAGAGGTGTAGTTGTGTCCGTGCAACAAGTCTCTAACATATGACAACCGTACAAGAGGAGAATCCTTTGAGGCGCAATCGATGCTAATTCACTTCGTAAATTGTTCGTTACGTTGTTTATGGGCGCGAACGCTCTGCAGCGCTTCCGCACTAACACTCTTTAACTCGCTCAGCAACTTACCCTGCACCGTTAACAGGCTCGGCTGAGATTGAGACTGGTAAGGCAATGGCCGGCACTCAGAGCAAGCGGCATAGCCTAACCGAGCTGTAAGCAGTCCTGCCCCTAACCCTTGCGCAACCCGAGCCGACAACTTGCCAGTTAGCTCCGCCGACAACATTTGTGTGCCAAGATCCAGCGCCACCTGTGACCCACCCGCAAAGAGCAGATTCTTCAACATCTGTCGTATTAACTTAATACGGCTCCAGTAGCCCGGTTCGATGCCGTAAATCCGCGCCACCTGATCCAACATGGTTTGGTTACGCCATAACATCAGGCCCATATCTAGACTGGCCATCGGGCTGGCAGCCAACAACAGGCTGGCTTGAGCTGCATAGCGGTAGATGCATCGCTGCGCAGCCTCGTCCTGCTGTTGCAACACCGTCCGTTCGTAAAGCTGTAATTGTTCGCTGTCGTTATGGTGGGCTTGTTGGCACTCTCGCCAATGTTCAGTAGCCTGTGCAAATTCAGCTGGTACAGTGCTACTTATTTGCTTCAATAGCTGCTGTGCCTCACCGCTTTGAGCACTGGCGCTGATCCGCAAGCCCGCCTGCCGTTGGTCACCGTTACGTTTGAGTTGGCGCAAACGTCGCAACTCCCGCAGGAGCATGCCGCCCAACAGCAGCACCGCACCACCGATCGTAACCCCATAAAGCCCAAACCAGATGGGGCCACGTAACCACGCTTGCCACAAACTCCAACCGGTCTCTGCCACGACTAACACGGTGACAGCAATTAATACCAACCGCAGTAGCAGCGACCGCTTCGGTCGAGCCGCTTCAATCTCCATCTCAGGTTCCAGTGCCTGTCGCCACTGGGTTTCATCAATATCTTGCGCTGGTGATAGAGTGGGCTCTAACGGCGCATTAGCATCGACGGCATCGATATCAAACTCTTTTGCTGCTTTTAGTTTGCTCATGAAAGCTTATCTCCCAGCATCCAATCAATCAGGTGATCCATGCGCATATGGGGCATTGGCCCGTCAACCGTAAGTTCTCGGGGTGGTGCCAGCGGGGTAAAGTCGAAGCCTTGTTGCCGCCAAAAGTGTTCCGGCGGCAGTTGCCGTGGCACCTCACCAGGGAAGCGCATCACTCGATTTTGTTGTTGGTCAAAGCCGCGGATGACCGCTACAGGACCACTGCCGTCATCCACCTGTCCCGGTTCGCTGGCGCGAATCGCACTGAGTACCATGCTTTCTGACTGAGCACCGCTAAAGCGAATTCGTTTACCACTCGCGCCCATCAGACTATCAGTTAGTGCTAATAGGTTAGTGTGTTGGTCTATGCTGATGTGGTCGGCTTTACCGGCAACAAACAACAGCTTATCAATACGCGGCGACAGCATTCGCCGCAGTAATGAGCCGGGGCCATAATGGAAGCTTTGCAGTACCCCCTGCAGCGACTGACTCATCTGCTCCACTTGAGCCCGGCCGTGGTTCAACGCCGCTAACGAATCAATCAACACCAACTGCCGATCAAATTTAGAAAAATGGTTGCGATAAAAAGGCTTCACCACCTGTTCTTTGTAGGCTTCAAAGCGCTGGGTCAACATCTGCGTCAACGCTGAGTTTTGATCAACCTGTTGTGGCTGCTGTGGATAGAACGCCAAGATCGGCGTGCCCTCTAAATCGCCAGGCAACAACGCTCGTCCAGGTTGCAGAAAGGTCGCTCCCTGTTCCAATCGAAGCTGCTGTAACAGCTTGCTGTAATGCTGTGCCACCTCGGCAACCTGAGTCTCATCCGCACCACTTTGCTGCTGGCTCAGTTGCAACCAGCGCTGGCTTACCTCAAGCCACGGCTGTTGCTCCAACCACTGCCACTGTTGCTGACACCAACTACCGTAATCCAATTCAAGTAACGGTAGATCCAGCAGCCACTCTCCAGGGTAATCCACTAGATCCAGATACAGAGTGAGGTGATCCGCTAGCTGACGTTTGATCCCCCCCTGAGGTGCAAACCGAATCGCTAAGCGGATCTCGGCCAAGCCTCGGGTTGATTCCGGCCACTGCGGTGGATTCGAGGTTAAAGCCGTCATCGCGCCATCGTAATCGAACGGCAACATGGTGAGATCCGGTTGCGGCACGCGCTGTACCCCCAACACCCTACCCTGTGCTAACGCTTGCCACATCGGTAACTGCTGCCGATTAGCGTGGGTTAGCTGATGCACTATCGAGGTGATCAACGCGGTTTTACCTGCTCGAGATAACCCGGTGATACCGATACGAAGATGTTGGTCCAGCCCGCGATAGGCTATCTGTTCCAGTTGCTTGCCGAAACGCTTTAGGTGGGGAGTCAAACTAACCATGCAGTGGGGAGCCTTAAATACAGCAAAGGGAGCCTATGGCTCCCTGAAGTTGAGGACTTATTTTAATCCGTCGATCTCACGACCGAGCGCGTAAGCATCGGAGGTAACATGGCGCTCTATGTTACGGATCCGCAGTTCAATGGAACGAAATTTCGAGTTGATGTCGCGGAACACTACCCGCGGGGATTCACCGGCTTGCCAGATCTTGGTTTTTACCTCAGCACCGTGGCTTTGCAGTTGCTCTGGCTTCTTATCGAGCAGTACCCAAGCAACGATATAACCAAGCAGAACGAAGCTGAATATTCCAGTTAAGATAAGTGCTGAAAACGCGACAATTCGAACCAACCACACCTCAAGATTAAAACGTTCGGCCACGCCGGCACAAACCCCAGCAACCTTGCCTTTAGCGGGAATACGATATAATGATTCAGTGTTATTGCTGTTCATGTTTACGTCTCCATTCAGGTGCTTCGGTATCTAATATACGTTCTAGACTATCTACGCGTTCGGCCATTTTATCCGCACGCCGCAGCAACTCATTCAACTGCTGATACTCTTCCTCGGTCAGCCCCTGATTGATCTGTTTTTTGCTGCGGTAGTGCAGAATGAGCCAGATTGGCGCCACCAACAACATAAAGATAATCAGCGGCGCAACCAATAAAGCAAATAGCTCTTCCATTATTTTCTCCTCTACCGTTCAATTTCAGATCAAGCGTTTTTCTTAGCCATGCTTTTTTTCAAAGCCTCTAGCTCTTGGCTTACCTTATCTTCAGCTTCCAAAGCCGCAAACTCATCTTGCAAACCACGAGGCTGGGTCATCTGGTAGGCTTCTACTTCAGACTCAATCCCCTCAACTCGGCGTTCGTATTGCTCAAAACGACTCATCGCTTGATCAATCTTATTGGTATCTAGTTGCTTGCGAACATCCAAACGAGAGGTGGCTGCTTGCTTACGCATGATGATGGTCTTCTGGCGAGCACGTGCATCATTAAGCTTGTCTTGCAGTTGCGAAACCTCTTCTTTCAAGCGCTCTAACTGCTGCTCAATGGTAACCAACTCTAGCTTAATCGCATCAACCATCTCTACTGCGTTCTGCTTCTCAGCCAGTGCCGCACGAGCCAGATCTTCGCGGCCTTTTGACAGCGCCAACTCCGCTTTGCCCTGCCAATCTTCAACCTGAGCTTCCGCTCGTTGAATGCGACGCAGCGACTCTTTCTTATCTGCTAAAATTCGCGCAGAGGTTGAACGAACCTCGACCAGTGTGTCTTCCATCTCTTGGATGATTAAGCGCACCATCTTTTCTGGATCTTCAGCCTTATCCAATAATGAACTAAGGTTCGAATTCACAATATCAGCGAAACGAGAAAAAATACCCATAATTAAATCCTCATAAAAAATGTTGCCCTCGGTTAGTCATATACATTTCCCGTGCCAACTTTTAAATTAGCTTTAACCACTTGTTTTAATAAGATTTTATTTTAGTGTTGGTATTTCGACCATTAACCCATATTATGGATTTGACTACTCGATAGTGAAATTAACCACGTTGGAACAGGGATGCCATCACAAAGACCAAATGACAATCTAATCGGCCAATCGACCGCCTTTCACGAGGTGCTAGAGCACGTATCTAAGGTCGCGCCATTGAATAAGCCGGTATTAATTATCGGTGAGCGCGGTACCGGCAAAGAGTTGATTGCCGAGCGTCTACACTTCTTATCTAGCCGATGGGAACAAAACTACGTCAAGCTTAACTGTGCCGCCCTAAATGAAAATCTACTGGAAAGTGAGCTGTTTGGCCACGAATCTGGGGCATTTACTGGGGCCAGTAAGCGCCACGAAGGTCGATTTGAACGCGCTGATAAAGGCACCCTATTCCTCGACGAACTCGCCAATACCTCCGGCTTAGTACAAGAAAAGTTACTGCGTGTCATTGAATACGGCGAGTTTGAACGAGTGGGTGGCACCCGTACCGTTCGCAGTGACGTCCGCTTGATTTGCGCCACCAACGAGGATCTGCCTCAGCTCGCCGCGCAAGGAAAGTTTCGCGCCGATCTGCTCGATCGCTTAGCCTTCGATGTTATTACCCTGCCGCCGCTGCGAGTGCGCAAAGAGGATATCCTCATCTTAGCGGATCACTTTGCCATGCAGATGACCCGTCAATTGGGGCTAGAACTGTTTGCCGGTTTTAGTAACAACGCCCTAAAAACCCTGCAGGGGTACCCGTGGCCCGGCAACGTGCGTGAGCTTAAAAACGCCATTGAACGTAGTGTTTATCGACATAACAACGCCCATGTGCCACTGCATGAGATTGTACTTGACCCGTTCGAGTCACCGTGGCGCCCCACCCAACTTATCCGCACCAATGCCCCAACTGTAGAGCAAGCTAGCGCAGCTGAGCCAGAAGTCATGCCCGCGGCAACACAGGGAGCTAGCGAGTTCCCTATCGACTTCAAGCAGGTCTGCCAAGATAATGAGAAATCGCTACTGCAACAGGCGTTGGTGCATAGCCAATATAACCAAAAGAAAGCCGCAGAAAATCTGGCGCTTACCTATCACCAACTGCGTGGGATATTAAAGAAATACGATATGCTAGGGCAGGAAAATTGAGCACTCTGCGACGCCCTGTTAGACTACAGCGATCAATAAGTTGTGAACTGAAATCATGGCCATGTCGCGCCTTTTAATAGTCTTTATCCTGCTGTTCGTTGCTGGGTGCAGCGAACAGCAGCAGTACATTGAGAATGGGTTAGTCTATTGCTCCGAAGGTAACCCCGAAACCTTCAACCCGCAGTTGACCGTCTCAGGTACCGCCATCGATGCTACCTCAAAGCAGTTATACAACCGCTTAATCCAGATCGATCCCCAAAGTGGTGAGCTATCACCGGAGCTCGCGGTGGCGTGGAACATCAGCAGCGATGGCCTTCGCTATCGCTTTAGCTTGCGCCAGCAGGTGCAGTTTCACCATACCGATTACTTCAGCCCGACTCGGGCCTTTAATGCCGACGACGTATTGTTTAGCTTCAATCGTTGGTTGCTTCGCTCACACCCATTTTATCAGGTTGGTGGCGGTCGTTACCCCTTTTTCCAAAGC
The DNA here is from genome assembly GCF_012295575.1 of Ferrimonas lipolytica. NCBI lineage: Bacteria > Pseudomonadati > Pseudomonadota > Gammaproteobacteria > Alteromonadales > Ferrimonadaceae > Ferrimonas > Ferrimonas lipolytica. The sequence continues at coordinate 479,150 of NZ_CP051180.1, read as the reverse complement.
ATTAACCTAGATCACACCAACGTTAAACTGCACAAGCTCAATGACTATCAAGTGGAGTTTGAACTGCTGGAGCCACGCGCCAACTTCTTAGCTGAGATAGCCACAGATTTCGCGGTTATCCTTTCAAAAGAGTATGGCTTTCAGCAGCTCACCGCAGGTACCCCGGAAGCGCTAGATAGCCAACCGATCGGTACCGGCCCTTTTAAGCTGCGCGATTACGTTCGTAACCAATACATCCGTTACGACCGCCATGAACAGTATTGGGGCGAAAACGCCAAGCTGGATCAATTGGTGTACGACATCACCCAAGCGGCCGCGTCCCGAGTAGTGAAGCTGATTGGTGGCGATTGCGATGTCGCCGCACTGCCGCAACTCAGTGAGCTTGGCCATATTCAAGGTTATGACGATCTAGCGCTCGATGTAATGCCAGGGCTAAACGTGGCCTATTGGGCTTTCAACACCACTAGAGCACCGTTTGATAACCCCCAAGTCCGCCAAGCACTGAGCCTAGCGGTTGATAAAAAGCGGATTCTGCAAGCGATTTATCACAACACTGCAGTTGTCGGCAAAGGCATGTTACCGCCAATCTCGTGGGCTTATGATCCCGATCTCCCCGAGCGAGCTTATAACCCAGCATTAGCCACTCGCCTGCTGGAAAATGCCGACGTTGGCGCACTGACTATCGATATCTGGGCTATGCCGGTAGCGCGGATCTACAACCCAGACGCGATCGACACCGCCAAACTGATTAAACAGGACTTGGCTAAGATTGGGATTAACGCCACCATCCACAGCTACGACTGGAGCCGTTTTCTGGCGCAGCTGGAAAGCCGCGATTACGACTCAGTACTGATTGGCTGGTCGGCCGACAACCTCGATCCCGACAATTTCTTTAGCCCGTTACTTACTTGCACCGCGCTCGAATATGGCTCCAATCGCTCCCAATGGTGCAACGAGGAGTTTGACCAACTCATCGTTGCCGCTCGCGATGCTCAGGATCCACAACAACGACAGCGACTCTATAGCCAGTTGGAGTATCAATTGCAGCAACACACTCCATTGGTGCCAATAGCTCACGCCAGCCGCATCCTCGGCCGTAAGCGCCATTGGCATGGCCGTATTCTTCATACCAGTGGTGGCATCGACTTCACCACTGTAGGCAGGGAGCCACTATGATCTCCTACCTTCTGCGGCGAATAAATCTGCTGATTTTAACCAGTTTGGTGCTCAGCGGCTTAATCTACATCGCCACCTTAAATATGCCTGGCGATCCGGTAACCAACCTCAGTGGCATCACCAATCCCACCGAGCCACAACGGGCACAAATTGTTGAACAGTATCGCCTTGACCAAGGCATGGTTCGTGGCTATATCGCCTTTGTTAGTACCCGCCTCAGCGGTGACTTAGGCCAATCACAAGTCTCTGGCGCAACCGTAGCCGCTGAGCTTAGTAAAACCTTACCGGCGACCTTAGAGTTATCCCTTATCGCATTAATGTTGGCATTAGTAGTTGGTGTGCCCCTGGGTATTCTCGCGGCCGGTCGCACCGGGTTATGGCCCAAGCTCCTTTGGGCAATGACGCTGCTTAGCTTCAGTCTGCCAGCGTTTTGGTTGGGGATCTTACTGCTGATCACCTTTGGTCTTGATCTGGATCTATTGCCGCCATCGGGCCGACTAAATCTACTCTACGATGTGCCCTATCAAACAGGATTTATGCTGATTGATATCCCCATGTCTGCGGCACCGTGGCGCTGGCAAGCATTAAACGATGCGATGGTTCATCTGGTAATGCCAGTAATGGTAATGGCCGCCTTGCCTACCACACTGATGATCCGCACCGTCCGCGTCAGCATGTTAGCTGAGGTAGAGAAACCCTATATTCGCGCTTTGAAAGCGCGCGGCGTAGCCAAGTTGAGCTTAGTGATCAACCACGCTATCCCTAACTCAGTAGCACCGATGTTCCGTACCATGACCTTGCAACTGGGCCCCATCGCCTCCACCTTAGTGGTGGTTGAAACCATCTTTAACTGGCCGGGGATCGGCTCCTATCTGATGTCAGCCCTATATCAAGGCGACTACACCGCGCTGCACAGCGGCATCATCGTTATGTCGGTATTTATTATTGTTGTCTCGATCGTTTTAGAAGTGGCGCACGCACTGTTAAATCCAGTCAGCCGTAAGGAGATCCATGGGTAGTCCACAGCTTTATCACGAGGACAAGATCCCATCGACATGGACCCAGATCTGGATCCACTTCCGCAATCGTCCAACCGCGTACGTCGGCCTTTGGGCCATCGGCTTTATGCTGCTGCTGTCTCTACTCGGGCCATTTTTAGCGCCATTTAGCGCCACTGAGCAAGCCTCGGAAATGTTGTTAGCGCCCCCCTCTTGGCACGCTGATGGAGACGTCAAATTCTTCTTTGGTACCGACAGCTTGGGCCGAGATATCTGGTCGCGCTTGTTGCACGGCGCTCACCTCACCTTTGGCTACGCCGCCCTGATTGTAATTGTCACCATCGCAGTTGGCTTTTTGATTGGCACCCTATCCGGTACCGCCCATGGCCTTCGCGCTTCGGTATTGGGACACCTGCTCGATGCCTTGTTATCACTGCCCTCAGTGATTTTAGCGTTACTGATGGTGGCGGTAATGGGGCCGGGCTTGAATAACGTATTTTGGGCTGTGGGTTTATCGTTGCTGCCAAGTATCGTTCGCACCGTTCACAACGCCGTCTACGAAGAGAACCAAAAACAGTACGTAATGGCAGCCAAACTCGATGGTGCCAACCGTTACCAAATTCTGCGTTATGCCATCTTGCCCAACATCGCCGATATTATGGTGATGCGCACCACCCTAACCTTCTCCGCCGCTATCTTGGATATCGCAGCCTTAGGTTTCCTTAATCTCGGTGCTCAAGCGCCTTCGCCAGAGTGGGGAGCGATGGTACGCGATGGCATCAGCAATGTGCTTAGCGCCCCGTGGACGGTGACCATGCCGGGTTTGGCGATACTGCTAGCAGTACTGGCCACCAACTTGGTTGGAGATGGCCTTGGTCACGCCATCTCCGAGGAGCGTGATTAATGCAGCTGCTCGATATTCGTAACCTAACCATCGAACTGGATACCCCACACGGCCGCTTCGTTGCTCTTGAGAAGTTCAGCCTACGCATGACCGAAGGCGAAATTCACGGTCTGGTTGGCGAGTCTGGCTCAGGCAAAAGCTTGCTGGCTAAGGCGATCTTAGGCATCACCGATCGCCGTACTCATGTCCGCGCCGACCGCCTTAATTGGAATGGCAAAAACATGCTGTCGATGAGCAGTCGTGAGCGACGGCAATTGATGAGTAACGAGATTGCGATGATCTTTCAAGAGCCCGCCGCCTGTTTAGACCCTTCCGCCAAAATCGGTTCACAGCTCATCGAATCGATGCCGAACAACACAGAGGTTTCGTGGTGGAAGCGGGGCAAGCAACGGCGCAAACTGGCGATCCAGCTGCTGCACAAAGTCGGCGTGAAGCAACATCAACCATTGCTGGAAGCTTACCCATGGGAGCTGACCGAAAGTGAAGCCCACAAAGTAATGCTGGCCATGGCTTTAGCACGTAAACCTAAACTGATTGTGGCCGACGAGCCAACCACTGGCCTCGAAACCGCAACTCAAGCACAGATCTTTCGTATGCTTGAGAAGCTCAACCAGCTCCATAACGTTGCCATTTTGTTTATCAGTCACGATCTGCAAGCGGTTGGTCGTTGGTCAGATAAAGTAACGGTGCTGTATTGCGGTCATATGATGGAATCTGGCGTCGCCAAAAAGGTGCTTGGCAACTTTCGTCACCCCTATACCCAAGCGTTACTTGAAAGCTCTCTCAGCAACACCTTCCATCTGCCTCATAAGGCGGAATTACCTGCACTGCGCGGTGCAGTGCCACTGTTGCAGCATCTGCCGGTCGGTTGTCGCTTAGGGCCGCGATGCCCTCGGGCGCAAAAAGAGTGCGTTAAGGCACCGGTTATCCGTAGCGTCAATGGCCATGCCTATCGCTGCCACTTTCCCATTGAGCAGAAGGACAAAGCGTGACCGATGTGCCGCAGTTGCAGGTAAGAGATCTGCACAAACATTACTCCAAAAGCCGCTCTTGGTTCCGTCGTGAATACAAGCAAGCCATCGCGCCGCTGTCGTTTGAACTCGCTGCCGGCGAAACCTTAGCGTTTGTTGGCGAAGCAGGCTCCGGCCGTACCTCATTGGCACAGATCTTAAGTGGTGCTAAGGCTCGCAGTGGTGGCCAAATATTTCTCAATGGCAAAGAGTTACACAGTCAGAACCACCATCAGCGCAGCCGTAATATTCGGATGATCTTCCAAGACCCTGCCACCTCATTAAACCCTCGCTTGCGGGTGGGAGAGCAGTTGGAAAAACCGCTTCGATTCAACACCAATATGACTGCCGCCGAGCGGATTAATACGGTCGAAAAAGCGTTGGTGCAGGTTGGATTATTGCGTGAACACGCGGATTTTTATCCATTGATGCTGGCCAATGGGCAACGTCAGCGGGTAGCGATTGCCCGCGCATTGATGCTTGAACCTAAGGTACTGATCTCTGATGAAGCCTTTGGTGGCCTCGACACCACCCTTCGAGCTCAGTGCATCAACTTGCTGCTGCAGCTGCAACGTAAACTCGGTCTGAGCTACATTTTTATGTCGCACGACTTAAACTTGGTACAGCACATCGCTGATCGGGTCATTGTGCTGCGCAAGGGTAAAGTGGTTGAGGAAGGCACTACCGATGAAGTCTTTGCCCACCCCCAACATGAATACACTAAGCGTTTGATTGAGCAGCAGGTGTTGCGACCACGGAACTGATTGCATTACTACAGGTAGATTCATAAATAGAAATAGCTAACAACGTTTCGAATTACGGCAGCCTCGAACTTTAATTTGGCCAGCGGTAGTTTTTGAATCAGTACTATTGTTATGGCTGTGTCACAGTTAAGTGTTGAGGTTTATATCAAGCCTTTGGCTGTAGTGATTGCAGTGCTCTTAAGGGGTTATGTCGCGGTGGCAACGGCACATTCTGGTATGCATTAGGGCGAGCTCCGCCCCTTTGGAATCCCCCTTTGCCTTAGGTCGCAGTCCAAAACGCTTCGCTGGACTGCCCAATGCGGCAAAAGATCAACGGCGGTGGTACTTTCCCCTTGTATCAAAACTCGCCTAGCCGGTGCTTTAACAGCATTGGAAACAACAACACTTAGTTGGTACACAACCATTGTTATGCTCCACCAAGCTTCAGCTACAACAAAGGCGACCAAACGGTCGCCTTTGTTTGTAACGCTAACTGAAGCAGCTCAATCAGCTCTCCAGCGTAATCACATCAAACGGTACCACTGGGTCAACATCGGCATCGTAGTCGATACCATCAAGACCGAATCCAAACAGGCTTAAGAACTCCTGCTTGTATTGGTTGTAATCAGACAGCTCCGCCAAATTGTCATCGGTTAGCTTTGGCCACAACGCCTTGCAGTGCGCTTGAATATCTTCACGCAGTTCCCAATCATCCAGACGGATGCGATTGTGTTCATCGGTTGGCAGCTCAGCACCGTTGTATAAACGATCGGTCAGCATGCGCCATACCTGCTCGATACAGCCTTCGTGTACCCCCTCTTCCCGCATCTTCTTGAACACCATCGCAATGTAGAGAGGCATAACAGGAATCGCAGAGGACGCTTGAGTAACCACACTCTTCAGTACGGCAACGTTCGCGCCACCATCAATGCCACCTAACTTTGCGTCGAGTGCCTTAGCAGCACGGTCGAGATCTTTCTTAGCTTCGCCCAAGGCACCATCCCAGTAGATCGGCCAGGTAATTTCGGTACCAATGTAACTGTAAGCCACTGTACGGCAACCGTTAGCCAGTACACCAGCATCATTCAACGCGTTGATCCACAGCTCCCAGTCTTGCCCCCCCATAACCGTTACGGTGTTGGCGATCTCTTCCTCAGTAGCCGGTTCAACCGATGCTTCAAACAACTGGTCTTTATTCGTATCGACCGCGGTTGCAGTGTAGGTCTGACCCATCGGCTTTAAGCATGAACGGACCACTTCACCAGAGTCCGGTAGTTTACGTACCGGTGACGCCAGTGAGTACACCACCATATCAATCTGACCAAGATCCTCCTTAATCAGCTCGATAACTTTCTCTTTGGCTTGGTGGGAGAACGCATCGCCATTGATGCTTTTGGCGTATAAGCCCGCCTTATGAGCCGCTTGCTCAAATGAAGCAGAGTTGTACCAGCCTGCAGTGCCCGGCTTGCGTTCAGTCGCTGGCTTCTCAAAAAATACGCCGATGGTAGCTGCGTCACTACCAAATGCAGCGGAGATCCGCGATGCCAAACCGTAACCACTGGAGGAGCCCACGACTAATACACGCTTAGGTCCATCGTTTAACTTTGGCTGCGCTTGGACGTAAGCGATTTGGTCATTCACGTTTTTGTCGCAACCGACAGGGTGAGTTGTGGTACAAATAAATCCGCGAATTTTTGGTTTGATAATCATGGCTGATCCCTAAAAAACGACGGCACATTATCTAAACGGCCGTACGCTATTGAAATTACTGGCGCAAGGGTAACGTATAGCAGCAATATGACAAAGCTGAGTTATGCTGATCCGACCATCCTAGCCCTTCGCGAACGTGCTAACAGTGTCGATAAGCATGCAAATGATAATAATTATCATTGACAACTATTCGTCACTTCATACACTTAACCTTAACCTCTGCTTCGGAATACGCCACTATGTGCCTAGCTCGCCCTGAACCGATTGAACCATCACCGCTGATCCCGGCTAAACCTCAGGGCTCAACCACTCGGCTACGTCACAAGCTGTGGGAGCTAGAAACCAAGTTGCATTGTCCCGTTATCGGCACCTGCCTAACCAACGCTGAGTTGCGCACGTTGGCTAAAAAACACGGTGATCGCTACGCTGCCGGTAAGAACGACTATTGGCTACACACCTTCTTTGTCACCAATACCCAAGGCAAAAACAAGTTATCATTGGCGACCTATAAGTATCTAGAGCGTAAATACTCCTCGGCGGTGCGTCAGTTTGCCCAAGCAAAGGATGCCGCCACCTTACGGTTAATGTGGGAAGACTTCTTAGCGCGTGGTGCCACGGCAGAGGCGTTATGGGCCACCACCACCCATGGCCAATGTACCGACGAGCTGAAAGAGGAAGCCTTTGAGACCATCCACATGCTTTCCCATCAGATTGGTGCTGGACAGCAAGCGGATCTTAAGCGGCTAACGCAGGCCGAAGCGGAGTTAGTTGGGCTCAAACAAGAGCAAGCTAAGCAGATAAAGAAGACTAACCAGCAGTTGCACGACAAAGACAAGCAATTGCAACAGCTGCGGGACGAGTTAGAAGCACAGCAGTTGCGTAACCGCCAGCTGGAGATTACCAATGAACAGCATCAGTTAACCCCAGCGGACGACACTAGCAACGAACAACTGCAACAGCAAAATCAACAGTTAGAGCAACGATTCCAAGACAGCCAAGCTGCACTTCAACGCGCCACCGAGCAACGCGACCATTGGCACATGACCGCCCTCACCTACCAGCGAAAACTGGATAAGATCAAAGCCCAGCACGATCAAGACGTGCGTACGCTGGAGGCCGCATTCGGGCCGGTTGCTAGTGCCAGCGGTTGTAGCAGCTGTGGTAGCAGCGATTGCAGTGCTTGCCCAGATCTTGCCGGTCAAAACGTGCTGTGCGTTGGTGGTTTGCATCGCTTGGTTGACCAATACCGCGCCATCATTGAGCGCAGCAACGGTAACTTTAGCCATCACGATGGGGGTAAAGAGGACAGCCGGAAACGATTAGAATCGATGCTCGCCGCCGCCGACACTGTGATCTGCGCGGTCGATTGCGTTAGTCACGACGCCTATTACAAGCTCAAACGCTTCTGCAAACAGCACGGCAAACGCCATATTTTTATGGAGTCGTCGAGCCTATCCAGCTTCGCCCAAACCGTTGGTAAGCTATCCAGCCAGCTCGAACAAACCGATGTGGCTTAAACGCTAAGCCTTAGCGTTACTCCCGAGCTTAAAATCAAACAGCCCCGCACATTGGCGGGGCTGTTTTTGGCTGTGTCGTAGTTAGCTGTTGAAATTTATCTTAAGCCTTCGGCTTCACCGGTTTCGGTGCTTTTAGAGGAGGATGTCGCGGTGGCGACGGCACATTCCTGTATGCATTAGGGGGGAGCTTCGCCCCCTTTGGAATCCCCCCCCTTGCCTTAGGTCGCAGTCCAAAGCGGCAGAAGGTCAACGGCGGTAGTGCTTAACCCCTTGTATCGGCGCTCGCCTAGCCGATGCTTTAACTGTACTAGAAGGAACAACACTTAATTGGTACACCGCCCTTTTTTGCAATGAACACCGGTTATAGCGGCGAGTTAACCACCACAAACTGGCTAGAACCCGCGATCGGGGCAAACCAAACGCCTTGGTATTGGCGGTAGCTGACGCCATCCACCGACACTGCTTTATGGCCCGCGGGCAATGCAGAAACAATGCTACCGATGGTGTATCCACCATAACTGGCAGCAGGAGCAGCCGTTGCTGAAACCGCTGCAGTGGGCGTGGTAGTAGTTTGCGTAGTGGTTACGGTATAACTGCCAACCGGTGGCTGCGAAACGTAAACGTACTGATCCCCCTGCTGGCGATAAAAAACGTTATCAATTACCGCATAACTGATGCCGGCGAATACAGCAAAGGTGGCAATATCACGGATGTCGCGACGGTAATAACTGCGGTGCTTCGGGGTTTTATAATGCTTACCCGGCTTTACCACTATCACTTTGTTATGGGTCTTCTTATGGTTATTGTCGTGACCATGGCCATTCTTTGCCAACGCTGGAGTTGCAGCTAAGGTGGCTATCACCAAGGATATCAAAATGGGTTTCATAGGTTACTCCAGAAAAGAATACTTTACTGATCCTAGCGGAATCGAAGCTGCAGTTCTGTAAAGAATCGTAAGTGACTACCAATTACTGTCAACAGTGAGATCCAGCTCGTGGCAACCAAATTTTCGCCTTGTTACCTTTGCCGAAATTTTTTTTAGAGTCCGCTATGAACTGGTTACGCCAACTATTAGACGATGAAACCTCAACCGTAGGACGTCGTTTTAACTTGCTGTTGCAGGGACTTATTATCCTGTCCTTGGTTACATTTTCGATTGAAACCCTACCAGATCTGGATGAACGTTCACGGCAACTACTGCGCTATTGTGAAGTCATCTTTGTGGCGATATTTACCGTTGAATATCTAGCACGATTATTGGCGGCAAAAAACAGAAAAAAGTTTGTGTTTTCATTCTTTGGTATCGTCGATTTAGTCGCAATCTTGCCGTTTTACCTCGCCTTAGGGCTGGATCTTCGTGCGGTACGTGGGTTACGGATGTTGCGATTAGTTCGGCTACTTAAGCTCGCCCGCTACAACAAAGCAATGAAGCGCCTCCACTGTGCTTTTGTCATCGCCAAAGAAGAACTGGTGATGTTTGTGTTTGCCACCATCCTAACCCTTTATGTAGCGGCAGTTGGTATCTATTTTTTTGAGAACCCAGCCCAGCCAGACTCATTCAGTTCAATATTTTCTAGTCTCTGGTGGGCGGTGGCGACTCTCACCACTGTTGGCTATGGCGATATCTACCCAATTACCGCTGGAGGTAAGGTCTTTACCTTTCTTATCCTGATCCTCGGCTTAGGGATCGTCTCTATCCCTGCGGGCATGGTGGCGTCAGCCCTCGGCGAAGCCCGTGAGATGGAAGATAAGTAAGCTCAAAGCTAAAGCAAAACAGCCCTAGGACTCACGTCCTAGGGCTGTTTTGTATGGCTGAATCGCAACAACAGTAATGCGACTAGACGACTAGACGACTAGCAACGTAAACGATTGTTGATATCGCGGCTCTGGCGTACCAGTTCATCCCCTTGGGAAAACTCTGACTTAGCCATGCGATCGTACAGCAGCACATTGACGGTGGCGGCAAGGTTCATGCAACCATTGGTTGGCACGTAAACAACTGCATCAGCAGCCGAAACCACTTGCTGGGATAGACTGCCATCTTCTGGGCCAAACAGATAGATTGCCTGTTCTGGGTGGTCAAAGTTAGGCAAAGCTACCGCCCCTTCAACCAGCTCAATACAAACAATTTTAGTACCCGCCGGCAGATCCGCTCGCAGCTCTTCCACTCGCGTTAATGGGATCGCATCAGAAGCACTGTGCGTATCAGTATGAAACTTTGCTGCACGCTCGTAACGGGCACCGGTGTAGCGAACTTCATCAACGCCGTAGCATCCTGCCGCCCGCATCACCGCACCAACATTGGTTGGGCTCTTGGGGTTGGTTAACCCAATCATCAACTTTGGCTCAGCCATCATACTTCTCTTTCATCGAGGAAAACGGCGCACATGCTAACCGCCAGCGAATGATTTGTCAGCATTCGCTTTCGCTCAACCACTGCACCGACCATTCAAACAAGCGTTTACATTTGCAAAAAAATCCAACAGGTTAGTACTTAACTAAGACGGATTGTCATTACCGTTGAGTCAGTTACATTCAATCTGATTGAGGGAGAAGCAGATGAATCCACAACAACTGGTTACCGCCGGTTTGGCACTTTTTATCGCCACCGCTGGTGCCGCACCAGAACAACATTTTCACCCGAAAGGGAAAGCACCATCGCAATACACCAAGGCTGTTCTTGCTGACGCTCGTGCTGCACTGCCCTTTAGCGACAAGCGTGATTTTGAGGAGCAACGGCGGGGTTTTATCGCCGCCCCCAAGTCACGGGTGATCAAAGATCAACAGGGAAATGTTGTCTTCGATCTGCAACGCTTTAATTTCATTGATCAAGCCAATAACAGCGACAGTATCCACCCTTCATTGGTACGCCAATCACAACTCAATATGAGCTTTGGTTTGTATCAAGTGATGGAAGACGTCTATCAAGTGCGTGGCTTCGACTTGGCCAACATCACCTTTGTTCGCGGCGAGAGTGGCTGGATTGTGTTTGATCCTTTGACCTCGCAAGAGACCTCCAGCGCAGCGCTGGATTTGATTAGCCAAGAGATCGCTGAACTGCCGGTAAAGGCAGTGGTATTTTCTCACAGCCATGGCGACCACTGGGGTGGTGTCCGCGGGGTAGTTTCAGAGCAGGATGTTCGCTCTGGCAAGGTACCGCTGATTGCACCAGTGGGCTTTACCGAGCATGCAGTTAGCGAAAACGTCTATGCCGGCAATGCCATGACCCGACGCATGTACTACCAATACGGCGTAGCACTGCCTGCTAGCCCTTATGGTCACGCAGGTCAGGGGTTAGCGCAGACTATCTCCCGCGGTACCGTTGGCTTAATCACCCCATCACGCTTTGTTAGTGAAGCGGAAGAAACCATCATCATCGACGGCGTGAAGATGGTGTTTCAACTCACCCCTGGCACCGAAGCACCGACTGAGATGAACACCTACTTCCCAGATAAGAAACTGTTGTGGGCAGCAGAGAATGTCACCGGCACCTTCCACAACATCTATACCTTACGCGGCGCTCAGGTGCGCGATGCATTAGCATGGTCAAAGTACATCAACGAGATGCTGTATGAATATGGCCAAGAAGCCGAAATTATGATGGCGTCACACCACTGGCCGCGTTGGGGCAACGAGCGCATACAAGAGGTGCTGCGTGGTCAGCGGGATCTGTACGCCAACATCAATAATCAGGTGCTCCATCTAGCTAACCAAGGCGTCACTATTAACCAGATCCACAATGAGTTTGAAACGCCTAAAAGCTTATCTGACCAATGGTACAACCGCGGTTATCACGGTTCACCGGAGCACAACAGCCGTGGCGTAATTAACCGTTACCTTGGTTATTGGGACAACAATCCAGCCACACTTATTCCTTTGTCTCCTAGTGATTCTGCACCGTTATACGTTGAGATGATGGGCGGTGCCAAAGCGATTCTGCGCAAGGGCAAAAGCCTTCATGACAGCGGCCAATACAAGCTGGCAGTGGAGATCCTCGACAAGCTACTGCAAGCCGAGCCGAGCAATACTCAGGTGCATGATCTGTTAGCTGACTGCTATGAACAACTGGGTTATCAGCAGGAGAACCCCGGCTTACGTAACAGCTTTTTGCAGGGCGCCTATGAGCTGCGCGATGGCATCAAGACTGGCTTCGAACCCAATACCGCTAGCGAAGAGATCATCTCCGCATTGCCAACGGAGCTGTTCTTCGATGCATTGGCTATCCGCATGGATGCAGCTAAGGTTGACGGGCTTAACTTTGTGATTAATTTTGCCACCCCAGATACCGGTGAGACCTTTGTGATTGAGTTAAGCAATGCCACCCTCACCACCATCGCTGGCCAACAAGCAGTACAACCAGACTTAAGCTATCGCATCAATCGCAGCGATCTGGTACCGATTATGATGCAGCGAGCCAGCTTTGCTAGCCAACTGAAGGCCGGCCGCGCCAGCGCAGAAGGAGATGTACAGATCCTTGCTAAGATGTTGCAGGCGATAACCGTTTTCCCAACTGACTTCGAGATCTTGCCAGGCACCAAGCGCGACTAGGCTCAAAGCGCGAATAACAAAATGCCACTTGTTGGGAAGCATGTGGCATTTTTAGGCTTTGTAGTCGCTGCTAGGTTTGCCTAAACTCTACGGCGCCAACGACTATGGTGCTTTAACGGCATCATATCCCGGTGGCGGCTGAAGGTTAGAGGCGGTAGTTCTGCATCAATTAGTCAGCCATCAACTTACGGTTCATCAGGTAATGACGACCATGATCGTAGCACCAGTTAAACACCAGCGTATAAACCAAATAAAACACCACCATGCCCAGATCTAATATCAACGCATCCCACCAGCCCATGCCTGTCATCAATACCAGTAGCGGTAAACTAATGCTCAATAAACCAATCTCAAAACCAGCGCTATGAGCCATCCGTACAATCAAGCCACGGTTAATGCGGTCTTGCCCAAACAGCTTATCGAACAACACGTTATAGCCGTAGTTCCATGCCATCGCGATTAAGCTCACCAGTACCGCAATCCCGGTCATGATACTTGGGGCAACACCACTAATTAAACTGGCGACTGGCACCAGCAGGATCAAACCAATTACTTCAAACAATACACTGTGAATAACCCGATCTTTGGTGGTCATAACGCCTCTCTACAACGACTAATGACGCTATTATCATCATGATATAAGATGCAATAAAGTTAGTTACTATCGGTTTTATCGATATGTTAAGCCTGCAACAACTCAATACTTTTATTCACTGTGCCCAAGCTGGCTCTTTCTCTGCGGCGGCTCGACGCCTCGGTAAAGCTCAGTCGGTGGTAAGCCAAGCCATCGCTAATCTCGAAATCGACCTAGGCCAAACCCTGTTTGACCGCAGCAGTCGTAAACCGACCCTAACCCCTCACGGTCAAATCCTGTTGCAACAAGCGCAAGCGGTTATGCAGCAAGCTCAAGATCTGCAAGCCACTGCCGCGGCACTCACACCGGAAACGGAGCCCTCGCTAACCATCGCGCTAGATCAGGCACTGACCCTACCAAGCCTCTACCAATTAATTCAACGTTTTAGCCAACGCTTCCACGCCACCGAGCTGGTACTTGAGATCTGCCAGAGTAACCAGATCCCGCCATTGGTCCGGCAAGGTAGAGCCCACATTGGACTGATGTTGACGGGTCAAGATATGCCAGCGGGGGTTAACCTAGGCTTACTCGGCCAACTGCCGTTTTACGCCGTCGCATCGCCATTGCATCCGTTAGCGCAACTGCAAAGCGTAAGCCGCAGCGAGATAACATTGCATCGGCAACTAATCACCAAAAACAGTAACAACAAGGCGGTCGAACAGCTGCAACCGATCTCCCCTAAGGTGTATTGGTCTAACGACTTCGAAGCCTTAAAACAATTAGCGATAGCCAATCTCGGTTGGGGGTATTTACCAGCCCACTTGGCTCAGAGCGAGGTTGATAACCAACGATTAGTCAAATTGCCGGTAAGTTTTGATATCGAAACCTGGTCGGTGCCAGTTGACCGAGTAACCCCTCTAAACAGTGCCAAAGGGCTGGGTCAGCGGTGGTTAGAGGAGCAGTGCGAGCAGTTATTGCAGTAAAACAACGGCGGCTAACTTACTGTGTGGACTGAGAGGTTTTTACCAATTGAGTTACATCGATAAATAGCTCATCTTCAGGCAGTTGAGCAGCGTCGAACTGCAATAATTGCTGGCGATTGCGCAGTGTATTAGGCAGCGGCCATTGGTACTTATGCAACGGCAACAGCTGCTGTAGATAGAGCTTGCCGTAGCGAAAACCAAAACGAACAACGGCGTTGGGGTTGGCTTTATCGAAATCGCTACCGAACCATTGCGGCAATCGAGCCACCACGCGCTGCAACTGCTTAACGTAGTTGGCAGAGATTAACTGCGTTATCTGTGCTACCGCAGTGGTATCAACGCCGCCATTGTAGTTGAGCACTTGTTGCTGTGGAGCCGCGGCAAAATGGAGCACGCTAATGACGCCACTGTCGAGGTCAAAATCCGCCATCTCCGCCTGATGCCAACCACTCAGCGGCATCGCGCCCGGAGACAGCAATACCGTTGCCGTCCGTGTTGATTCAGACTTGTGTATTGGCGCTACCATCACCCCAGTAACATCAAAGTTAATCGACTCCTTAATCAACATTGATGGATAGAGCTGCGCAGGCTCGCGCATCCGTTGAGCGCGCCATTGCAACGTGCTGATACTCGACAGTTGGCGCCAGTGCTCATCAATCGCGAGCAGCAACTCATCAACGCCAATGACATTAACTGACTGACGCTGTAAACGCCGCTGCTCAGCTAAGTTGAGCCCCTCTAAATTGGTTTCAGTCAACAAATCCAAGCCATGATCTGGCGTCAGCCCAAATTCACGTACCAGAGCAGATTCAAGGCTATTCTTAGCCGCCAGCATCAATAAATGTTGCCCAGACCATTGCTGCAGTCGCTGCGCAGTTTGCTCAATCAAAGGGCGTTGCTCTGGTTGGCCGTTAAGTTCAGCAATAGCCGCAAAGCGCTGTTGCAACCAGTCAAAACGGTTGTGCTCTTTATACTGCCCCATAGTGAGGAGCGTAGCGTAGCTGCCAAATGGAATGGCCAGACTTGGGGCAACATCATTCGGAAAGAAACGGGCCAATTGCGCTTGCTGCGCCGCCTGAAAGCCAATACGAACCCCACGGTCGCTGGGCCACAATTGCCGCGTCGAAATCGGCGTGGCGGTTTGCAGATCATACTGTTCAAAATTAACGGTTAACGGCTCTGCATCAACCAAAGCCTGGGTTTGCAGTGATAACCGCTGTTTGGCCGATTCCATCTCAACATAACCATTGGCACTGACGAGCAGGTTGATGCGCTCGCCCACATGGGTTTGCATGGTCGCCGCTTGCTCCGGTTTAATCACAATAGTGGGTGTATCTCGCAGCACCAGCTGTCGGCGCCAAGGCATATAAGCTGCATCCGCAGACACTAGAATTAACGCTTCAACAGCAGCTGGGAGCGACTGAAGTAACAGTTCGTCGGCATTAACCAAGAGAATACTCGCTGTGGTGGCATGTTCCAGTTGCGCCACAGTTCGTATGGTTCCAGTAGCGATGCCCGGGATGAGCGCCAATGCCGATGATGCTACCCCGGCAGGATCAGCGCTGGGGCTAATAAACTGGATCTCCTGCTGCAACAAAGTAACCAGCTGCGACAACGGGTGTATTGCGCTCAATTGCAGACGATTAGCGATGTAACCCATCACTTTGGGCTCGATAGTCGCAAAATGCGTAATTGTCTCGCCAAAATAGAATGACAACCGCCGCTCAGACCAATGGCTAAGCCGAGCCAGTTGATTTAGGGCTTTTCGATAATTCGCCAATGTCAGCGGCTTGCTGGTAAGCAGCTTGAGTTGCTTCTGACCCAGCTCGAACTCCAATCTGGACAGCAAACCAACTCCGTAGCTGGCGCGCAGCAGCGCCTGAATATGCTGCAACAGCTGGCCGCGATTTAAAAATTGCTGTTGCACCACTGCTTGGTAACCGAGCGGCAAAATATGTTGCTCTAAACTCAACAGCAGATCCAAGCTTTCCAGTGGGTGTGAACAGCGTTCAAACTGATGCCGTATCGCCATAATCAAGCGGCTAAGTAGCTCGAGCTGCTCCTCAGCGTTAGTTAGCTCAGGCCATCGCTGCAGCGCTGCAGTAGCTAACGAACGCAGCTCTGGAGCTTTTTCGGTATCGATATAACGCTGTAACAGCGTTGCCATCGGCTCTGCCGCAAACAGTAAATCAAGTTGTTGCGCGAGTTGCTCATAGGCTGGGATCAACCGTGCCCGCGCTGAGCCGATGGCAAAACTCCTTACCCTATCGGCATCAAACTTATCCGGCTGATTGAGGATCTTATTACGCAGTGACTTAAATTGTGGTTGTTGTTGGTAGAGTGCCGCCACCTGTGACCGTACAGTTTGCCAACGCTTGCCATAGTGGCCATGGGGAATTAATCGTGCAGCTTCAATCAGCAATAAAAATCGCTGCTGTTGCCACCGCGGTTCTCCGCCCAAACGCGTCAATAACTGATAGGCACTGGTGTGTTCGTCGTTAACATTTTTGGCACCGCGGTAGCTACGAACTTGGCGAAAAATCCAACCATCGTCGTTTTCAATCAGAAAATGTTCGAGCACAAGGTAACGAAAGTGACGCTGCTTTGCTGCCGTTTCACCGAAATCCGTCGCGGTTAATCCTGCCAAAACATTCGCTACTGGAAAGCCCGCCTGATGCAATTCTTCAGCATCACTGTTCCATTGGCCATACTGCAGTCCACCTTGGTGATCACGGCAACCGTTGGCTTGTGGTGGCAACACACTGCCATCATTACAAAACCAGCGTAGGCGCCAGAATGGCCCCTTAGGCTGGACCTTCAACTGTTCAACGATGGTGGCAAGGGAACGCGACTCGGCGGCGACGGCAATAGACGAATATAGACCGACCAACGCCAGCAGCAGCGCGATTGTCCCTCGTCTAGTGTTGTTCATCCGCTATCCCTACCCCATTAAAC
Organism: Ferrimonas lipolytica; assembly: GCF_012295575.1. NCBI lineage: Bacteria > Pseudomonadati > Pseudomonadota > Gammaproteobacteria > Alteromonadales > Ferrimonadaceae > Ferrimonas > Ferrimonas lipolytica. The sequence goes on along the minus strand of NZ_CP051180.1, from coordinate 462,032 downwards.
CGTCACCATACTGTCGAATCAGCGCTGTCGTGCCCACTGTAGCGACATTAATCAGCGTAGGTTATTCACAAGATATCAGTGGAATAGAGTTTAATATTGGCGATATTAGCAGGGGTAATCAGCGCTGTAATAACCACTAACTGGTGCTGGCATTGTCCACCAACCTGCTGTAGCTACCCGATTGGATTCAGCATCGCCTCTTAAATAAGGAACTAGGCTAGAAATCGCCGAAAAGCGTCAACTGGGGAGGTGCAAGTGAGTGTCAGAGCGCGATCAGAACGCCATGGTTGCTGCTGAGTTACCCTCAACTTTAACCACTGATTTTCAGAGTTAATCATCTGCTGCCGCGCTAATTAATGGCTGTGTCGTAGTTAGCTATTGAGATTTATCTCAAGCCTTCGGCTTTACCGATTGTGGCGCTTGAAAGGGGCTATGTCGCGGTGGCGACGGCACATTCTTGTATGCACTTCGCCCCCTTTGGAATCCCCCTTGCCTTAGGTCGCCGTCCAAAACGCTTCGCGGGACTGCTCCAATGCGGCAGAAGAGCAACGGCGGTAGTGCTTTATCCTTGTATCAAAACTCCCCTAGCCGGTGCTTTAACAGCATTGGAAAGAACAACACTTAGTTGGTACACAGCCCAATTAATGATTCAGGCGATCAAGTCCGTTACCGACGCCTCAGCCGCCAGTGGTCAACTCATCTATGCCAATTATAACCACTCTTAAGATGTTGCTTGGCCAGCTTTACAACAGGCGGATACAGTCAACTAGTTAAAGCTGCGCTCTATCGCCGCCATTACACTGTCTTTACTGGCACGGAGGCGGTAATCCTCTGATTGATCAATCCATTGCACCACACCGAACTCATCCACTAATACTGAAGTTGGAATCGCCATAGAGCGGTAGCTTGGTTTCAACATTGCCATCGACAACCCCAACACCTGCTTGATGTTTTCCGACTTAAAACCTAACGCTTTGTGGTGTTCAACGCCATAAGCGCGGATCACCCGCAGGGACGGATCAGACAATAACGTAAACTGCAGTTGGTCACGCTGGTGATGTAATTGTGCTTGCTCAATCGTGTCGTCCGACAACGCCACAATATCGATGCCTTTCGCCTCTAGTTCAGCGCGCATCTGTTCAAACATCTTTAATTCCGCACTGCAATATGGGCACCACGAGCCTCGGAAGAACTTCAACAAGGTGCGGCGACCTTTCAGTTTTTCTGAATCAAATAAGCTGCCGTCGTGTGCTGGCACGGTAAACGGCAGTATTGGTTCGCCAACCTTAATTTTGATGTCGTTCAGCGGAGGGTTCTTTTGCCCAAGGAAAAAGAAGAACACAAATGCCAGCATCGCTGTGAACAGCAGTGGTAGCACCGTAATTACAGTACTTAACGCACTCGGCCAAGCCAGATACACGGCGTAAGTACCAATAACAGTCGCACTAATCAATGCTGCTGAAAAACCAACTGGATGCTTCGGTGCACGACTCTGTTTGAGCTTGTTAAGGTAAACGGCCCCCCCAGTCAGGGTGATAACCAGCCCAACAAAGGCAAAACCAATAGCCATAAACTGCATGATTTACTCTCTACTATTCAAATGCGGTAGCGGCTATTCACCGTCACCACGGGTTAATTGCGACAAACTATAGTTGCCATTGAACGGTTGTTCAATATAAAATTGAGCAATCGTTCAAAAGAGACCGCAATCATGGCTAAATCCGCAAAGCACAATCGCCAGGAGGTGATTGAAAAGGCTACTAACCTATATTGGGAAAAGGGATTTCACGCGACCTCGATGCGCAATCTGCAAGAGGTTGTCGATCTTCGTCCCGGTAGCATCTATGCCAGCTTTGGCAGTAAGGAGGGATTGTTCAAAGAATCGCTAGAACATTACGCCAACCTTAATATTGCCGCTGTTCGTGCTATCCGCGAGCAGGCAGAAAGCCCCATTGATGCACTACAGCAAGTGGTGCAAGCCATTGTATTGGACAGCCGCGAGTCCGCTCCAAGTGGCATGTGTATGCTGGTTAAGACGGTGGCAGAGCTCACCGGTGAACACGATGAACTGCTAGAAGACGCAAAAAAATGGCTCAAGCTGATGGAGCAGGAGCTTGTTGCCATCATCGAAGAGGGCATTGCCGCTGAGCAGCTGTCCGCCGACAAAGGGGCACAGCGTATCGCGCGATTCCTGCAGGTACAGTTAATGGGGTTACGCACCTACGGTCGTGTTAATAGCGATAAGGCCTCGGTACTGCAAACCATCGACGATATTTTTGAAACGCTCACTGGCTGGGAGTAACCCCACTTCTGTTAGCCAACCACTACTGTGCCGACCAATAGGGATAATTTAATGAGTGACAACAACTACGTACCGCCAAAAGTATGGCAATGGGATTCCGCCAGTGGCGGCAAGTTTGCCAACATCAACCGTCCAGTCTCTGGCGCAACCCATGACAAAGTACTGCCGGTAGGTGAGCATCCGCTCCAGCTGCATTCACTGGCGACTCCAAACGGCGTTAAGGTCACCATTTTATTAGAAGAGTTGTTGGCCGCTGGGGTTGAACAAGCTGAATACGACGCTTACACCATCAAGGTTGGCGAAGGCGATCAGTTTGGTAGTGGTTTCGTTGAGTTAAACCCTAACTCGAAGATCCCAGCACTGATGGATCAAAGCGTTAATCCACCGATCCGCATCTTTGAATCCGCTTCCATCATGCTCTATTTAGCGGAAAAATTTGATCGGTTCATTCCCAAAGAGATTGCGGCTCGTACCGAGTGTATGTCGTGGTTATTCTGGCAGATGGGTTCAGCCCCATTTCTAGGTGGTGGCTTTGGCCATTTTTACGCTTACGCGCCAGAAAAATACGAATATCCAATCAACCGCTACGCCATGGAAGTAAAGCGCCAATTAGACGTGTTGGATAAGCATCTCGCTGATAAAGAATTTTTCTGTGGGGACGAGTACAGCATTGCTGATATGGCTATATTTGCTTGGTATGGCGAGTTGGTAACCGGCACTATCTACCAAGCGCAAGAGTTCCTTGATACCGCATCTTACAAACATGTGACTCGCTGGGCGACACAGATCCGCCAGCGTCCGGCAGTGCAGCGCGGTGAGCGAGTAAACAAGGTGTGGGGGCCTGAAGAGCTGCAAGTTGAAGAGCGCCACAGCGCCGCCGACATCAGCTAATCACACCAATCGATTGTACAAAGGCGCATTGGGGTTAACCTCCCAATGCGCCTTTATCATTTAAGCATTTGCCTGAGTGAATACCAGTTCCAGTTTGTCAGTCAAGGTGGTTGCTTGGTCGACATCGCGGGTGCTCAATGTGGCTGCTATCTGTTCAAGCTCTGCCTTAAATGGCAGCAATGATACCAGTTGAGTTAGCTCAGAGCTGCCTGCTGCGACTGCTGTCTCCACTACCGTAGCTTGTTGCTCCAAAGCCAAGAGAGATGAACTAACCGCTCTGTCTCCTCGGCCGTTTGCACCACCATTGATTCAATAAGTTCGTCGGATTATTACATTTTGCAGGCCGTTTCCAGCTCATCACTACCTCAAGCCCATTCATTCGCAATAACTCTATCGCTAACTATTGATTTAGTTCGTTGTCTTCGACCGACAGCACCTTACTGCTGCGCCAGCTGTTGCTCAGCGGCAATGTTGTGCTAACTACGGCTGACGGTGAGCTTTGCTGTTGCCAATACCACTGATGTGCAGCAGTGCCTTCGGTGTTACTGGCTTAGTCAAAAAGAAATCGGGCTCTACCCCTGTGACTGCTTCCATTGCGTTCTCTTTGCCATAAGCGGTAACCATAATGCAGCTGAGCACATTTTCGATGCTGCTGTCGGCTTGCAGCAAACCAGTGGTCTCAATGCCGTCACTAACCGGCATCTGCCAGTCCATCACCATCAATTGATAAGACGCACTGTTATCCGCTTGTTTTACTTTTTAAAGCGCTTGTAAGCCATTGGAGCACGACTCCATGTGGGACAGGGAATATAACCACATTATGAAGCGACCTTTCCCCCTTTTCGCAATGATTAATAAGTCAGCTATCCATGCTTAGGTAATCATCAACTACAACCTAATTTTCAACCATTTAACTGTCACTAGTAATACCTAAAACTAACACCTAGTACTGATACCCATGGTCAACTATTACTTCGCCATCAGACAGCCGCTATTACTGCCGCAGCCATTCGTTAGGCTCTGTCACAGTTAAGTGTTGAGGTTATATCAAGCCTTCGATTGTGCTAATTGCGGTGATTATGTCGCAGTGGCGACGACACGCTCTGGTATGCATTAGCGGGGAGCTTCGCCCCCTTTGGCATCCCCCTTTCCTTAGGTCGCAGTCGAAAACGGCAGCAGATCAACCGCGGCAGTGCTTTCCCCTTGTATCAACACTCGTCTAGCCGAGGCTTTAACAGCATTAGAAAAAACAACACTTAGTTGGTACACAGCCTAAAAATGTCTATCTAACCAACAATAATCTCAGTTGTGAGTCGCCAGCCCGGCGCCTGCCCTCAATATATAAAAATAATGTTAGCCCCGACGAACCGACCTAAATAATTGTTATATAAAGATAAAAATTTAACTTACTAGTAGTAAGCAATGTTCCACAACACCCCCCTTATTGAACGATTGTTCAAATTAGCTTGAACGATCGTTCAGGTGCATCTATAGTATTTCCCATACCGCGGCACACAACGTCGCAAACGACAAATAATCATTGGAGTAACAACTCATGAGCAACACTAAACTGCATACTTTGGAAACCGCACCTGCTGGCAGCAAACCATTGTTAGAAGGCTCACTGAAGGCGTTCGGTATGATCCCTAACCTGCACGCGGTATTGGCTGAGTCACCACAGCTACTAGAGGCATACCAAATCCTGCATCGTCTGTTCAACAACTCCTCGTTCAATGCAGAAGAGTTAACCGTGGTATGGCAAACCATCAACGTTGAACACCAGTGTCATTACTGTGTTCCTGCCCACACCGGCATCGCTCACTCAATGAAAGTAAACCCTGAACTGACTGAAGCACTTCGTAATGGCGAATTGATGCCAACCGAGAAGCTACAGGTACTGCACGAAACCACTCTGGCGATGGTTCGTAGTCGTGGCCAACTGACCGAAGCTGAGTTAAACGCTTTCTTTGCCGCTGGTTATGAACAGCGCCACCTGTTGGACATCATTCTTGGTCTATCGCAGAAAGTGATCAGCAACTACACCAACCACATTGCTGAAACCCCACTAGATAAGCCGTTCGAAAAGTTTGTTTGGCAGAAGTAATTGATTTAACGAGTTGGCTGCAGCCAACTCGCCCAAGCTAGTTGCAACACCTTTAGTTATTTCAAACTTGTTTGCCGCTGCGCTCAACTAAGCGATAAGACGCCGCCGCAACGCCCTATTAGGAATTTCCCATGAGCTTTACTATCAAAGACAAAGTTGCCTTCGTAACTGGTGCTAACCGCGGTATCGGCAAGTCCATTGTTGAGTCGTTCCTGCAGCACGGCGCTAAAAAAGTGTACCTAGCAGTGCGCAACGTGGAATCAACCAAAGAGCTCGAAGCCAAGTTTGGTGACAAAGTTGTGACCATTGCCGCCGATGTTGCCGACACCGATTCCGTCAATCGCGCCGCAGCACAAGCTACCGACGTAGATGTAGTGGTAAACAACGCCGGTGTACTGGGTACAACTACCCCATTAGCGGACGATGTTTTTGATGTACTGGCCCATGAAATGGACATCAACGTATACGGTTTACTTCGTATTGCTCAAGCGTTTGCTGATACGTTGGTTAACAACCAAGGTGCTTTGGTGCAGCTCAACTCAGTGGCATCTATCAAGAACTTCTCACACGTAACCAGCTATGCTGCGTCTAAGTCGGCGTCTTACTCCATCACTCAAGGTTTGCGTGATGAATTAGGCCCTAAAGGCGTTCAAATTGTTAGCGTACACCCTGGCCCGATTGCCACCGACATGGGAAGCAGTGCTGGTTTCACCAATGGAGCTTCTACCAACTCCGTCTCTGAAGGCATTGTTGACGCGTTAGCAAAAGGCAAGTTCCTGCTATTCCCTGACGAAATGGCCAAACAGTTTGAAGGCGCTTACCAGAGCTTCGCCGACAACATCATCTTGGCGGACATCTCCGAGTAATAGACTTAATTGGCCTAATTTGGGCAAAGCATGACGCCTAACCATGCTTTGTCAAAATGCTGATTCGCGTCGTTCCGGCAAAGCGCGTCTAACCGTGCTTTGCTGGAGATGTTGTTACTCATACCGTCGCCCAAATGACGTTATCAGTAACCACATCACCTTGCGGAAACCGTTTCTTTTTTATTGGTCTACCCTCGAGTTAACTCAAAACTGCTTCAGCCATTACATCTACGGAGAGAAATATGCTTAAGTTCTTTTTCAACAAAGCCCCAAACCCTATGAAGATCGCGCTGTTTCTGGAAGAAACGGGGATCCCACACCAAAAAGTGGCCGTTGATACCTTAAAGGGCGAGCAACACTCGGCCGAGTTCTTAGCCATTAACCCTAATGCTAAGGTACCAGCGATAGAGGACAACGGGGTGCGCGTATTCGATTCCAGCGCTATTTTGCTCTATCTGGCCGATAAGCATGGTACCTTGGCTGGTAGCCCTGAGGATCGCGGTGAACTGCTGTCATGGATGATGTTTATCGCCACGGGTATTGGCCCATTTTCAGGCCAATCGGTTCACTTCCGTCACGCTGCACCAGTTGAGCAACCGTACGCCATTAACCGTTACCTACGTGAAGCCCAGCGCCATTACAGCGTGTTAGACAAACACTTAACTGGCCGCAACTTTATTGTCGGTGAATCACTCACCATTGCAGATATTTCAGCATGGGGCTGGATCGATAAAGCCGCCGTCGTACTTGGTGATGAAGGACTAACCCCCTACCCTAACCTGCAGCGTTGGTTTGCCAGTATCGACTCCCGTGAAGCTGTTGCCCGTGCCCGTACCCTAGGCCACGATGTTGAGTTCAAATCAACCGTAGATGATGAAGCCAAGCATGCTCTGTACCCGTCGAACTACTAACTGTAGCGGCCAGATTACTACCACCACAGATAAGCTCGATGAAACATCGGCAACAAGCTGATTAAGGTACAACAGCGTTACGACAAACTGGGGCAATAGATGGGTAAACACGCTCGCTAACCCTATGATAAATCAGCCAGCCTATTTTTAGGCTGACTGATTTTTTACCTATTCAAAAAGGACTTGAATATGACCACCTTGGCATTCGATGTGTATGGCACCTTGATTAACCCTCATGGCGTGGTCAAGGAGTTGCAACTAATGGTTGGCTACAACGCCGAAACGCTATCCGAGCTGTGGCGCAGCAAGCAGCTGGAATATTCGTTTCGACGCGCCGCGATGGGTCTCTATGCTCCTTTCTCCAGCTGTACCCGTGACGCACTGAACTACAGCTGCGACAGTTTGGCTATCGCACTCAGCGCCGCCCAAAAAAAGCACCTGCTTGACGCCTATCAAAGCTTACCGGCATTTACTGATGTTGAACCGGCGCTAGCCGAACTCAAAGCCGCTAACCATCGGTTATTCGCATTCTCGAATGGCGAACCCGAATCACTGCAAAAGCTACTTCAAAGTGCCAATATCGATCACTATTTTGAGGGCACAGTTAGCGCCGATGAGGTGCAAACCTTTAAGCCCTCGCCGGTGATCTACCGGCACTTTTTGCAGCGTGCTGACACAACCGCAGCCCAGACTTGGTTAGTATCAAGCAACCCTTTTGACGTAGTCGGTGCTAAAGCAAGCGGCTGGCAATCAGCGTGGCTACGCCGCTCCAAGCAGATGGTGTTTGATCCATGGCCGCAACAACCAACAGCAATCATCGATTCGTTACAGGGCTTGATGCCATTAGTTCGATAGCGACATTACCGCTTTTCGAAGGTATTGCAGCTGTTTGGGTTGCCACTATTAAAGCCCTGTTTAAACCACTTTACCCGTTGCGCGGATGAGCCGTGGGTGAAGGCTTCTGGTTGCACCGCTCGGCCGGACATCTTCTGTAAGCGATCATCACCAATGGCGCTTGCTGCCTGCAGCCCCTCCTCAATATCACCGTCATCTAAAATCCCCAGCTGCTCCGATACATGGTGGCCCCATACCCCGGAGTAGCAGTCCGCCTGCAACTCCAGCGCGACACTGAGTTTATTGGCTTCAATTTTGCTCACCTGTTGCTGCAGCTGGTGGACCTTGGTGCTAGAACCCTCAAGGTTTTGTACATGGTGTGCAACTTCATGGGCAACCACATAAGCAAAAGCAAAATCCCCAGGCGCACCTAGATTTTTCAACTCATCCATAAAGCTCAAGTCGATGTAGATCTGCTGATCCGCAGGACAATAAAACGGACCAGATTGCGCTTGGCCGACACCGCAACCGGTGTTGGTTACATCGCTATAAAGCACTAAGGTTGGTTCTTTATAGCCTGGCATCAGCTGCGACCACATCGACTCTGTCGTCGCTAATATCGCCGCAACAAAGGCGCTGTTATCATCTTCAACTGCCGCGCCAGTTTGGGAGCTGCTCTCAGTGGCTTGTTGTAGCCCTAGGCCTTGGCCACTAAACTGCTGATAGCCTAGGTATAACGCGCCGATAACCAAGGCTACTTTGCCGAGTTTAGTGCGCATCAACAGTGGCAGAAAACGCATAATAGCCGCAATTGGTAAGCCAGCAGCAGCTGATGAACGTCCACGACGATCATCGATATTGGAGCTACGACGTAAGTTTCGCCAACGCATAATAAGTCCTGTAATCAAACGGAGTATGAGTCTAAGCGTTAAGTGTAGTGGCCATCGTTGTTGTGGCAATATTCCCACTAAGCGCGTAACCCGTACTTCAGGTCAGCTAATGAATCGCAGCCAAACCGAGATTATTGAACACGTATTTGAAACTTTGCAGAACCATTTTGGTTGCTTTGAATGGTGGCTCAACGAAGCCCCATTTGAGGTGATGATGGGCGCGATACTGGTGCAAAACACCAACTGGAACAACGCCGAGAAGGCACTAACCAATCTGGCCGAACACTGTTCGCCCCAAGGCATCGCGGCCTTGCCATTAGAGAAGCTGGCCGAGCGCATACGACCTAGCGGCTACTACAACCAAAAGGCACTCAAGCTTAAGGCGTTAACTCAGTGGTATGAAGGCTATAACTACGACATCGCTTTAGTTAAGCAGGTCGAACAATCGCTACTGCGCCAAGAGTTACTGGCTATTAAGGGCATTGGTGGCGAAACCGCCGATGCCATTTTGGTTTATGCCACCCATAAGCCATCGTTTGTTATTGATGCTTACGCGCGGCGGATCCTCAGCCGCAATGGTGTCAAGGTGCCAAAGAGATACGACGATTTTCAACAGTTAGTTGAACAAGCTATCCCACGCCAAACCGAACTTTACGCCTACTACCATGGCTTAATTGTCGAGCATGGACAGCAGTTTTGCCGCCCTAAGCCCAAGTGCGACGGTTGCCCGTTACTGCCAACATGCTTAGGGCCAGACGTGGCGTCTTAGTTGCACCGTAACTCAGCGAGTTAACACTTAAAGTAAGCCTTGCAAGCTGTTAACTGGTGCGTTGCCAGTACTAAAGCATCGGCTCGACACAGCCATCAACAATCACACACCACCACTACAATGGCAGCGGCTTTGTTAGGCTGTGTACCAACTAAGTGTTGTTCTTTCTAATGCAGTTAAAGCACTGGCTAGGCGAGTCGCGATACAAAGGGTAAAGCACAATCGAAATTGATCTGCTGCCGCATTGGAATAGTCCAGCGAAGCGCTTTAGACTGCGACCTAAGGCAAAGGGGGATGCCAAAGGGGACGAAGCTCCCCCCCCCCTAATGCATACAAAAAATACATACCAAAATGTGCCGTCGCCACCGCGACATCCTCCCCTAAAGCACCGCAATCGGTACAGCCGAAGGCTTAAGATAAACTTCAACAGCTAACTACGACACAGCCCTTTGTTAGCTACCTGTAATCTACCAAGCAAAGGTTTGAATGGCGTTTTGCTTGGTGATCGGGTTATGGGTTATATCTCGTTCGAGCTTCTGCAGGAACGGCTCCCGAATCGCCGGAAACATGCCGCGCATCGGTGAAATATTATTGCCGTGGTCGCCCCAGTAGTAGCAGTCAAAATCGACCAGATTCTCTAGCAGGTATTTCTCCTCTTCGAGGATCTGCAGGGGTGTTGGCAAGGTAAACTCACCTCGACCAATCTCCTGCTCCAGCACTGATCCCGGCTGCACCGCTAACGCCATTGGTGCAATCGCATCAGGTTGCATAATGTTAAGGATACTGGTGGTATTAATCGCGTGCTCAACTGAGCGCTCTTTGCCACCGAGACCAAAGATAAACGATGCCAGTACCTTAATACCCGCCTCTTTTGCCATCGCCATGCCTTCAATCGCATGTTCACGAGTCATCCGCTTTTGGATGCGCTCAAGTACCAGCGGATCACCTGACTCTAAACCGGAATATGCCATATCTAAGCCCGCCGACTTAATCTCCTTAAGCTCGCTGATGCTCTTACGACGGAAGTCATTAAAGCCGGAGTACAATGAGATATTTTGGATCTCAGGAAAGGTAGCCTTAATTTTATCCAAGATTTTGATCAGCATTTCGGTACGGATAGCCATCACGTTGCCGTCAATTAGAAAGATCGAGCGTACCTGCGGATAGTAACGCCGTGCTTGGTCAATATCCGCAAAGATATCTTCCAGCTGACGTACTTTAAAGCGCTTGTCGTCAAACATGGTGCAGAAGGTACATTGACTGTTGCTGCAACCTAACGTGGTCTGAATTAGAACGCTGTCCGCCTCCATCCAGGGACGATAGACTTTGCCTTGATAATGCATATTTTCTCCTCTGCCTGCTTAATCACAGCGGCGCTTAATAACAACTGCGGCAAAGTGTATCGCTCTACCATGCCGATGATAATTGGGCCTAGTAGCGATTCAGTTTTAAAGGAAGATTAATAATCGATATTGCGCTCCAGCCAGCTCAACGTGGGGACTGCACACGCAAAAACGCCACCGACAGAAGCTGTCGGTGGCGCGCTAACATTGCGGTAGGTTAGTTGCTGTAAGGGCTAATGGTACGTTCCAACACTGCCACCAGTGCAGCATTTTTTGCGGCGTTTGACGCGTCAGCATGCGGTGAGCGGAATTGCCCCGCGTCGTTGTCAAAATACTTACCTGACGCGTTAGCAAACTCATCGGCCAATGCGGCACGATAGAGAATATCTGCACCGATCTGCAGATCATTACCCGCCACACCATACGCTTCTTTTACCAGCTTGCTGCCAAGGAATGAGGCTGGGTTAACTGCAATCACAGCTGGGCCTTGATTACCCAGTTTCTGGGCCATATCAACCGACCACATGGTTAGCGCCAACTTGCTTTGGGCATATACCGCGCTATCCGACGAACCCGCGTTGTCACTAACTAGCGCATTTAAATTTACTGGTGCCTGCGCCGCTGAGGACAGGTTAATAATGCGTCCCGTTTGATCCAACAGAGGCAACAAGCGTGTGGTAAGCAAAAATGGCGCGATGGTATTAACCACAAAACGTACATCCAGATTTTCGCTGGTGGTGATCTCAGGCACTTTATAAACACCGGCATTGTTGATTAGCACATCTAGCCTGCCGTACTTAGCCGTGAGCAGATCAGCAAAAGCACTTACCTCAGCCAGACTCGACAGGTCGCAGGCGTGGCTTTCTATAGTGCCGGCACCTGCAAGTTGGCTCAGTTCAGTAACCACTCGCTCAAGCTTGGCCGGGCTTCGGCCATGGATAAGGACGTGGTGCCCTTGCGACACCACCATTTTTGCGGTCTCAAAACCAATTCCATCGGTTGAGCCGGTAATCAGAATTACTTTAGTCATATTGTTTGCTTCACTAAATACGGTTGTTTGAGCCACTGCGAGCGCTGTTAGTCACGGCAATGACGCCTGGAAAAATCGCATCGAATTAGAGCAATGCACTACTGCAAGTGACACTTGCTAAGATAGCCTAGTCCGCACCGACAACGTCAGTTAGAGCAATATTGGATTCAATCATTGCCGTTAACCGTATGGTTATCGCCGCAATTAGCAACAGTTGCGGCAATCACAGCCACAATGTTACATCTACAAAACCGTAGCTTATCGACCTTGATAGACATCAGTTCAGCGCAATTCATTCTAATATTTAATTATGAATATTGAACACCTCAAATTGTTTGTCCGGTTGGCTTCCACCCACAACATTAGCCAAGCAGGACAAGAGCTAGGTCTATCTCCACCGGTAGCCAGCGCTCACATTAGTCGGTTAGAAGAGAGCCTTGGGGCACGCTTGGTACACCGTACTACACGTAAGGTAGCGCTTACCGAAGAGGGCAGTGCATTCCTGCCTCACGCCAAGGCTATCTTGCTGTCTGTTGACGAGGGGCTCGCCTCGGTGGGCTCAGCTTGCTCGTTACCCAAAGGGGTGCTGCGAATTACTGCTCCAGCCTCGTTCGGCCGTATGCACGTCATGCCCGCAATGAAAGGCTTCTTTGCACTCTATCCTGATCTGTCAGTGGATATCTCATTAACGGATTCAATTATTGACCTCGTTGATGGCGGCTTTGATGTGGCTATTCGTAATGCGCAATTGCGCGACTCTAGCCTTATCGCCAAAAAGTTAGCTCATGACAAACGGATCATCTGTGCTTCACCTCAGTATTTGGCTGAACATGGCACACCGCAAACGCCGGATGATTTGCGCCAACACCAGTGTATTAACCAGGCAGGGCTCGAAGGCTGGACCTTCAGCACCGCCGACGAACCAATCAGCATCAAACAAAAGGGCAGCATTCGTGTTAACCATGGTGAAGCGGTACGCGACCTCTGTGTTGATGGTGTGGGCATAGCCATGTGTGCCACATGGATAGCCTACCAACACATTCAACGAGGTGAACTAGTGCCAATACTGCAGGATTACCCATTACAGGATGATGCCGCAGTATGGGCAGTGTACCCAAGCTCGCGCCTGTTAGCCCCAAAGGTGCGGGTGTTTATTGATTACCTAGCGCAATACTACAGCGCCCCAACGTATTGGGATGTTGTGAATTGACCCTTGAATAAAAACAATTTTATCTAAAGAATAATAATCACTGACAACAGTTAGAATCTTCTTATAACCAATGTGACTTAAAATTGGGTTACGAGCGAAAATAATCACCCCTACTTACTCGAAAAAACTTACCGCCAAATTGTATTTTTTTTGAGCTCAGCTGAAATACGGTTAAAAATCAAATATGGCAACAACTAAAAAGATCAAATCGGCTTAATCGAATTATGCAATAACGCTCATTTTACTATGATGTGCTCAGTGGTTTAATTTGATGAAACCATAGATAAATAGACTATGTGATCCAACGCAAACTAATACCGTTTAGATATGCCCAAAATAATTCACAAGATATATTTACCAAAATAACTCAAGGGTGTTCTATGATTAAAAAAACGTTTGTTGCTGCAGCACTGCTAGCTGCAATATCACCTTCTATATTTGCAGCTGGTTTTGCCCCAGCACCTGCTGCAGGACAACTAGGTGCAGTTATCGTTAACCCATACAGTAACTCACCATTAACTGCATTGATTGACCTTGGCGGAAAAAAAATTGACTCTGCTAAAGTAATCGTACATGGCAAGGGAAAAAATGGCGTAGATATTAAATATGATGTTAGCCGAAAGATCATACTGCGTCACGACGGCATTCCAGTATTTGGCCTCTATGCCGATCATAAAAACAAAGTTACGATTTCTTACGAATTAGATGGTGAAAAAACATCAGAGAATTATGATGTAATCACTTCTGCTATAACCAACAATTATATCGATAACCGCAACGTTACCGCCTTACAAGAAACCCAAGTTAAAACCGTAGCGAAAGGTTTTGAAGATCGTCTGTACTTTATTAACTCCAACGATACCCCTCAAATGGGTTCGGACCTTCATTGGGCAGGTCCTAAAAGTGCTTCTGCGCATATTTTAGATCCTTCACCATCTGCCGGTTCAATGACTTTCGATCAACCGCCAATGAACTTTATTATCGATACTCAAGGTGAATATCGCTGGTGGATGAATCAAGATGCGGTATATGACGGTTTTGACATCGATGTAAATAACCGTGGCATCATGATGGGCTTCGAGCCAGATAATAAAGGTAACTTCACGTTCCTATTGGGACAAAAGTGGGGTTATATGGATTTGATGGGTAAATTTACCACCTTCCGTTTACCGCGTGGTTACATTGATGCTTCTCATGAAACCACAACCATGCCAAACGGTAACGTACTTATTCGTGCCGCCAAAAGTCACTACTTAAATAAAGCGGGCGAAAAAGTTCATACTGTTCGTGACCACATCATTGAAGTAGATCAACAAGGCAACCTAGTTGACGTTTGGGCATTGCCTGAAATACTCAATCCATTCCGTGACAACCTTTTGGTTGGTTTGGATATGGGGGCGGTTTGTTTGAATGTTGACGCGGATCATCAAGGTCAAAGCACCGAAGAGTTCAAAGTTGATGCGCCTTACGGTGACGTTGTAGGTGTTGGTGCAGGCCGTAACTGGGCTCACGTAAATTCCATTGATTACAATGCAGAAGACGACAGCATCGTATTGTCATTACGTCACCAAGGCATCGTTAAAATTGGTCGAGACAAAAAAGTCGATTGGATCCTTGCACCTGATTTAGGGTGGGGCGATCTGTCAGACAAAGTACTGACTCCGGTAGACAGCAAAGGCCGTAAACTAAACTGTGACGGCGCCGCCTGTGACGGTACTGATTTCGACTGGACCTACACTCAACACACCGCTTGGTGGTCAGACAAAGGGACATTAACCGTATTTGATAACGGTGATGGCCGTGGTTACACCCAGCCAGCAATGCCAACCATGAAGTACTCTCGTTTCGTTGAATACAAGATTGATGAAGACAAAGGCACTGTTGAACAGACTTGGGAGTACGGTAAAGAGCGCGGCTACGACTGGTACAGCCCGATTACCTCCAACGTCGAGTACATGTCTGATCGCAACACCATGTTTGGTTTTGGCGGCTCAATCCACCTGTTCGAACCTGGTGCCCGCTCAATCGGTAAGATCAATGAAATTGATTACGATACCAAAGAAGTCAAAGTAGAAATTGATGTGCTTTCAGCCAAGAAGAATGCGCCTCACTATCGTGCTTTGCTAGTGAAACCGAACAAAATGTTTAATGTGAAATAATTGATATAGGGGTGGCATTGCCACCCTTTTTTTTGTTATTTATGCTGCGACTCAAACTTTGTTCACTAGAAACGCTGTAATCTCAGCTTCACGGTCCATAAAAGATAATGACACATGATCAAAGCACTACTTAACTTAGCTATCATCGATTTACATCTAATAAGTAGTTTAGTTAAACATGGGAATAGCAGTGTTGCTGGCCTAGATCTAGGATTAAGTCAATCAAGTGTCAGCTATCGCTTAAAAAAGTTAAGAGTTACTTTTTCTGATGAGCTATTCACAAGAACCACTAACGGCTTAGTCCCAACAGAATACTGCCGACAATTGGAACGAATTGGGGCAAACATTGTTAATCAAGTCGAGTCTGATCTATACCATGCGGGAGACTTCAACCCACTAGCGATAAAAAAAGAGATATGGCTTAGCATTGACGATTCAAACTTAGATTGGATCCCTGAAATTTATCAAGAGCTAAAATCGGTAGCGCCATACTGTACGCTATGTGTGCGCCCATGGAATCCGCAATCGTTTAATGAGATAAAAAATGGAACCATGAATTTTGGTATTCATGTCATTCCCGCCAACAGTTCAGAATTGTTTAGTGTTGACTTAACTTATTGCAACCGTGCCCTTGTAGTGCGCGAAGGGCATTACTTGTCTAATCAACATCGCCCTGTGTCACTATCTGACCTAACTCAGTTTCCAGTAATCCTTCATGATTTAGCGGGTTGGAATAACTTTGGTCAATCGACGATTGAAACAGCAATGTCGAAAGCAAAGTTACCATTTAAATTTGATGCCAAGATTGGCGTAATTGGCGGCATACTTAATATAATTAAGAATAGTAACGCCATTGCTTATGTGGCTACAAACTCTATTCCTGAGGATATCAATGGCTTAAATATAATTTCGGCGCCGAAAGAGCTAGATGAAACTCATGTGTCGTACAAAATGTATATCCCATCGAATCGATATGGTTCTCAAGAAAGCACCTGGATGATTGAATTTTTATCTTCATCTTTTAAAAGGTTCAGCGACAAAAAACAGCAAATTAAAGACAAAGCTCTGTCTACTGCTACCACTTTTGGGTAATAACCATATTTAAGATCAAATTAAAATTCACAACAACAAAATTCGTAACCAATTACCAATAGACAGCTAACATAACAAGCATATTTAATGACGCATTAAAATTTAGGTTGGCGATATTTAATTTTATGTTTATATAATTGATATTTTAATATCAATCGCAATTAATACAGTCCGACAATTAACGTCTTCCCAATGTGATAGCCATAACAACTTTAAATTAAAATTTGTCATACCTTCCATTTAACCCTTTAAATAAAATGGAATATAAAAATGAAATACAACAAGGTAGTCTCTTTAGTACTTGCTGTTATGGCAGTTGGTCAAGCTCAATCAGAAACATTAAAAGTAGATAACAATATATCTATCGGTTACCGCTTTGAAGTGGGTGATGATTCTGATAAATCCAATCTATTTGATCGCTCCTTAATTCAGATTCAACACCGCTCTTTCTACGACTGGGGCGAGGTAATGGCGAAGTACCGTATTGAAAACCTTGGCCATACAGAAGATACGACACCTAATGGCGCCGAGGCTTGGACCAATAACAAATTTTTTGGACAGCTTTATTACAATTTGGGTTCAAAAAACACTCAGTTATGGTTTGACGTGTTCACCAACTCTAATGACTATATTTGGGAAACCGATGTCGTACTAGGTGTCGCACAAAAAATTAAGCTCGGCAAACTTAATGCAAAAGTAGCTGCTGGCATTGAATATGCTCAAGGCCACAATAGCGTGACTGGTAAACGTGAAGAGGCTATGAATGGGGTGGCGACGCGAATCAGCCTTGGTTACCCTATTAGCCCATCAATCGTACTGTTCTCTTTATACGATGCACGTTGGGGACGAGAGTTAGATATCCAGAGCCTCTATGGTCGCGATAGTGAAGATGGATTTTTAGCAGTTGCCGGCCTGCAATACCGTTTCGCTGACAACTTAGATGCCACAATTAGCTACCAACACGAGCATGATTGGGGCGGCTACAACGAAAACGGAAACAACGTCGACATCACGTTTGGCTACCATTTTTGATTTAAACACTGGTTAATTAGCAATAAAAAGTCCGAGCCTTGATGGGCTCGGATTTGATTCCTGTACGTTAGCGCAAGACTATTCCTTTAGTGTTATTAACACTAAAGGAATGTTCGCCGCACTAAGTCGGTATCGCCATATTCGCGCAAGGTGCAAATTTTGCCATCACGAATAACAATCAAGAAGTGATACTTATTATGATACACCTTGCCATTGGTCATCTTGGCGTATCCCTCCATCTCAACCGCAACGCGCTCCCCCTGCACCGTCCACTCTTTCATTGTGAGTGCTAAACCGTCCTCAGACAGATCACGCACCGACTGCATCAATGAAAGAATCCCAGAAACATCCATTTCACCTGAGAGCGGCAAGCCACCTTGCTCCCCCATGGCACACCAGTTGGCGTCCTCATGAAGCAGTGCCGCAGCACCATTGAGATCGGTCGCAGCAAAACACTGCCAGAACTGCGTGACCAGTTGCTGGTTAGTGTTCATTAGTTCACGTCCTGAATGTTCACAACCAACTGTTCCCAGTTTTTCTGGTTTTCTAGAGTGTACTGAGCACCTTCGTCATCAGCCCACTTAAAGCGTTTAACCGCAGGAGTGTGGCTAGTGGCCTGATACAACCAGTAAGCCTCGGCTTTGAGTGCGTCCACAATTGGCTGATCAATTGATTCATACACCATCTTCTTAGTGGCATTAATTGAATGAGCCGGCCACTTAGCGATACGATTCGCTAAGTTTTCAACGTATGGGCCAATCTCATCAGGCTCCATTGCCTTATTGATGGTGCCGTACGCTTCGGCTTCATCGGCGTCAAAGTCACGGGCACTTAAGCAGATCTCCAACGCCCGCCCCAAGCCAGCTTGGCGCGCCATACGTGAAGCACCGCCGCCACAAGGCAGGATCCCCATCGCTACTTCCATCTGCATCATCTTGTATTTCCCACGAGCGGCAAAACGCATATCCAGCGCTAATGCAAACTCATGGCCGCCGCCACGGGCCATGCCTTCAAGCTTGGCAATAGTTGCCTGCGGTACTTTGCTCATGCGTTCGCATACGGCTTGCAGGTCTAATACTTGCGCTTCATTACGCGCAATAGCTTCAGTTGGCATCTCTTTCAACAGATCGGTGTCGTAGTGGCATACCCAAATATCAGGGTTGGCAGACTGGAACACCACAACCTTTACATCGCGGTCATTCTCTAAGCGGAAAGCCAGCGCATTAAGATCCGCAAGCATCTGTTGCCCTTGAACGTTGACTGGTGGGAAGTCGAAGGTAACCCACGCTACGCCCCCCTTTACTTCAACCTTAAATGTCTGAAAGTTTTCGTAATACATAAATACCAACCCTTGCATATAGTGTTAGAAAGCAGATAGACCAGCTATACAACGACACCACACCTTAGCTGATGATGAGAACTGTCTAGGGACTCACTGTTCGAAGTGTACCGTTCAGCCTCACCAATGATAATTAGCCAGAGAGACGATTCTGTTTTAAAGGAAGCTTAATAATCGATGCGCCGCAGCACTGTTGTGATTGTAATGGTCAACCAATTCCGGACACTGCTTTAAACCGATTTTCGGCAGTTACTGGCGACATCCTCCCCTAAAGCACCGAAATCGGTACAGCCAAAGGTTTGATATAAACCTCAACGCTTAACTACGACACAGCCTTTGCTTTCGGGTTGCGCATAATCCAGATCCTTAGATGAACTGGAGCTATC
The DNA here is from genome assembly GCF_012295575.1 of Ferrimonas lipolytica. Lineage (NCBI taxonomy): Bacteria > Pseudomonadati > Pseudomonadota > Gammaproteobacteria > Alteromonadales > Ferrimonadaceae > Ferrimonas > Ferrimonas lipolytica. The sequence goes on along the minus strand of NZ_CP051180.1, from coordinate 442,874 downwards.
ACTATGATAATTCGCCTTTACTGTCGCCAATCGGCCTGGAACTGCCAGTCACAGTTGGGGGGGTATCTAAACTCAATGAGAGATAGTTCTTGCAAGCAAAGGGGGCTGCTCTAGAGTCACCCAACAAACCGACCGGTTGGTTTGCCCATGTAAGTGAGTGCCATGAACAAGAAGCAGCACATCGTTCAAACAGCTATCGAACTGTTTGCAACACAAGGTTATGAGAAGACATCCATCGCCACTATTTGCGAGCATGCAAAGGTGTCAAAGGGCGCAGTGTTCCATCATTTCAAAAATAAGGATGAGTTGCTCCGCGAGGTGTTCATCCGTATGGCTGAGATCATCAACGAGGTTGGCGACAATATTGAGGGAATAAATGAGGGCCAGCCCCCGAAAGAGCGCTTGGTGAATTTGCTAGAGCATATCTTTTTATCGATGAGTTCCGCCGAGCAAAAGTTGTATTACCAATTCGACTTCCAAGTATTGTCTCAATCCTCTATGCGGATAATTTTGAAAGACTTACTCGACGAGCGATACCAGCTAATGATGGACTCTTTCCAATCAATTTTGTCTGACGTTCCTTCGGCGAATAGCGTAGTAGATAGCCATATGTTAATCGCCGAAATTGACGGTATCGCCCTGAATTACTTGTTCGCCGAGGATGACTATCCACTGGACGAAATCAAAGAGCGCTTCATCAACAAGTACCTGTTGTTGCTAGGTCTCTAACAGCAAGCCTCACCACAGGCCGCGGTAAATACAAAATCCATAACTAGGAGTTTTCCCAATGAAAACACCCCACCAAATTCAATTCGAGACCTTTGTAGCCGCAGGCGGCCTCTATGATGAACGGCACGCTAAATTGTATGCCAATTTCGCTGACGATCTGATCGAAGACGGTAGTTTTTCTATCGTATTTGAGGGAGTAGCACACGCCTGTTACACCCCAATAACCGTGGACGCAGCACCTCATCTCAAGTGCTATATCTTGGCCCCATTAGCGGTGCTTCCGGCGTACCAACAACAAGGGTACGCCACAAGGCTCATGGAAGAAGCTGAGCAGCAACTGGACGCTGATGTGATCTTCGTGATGGGCGAACCTTTCCACTACGGAAATCGCTACAACACCCCTCACAAGGTTCTGCCTCCCGTTAGAACCCAAGCTCCACTGGAGTGCTGGTTTGCTCGAGAGTTAACCAAAGGGGCACTTGACGGTGTGGGCAAATCCACCTCCAGCATTACCGGTCCTTACGCCGCCCCCTAATGTGGGGCACCCGAGCGAACAAGTGTAAATCTGAAGTTTTATAGCTGGCTATTACACAGAAAACTCGCTGATATCCGTCAGCGGTTTTTATCGTTCGCTGGAATTTACACTTAAAACGACCATTCCCAGCCAAGCGCCAACAGTTTGCAAGATCCAACTTAACCAGTTATCGATTACTTATTTTTATTAAGTTTTAAATAATTGCCAAAAAAAGCCAAAACCTGAGGATTGATCTCAGCCATTAGCCGTTCGAGATCGCGAATGCAGATAGTACGGTAGCCTTTTTTCAAAATGCCGCGCTGCTCTAGATCTTTAATGTAATCAGCACAGTACTTAGGGCTGACGCCGCTGATAAGGCTAATTTCATCCATGGTAAGGTTGAAACAATAGCCCTCCATTGAGACACACAAGACCATTAGCCGCAATGCGATGTTTTCTCTCTTTTTAAGTAGCGACCGCATCAACGCCATATCCCTACTGGCGTAAAGATACTCAGACGAACGCTGCATTACATAACGCATCAACCCTTCGTATTTGGCGGTTTCTTTATAGATCATTGAGCTTGAGATAACACTAATTTCAGCATCTATAAGGCACTGATAGGTTGTACTTTTTCTCTCAAATTCATTCAGTTCACTAGGTAATGTGATGGTGATGAAGCCAGGGGTCCAAAGCAGCGAGCTCGCCGTATGGTCGTCGGAAACCTGAAGCATATCAACAAGGCAACCGGAGCGAACGTACAATAGCATTGCATCTTCAACACTCGCGTGGAACAACTCGCCTTTCTTAAGCGATATTGAGTAGCTGGACTTAACCAAAGACTCGGCGACTTCAGATTTTATACCTGAACCAATCAGCTCCATTGATAAGCTGACGGTACGTAGAAGTGACACTATTGGATCTCCAACTTATTATCTTTTATCGCTGGCTATTAAAGGCTCTGGTGAAATTCTATTAAAGGGGCACGTCTGCCGACACACGCCACAGCCAATGCATTTACTGTCATCAACTGTTGGAAATAAATCATCATCCAGTGTAACGGCTTTGGTGGGGCAGCAGTGAGCACACATAGCGCAACTGGTACCTAACTCATTCTGACAACGTGCAAAGTTAGGTCTAAAGCCGGTATCCGCAGCATAGCTAGCCTTACTTAACGCGGCAGTTGTACAAGCAAGCAGACACTGGTCACAGCCATTACAAGCCCCATAGTCGAGGTTTAGCTGAGCTCGGCCATCAACCACTTCAATCACACATTGCTGACACGCTTGCTGGCATAGGCCACAGCCGTCACACCGCTGCAGAAAAAGGGCTTCCGGCGCCGCATGCGGTGGTCGTATCGCCTGACGAGGCAACTTCTCATCGACCACTTGAGCCCTCTCAGCCCCGCGCAGCAACCCTCGCAGCAGCCCGCGCCGGCTTACTTGATGGCATTCAAGGTAAGCACGGTAATAGCGGGAGTTATGGTCGCTCATTATCGGTACAATTTGCGCTTGGCAACGGTAAGCTGCATCTCTTCAACAAACTCAACGAGCCATTGGTTAGTTAGAGTAGCCAACGTTTGGTAAGTCTGGCTTTGCGCGTGCTGTTTAGCCAACTCGAGGTAACGGAAACCCCAAGGCAACAGGTGTTGCTCAAAGGCTTCTTTAATCACGTATTGAGTAGCGCCGTTCTCGACCAATTTAGCCACCGCAAGAAGCATAAGCCCAAATTGATCTTCTGGTTCACGCATGCCTGTGTCCAGCTCAATACCAGACTCTTTGAGAAACGCTCGGTATTCAAGCAGCGAGTCACCAAAGATAACCTCTTGCTTGTCCAAATAGACCGAGCCCCAAGGTGGTGCCGACATAACACCAGCGCCTTCAAATAAGTTTAGAAAATCTTGATTTAGCTGCTCCGGTTCTTCGCTCTTAATAAGGTTAAGCAGCGGAGCCAGTTCCGTCTTCATAACATCGACATCGGCTCTTAGTGCCTGTACCAGAGCGTGGTTATGTTGATGATTAATTGGGTAGTAAAACAAGCTTCCAAGGATTTTGCTAATCGCGCCTAGGTTATCCATGTTATCTCTCTTAGATAATAGGCAGGCAGCAAGCTGCCCGCCGTGGTCGTAATCGGGTCGATTAAACCTTCATTGGCTTCACTTCATGGGTGTTAATTTGAACTCCCTTGGTGCTGCCTACAGGTTGACTATGTTTACCTAAACCTAACACTAAGTTCGGTTTAGTCTTGCTTGCGCTAGGCAGTGGTGCTATCTCAGCAACACTGCCGTGCTTAGCACGCAACAACTCGATCTCGCCAAACTCAAGCGCCCGCAAAGGACAAGCCTCAACACAGATAGGTTGTTGGCCAGCAGCTAAACGCTCGAAACAGCCATCACACTTGCTCATCTTTCGCTTGGACTTATCGTACTGTGGTGCACCATAAGGACAGTTTTTGGCACAGCGACGACAGCCAATACAGTCGTCCTGATTTACAACGACAAGGCCATCTTGTTTGCGCTTGTGCATTGCGCCTGTTGGGCATTTAGCCACACAAACTGGTTTGTCACAGTGGTTACAGGAGATAGAGGCATAGTACGCAAAAACATCTTGGCGGAAGCCATTACCGTCTTGCTTCCACTGCCCACCGGTGTACTCATAAACACGGCGAAAATTACGTTTAACATCTAGATCTTTGTAGTCTTTACACGATAACTGACAAGTCTTACAACCGGTGCACTTAGCGGTATTTAGGTAGAAACCATATTGAGCCATTTTTTACCTCTTATGCCTGCAGTGCCTGCACTTCAACTAGGTTGGTGTGCTGTGGATTACTCTTAGCTAGCGGACTTGGTCGCTGGCTCGTTAGGGTATTGATACAAGCGCCTTGATCGACCTTGGATCCATCGGGTGCGTACCACGCTCCCTGACTAAGAGCGACGGTACCTGGCATGATGCGAGGGGTGACCTTAGCCTCAATGTGGATCTCACCACGGCCATTAAAGATGCGAATGCGATCGCCGTTTTCTACACCTCGAGAGTGGGCATCTAAAGGGTTCATCCATAGCGTGTCGCGAGCAGCCCCTTTAAGTACGTCTACGCTGCCGTATGTAGAGTGGGTACGTGACTTAAAATGGAAACCAACCAGCTGTAATGGATATTCTTTACGCAGCGGGTCATCGTAGCCTTCCGCGTGGGACACATGTACTGGCAGTGGATGGATAACATCCCCCTCAGTTAGCTCCCAGCTTTGCGCGATATTTGCTAGGCGCTCAGAGTAGATCTCAATCTTGCCTGATGGAGTACCCAATGGGTTGTTTATTGGGTCCTTACGGAAATCCTTGTAGGCAACGAAATGCTCTTTTACTGGGCGTTTGTAGATCCCCTGCTGGCGCATAGTTTCAAAGTCCGGCAACATAGGATCGTTGGCCCGAGTCAACTGGTACAGGTGGCGGAGCCAGCCCTCTTGAGTGCGACCTTCAGTAAACTCCTGCTCAACACCAAGGCGCTTAGCCAGATCAGAACAAATTTGGTAAATACCACGAGACTCAAACTGCGGCTCGATCGCTTTATCAGCAAAGATAAAGTACGGCATGTTGGCCGCTTTGCCATCCATCGCGAAATCGGACTGCTCGGCAATGGTTAGATCCGGTAGCACAATGTCTGCGTATTTAGCTGAAGAAGTCATGTGATTATCGATCACCACGATCATCTCACAGTCTTTTTCGTTCTTAAGAATAGCGTCAGTGCGGTTGATGTCTGAGTGCTGATTGATCAAGCAGTTGCCTGCGTAATTCCAGATAAACTTGATTGGTACGTCCAGCTTATCTTTACCACGAACACCATCTTTAGTTGCCGTCATCTGCGTACCGCGCGCAATTGCATCGGTCCACATAAAGTGTGATATGGCGGTCTCCACTGGATTGGTTAAGGCAGGAAAACGTACAAATGGGATCGACGAGTCAGATTCGCGCGCCCCAGTACCGCCTCCGTTAATGCCAACATTACCCGTTAGGATGGCTAGCATAGCTACCGCACGCGAAGCGATTTCACCGTTTGCGGTTCGCTGAAGGCCCCAACCTTGTAAAATGGCACACGGCTTAGTAGTACCGATTTGTTTCGCTAGATCTTTAATTACGTCTGCGGGAATACCACAGATGGGCTCAGCCCACAGTGGAGTTTTGGCAGTATTATCTTCACCTTTGCCAAGGATGTAGGACTTGTAATCACTATTCTTAGGCGCACTAGCTGGCAAGCTCTTGGCATCATAGCCAACACAGTATTTATCCAGGAATGGCTGGTCGACCCAGTCATTGCAGATCATCTCATAGGCGATAGCGCTAATAAGCGCGGTATCAGTACCCGGACGCAATGGCACCCACTGATCGTTTCGACCAGCAACGGTGTCATTGTGGCGCGGATCGATCATGATCACCTTGGCGTCAGAACGATTTACGCTCTCAACGTAATGATGGACTAAGCCGCCACCAGACATCCGAGTTTCCGCTGGGTTGTTGCCAAATTGGACAACCAGTTTCGCGTTAACGAGATCAGAGAAAGAGTTGCCGTAACCCCAACCACCGCCGTAGGTGTAATCGAGACCTTGGGTGATCTGGCCAGTAGAGTAGTCCCCATAATGGTTAAGGTAACCGCCATTAAGGTTCATTAGCCGAGCTATGAGTGACCGTCCTTGAGGCCAAGATTTAGTTACGGTGCCCCCAAGAGTGCCGGTACCATAGTTTAAGTAGATTGCTTCGTTACCATAATCCTTACGAATGCGAGCTAGACTTGCCACAATCTCGTCGTAAGCTTCATCCCAGCTGATGCGCTTGAACTTGCCTTCACCCCGTGCGCCGATGCGCTTTAATGGGTACTTCAACCTGTCTGGGTTATAGATACGACGACGTAATGACCGGCCACGTAAGCAAGCTCGTACCTGGACGTCTTGCTTGTCATAATCATCTTCGCCGGTGTTATCGGTTTCGACGAATATAATCTCACCATCTTTTACGTGCATACGCAAAGGGCAACGGCTACCACAGTTTACGGTACAAGCACTCCAAACCACTTGCTTGTCAGCCGCCGTAGTGTCGTTCTTTTCTGCTGCTCGACTAAAAAACGGCAGACTGACGCCACCAGCTAGAGCTGCCAGACTACCAGCTGCGCTGGATAGCTTTATAAAGCCACGGCGTGTCAAAGAGTTAGTTGTCATTTTCATTCCTTACAATATCGCCTGACGGCAATATGGTTACGGTTTGCTTCAAAGCTGAGCTTCAATAATCAAATGTAATTTTGAGGCGCTGATGATGACAAAATAACGGAATTCAAAAACTGCACTTTCGGGGGATTCGTCCAGCTCTTGCTAACGCTTTTGAGAGAAAGCAATTACGCCCAAATTAGCATGACTAAATTCCTCTGCATGAGGTTTAGAAAAGATATCGACGCTCCTCACAATATCGCCGTAAACCTTGTCTAGCTGCAGGTTTATGTAATTAAACCTTGAACACAACAAAGCAGCCAACCCGACGATTAGCCCCGAGTCAAAAAGCGATAAGTCGCCACTGATGGCCGCTTAGCCTCTACTTTTAACTGCGATTAAAAAAGCTTTGCCACAGTTAAGTATTGAGGTTTACATCAAGTCTTCAGCTCTACCAATTGCAGTACTCTTAAGGGGGGGATGTCGCGATGGCGGCACATTCTTGTATGCATTAGGAGGGAGCTTCGTCCCCTTTGGAGTCCGCCTTTGCCTTATCGCAATCCAAAATGTAGTGTTCCATCATTTCAAAAATAAGGATGAGTTGCTCCGCGAGGTGTTCATCCGTATGGCTGAGATCATCAACGAGGTTGGCGACAATATTGAGGGAATAAATGAGGGCCAGCCCCCGAAAGAGCGCTTGGTGAATTTGCTAGAGCATATCTTTTTATCGATGAGTTCCGCCGAGCAAAAGTTGTATTACCAATTCGACTTCCAAGTATTGTCTCAATCCTCTATGCGGATAATTTTGAAAGACTTACTCGACGAGCGATACCAGCTAATGATGGACTCTTTCCAATCAATTTTGTCTGACGTTCCTTCGGCGAATAGCGTAGTAGATAGCCATATGTTAATCGCCGAAATTGACGGTATCGCCCTGAATTACTTGTTCGCCGAGGATGACTATCCACTGGACGAAATCAAAGAGCGCTTCATCAACAAGTACCTGTTGTTGCTAGGTCTCTAACAGCAAGCCTCACCACAGGCCGCGATAAATACAAAATACATAACTAGGAGTTTTCCCAATGAAAACACCCCACCAAATTCAATTCGAGACCTTTGCAGCCGCAGGCGGTCTCTATGATGAACGGCACGCTAAATTGTATGCCAATTTCGCTGACGATCTGATCGAAGACGGTAGTTTTTCTATCGTATTTGAGGGAGTAGCACACGCCTGTTACACCCCAATAACCGTGGACGCAGCACCTCATCTCAAGTGCTATATCTTGGCCCCATTAGCGGTGCTTCCGGCGTACCAACAACAAGGGTACGCCACAAGGCTCATGGAAGAAGCTGAGCAGCAACTGGACGCTGATGTGATCTTCGTGATGGGCGAACCTTTCCACTACGGAAATCGCTACAACACCCCTCACAAGGTTCTGCCTCCCGTTAGAACCCAAGCTCCACTGGAGTGCTGGTTTGCTCGAGAGTTAACCAAAGGGGCACTTGACGGTGTGGGCAAATCCACCTCCAGCATTACCGGTCCTTACGCCGCCCCCCTAATGTGGGGGCACCCGAGCGAACAAGTGTAAATCTGAAGTTTTATAGCTGGCTATTACACAGAAAACTCGCTGATATCCGTCAGCGGTTTTTATCGTTCGCTGGAATTTACACTTAAAACGACCATTCCCAGCCAAGCGCCAACAGTTTGCAAGATCCAACTTAACCAGTTATCGATTACTTATTTTTATTAAGTTTTAAATAATTGCCAAAAAAAGCCAAAACCTGAGGATTGATCTCAGCCATTAGCCGTTCGAGATCGCGAATGCAGATAGTACGGTAGCCTTTTTTCAAAATGCCGCGCTGCTCTAGATCTTTAATGTAATCAGCACAGTACTTAGGGCTGACGCCGCTGATAAGGCTAATTTCATCCATGGTAAGGTTGAAACAATAGCCCTCCATTGAGACACACAAGACCATTAGCCGCAATGCGATGTTTTCTCTCTTTTTAAGTAGCGACCGCATCAACGCCATATCCCTACTGGCGTAAAGATACTCAGACGAACGCTGCATTACATAACGCATCAGCCCTTCGTATTTGGCGGTTTCTTTATAGATCATTGAGCTTGAGATAACACTAATTTCAGCATCTATAAGGCACTGATAGGTTGTACTTTTTCTCTCAAATTCATTCAGTTCACTAGGTAATGTGATGGTGATGAAGCCAGAGAGCGAAAACGGTAAGACAGCAAGCCTCAGCTTTGTTTCAATCCACGCGCCCGCAGGGGGCGCGACGTGACATAAGGGGATGCTTGGTAATTGATTATAGTTTCAATCCACGCGCCCGCAGGGGGCGCGACACAAGATCCATACGAACGACAAGCAATCGAAAGTGTTTCAATCCACGCGCCCGCAGGGGGCGCGACATATCGTCAAGGGTCGCGTTGTTTTTCGTGACTTGCGTTTCAATCCACGCGCCCGCAGGGGGCGCGACAAATATCGACCGAAGGAGAAGTTAATATTTTCAAGTTTCAATCCACGCGCCCGCAGGGGGCGCGACCACCGCTAGCGACTGCGCCGACAAGCGAAGCGTCGTTTCAATCCACGCGCCCGCAGGGGGCGCGACATTAAGCGTAGTTGTGAGTTTGTTAAATGGGCTGCTGTTTCAATCCACGCGCCCGCAGGGGGCGCGACATTAAGCGTAGTTGTGAGTTTGTTAAATGGGCTGCTGTTTCAATCCACGCGCCCGCAGGGGGCGCGACAACTTTGACTGGACTTAAATATATATTTTTTTAGTTTCAATCCACGCGCCCGCAGGGGGCGCGACCCAAAAACCCGCGTTAAATGCGAGGGCAGAACTTGTTTCAATCCACGCGCCCGCAGGGGGCGCGACAGTTTTAGCCTTCGTTAAGGCTAATGGCTTTAAAGTTTCAATCCACGCGCCCGCAGGGGGCGCGACCGTTTGATGGATAGCCTTCGCTGTCAGTCACGTGTTTCAATCCACGCGCCCGCAGGGGGCGCGACATTTTTAGTGCCGCTTGACCGATGCTCATTAATGTTTCAATCCACGCGCCCGCAGGGGGCGCGACCGACGTTAGATTGGATTTCGATGCTGCGAATTCTGTTTCAATCCACGCGCCCGCAGGGGGCGCGACCTTGACCACAGTTTCGCTCGCGAGCGCGTGTTCATGTTTCAATCCACGCGCCCGCAGGGGGCGCGACATCAAGCGCTTCGGTTTCAACAGCCTGCAAACCAAGTTTCAATCCACGCGCCCGCAGGGGGCGCGACAGCCTTATCGTAAAGGCCCATCCAGCCTAACGAAATTTGGCCAGTTTTGCTAACCCCAAAGCACAATGTGATCAATAACAAAACGAGGCGCAGAAATAATAATAAAAACAATAAAAATCATATATTTATCATTTAGCTAACCAAGCGGAATTTTGATGAGAACAATCGGTTAGCGCTCAGAGCAGAAGGGTATCTTGGAAAATGTCGAGGGCGGGCTTGGCACCATGGTGCGCCACTTTATCACGCCAATGTTTACCCAGTTTATAAAATCGAATGCTGTCGACCGCGGGATCCATTGTTTCAAGCAATTTGGCTTTGAATAGCGGCCAGTGTTGGTAATCGATGTCGCACTCAAATACCGAATATTGCACCCGGGTACCGTAATCCAAGCAGATCTTAGCTAATCGGCGCAGTCGCTGAGCACCATTGCCATCCTCAAATGACACATCGTAAGTGACTAATACCATCATAATTCGCTTTCCTTAGCGCATACAAAATGGGGGATAACTGGCCAGATCTCCTCGGATATGGCGGGACAACAGCATCGCTTGCAGATGTGGTAATAAGCCGATTTCAACCTGCTCATCCAAGAACGGATGATTGATCGTCTCAAGCTTGCGTGACTGATAGGCTTGAAGCACCGTTTTACGCGCCTCATCACTCATGCTGACCGCGCCGGATACATCGGTTATAAAATCCTTTGGCTTAACCTGTTTACGGTTCACTAAGGTCAGTACCAAGCGATCAATTACGTAGGCGCGAAACTCTTCAAGCAAATCCTGCGCCAAACTGTCCCGGCCAGGCCGCTCAGTATGTAGCCAACCGACTTGCGGATCTAACCCTACCCCTTGCAAGGCGCCACTGAGCTCTTTACCCCAAATGGCATAAAGGAACGACAGCATTGCGTTAATGGGATCTTTAGGCGGACGACGATTACGGCCATTAAACTCAAACTTTGGGTTGGTGATCAGCTGACCAAACACGGAGAAGTAGTGCTTGGCCCCTTCCCCTTCATAACCACGCACCGAGTCAATGGAACGCTGTACCGGTAACGACTCAATGATCTGCTTCAGCCTCGCACTGGCTTGTTTGACTTCAGTAACAGCGCCATGGTTACGCAGGTGGCGTTGCAACACTGCTCGAGAGGATTGCAATTTAGCCCCCACCAAACCTTTTACAAACGTCAGTTGCTGTTCATCTGAAAATTGGTATTGAGCGCGTCTAAGTAACACATTGCCGTGCTGCTGGCCCACCACACGAGCTTGAAATCGACCGAACTGATCAAAAAAGGCTAACCCAGTGCCCCGCTCGCCGCAAAAGCCCATCACCTGTGGCGACACCAAGACGTTACCAAAACAAAAAATGGCACCAATCGAGTGAATTGGCACCTGCAGCAGCTTATGCTTTTTGCCCTCGATGCGTTGCTCCACCAACAACGTCTCACGTTGCTTATGCAGATAAGCCCCGTCCTTGGTGATGTAAAGGCAGTTTTGCAGTTGTTTCATTCAAACTCCGTTTGGAATAGCCCACTCACGTACTGCACAGAGCGATCGGTTTGCAGCAATTTGGGATTGCATTGGTCCATCAGCGAACAAGCTTTACAACGCTTGTCGAACTCCGCCTTGGGGGTAACGCCACGGTCAAACAGCGTTATCACGTCGGCAATCACGGCCAAAGTTTGCCCACGCAGTTCCTCATCAAATAATACAGCCTCACGATGCCGAGTCTGCCAGTACCAAAGTGCCCCATCATTCACCTGGGTCGATAACATCTCTTCTAGGCACAGCGCCTGAGCACACAGTTGCACCCTGTCCCAGTTACCCACTTTAGGTTTGCCTCGCTTATATTCCACCGGAGTCAGTTTGGCGGTTGCTAACTCATGCTCTAGCAAATCGAGCTTGCCACTGAGTCGTAGCGATGGCGCGCTTACTTGCACGCCCCGTTCAAAACGCACCCCACGTCGAGTTTCTGGTTCGCCGCTGTCAACCCGCTGGTGCAGTAGGTTGCCTTGCGCAGTCAGGTAGTTCTCGACCCACAATTGCTCATTGTGAATGAGCGCACACTGGCGCGGGCAAAACGCGTAATGCTGCAGGGCCGAGAGTGGGACCAGCCGTGGCATGACGACTACCAGCTCACGCGCTGATAAAGCTCAACCCCAGCAGGCCAGTTGGTCTCGTCAATGCTGAGCTGATAATCCCTGATGGAGCGAGCCGGGCCATCGCTGCACTTGGTTACCTGAACCCGTTCAAACAAGCTGTGCGCTGGGGCGTTACCCAGTTCATTGTTGTGCTTAAACACCAACAGTGCCCGGGGCGCCATCTGGCCTCGACTGGCCGAACGATCGTGATCAAACATCTGCTCTAGGGCGGTCATAAACAGTTCCAGATCCGCTTCCGAGAACCCGGTTTGCTTAGCCAAATGGGCAGAGATAAAACCGTGGCAACGATAGAGGCCGTAAGGCACGGTGAATTTGCGGCCCATGGTGCGGTTATCGCCATCTTGCGCTGCGGCTTCTTTTTCAGTGGCCACCGCCATACGGGTGATGCTGTGCTCGCTGCTCACCACCGGATCGATGGAACGAGAGAAAGTCATTTGTACCGGGCCACGAACCTGACCGCAGTTAACCCCGGTGGACATCACCGCACCAAAGGTGCGCACATCGAAGAAGTTCTTACACATCCACTGCCGCGCCTCGGCCACTTTATCGCCGCCCTTGCGCTTTTTGTCGTCTTTCAATAGGTCTTCGGCACCAATACCAACGTACGCCCGTTCGTGCTGCTGATTCAGTACCGCTTTCTCTTTAACGTATATCTCATGCTCTGGCTCACCCTCTTTCACCAAGCTGATAAAGTTACGCACCTTGCGCTTTAAGCACACATCGGTGACCAACCCTTGGCCGGTCTCGGCATCGACTCTTGGTAGGTTGCCGGCATCGGGATCGCCATTAGGATTGCCGTCCTGCACATCGAACAACAACACAAAGTCATAGCGGTTTTGTAAACTCATGATTCAATTCCTTCTGGTCAATTCTTATCGCAATTTAAGCGGACACTTGCTTGGTATAAAGCGCCTGTTTTTGGTGGTAGTAGCCCAGCGCAAACAAACCTTGCTCATCCAGGTTCAAATGGGATGGAAACTCAGCAATCGGTGCCACAATATCGCCGAGCCGTTTTTCAGTGGCAATTCTCCCACCTTCAGAGAGTTTCTTTAGATGATGCGAGGACAAGCGCATTAAGGTGGCAAACACCGTCTTGGGCGTGCAGCTGGCACTGCTGTAATAGCGGTCACGAATGGTGCTATTCAGCCCACCTTGGGCATCTAGTTGCAGCTTTTCCAGCGCAGCGAACAAACGGCCAAGACGATAGCCGATGCGGGTTTCTTCAATATTGAGCGACATGGTTAACTCCTGAGCACGAAACTGTTCGGTAGAAGATTGAAAACGTTGTTTGCGATTGAGACAGGCTTTGATCAGGCAAGCGCGTTCATAACTGACTTGGCCACACTCGGCTTTTATTCGGCGGATCACGCCATTAAACAACGACGCCGGTGCTGGCAAGCCCTGTAGGATCGCCAAATACACCTCCGCCATTAAGTTGGGCGGCAAATTGTCGGCCTTGTGCAGCAAGGCAGTACTAGTGACTAACCGATACAGCGACGGGTAGCCAAACTTGGCGTTACCCACCATTTCGATATCGCGAAACCATTGGCCAATGCGCTGGCTAAACTCCGCTACCGTGCCGGTAAGCCAAAACCGCACCACAATTCGCGCCGGGGCATTAGGCGCAAGACCCAGCACATAAAACCGTTGTTGATCATCCGCGGCTTGCACCGCGCCATCACTGATGCTGCGATAGCGCTCAATCACTTTATGGGTGTCGCTGTCGGGATCATCCGGATTGCCAAACAGGCCGACCAACTCGGTTTCAAGTGGATGACTGTCGCGCTGAGACCAGCACACCAGCGTGGTGCCGGCAAGAAACAGCTTCTGCTTCGAGTCACGGCGCAGCAAATGGTTGAGTGCGGTGGCGTATTCGAACACCGCTTGTTGGCTAACCGGGAAGTTAAGCCCTTGTTGCTTGCCATAAGACTCAAACGCTTTGGCATTGATTGAAGCCAACGGTGCGGGTTTGCCGACTATCTGGCCGATGCCATCATGCAATCGGGCTATGGGCAATTGTTTACCGCTGACTAGGCAGATCCCGACCTCACCGCTGGCATCGTCGGCTTGCTCGCCGATCCAGCGCTGTATCGCACTGGACTGACAACACAGCGCTGCGCTCGATATACGCTGAAACGCCAGATTGCAGCCTTTAACCTTCAGGCAGTCGACATAAACCGGATCAGCCTTAACCCGTTCTACTTGGTCAGGCTGCTGCAAAAATCGCATTGCCGCTTGTACATCAGGGCAATCTGGCAAGGCGTGCGCCAGTTGTTGAGTTTGTTCAACAAAGCTCTGATATTGCTTGGCTGCCATCACCACATCTTTTCCCGTAGGCTCGGCATCGGGCTTATCCAATTTCGGCTGTTGCAGCAGATAGCCATAGTGATCCCACAGCAGATTTGCGGTGGCGTAAGACTTGGCACCTGAGCGGATTTTAGTTTGTGGCACCAGGAAGCTCTTCGGGATGAGTTTTTTTCTTTGTGACTCTCGGGTATCCAACAGTTGGACAAACTGGCCGTCATCATCGATGACAATCACAAACGGGATCGGCTTTTGCTCAAAGCCTCTGGGGGCTAACCCGGCATCGGGATCGTCGGCTTTGCGCTGATAGTATTCACACAATGCTTGCAGGATCATCCCCGTACCTCCTCGCTGCTGCGCAGCGGTACCTCAATCACCCCTTGCTGCATCTGCGCATTAAAGAACAGCGGCATGGGGTTGGTGGGCTCAGAGAAGTCCAAATCAAACAGCATCCAGCCTAAGTTCATATTTTCCGCAATAGGCTGTTCTAGCTGTTGTTCTGACTCGACTAAGCGGAATTCACAAGCAAACTCGCGTGTGCCTAAATAAGGCTGGTTAACACATTGGCCCTTAGCGGCACGACGACGGAACATCTCGGCAAACTTACCGGCGTTATCGTGCGGCCCCGCCCGTTCGGTCAAGACGAAATCCGCATGAATGCGGTAGGCCACATCACGCAGCAGCAAACTGGCACGTTGCTGCCGATCTTCTTCGATGTACGCAGCCAAATTACCGCGGCCTTTGTTCTGCGCGGTTTTAACGCTCCCCATCGGGATAACCGTACCCAGCTCATTGCGCCGCAGATTAAACCAGCGAATGGGGTTGAGCACCTCAATCTTACGAATACGCCACTCAATGGCGGGCTTCCATAAGATCGCCTCAAACAAACTGCGCGCCGCCGACGGCGTGATCACATCGTAACTGACCCGCTCCACTTTCATTTCGGGGCGGGTAAAGCAAGCAAAGTCGCCCCGCACCTCAATGCAAAAACCCATAATTAACTCCCTTTAACAAATTGATCCTTCGGCACTTAATAAGCTGTTTGGCGGCACAACCCCGTAGCACGGGTCGTAACTGCCCTCTTCCACCAGCCACTGCCCGGCGACTTCACGTACCATTCCGGCCTGATGTAACTGCCGCACAAAACTGTCTGGCAAGGTAATGGTGTAGCGCTGTAACTTGCGGTATACCCACTTTTGACTAGCGTCAGCTTCAAGCTTTTTTAACCAAAGATAAACCGGGCTTTCGGCTATTTCGCGCATCTGTAGATAGGGCACGATCACCGCCACGCCGCTGTTATCAATCAACCGAAACTTTTCTGCCGCAGTGCGCAACTGCAGCATGGGTGCCCCTGTGCTCTTATCAAGCTTTGGGGTCAGTAGGTCATTGATGCCGTGCCTATCCCGTTCACCCAATAAATTGAGCCGCTGGAAATACTGAGTGAATGCCGCCGGTGACAATGGGTCGTGCAATAAGCCCGATTTGAGCATCCCCATCGTTGCCTGCTGTGCCTGACGTAAGAAACCGACCGGCGGCAATTCCGGCGGGTTGAACACCACTACCCGGCCGAGCTCTGTCATCTTGCCTTCGCGATTACAACGACCGGCGCTTTGCGCAATCGAGTCCAGCCCTGCCATGGCGCGATACACCACCGGAAAATCAACGTCGACGCCGGCCTCAACCAACTGTGTTGAGATCACCCGTAAAGGCCGTGAATTGCCTTTGCTGCGTTGCTCCAGCCGTTTATTGATCTCCGCCAATACGACACTGCGATGCTCAGCGCACATCTGCGCCGACAAATGCAGGTTATGGCCATCATCTGGCAAAAGCTGGAACAGCTCTCGCGCCTGACGCCGGGTACTGACAATCGCCAGCACGCACGCTTGGGCCGCAATTTGTTCTGCCAACTCTGACCAAGAGGTTTGCGCATCTGGCTCGGGCATCTCTACCTCTACCCGCTTGAGCTGCTGCGCCAACTTTATTGGATCGGCGCAGATCTCGGTTACCTGTTCGAACCCGTCCAATAGAGTACGATCGCTCACCGCCTCTTTCTGGGTAGACAAGTCCGGTTGCGTCGCGGTACATAGCAGCCAGGTGACACCAAAGTGCATACTAAGCTGCTTCATGACCCGCACAATCGGCGCATGAAAATCCCGTGGCAGTTGCTGCGCTTCATCCAGCACAATCACTGCGTCCCGCAAATTGTGTAACTTTCGACAGCGACTGCTGCGGCTGGCATGCAGCGATTCAAACAGCTGCACATTGGTGGTGACAATCAGCGGCGCCTCCCAGTTTTCTGCCGCCAAGCGGCTACGATTGTTTTCTTTGTTTGGCGGCACATCAAGATTACTGTGGTGTTCAAGTACAGCATCGGCATCATCCCCCAGCGCCCTTCGAAACACCTTGGCGTTCTGTTCAATAATGCTGGTAAAGGGGATGGCGTAGATAATCCGGCGTTTGCCATGTACGCGGGCATGCTCTAACGCAAAGCCAAGACTGGATAACGATTTGCCGCCACCGGTGGGCACCGTCAGGCTAAAGATCCCCGGTGAAGATTGCGCCGCGCTCAAGCAAGTTCGATAGATCTCATTGCGGATGGTGTTGAGCTCAGTGGCGTCACTGCCTTGCTGCAGTGCGCTCATATAAGTAACAAAGCGGTCTTGCAACTGGCTCAATGACAACTGCCCTTGGCGCTGCACCGTTTGCTCTGGCTGCATATAGGCTTCGGTATCGATGAAATCGGCATCCACCAGCGCCGAAAACAGCATACGAATCCAAAGTGCACACGCCTCTGAATCGCTTGCAGGGCTTGGTAAGTTCGGCTTATGTCCGGCTAGGATCGCCGCTGGAACCTCGGCCACCAAGCTTTGCTGGTACTCACTTTGACCGTCGTCACCAAGTCGGTAAGACAAAGCGCCCTTGCCACCACTCCAATCCGGCAAGCCAGCATGATGCCCAGCAATGATGTACGCCAGAAAATGGCCAAAGCCGGGGCCAAGTACGTTCACCGCATGAACCGCGCCAGCAGTCGAGTGGGTTACCCGGCCGTGTTTTGAAGTTGGGTCTTCAAGGTGGGCATTCTCACGTTCATAGCCGCTGTTATCGCGTAGGTATTTTTGGAAAGAAAACTGGTACTTACCGAGGTCATGCCATCGACCCGCCAACTCTCCCCAGGAAGCGGAATCGCCCGCCAGCAGCGATTGGGTTAATCTGGCAACATCGTTTAAGTGATCCTCAAGACTGTGCGGGGGCAACCAATGGTCATTATCGTCTTGTTTTACGTGCGCGATGTAGGGCAATTTACATTCCTTTGTCTTGCCTCAATAACACTACATTTTTTGTACATCTAAACCGGCTTTAACGCAATTTGGGACATTGACCTAAATCAATGCAAAGTTAAAGCTGAGCTGTCATTTATTGAAAACGTGAGCAAACTAATATTTGGCTAGCCATTAAAAAGGGTAGGACTACCGAAGCACCTGGATATTTTTGACAATAGCTCAGCTTGGGGAAGGAATAAGGCTTTCAGGCAAGCTATTCACGTCGTCACTCACGTACCTAAATTACCCGTAAGAGCACATATTAGTCGCATACGCGGTAAAATCATTCACCCCTTAAAATTGATCCAAATCAATTTTGCTGGCGGTGAATTGTGCGGGGCAAAGATGAACGACAACATAAGAGCAAAGGAGCCTAAAAAACACGCAACAAAATGAGGTCTCGCTCCCATTTATATCCATTTTATTGAGGTGGGTTCATTGCAATTTTATGCGGGGCATTCTGTGATTTCATTCAAAATAATAGAAATATATGGAACCTATAATTTTACACAGTAATTTATTCAGATAGGAATAATATGGTGGAATCGGATATTCAGTGGGTTTTACTTAAAGGAAAAAGTCTAGCGAAAGCAGATAACCCAACGCTGAAATTTGATACTCCAAGGCACCTTCACTGTTGCGATTTTGACGATCATAAAATTTCAGACAACAAGCTAAATAATATTGCTTGTTGGTTACGTGTAACTATGGAAAGCCATAATAAAATTGGGTTGGTCCGTTTTTTGGGGTACCCATACACTTGCCATTGCTTTCAGATCATAGATAGTAGCTGTGAACACTCCAAAGGAAGCCTTCTAATTCTTTCGAGAAAAAATATAAGTAGAGAAAAATCATATAAATATGCCAAAAAAATTTACTTAGAGGCAAATCTTCCAGAAAAATCAAACAGTATTGAGCTCAAACCTAAAACTAAAAAAGTGGTTGGATTGACCGCATTGGGGCTTACGACTAGAGAAATTTCAGAGTTACTAAATATTACCAACAGAGGAGTTGATTATCATTTAGAAATAGCAAAATCAAAATTAAACGCAAAAAATAGACCAGAATTAATTTTGAAAGCCTTTAAGCTGGGTCAGTTAGCAAAAATAATATAATAGGAAATATGATGAAGAAATATTTGTTGGCACCGATTGCGGGGCTGGCTTTAGCTGGTTGTGGCAGTGACAATGCAAAAACACCGGAACCACAACAACCAGAACTACCGATAATTCACGAAAATATCAATGTTAATGTAACACCGAATGACCTGTTTGATGGTGAGGTGACCGTATACTTAGGACGGTGGCACCCTTGTGATAATGGTGCTAACCCTGAATACTGTGCTGCTGATATGACAAGCAACATAATGACGAAAGATGACTCTAAATATGCGATAACGATAAAAGCATCCGATATTCACAACCACCTTGGTCAGTCTATCAATAATGATGTGTTCGCTGATGGCCAGTACTCAGTACTGGACATTATGATGTATGTTAGCGACATTCGTGATGATTTTAATCTGACGTTAGCAGATTTTGATGAGACTATCGGCAGTTACCGATTCACTGTAGATTTTGATTATGACGGTAATGGCAGCTTCGACGACGGCCCAGAAAATACTGCCAGTCCTGATTGGTATCCAAGGTTCACTTATACTGCTGGTGAGTTTAAGCGTGAAAACGGAGTTCCAGATTTAGAGCCTATTTATGAACGGCCGGATGAGTTAATTGTTAGAAATAATACTGAGCTTAGATTGGAGCCGTTTGATCCTGCAATGACGGAACGAAGAAACTACATTCAGTCTAAGGAGGTTGCTCGTAAAGAAAACGATAGTGGCAAAATCATCGTACCCAAATTACAGGTCAATTTTGGAGATGGTCGCGGTTACGTGACTATTGCTGAAAATGTTGAGGCACGCTCGTTCAATCTTCGCCCTGACCTTTTTAAGCCAGGAGTGGTCACAATTGCTGATGTCTTGATGTCAGCTTATTACGACCATAATTTTGATGTAGAGTTTACCTACTGGCCAACCTTGAGTACTGGTGCAAACGTTGATGCCTATGCGATCACGGGCTTTGATGGAGTACGGGCTGAAGGTTTAGCGGGTTACTTAATGTACACGGGTGAAGATGAAAGTGCGGCTGATTTCTTTTACCCACCACCGTTCATCAACAACGATCTTGTGTATGCTGATCATGACGCAGCAGCCAATGGGGAAAATGGCGGTAAACCAACCAAATTTTGTAATTGGATGGACGTAGCACCTGGTCAGGGCAAAGCAAGCGCCGACCTTTGCATCGAAGAATTCCAATTTATGTTTGGCGGGAATATGCTGCATCTGATGCCTGATTCTTGGCTGATGACTTACCCTCATGAAAATATACAGCTGATGTGGTTTACGAACATGTGGAAATCTTGGGGATCGACTGAGCAAAACATCTCAGATGATGGCAAATATTCGGTCTATGATATTAGCCAAGCTGTAGCGCCACTCGATGAAGAGCACTTTGGTTGGAAAGTTGCCGATTGTAGCTTGTGCCACAGTATTGATAATATTCACTTAGATGGTGATTCTGCCATTTTACCTAGTACCGCAGAACCATACTTCTGTGCCTCATGCCATGGCAGCAATGGTGGCGCACAGGGTCACGGTGAAGAATCGCGTTGTCATTGGTGTCATAGCGAAGATAAATTGATGGTGAACCACGGTAATGCTAGTAAACTACAGCAAATATTGGAGTTCGAGTGTTCTGCGACTTTGAATGGCCGAGGTGGCGAAAATGATTTACGCGGCCCTTGTGCAGATTTAGTAAACAATCAAGCGCCAGTTCATGATAAAGCCGACAATTTAGATACTTATGATGAAACAATGCCGGTGTTAGGCAGCAGTGATTGGATAACGGATAAGCAATTTCCAGATCCATACTCTTGCGTAACCTGCCATCCGAATAACTAATATCTGAAGAGCCAGCAGCAATGCTGGCTTTTGAATTTATGAACCTATCAAGAAATCAAACCTTAAAAATTGTTGTTGCTTGTAAAAAGTTGATAAAAGAGCACGGTGTTTTTAAGTTTACGTTTAGTCAACTAAGCCAAGAGAGCGGCATATCTACTGGAGTACTTCACCGAAACATCAAATCTAAAGACGATTTGATGATTTTAAATTTTATTACCGTGGTAGATAGTCACATAAAACTAGTTGAGGATTTGATTGAGAGTGATTTAAATCATCAGGAACAGTTTATTTGCCATATAAGCTATCCTGCTTTTTTTGGTTCCCTCTATGAGTCTCATGGTGGTGTAAACTTCTTAGGTGCAAACCCAGGCCTTATAAAAAACGCTCAACCAGAATTCATTGAGCTGCTTGCAGGGGCATTTTCTGAACTGTCACTCGTAAACAATCGTGTTTTTAATGAAATATTTCCAGTTAACTCAAGCGATCGTAATTTAACGCATAAAGCTCTTAGGCACGCATTTTTTATCTCTAGGGGAGCCGCAGTAGCAAGCTGCAACAGATTCATATCAAAGAATACAACATCAATCGACCTAGTTATGGAGATTGTTCATGATGTAATTAAACCTTTAGAGTGGCCGCAAGGACACACAGAGGTGAGTTATAAGAAGATCAAAAATTATATGAGAAACATATCCGATTTAGGACTTACTGTCGTAATATAGCAATATTATTTAAAGGGTTTCTGAATCGATCTAGTTTCCAATCATCCACAACGAACACAGGAACCCCTCCCCTCGTGCCGCCTCTATTGAATACCATCCCACGCTCAATGCACTCACTTTATCATCGAAAAGTGCCGCTCCAACCGGCGTTGTTGCCTAAATCGAGGGAACCATCTGCCCGTACGCAGATCTGATTTTTCAGGCACACTGATGGAACAGATTAATGGGTAAGTCGAAGCGTAAAATCACCAACTGGAAACAGTACAACCAAGCGCTGGTAAATCGAGGTTCCGTAACCTTCTGGCTGGATGAATCTGCCATCAACGTTTGGCATTGCAAAGAACATCACGGTGGTCGAGGGCGAGGCTTTCAGTTCAGTGATGCCGCCGTCGAAACGTCTCTGATGCTCAAAGGTATTTTCAGTCTGTCATTGCGTGCAACTGCAGGCTTCATTAATTCCCTGTACAAATTGATGGGTGCTCCCCTGAGCTCGCAGGATTACAGCTGCATCAGCAAGCGCGAAGACCGTTGAAGTTAGCTATCGTAATCGTTGTCGAGGAGCAGTGGCTCATTTGGTCATAGATGCTACTGGTGTAGTGGCTGACTAAAACTGGCCACCTGATTAGAGGTGTTATCATGCGCCCCATACACAAACAGGTGTAACCATGAGCAAACGAACAAGAAGAACTTTTAGTGCCGATTTTAAGCTTGAAGCGGCCCAGCTAGTCGCAGATCAAAACTACTCAGTCATTGAAGCCGCAACGGTTATGAACGTTAGTAAGTCGGCAATGGACAAATGAGTTCGTCAGTTGAAGCAAGAGCGAGATGGGAAATCACCTAAGGCATCACCGCGCTTCCATGAATCGAATACAAACTCTTTTTCCTGTTCTGAAAACATACGCTTCATTCAATGATCCTTCACTAACCTCTGTTTTAACACAGTTGTTGCGTTGACCAATTGAATCTACAACGGCTCTCTTGATGTCCGACTCACTGAACAGTTCTCGTCAATCGAGAAGCTCAGGAAGGGCTACACCGTAGTTCAGTTGTACGAAGTATTCGGTATTCAGCGCAGCAGTTATAAATACTGGCGCTCGCTCTATGCGATGATGGCTTCCAGCCAGGGATTAAAGCTAAGTCGATATTGCGCGGCTTAGTTAATGAAAAAGCTTGGCCTGGTGAGTTGTCAGCAGCCTAAGCACCGCTATGCCAAACAGACCCAAGAACATATTGAGATCCCGAATCATCTCGATAGGCAATTTGCCGTGACGGCGCCAAATCAAGTTTGGGTCGGGGATGCTATCTACGTATGGGCAGGAAGTCGCTTGGCTTATCTAGCGGTTGTGATAAACCTATTTGCACGTAAACCTATCGGTTGGGCGATGTCGTTTTCACCAGATAGTAAATTGACTTCTAAGGCCTTAACGATGGCTTACGAATACGTGGAAAAACTAATGGAGTGATGTTTCATCGTGATCAAGAAAGTCACTATACGAGCCGCAAGTTCCGAAAAGTCTTGTGGCGTTATCAGATCAAGCAAAGCCTATCTAGAAGAGGAAATTGCTGGGATAACAGCCCAATGGAACGCTTTTTTCGCAGTTTGAAAACGGAATGGATACCTGCAACCGGATATCAAAACTTTGCCAAAGCTTGGCGCGAGACTGTTGGCTACATCACCGGCTATTACAGTGCACAGGCCTCATCATTACAATGGCGGTTTAACGCCCAATGAGTAAGAGCGAAGATACTGGAAATCTTACGAAACCGTGGCCAAATTTAGTTGACCATATATGGACGCCCCGGTAGACCTAGGCGTTGTTTATGGCATAGGCGGGGCTCGGTGAACGCTCGCTTAAGTGTAAGCATTACCCATGCTCAGTGTCACTTGTCACGTCAACCAACATCTCTAGCAAAAAAACGGCCGCTCAGAGGAGCGGCCGTTAAGATGAGTTACAATTTCCGGTTAGTTTCGGTTATCCAAGAATCGCTGGTAGCGCGCTATGCCATCGAGTAATTTCTGACGCTCAGTTTCGTTAAAGACGCCAGGCTCTGGCATCTCGGTACTGTGACAGGAAGAGCAGGCGTTGGGCATGATATCAAACAGCGTGCACTCCTCCATATTGGCCGGGTGTTTCCAGTTTTCGTAACAGGTCCCCAGAGTATTTATCTGAGCCCAAACCTGGGTCAATTGCTGTTCAGGATCCGCATCCGGCAAGGTAAAGGGCGCTAAGGCGTCATAAACCTTCAACGAGTCGGCGGGCTGGTAGGCGGTAAATGCATGGGAACGGGTTTCGTACCGGAAGGAGCGGCCAAAGCTGTGCTTGGTGTAGGGCATATGACAGTCGATACATTGCGCACCAGCGTGGACCATCATCGTGTGCTCAGCGTCGTCCTTGCTTTCATGGCAACGGACGCAGGCCTCATCGCCGTCGAAACGCAGTTCCTGCGTATGCGGGTTGTGGCAGGTGCTGCAAATCATGCCGCTGTCAGCGTGCTTGGTGATGGCAAACTCTTCAAAGTAACTCTTGGACTCCCGTTTGTAACCCGTATCCAGCCATTCGGCACGGTCGTTGAAGGTGTAAAACTCCGACAGGTTGTCGCCGACGTTGAAGTGCTGCCCCTTCTGGGTAATGTCGAGTGGGTTAAACTTGTACGCCATCTCGACATTCGGGTAACTGTCGCTCGCCGGCGTGCCAGACTGGTGGCACTGGATGCATTCAGCGCCCAGATTTTCGTCGCTCAAATCGGTTGGGTTCACCACCAACGCTGGGTTGCCTGTTGCTGCATGCTCTGCCGCAGGGCCATGGCACTTCTCACAGCCAATGGCGAACTCGGACTCCCAGATGTTGGTTTGGGAAGCGTAAATCATGCCATTGGGTAAGTCGACCCATTCCTCCACTTCAAAAGCCGTCACATGACAGTCGGCACAGCGACTCTCGTAGGAAATGAGGTTATCCATAACGGTGCGTTGATCTTTCGGCACCGTGGCGCCATCGGTACTGAACCAAAGATCCTCAGCAATGGTCGTCCAGAGTTCATCGTCGCCTTCGCCAGATTTGGGCCAGTAACTCAGGGGAAGGATGGTCATGGTGTTCAAGGTGGGGTCGTAATTGAAGAACAGCAGCTGGGCGCTGTAGCCCACCACATCCACCCTCATATCGATGCTCTTGCTGTCATCGCTAGCGTCGTGCATGGTCACCCAGTACTCATCGCCTTTCATAAAGGTGGAGTATCTGTGATTATTGACGTCATAGACGACACGGGACTCTGCTTCGGTACCCCAGGGCGCTTCGATATCCTGGCCGTCACCCTGATAGAGCTTCCTCAACACCGTACCGTGAGCGGTTTCTTGCCAATGATTGTAGATCGCCGAATGGCACAACTGACAACGCTCAGATCCCGCGAAGTCGCCCCGTTTTTCCGGCGGTGGCACCACAGCTGCCGCTTCGACGGTGACGGTGACCGTGGCGCTCGCCTCCAACTCACCGTCTGAAATTCTGTACTCGAACTCCTTTACCCCCAGAGAGTCATCCATTGGTGATTGGTAGACGAGTGAGCCATTAACAAGCTCCAGTTCTGGATGAGCGACGACTGTTAACGCATCGCCATCCGGATCGTCGTCGTTGGCCAAGACGTCAATAATGACTGCTTCACCCTGCGTCACCACGGCAGTATCTGAAACTGCAATCGGTGCCCCATTAATCGGCTGAATGTCACCGTTATTGGAATCACTATCATTGCATCCAGATAGGGAAAAAGTTATCGCTAGGGCGATAATTGACTTAACATTTCTATTCATTACAAATCCTTTTATTCGTGCCAAAAAGGCAATAGGGATCTTTATTCCTCGCGTAGATTAATACGCAGGAATTTAAAGGGAACACACTTATGTTATTTGAGTTATTGTCTCTAAAATGCGTTAATAATCACTCCAATTGAATTGCTTAGATTGCTCTACTTCTGATTTTAACTTTAGCTTTATTAAACGATAATCAGCGCGTCCAGCTCCAGTTCGCCAGTCTAATTGATCCAAGATGATGCTACATGCGTCAATTAAATCATCTATGCTGTAATCACGTTGATCTATAATTTTATGATTCGCAACAAATACACCGCCACGAGACAAAAACCAAACTTGGCGTAATACCTTAAACAATAAATCAGGCTCTGAGTTTAACTCTCCATTTTTGATGAAGTTTAAACACATAATTTCGTTGCAGGACTTTAACTCATCGTAAAGTTTTTGGAATTTTTTGTAAGTCACTTCATCTACGTTCTCAAACACGGTCTTGTCCAAACCGATCAAATCAAGAAACCCTTCGTTTGGATACATCATCCTGACGAAAAACTGGTAACAATTGAAGCAAATGACCTTTTCTTTGGCCGATAGTTCTGATTTGTAAAACCTCTTCATTGAGTCCCCGAGGTTGCGGATGACATTACCGAATAGAAAAACCAACAGTTCTTCTTTAGATTTAAAATCTCGATACAGTGTGCCTGAGGAGACGCCAGCCTCTTTGGCCAGTTGATTGAGAGACAACGAGATGTAACCTTGACTTTTGATAAGTCCAATCGCAACTTTGGCGATTTTGACTTTTCTCGCCTGCTTATTGTTAAAAATCAATGCCATACTCGTATAAAAAATAGCTAATGCCAAACTGATAAAAGCTTAAAAATACCTAAAGCAAAATAAACTTCATCGAGCAATTCAACGTTTCGTTTAACTGTAATTCTAGCAGGGGGCTCTTTACAGGGAACGAGAGCTGAATCGCAGTGATAGCGTGAGACCATCAAACCCACTAATGACAAGACCGGCCTCACAATTTTCACCCAGCCCATTGAAAAAATATCAACAGCCTCTCGGGGAGTTACGCTTGACATCACGTAATGCATTGCGCACACACTGCCTGGCTGGCACAAGCCTGTGAAATTCGCCAATGCAAACACTAGCGAATAAAACTAATGGCGAGAGAGCACTGTTGACTGTGCCATTTTCCTGCTCCTGGCTCACTCAGTGCTAAGATTAGGAGAATCGTGTAATTAAACACGGTCGAGATCTTCGATAAGCATCCCACAGTATCTACTTAGCTAAAGAGCAAACGCCCGCAGTTTGCTGAATAGCAGGCATATAGTAAAACTCCTCCAACGCCCGCTGTTGGCCGATAGTTGCCTGCTATCGGTAATAAGCAGTCATAAGCGGTCATTCAAATTATTCAATCTGTTAAAACCAATTTACTTGAATTTTATTTGATGCTTATAAATTTTGATTAATGTCAAAAGGAGCAAATTAGTAATTGTATTAGATACTGAAGTATTTAAAGGGGCTGGTTTTAATTTTGATAGTCAAGGTGCAAATCGACTTCGTGATTTATCCTCCTCTAACTTTTATGAGTTTTCTCTAACCGAATAACAGACAAATAAATTAGGGTGTCGATTAAAGAAAAGATTGAGGACTACTATAAAAAATTAAACAGCATATTAAAAGATCCATTACTAAAGTAACTCTTATGCAAAGTTATTTTCTTCTCAAGAACTTTCAGTTAAGGTTGCGTTACAGCAAGATATGATTGAATACGATAACTTTCTGGAAAGTTATGAAATTAAAGTTACAAAAACAGTCAATATAATGGATAATGTTATCGAACTGTACTTCTATCGTAATCCACCATTCCCATTAAAGAAAAAGTTAATTCCCTGATGCCATCGCACTTTTGTCTATAGAAGAAGCTTACAAAAATATTGCTAGGGATTTTAGTGGACCCGCAAAATTTTAGTTGATATCAAATGACAAAGATTGGATTTCTTATTGTGAATCATCAAAACACCTTACTTCCTTTGATTCAATACCTGCGCTGACTAGTTTTCTACTCGAAGAACATGATGACTCAGCCAAGCTGTTAAAATTAAAGGCAATCAAGAAAACAGAAGGAATAAAAGGAAACATAGAAGTGAAAATAAAGAGTGAATAGACGCGCCTTCAATGTAGATTTACTACATCAAAAAGTAGTCTATACAAACTTATGCTTCAAACGACAAAAGGCTGGGGGCTTTTTGTAGTGGTCAACCAATTCCGGACACTGCTTTAAGCCGATTTTCGGCAGTTACTGGCGACAGCCCATCATTTGCTTGATGTGGCCGTTGCCGGTTGTAGTAATCCATCAGGTAATAGCTGATGTCTTTTCTTGCCTGATTCATCGTTAAATAGCCAGTTGCCGGCACCCACTCAGTCTTCAGGCTTCTAAATAATCTTTCCATTGGCGCATTGTCCCAGCAGTTGCCACGCCGGCTCATGCTCTGCGTCATTCGATAACGCCACAGCCTCTGCCGGAACTTACGGCTGCCATACTGACAGCCTTGGTCTGAGTGGAACATAACGCCCGCTGGTCGTCCTCGCTGTTCCCATGCCATATCTAGCGCCTTTGCAGCAAGCTCGGCATCAGGTTTATCTGACAACGCCCAGCCCACAACTCGGCGGCTGTACAGATCAATCACAACAGCCAGGTAGCACCATTTGTTGCCTGACCAAATGTAAGTAATGTCGCCACACCAAACCTGATTTGGTGCGGCCACTGAAAACTCTCGCTTGAGGAGATTTGGAATATCTGGACGTTCTGCCTTCGCCACTTTGTAACGATGAGAGCCCGGCTGTTTGCTTGCTAAGCCAGCCTCTTGCATCAGCTTACGCACTTTGAACCGACCAATCTTTGTGCCGGCTTCTCGTAGCATAGAGACCAGTGCTCGACTGCCTGCAGAGCCACGACTAGCGTTGAATAGCTCCTTGATACGACTTGCCAACTGGATCCGCCCAGCATTTGGTTTTCGTTGCTTGAAGTCGTAATAACAGGACGTTGGTACGTCGAACAAATCGCACAGAATGTTGACCGGTTCGTGCTCCCTCAATTGGTCAATCAGCGAGAACGTTCGAGTTCGTCCGACATCAAGAGAGCTGTGGCCTTTTTTAGTATCGACTTTTCTCTTTCAAGACGATTAATCCGGGCTTCCAGCTCTTGAATTTTGCGCTGTTCTGGGGTCAATGCTTTGACCGTAGGCGTGGTGCCACCACGTTCTAGCTTGAGTTGTTCAACCCAGCGTCGAAGAGCCGTTTCTCCAACGTCCAGCGATCTTGCAGCTTCAGGGATTGAGTACCCCTGATCTAGAACCAAACAAGCTGCATCCACTTTGAACTCAGCTGAAAATGTACGTCGTTGTCGTTTTGTGATTGAACACCTCATTTACGGCGGTGACTTTGCCACCTAATTTGGTGTCCGGGATCATTAGACCACTACACTTTTGGGAAATGTATAAGTCTCATCGCTGCGCCCCTCTTAAGATACGACCTCCTGAAACGCCCCCCCAATCAACGCCGCCGGAATAGAGCGCGATGCGGGGATCCAAAGGAGGAGCGTATGGCTCTGCTCAGCAACAAGACACGTATCATGCTCAACTTATTTGTCCCCCAGCGCCGCAAGAGTGATCCTCGTCTGGCCTTGTCCGCAGCTGACAGTCAGCTAGACGGCAAAACCGTAGTATTTACCGGTGGCACCGACGGTATTGGCCGCGAGGCCGTCATCCGGCTTCATCGCTTAGGCGCCCATGTGGTTATCCTCGGCCGCAGTGAGGCCAAGGGCCAAACTTTACTGGCCCAACTGAATCAAAACGGCGGCAACGGACAGGCCAGTTTTGAGCTGTGTGACCTCGCCTCCATGGCCAGTGTGCAGGACTGCGTCCAACGGATCCTCTCCGCCAATTCACGTATCGATGTATTGGTGAACTGCGCTGGGATCAACATGACCCAGTGCGTGCTAACGGGTGATGGCTTTGAAACTAACTGGGCCATTAACTACCTGGGCCCCGTGGTGCTGACTGAGTTATTGCTTGAGCCGCTTAAAGCGAGCACG
The DNA here is from genome assembly GCF_012295575.1 of Ferrimonas lipolytica. Lineage (NCBI taxonomy): Bacteria > Pseudomonadati > Pseudomonadota > Gammaproteobacteria > Alteromonadales > Ferrimonadaceae > Ferrimonas > Ferrimonas lipolytica. Next base: position 413,791 of record NZ_CP051180.1, on the reverse strand, counting down.
GCAGGGCGGATCGTCAACCTCACCACCAATACCGAGTTTATTGACCGACTCGATATCGACCAGATCCAATCCAAACCGGACTTTGCCACCAATGCCACCTATGTGGAGTCCAAGCTGGCAATGAACAACTACTCCATTGAGCTGGCGCAGCGCCTCAACAGCAGCGGCGTGACGGTCAATTCCCTGTGTCCTGGCTACATCAAGTCGAATCTGCTGCGCTACCTCTCCGGCACAGAGAAGGTGATGCAATCGATAATGAACCTGATGGCCTCGCCTACCGAAGTGGGGGCCGACCGCATCGTTCGTTTGGTAGCAAGCTCTGCCTTTACCGGAGTGTCAGCGGAGTATGTATGTGAGGACAAAATGAAGCCGCATCACCCAGAAGCGATGAACCCGTCCAAACGGCAGGCAATGCAGCAGCTGACCCAAGCGCGCTTGGCGCACTGGCTCTAACAATAACACCAAGAGAAAAAGACTATGACTATCAAAACGGTACTGATCACCGGCTGCAGCTCCGGTTTTGGCAAACTGACCGCAAAGCACTTTGCCCAAAAGGGCTGGAATGTGGTTGCAACCATGCGCTCCCCCCACAAGGAGACAGAGCTCATCGGCTTGGACAATGTATTGGTGCTGCCATTGGATATGACCGATCCGCAAAGCGTCACCGATGCCGTCGGCGAATCTATGGCTCGCTTCGGCCGCATTGATGCCCTGGTCAACAACGCCGGGATCTCCGGCATGGGTGTGTTTGAGCAGTGGGATGAACCCGCCATCAATGCCCTGTTTGAGACCAATGTCTTCGGCTTGATCCGCATGACCCAAGCGGTCTTGCCCATCATGCGCCAGCAAGGGGATGGGGCGATCGTCAATGTTTCCTCACTGGCAGGCCTGGTCGGATCCCCCTTCTCCTCCGTTTACAGTGCCAGCAAATTTGCCGTCGAAGAACTGACTGAAGCGCGGTCGCTGGAGTACGCGCCGTTTAATATTCAGTTCAAAGCGGTGGCACCCGGGGCCTATGAAACCAGCCTGTACAGCTCGATCAACCATCGAATCCTGACCAATGGCGATGCTCAGGTACAGGAGTACAGTGCCCAATGCGTGGCCAAGATGAATGAGACCATCGCAGAGATGATGCAGCAAGGCAACCAGCAGGCGGATCCGGCCGAGGTGGCAGAGAAGATCTATCAGTGCGTGACCGAGTCCACCCCAGTCCACAATGTGTCCGGCGTGGATGCGCAGCAGGTGCTGGAAATGAAACAAACCCTGCCGAAAGCGGCGCTGCTGGCCACCTTATCGCAGGTGCTGGTACCAAGCCGATAAGGGCTGATCTGGCCGAGCCGCCAGCGACCGGCGTTAAACCGCCAGCCGTTGGCGTGTCATGCTCGATGTGACCGTCCGCCTTGCCCTGCGACCGATTGCTACCCTTACAGAGACACCAAAAAGGACATTCCCATTGAATGACACGTTTACCATCAATAGCATCTCCAGCCTGAACAAGGTGCTGGAACTTGAGCGCCCCGCCCACCCGCTGATCACCGTGTTTCATCACTCGCAGCTCAAAAGTCATTCCCTGCAAGGGCGTCACTTTTGCTTTGAACTCTTTATGGTGTCGCTCAAGGACGGGGCCACCTGCAAGTTTGGCTATGGTCATACCCGCTATGACTTTGACGAGGGCACGATGGCGTTTATGGCTCCGGGTCAGACCATCGCCATCGAGCAGATTGAACCATCAGACAGAGCCTTTGGCTGGACCATCGCCTTCCACCCCGATCTTATCCGCAACTCGGAGATGGGGCGTAAGATCGAGCACTACAATTTCTTCCACTACGACACTAACGAAGCGCTCCATCTGTCTGCGCGCGAGGTTCGCCTTGTGGCCGATATCGCGGCGAATATCGAGCTGGAATGCGGTAATAATCTGGACCGTCATAGCCAGATGTTGATCCAATCCAATCTGGAATTGCTGCTCAAATACAGCGAGCGTTTTTACGATCGCCAGTTCTATGTTCGACGTGATCTCAACCGGGGCCATCTCAATCGGTTAAATGCTTTTTTGCACGACTATTACCAGAGCGAGCAATGCCTAGACAAAGGCATTCCAAGTGTAGCGCTGTGTGGCAAAGAACTGGGCCTGTCTCCCTACTACCTAAGCGATCTGCTCAAGCGGGAGACTGGCAAGAATGCCCTCGAGCACATTCATCTGTTCATCATTGAACGCGCTAAGTCGTTACTGCACGATGGCAACATCAGTATTACCCAGATAGCCTACGACCTCGGATTTGAGTACCCCCAGCATTTCTCCAAGCTCTTCAAGGCGAAAACAGGTTTGAGCCCACGCGCCTTCAAAGCTCAGTCATAAATTAGGGCAATGCCCAATGGGCTGCCTATTAGAAGCAAAATTATGAAAGTATTGATCGTTGGAGCGACCGGTATGGTCGGTCAGGGCGCGCTCAAAGCGTGTCTGGAATCAGATGATGTATCACAGGTCGTCCTGCTGGTACGAAACCCCATCACCCTAGTATCGAGCAAGGTACAGCAGATCAAGGTCGCAGACTTTGAACAGATCCAGCACAGTGATGCCTTCCAAGCGCTGCGTGATCTTGATGCCAGCTTCTACTGCCTCGGTGTCACCTCGGCTGGCTTAACCGAGGCGCAGTACTTGGCCATCAACCATGGCTTGACGCTAAAGATCGCCAAGCTGTTAAAGCCCCACAATCCCGACTTGGCTTTTATCTACGTCTCCGGCACCGGCACAGACCGAACCGAACAAGGGCGGGCCATATGGGCGCGGGTGAAAGGCAAAACCGAGAACGATCTGGAACGAGTCGGCTTTGCTGCTTTCCACGCATTTCGACCGGGTTTGATCCAGCCTCTCGATGGCATTGAGTCCAAAACCAACAACTACCGATTAATGTACAAGTTAATGACGCCGCTTTTTCCTCTGCTCAAGCGGATCGCGCCGAACAGCTATGTCACCACCCGACAGATGGGCAATGCAATGATCAACGCCGTTCGAGATCGTGCCACTCCCGGCATCGCTGAGGTGAAAGAGATCATCCAACTCGCCGCAGGCACAGCGAAATAGCACTTTGTCAAAGCAGAACTGCGTCGAGATAGCGCCTCGTCGAATGAGAGCCCGCCCTATTTAAAACCAACATGAGACCCATGAAAACCGTAACCTTTTTGAAAGAGCACCCGCTTTGTACCCTGTCAGCTTTGGCATTGGTCGCCCTGTCCATTGTCACTTGTGGGAAGGGCACGCACATTGATAACCTGGTTATCCAGAGTGCTCAACCCGTTTCCTCGTACCCTGACTCACGCGATTTCACGCCGGTTAAGACGTCCGACCAAATCAGAGAACATGGGCCGGTGGTCGGTAACGTCTATTACCCCTACCTGATTGGCTTGTCCCTGAATGATGCCATCAACAATGCATTTGAAATCGGACACCTAGATTGCTCCTAAATCGACAGAGCATGGATTCTAGCGCACAGTCTGTTGAGACAACCAACACTGGCTTGCAAATTTGCAAGCTAAGCTTTCAAATTTGGATATTTTGAACGGTCGTTCACGTCTCTATACTGAGTCCATCAGTTAGCCAATGAGAGTTCAGACCATGAAAAAATTTCCGCGTCAATATCAATACCCACTGATGATCTCCATGGTATTGCCATCAATGCTATTCGGTATGCCTGCCATCATGGCTTACCGCCATCTGCCCGAGGGCATGAGCTTCTTCGATGCCTGGATGGGTATGCTCGGTCAGGTGCTACCTGCCGCTGCAATGTTACTGGCGATCGTCGCCCCAATAGTGCGCCTATTCGTAACCCAAGTGTTGTTGCAGCCAGCAGCTAATGCAACCAACAGCTAGTGCAATCCATCAAAACAAAAAATAAGAGTAATCATCATGAGTGAACAACTGCTTCGCGAAGTCATTCTAATCAGCATCGTATTCGCCATTGTTGGCGCGGTGATGTTTTTCCTGCGCAATGCACCATTAACCACCGGCCAGAAAGTTGAAAAAGCGTTAGCGGGATTAATCGGTGGCTTCTTAGTGATGGCGGGGACCGTGAAGTTTTTCGACCCGTTCACCACCATGTTTACCTCGCAAATTGCCTACAGCGGCCTGCCATTTCCGACATTGTCTCGCTGGGCTGGCCAGCTTGGTGAAATCAGTGCTGGTGCGTTGATGCTGCTGGTACTTATTCGCGGCAGCAAGATGACCAATATCGTCGCTGACAAGCTGATGCTAGCTGGCACAGGATTGACCATGATCATTATGACCGTCGCTATCTACGTTCACCTAAACCCAAATGTGCCAGCTACCGTTTTGCCGCTGCAGTCAAAGCCACCGGTAATGACCTTAATCGTGATGGCATTGACCGCCTTTAATTTCTACCTGTACCGCCGTAACCCTCAGCAGCGTATAGGCTAACCACTTTTCTTCACGGCCAGTTTAGGCTGGCCAATTGCTAAATACCCAAATGGAGTAACAGCAGATGAACAACTTTACTATCCACAACCTAGACACCGTGCCTGAATACAGTAAAGCCAAACTTGAGCAAGTGAAAAAGCAGTTCGGCATGATCCCAAACCTATTGGGTGTGCTGTCTGAAGCCCCTGGGATCCTTGATGGCTACTTAGCACTTCATCAGCTATTCGCTAACAGCTCATTCAATGCTGAAGAGCTAACCGTGGTATGGCAAACCATTAACGTAGAGCACGAGTGTACCTACTGTGTACCGGCTCACACTGGCATCGCTCACAGCATGAAAGTAGACCCTGCACTAACTGAAGCTCTGCGTAACCGTCAGGTAATGCCTAGCGAGAAGCTGCAGGTGCTGCATGACACCACGTTAGCCATGGTCCGTGCTCGCGGCAATCTTACCGAACAGCAGATGCAGACCTTCTTTGATGCAGATTACACTCAGCGTCAAATGCTGGAGATTGTGCTTGGTCTATCGCAAAAGGTAATCAGCAACTACGTAAACCACATCGCTGAGACCCCAGTAGATAAGGTGTACGAGAAGTTCGCTTGGGAAAAGTAAACTCGAGACTTTGCCTATATCGAAGTTAACCAAGAAGACCACCGATTGCGGTGGTCTTTTTGTAACTGCAGACAAGTACAAAGCTGGATGAGATCTCTATCACCTTAGTGATAGTTGCTAATTGCACCGAAGAAAATTACCGCTAAAATAATTTGGTCAACTAACCAAAAATGAGTTCGCCATGCAGAAACGCCGCAGCATAAAGCAAGCTAAGTTGCTTGCCAGCGCACAAAGCCTGATCCATCAGCAGGGACTTCATAAGACCACCCTAGCCGACATTGCTGAGGACTCCGGTGTCTCAATTGGCAACATGTATTACTACTTTAAAACCAAAGAAGACATTTTGCGCGCGGTTGCAGGCTCTCAGGTCGAGCAATTCAACGATATGGTGGCAGCTTTTAAGACATTGCCAAGTCCGCGAGCACGGTTGGCGGCTTTTATCGATGAACGCACCAAGATTGCACCAGAAGTAGCCAAATGGGGTTGCCCGATTGGTAGCCTCATTCAGGAGATCGCCAAGTATGATGTTGACCTGCAAGACGGCCACAATGCCCTGAAAGCCCGCTTGAGCTGGGCAGAGCAACAGTTTTCACAGATGGAAGTAGCACAGCCGGCAATGTTCGCTCAGCGTTACGTTGCCAGTTTGCAGGGTGCTTGCCTGCTGGCTAGCACCTACCACGACCCGAGCATCTTCATTGAACAGGGCGAACAATTAAAAGCCTGGTTAGACACTCTCTAACCTAAGAGCGTGAGTTGTTAAGCTGAAGCCAAGGCTTCAGCTTTTTTGGGAACCTCAATTTAGTTGGTTACCCAACTTTATTGAGTAAGAACATCAAATTGCTAATAAGCATGGAGTTTATGATGAGAAACACAGTCCTTAAAGGTCTGCTAATAGCCGCTGCACTCGGCTTAACAGGCCAAGCTACTGCAGAGCCCGCCGGCGTCGATAAAGAGTTCGTGGGATCTAAGAAGTGCCGCGCTTGCCATAGCGAACAGTACAATCAATGGAAAGACACCCGTCACGCTAAGGTGCTGCGCCAGCTCTACACCAAAGACAAGCACAGCATCAATGCCCCTTGGGGTACCGAGGCTGAGCCCAAGGTTATCTATACCTCGAATCTAGATCGCAAGTTCACCCTGTTCATGATAGGCAAAAAGTACTGGGTAACCATCCACGATAAGTTTGATGCGAACCGCGACCAATCTTATCAAGTAGATGCTGTGGGCTATACCGCTCAAACCATGTTCTTCACCCGTGACGTGAAAACCGATTCAATGTTGAATCTACCGTTCAACTACTGGAACGAAAGCACCAAACAAGAGCGCTGGGGTAACTCTTTCGACCTATTTTGGTACGAGGAAGATGGTTCATTGGCTTCTAAAGAGCGCCGCGAAACCTTCGACCAGTTCAACCACCACGAAAACCGATGTGCGGTATGCCACATGACCGGCTTTGAGGTGGAATCTTGGAAGGAGTACCCGAAACTCGGACGCTCTGCGGATAACACCAATATCTGGAGTGGTGCTGAATTTGGTATCGGTTGTGAAAAGTGCCACGGCCCTGGCAGTAAGCACATTAAGAGCCGCAACAAAGCAGACATCGTTCACCCTGAAAGCATGATGGACGACTCAGGCAGTGCCGAGTGCGATCAGTGCCATCAATCTGGTCACTCGATTAATTACAACAATGGTTTTTGGAGCGAGTTGCCGATCGAGTTTGATGCTAACAATCCAGAAGGTAAAGGCCATCACTGGACTCCTGGCGAAGGTAAACTGGACGAATACTACGTGGCTAACGTACGTAAAAAGTGGGCGGGCACTGAGTACTTCCAGCAAGGTAAGTCTTACACCATGCAGTTGATGGATACTAAGCACTTTGAAAATGGCATGACCTGTAAAACCTGCCACGATCCGCATACCCAGCAGACTCGCAAGCCTGCTAACGACATGTGCCTTGAATGTCACGATGACGGTAAAACCACCAAAGCTCACCAAGGTGGTGCTCACGTTCAAGTGTCTGCCAACTGCATCGACTGCCACATGCCATACGGCATGATCAGCTTCCTGCGTTCCACCCGTTACGACGGTCGTTTGCACGTGTTCAAACCGATTCAGCCTAAAGAGACTCTGGCGCAGTTTGATTACTTGAAGTCGTTTACCAACGAAGATGCCGATCCAGAAGCCAAGCTGACCAAGTCTTGGAAGCAGATCACCGCTGACTTTGGCGGCTGCTATGACAGCATCAAGTTTCCTAAGAATGTGCACTACTGTACTGATTTCGATTTAGTGCCTCATGCCTGTGCTAGCTGCCACCAGTCTGAGCGTCCGCGCCCAGGTAAGTTTGATGACAACGAGCGCGAAAAGCTGATTAAAGCGCAACAGCGTTACGAAAAGCTGCTGCAGCACCAACATAAATCTCAGGATTTTTGATGGATAAAAGCCCCAAGCCTGTGCGCTTGGGGCTTTTTATTAGGAGAAACAAATGGGCAAGACCAAACCGATAACCATCGCTTTCGATGTCTATGGCACTTTGATTAACCCCCACGGTGTACTTACGCTGCTCACTGAAATGATTGGCCAGCAAGCGGTGTCAGTTTCGTTATTGTGGCGCCAAAAACAGCTGGAATACTCGTTTCGTCGCGGCTTAATGAACAGCTATGTGGACTTTTCAATCTGTACTAAGCAGGCGCTGCAGTTTGCTTTAACTGAACACCAACTGACTCTTAGCGATATTCAACTCACTGAGCTGCTCGATAGCTATAAAACCCTACCGTGCTTCGCCGAAGTGAAACACGCCTTAGAGCAACTGCGGGCGATACCAAACATTACGCTGTTTGCCTTTTCCAATGGCAGCAGAGAAGCCATCGAAACCCTATTTGATTCGGCAGGGCTAACTCACCTCGTTGATGGCATTGTTAGCGTAGAAACCGTGGCCAGCTTTAAGCCGGACCCTAAGGTCTACCAGCATTTCATTGAGGTTACAGACTCAGTTCCTGACTGTACTTGGCTTATCTCATCTAACCCTTTTGATGTGCTAGGCGCCAAAGCGGCAGGATGGCACAGCTGCTGGCTACAACGTGATAGGCAAGCCAATCTCGACCCATGGGAAATTCAACCAGACAAGGTGATCAACCACTTAACTTCACTGGCGCCAGCCATTGAAGGATAAATACAACGCATTGGTTTGTAGTGGCACTGCAAATCCAGTTTCAACAGATCACATGCCATTGCGCAACGGGATAGAATTAGATGACTTCGCAGGATATTAAATACACTGCAGAAACGGCTCAAACCGATGTAAAAATCACCGGCATACTGCTAAGTGGCTTTATCTCGTTTCACATCATCATGCTGGCAAGTGTGCTGATTGGCGAACAGTGGTTAGCCTGGGTCATGAACACGTTAAAGCTTAGGTTCCTCTCTGCTGATGGTATGGGCTTTGACTGGATGGTGCCAGTATTAGCAGGTAGCTTAGGGCTCGTGCTTACATTGCACTTGGTTTTTGTCTGGTTTCGTAAACAAGCGCTACCGAAAGCCAGCCAACTGCACCGTCAGTTCAATACCCAGTTCTTAACCGGCGTGCCGCTGATGTTTGTTGCAGGAGCTCATTTACTGCTGTTGGTGGCGGCGAAAACAGAGTTTACTCCGGCATTGGCTGCTACACGAGTCTGGCTTGAAGGCGCTTGGCTAATCTACTTTTTCTTGGTGTTGTCCATGGCGCTCAAGGCGTTGCTAACATCCTCATAAAATCAAATAACACCAACAAATTCCGCTGGATTTATACTGCGGGATTCGTTTTAGTGGTGTGTGGTTGCTTAACTTTAATCACATAGCCTCATTGCTTTGATCACCGCTCTTGTTCGTAGGAATCGTTTTGAAGTCTAAAGAAATGACCAATCTATATTGGTTTTGCCAAGCGGTGGCCCATGGCGGTTTTGCCGCTGCCAGTGCAGCCACCAATACCTCAGCCCCAACCATATCTAGAGCCGTTGTAGGCCTGGAGGAGGCGGTCGGAGAAAAGTTGCTGCACCGCAATGCCAAGCTGTTTCAACTAACGGCTGCTGGTGAGCGTTACTACCGCCAGTTTTCGCCGATAATGAAGAAGCTGGAAGAGGAGTGGGACAGCTCGTTAAGCAGCAGTACGGAGTTGACAGGTGATATCCGCATCTCCTGCCCGGAACCGTTTGCCGATCACTTTCTTCAGCCTGCGGCGTTTGCCTTTATGCAGCAGCACCCTAAAGTAAACATCCACATCGACTTTGCTTCGGATGCGCAAAACTTCTTTGAAGACCAGATCGATTTGGCTATCTCTACCAACCCACCAACAGTGATGGATCTGATCCAGCGGAAGTTGTTTCAGTTGGACTTAGCTTTAGCTGCTTCACCAGCCTATTTGGCAGAGCATGGCACCCCAAAAAGTCTTGCGGATTTACCAGCGCATAACCTGTTATCAGGCAACAAATTAGACTACTGGGAGTTTATGGAGCAAGGGGAGTTGGTCCGTATTAACCCGCGGTCAAAATACTCTATTGATAGCCTTCGCCTAGTTATGCAGGCGGCCATCGCTTCGATGGGGGTTTGTTTGATTCCGCTACAGGCATTAAAACCCTGCCTCGAACAAGGCACGCTAGTGCAACTAATGCCTGATACTAAACCCATTGCAGGGGCAGTCTATATGGTGTGGACGGACAGAAAACTCGAATCCGCCAGATCCAAAGCCTTTCGGGAAATGTTGATTGAGCGACTAAGCGATGAACAGGCGTTCGTTACTAATATCGCTGACAGCTAGTGTGCAGAAAAAGGGAAATGTGGCATTAGCTATGGTAGTCCTCCCTTTTTTAACTGAAGCTAAAACTAGAGGGAAAGCGGCCATCAACGGTGGTCGCCCATTGTTGGCTTTGTGTGGCCGTTCATGGTTGTAAAATCAAAGCCATTCCGTCGCATAGTCCTGCACCTCTTCAATTGATTCGAACAGGTGCTTGCTGACTCAACTGTAACGTACTGTTTTGTTATGTAGCTCGATGTAAGCGTTCTGCTGAGGCTTGCCAGGTTGAATGTACTCAACTCTGATTTCGTGGCTTTTGGCCCAATTAACAAACTCAGCACTGACAAATTCAGGCCCATTGTCACAGCAGCCCTAGTGAATTGGCTTTTAACTGCTTCGCATAAAAACGATTTCGAAAGTCGCTCTAAAGCACCTTGCTTTGAGGTTTCACTTCGATGAAACGCCGATTGCCATTATCAATAACCGCAAAGTCGGGGGTATAGCCACATTGACGGCGATTCAGGTGTAAAAGAAGCCTTGAGGTTGAGGCTCGAACGAATCAATGCTGGAGGAGTATTCGAAATGAAAACAGGCATCAAACTCTAATGATGACTCGACAGTCATAACAGAGTTCATTTTAGAGCTAGCAAAGCGGAAGAGGTTTTTAACCCTTGAGTAACCAAGCTTACGGCGATACATCTACTTATGCCTATAATGTAGGAATACTACATCAAAACTTAGTCTATGCAGCTTTATGTTTCTACTATGCAGACTTATGGTTCAAACGACAAATAGATGTCGCTTGAAGCATAAGCCTGCATAAGCCGCCACCAACAATCATACACTTGCTAGCCAATCTGAAGCGAAACCTTGCATAACAATGAAGCAAAAAGCTTCATAAGGTTCCGCTTCGTCCTGAAGCTGTCTTGTAAACTTACAACTGTTACACATTGCAGAACCACAAAAGATATCACCTCTTAACAGGTGGCTGCTTTTAGTGTGTCACTACAAGTATTCCACGAAAACAAAAACGGGCAGCAATGAATACCGCCTATTTGGAGCAAGTGATATTGGCGGGAACCAATGGATTGGACAAAAACTGAACATGCGTGCTCTCGCCCTGCCTGTCGTACTTAATTCTGTTACACCAGCCGATGCCCAGAATTACCAGTTCAGGTCAGGATATACTATCCTCAGTAGCGCACGGTGATTAACAAGGAGTAAATCATGAGTAGCAACACTCAGATCAGTGTAAAATGCAAATCGTGTTTAGGTAAAGGTACGATTGGTGCTGGGGGAAAACAATGCTCTTCATGTGGCGGCGACGGTCACGTAGACGCAAAGCCTGACACAAGTGGGGAGGCAGTAAAATGCGGGCAATGCAAAGGCACAGGTCGCGTGTTTGGAGTAAAATGTGCAGGCTGAAATGGTTCCGGCTACGCTAACGCAACCGCTAATTAATAACAGTCCACGAGCATTGTCATAATGCCAATGTATTAGCCATAAGCTCTATTGTCAATGCTCGCTCTCAATTAGAATCACATTGTTCTTCCATGCTTCGTCAATATCAGTCCTTTGATTTAGTGCTGTTGACTTTAACTCAGGCAGGGTAGGCCGAACCAGTTTTCGTGGATAAATTATTGACTCTGCTAACCGTCTACTTGGGTCGTTAGAGAAGCAACAACTTGAGTGGTACTCCTTCTTTCTAATCGCAGTCAATAGTAGAGTTAAAACAGCCACCATTGGATGGCTCACTAAGCCAGCCTGCTCTTATGAGGTTCATATCATTTTGGCGATTCGGTTGGATCTTTTTTAGGCAGTTCTGGGCTAGATCGACGCGAACACAACTCAAAGCCCTAACTACGCACAATTGGAGTTATGTTCAACAACTTTTCTTCCGCAAATTAAGCTCTATTTTGCTGCCAAAACATATAGAAAATAGGGATCGGACAGTCATAGCGAGGATAATCAGATTCAATCCTTCAAGTGAAAAGCCCCCAGAGATCGCTGAGGGCTTTTCGTAACCATCTACCTCTTCGGCAGAAACAGGTTCTTTGTCTTGGTTGCTTTCTTCACGGCCTACTCTCAGCTGCCTATACGGCAGTTCACCGTTCATATTAGCTATCAATACCACACAGATTATAGCTTTAAGTCCATACGGTTGTTGGAGAGCCACTAAGCTGTTTAGTCTACCTGTCAGTTGCCCTGCCGAGCTTTTTCAGAGCCATCAAGGTGGCATAAATGCCCAACTCCGAGCTCGAGCATGAAGGGCTGAACGTTACACCTGCTGTTGAGCCGCTACGTGCAAGCAATACGCGATCACTTTCTTCCTTGTAAGCTCTTCCAGAACTTCGAGACGTAGATTTTTTTGAGGACATAAAACCTTCCATTTCGAGTCAATGATAACGGATATAGACGACATCTCATTCAACACAAGATACCTTTTCTGGCCTTTCCCCAGCACCTGCAGGCGATTAGTTTGTCGCTGCGAACTCATGCCAACGACTCCTCCATTTTAGCCAGACTCTGACCAGAGAAACCTTTGAAGGTCAAATTCTGAGCCCGTACCTGAGCAGGCAACGTGATTCCGCATTCCAAACAAAATGCCCAGGTGGGCATCGAGAACTTCATAGTAATCTATTCAGGTTCGACAGCAATGTACTTCTGGACTTAGTTGCTTTACTAGGGAGCTAGTATCAGTTGCCTATACAGCAGTTTACATTGATGCTGATGCCGCTGATCGATAGCTGTCTTTCTCAGCTGCCCATACGGCAGTTCACATGTTGCTGTATCAGAATTGCACTTTTGTACTTTTCCCAGCTGCCTATACGGCAGTTCACACATTGTGCCCGACCAACCCGAGCATCGATGATTTCCCAGCTGCCTATACGGCAGTTCACATAGCTTCCACCCCGGCGGCTCCGTACCATTGATTTCCCAGCTGCCTATACGGCAGTTCACTGTCAAGTCTAGTATCAAAACCTCCGTGGGACATAGCTTTCGCCCCTTGACGGCTCGAAAACCTTCTTTTCGGGACTCCCATTAAGACACTGAAAATTAATGATAATAATCATATTAATCAAAAAGGGTTCGTCCACGCGGTAACTCAGGCTGTGTCCCTTGATGTATCAAATTTGTCGCCAAGCCATATTGACCAAAATCTTCCGATACCAACTCCAATCCAACTTTTCTTTGGATATGAAGAAGATATTGTTGGCTACTGCTCTTGCTATGCATCAATATGCTGTGGAAGGCTTCTAACTGGCTAGCTTGACCCGTTTCTGCTGGAGCAAACACCTCCCCTCGTGCTTCAGCCCTGCGCTTTGCGCGCTCTAACCTTCGACGTTTCTCACCGGGAAAGCACTTCGCGATATTTTGATTTCTCTTAAACTGAATCTCCCGACAGCCCTGCGGAACTGGTTTAAGTTTAGAGCGTTCAAAAAGTTGATCTCTTTCCATCATTTCAAAGTAGCTTTGCTTCCGAAGCTGACCCAGAAAACCAACATCTTTACCGACAAACGCAATTGTCTGGCCAAGTGAGGATTCCGTCCAATCAGGAAAGTTAACACCGATTCCTGTGAGCTGATGACGCGACAAAAAACCGTGTAGTACCGAGATGCAGCGCCCGGCCAGCAATGCAAAATCAGCACGCTTTGCCACATAACGAATGGCAAAGAAGTATCGTTGCTCCATCAGCCTTTCCCTTGTTGAAACAAACCGCCTTTGAGCAGTACCGACATCAGATAATGAATTTCGTTTGGAATATCACTGCCATCGTCCTTCTCGCAACCACGTAGTCGACGAATGTAATACGCAGTACGTTTTAGATGCTGATAGAAATCCCGACCAGTAACAGGATGACGCAGTGCGACTAAAGCACTTTTGTTGGCTCCGTACTCATGAACCCGCAGAGGAATGTCGGCATCGTCATCCCACCAATCATCTATCGACTGCAGAGCCGCCCCAACTTTTTCAGCATGGAAGCTGGCCGCATAGTTACCATCAATGCATTCAACCTTCGCTAGCTGCTTAGAAGGAATACCTCGCTCAACATTTTCGGTAAATTGTTGACTGGGGTGGATCTCTTGGCAGAAGGCAACTTTCAGGGTGGCTGTCACGGTCGCAAACCAAAACTGATTGGGATCACTCAATGCCTCAGACAGCTCTAATGCAAGCCCTTCTAACGCAGAGTTTGTCGACTCGGGCCAAGAGCTTTGCCAGTCCAGTCGCCGCGCATCTTCAATTTCGTAACACGAGCCACTGGCAGTGAGAACCTGTATCGCTGTTCCCATTGTTTGCTGATTACGCCAAAGCCAGGTGCCCATTAGCATGTTCTTGGCGTAGCGACGCGCTAGCTCTTGATAGCCTCCAGCCAGCCTGTAGCCCTCAGCCAGCTTTACAAGCCAACGATTGACTTTGGGATCGTCGCTAAGATTCGGGGCTAACGAGTTGGCTTCGACCCGTAGCGAAAATCTACATTGAAGTTCATCGACCAGAGGGGGCACGTAACAGGATTCAATGGTGTGAGGGTTTCCAAATGCCAAGTCTTTGGTCTCACTCTTCTTTGCCCTGAACTGTGCATCGTAACCCTCCCCATAACTACACTTCTGGCCGTTTATTTTGTTCACTTCGACAGGCAGCGGGACAAAATCGCTATCTTGAGTTTTATAGAAGAACACCGCCTTACCGGGGGATAGCGAACGGGTGTAGTTAAGATGTCTGCCCAATTCCATAGAACAACTCCAGCAGAGGGGCCTTTTTCAAAAGCATAGCTCGATCGGTCACATCCATATGCCAGAATGCATTTTCTAGGAAGTGCTTTAGTCCAGCAAAGCGCACCTCAATTGGCCCAATGCAATCAACTAAACCAATCGCCGGCTCGGCATAGCAATGCGAAGATTCCACACTACCTGCACGACACTGCAGCTCTTCCAATGCCACAAACCCTGCAGAAACAGGCCGGTAGTTTTGCTTCTTTGTCAGCAACGGTCCCAGATCGTCTAAACAAGTGATTTTCTCATCTGTTGGATAAACCCAGCACCCTCCTCGAGGTAGTCGCACAAGCTCATCAAACAACTCCTGGGGAGATGTATGAAGCTTACACCACTCGGTACATTCATATAGACATGGCGGCTGCAGACAACCTCCTGCAAAGTTTGAAGGGAATGCCGCTTGCACCAAATTAAACTCTGCTTGGGTTAAAGGCTCAACTTCTGGAGGCGTCACGACTTTAAGCACCAGCTCCATGGTGATATCACAGAGCTTACTATCAAGAATTCCGGGTCTCTTGATCTCCGATTGCTGTCTAAGCTTTCTAGGGGTATTCGGCTCTGGCAACTTCTTGCTGTCGGAAAGGTTGTACTGCCGAATAAACCAAGCGACATTGACGATTTGTATCGGTCGCCCTAATCGCTCTGTCAGCCTACGTTCAAAATTATGCGTTAGTCCCCAAAGGGCTGACAGTGACGGAATTCCAACGACATAAGGGTTACTTTGTGCTTGCGCATCAAATACTCGCAAACCTGATAAGTGCAGATAACTCATCGTCGCCGAAGTACTCGAATGGTCATCTTCTCTCGCTAATTGACCCAACAACCATTTCAGCTGACTTTTCAAAGGTGACATCAACTGCGGATGGTAAGCATATGCTTTACCACGGCCAACGACCTGCAGCTCTTCCTGTAAGCGATTCGATAATGGATCCAGTAACTCTGGTAGGTCTGCCTGTGGCGTTTCTAGCAGCCCCCTTTCGAGTCCGTTTTCTAGGTTTAGCCCTGTCTTTTCTCGCTCAAGCGCATCCCGCCATTCCAACACTGGTGCTAACCACTGAGCCAGAGCTTTTCGGACTGTTCGTAATGCCTCAATTCGTGACTCTCGCTTAGCCCGTAAGGTCTGGAACCCTTGATTGCCGATGAGTTGATCCAGCGCAGCAACGAAACGCTTATTTTTCAGAGCTGTAAGATCGAATACCGAACGCCCCTGCTGAGCTTGCTTGCTCCGGGCCCCCGACAGCCCTTCAGCTTTACTCAAATATACAGGTGGTGGGTAAAACAATGCTCGTACGCGTCCGCCTTGACTAGCAGTTAAATCCCCAACAGCAGCAGGGTGTGCATGCTCAATAGTCGTTGCCCTAAGCTGATGGCTATTGGCCAGTTGTTGGATCTTACTTTGTAGGCTGTGGCTAACCACGGGCGTCAGCGAACGATAGCGGTGTCCATCAAACATCCTAACCTGTTTGGAGTACGGGCTGACTTCATTAGGCGTTGAAGTTTCGGGCAAGCAATCACTAAGCCTTTGGCTCAACCGCTTCCGCTGCTCTGCAGGCAGGCATCGTTGCGCTAATCGCGGCAGCCACTTCGATGGATGTTGAATGATTTCACGTACCAAACAAGTACTCCTCCCAGCCATCAGGAATGCGGTGCAGAATAGCTTTGAGCGGTTTATCTCGGTGCTGTTATGAGACCATCCAAGTAACTCCGGCTCTTCACTAGAGCTAATCACGCCTAAAGTGGCTTCTGGACTTGGCAATATCAAACGCTGGTGACTGACTCGCGAATCTGGATATTTAAGATTGTGACTATGGAACCATTTCACCTCGTTCACGCAGTGCTCAAAATGAACCGGATCAGTTAGCGCTTGCTTGGCTTGAGCGACGGAGAGTAAATCCGTGACGTCTGCCCGCTTAAAGGTGAGATTGCATAAGATCGTAAGAGCTTTTAGTTCGCTGCCCGACACCTCAATCAAGGCCGTAGCCGGCGAGAAGGCGCGTCGTAACTGCTTGTCCCTTTCTTCTCGATCCCTTACTGCTAATAGTTCATCAAGATGCATGAGCTTCACCAAGCTGGCAGATAGCGATCACCGCTATCATTCTGTGACTGCATTCGTGCCAGCCGAAGTTCCATTACGTCCCTCAGCCGAAATGCTGGCGTATAAGTTTCCAGCTTGCTCCTCCCTTTAGGTCGCACGGCCAATACAAGGAAACCTTCCTGGTACAGGCGATAAACCGCTTCCGCATTACTAGAGAGCACGGCTGCTGCCTCCACCAGACTCAAGAGAACATCGCCGACATTGGCTTGCTTGGACTGGGCGTTATTTCGAACCAGCTCGGATAGGTAATCAATAATGGCCTTCAAGACGAAGTTTCGTCCTAAGTCCCGCATTGGTAACTTTCGAGCATCCAGCAACAACTCGCCGAACACCTCAGCAAACAATGTTCGGTTGTAGCTCTTCACCAACCGCAACTCCGCATGCTCCCGTCGTAGTTCCAACCCGTCAACCAAGCCTTGTGGCCAGCCGTTGAAGAACTCAATAGCCTTGCTGATTGCCTCTTGCTCAGTAAGTTCACAGCCAGAAAACGCCTCAAACCACTGCAACGCTCCAAAACGCACAGACAGGTTAATGGCAGTGGATAAAGGGTCTGTGCCCTCAACGGTCTCCCCCGAAACTAACCGACTAAGCTGTAACGTCTCAGTTGTCGCCTTCTCCTGCCCTGCAAAACGCAAGTCGTAACCACAGTGGCAATGAGTTATCAGCTCGTTGTTCTGGTAATCCAAAAGCTCCCCACAACCGGGGCAATTACTGATTAACGTAATACCATGCTTATGACAGACGCTGTAGGGTTTAAAGTGCCAACGTTGACGGATATAGGGCTGCTCATTTAGGCATGCAGGACAGACAGGGATTCCGCATAAACGGATAAAGCTACGCGGAATATCAATACCATCACGAAACACCGCTGCACGACGTTTACCGAAAGTGGCAGATGAATGCATCAACGCAAGCTTGAGCAGCGGCAACTCCCCCGAATGGGCCAATTGCTCAAACAACTGGATGACTCGAACCCGAAGGCCACTGCTGCGATTAGCATGGAATACATTAAGCAAACCAAGGCTAAGCGGAAAGGCCCCCGCAGCTCGATGGTCATGCTCCTGCAGCCACTCGTGCACCACCGCACTAAACACCTGATACGACTCAAAGCCATTCTCCTCTGCCAAACGGAGCAGATAGCTTTCAAGTGACTCGTCAACAAAGGGCTTTGGGGTTATCAACAATTCCATCAATACACCAGACTAAGCATTTCTTAGTTTAGCTTAGGTCGCGCTCAGCGCTTGTAAAGCAAGGAGAACAAAAAGTAGTTAATGTGCTTTGATGGCGACACAGACTAACTGAAGCCGAGAGTCGCCGGCTCCAATCGCTTCGCAAGCGTCGACTATCGGCCAGAAGCGGACATTCGACCATCGAGTGTAAGGCTTTGCTCAGCGGGAGCTATTTGGTTGCAATAGCCAACCAAACGGTTGCGATCCGCCTATCGCGGCTTGTTATGTACGGCAGATAAACAATACGACCCCAGATAAGGCAAGAACTAGCCAAAACCAATAGTATTGCTTATCTTGTGACTCCAACTCCTTATCCAAATTAGCGAGCATAGTATCAACTGAGCCTTTCGCCGTGCCAAATCGATTGAGCATCACCTTTCCGTCAATCATTTTGACGAAATCTTGCCGCTCGCTCACAAACTTACGTAACTCGGACGGGCTTACTCCAATTGCATTGGAGAGCGAAATTACGCCAGTGCCTTGGCGTCCGGCACTTTCCAGGTGCCTCAGAACACGTTCGACTTTCTCTCTATCCATTTACTCCTCCATGAGTAAGCGGTACATCACACGAATGTTAATGGGGCGCGGCGCGCTTTTTGCCGCGTCCCTCATTGAATGTTTTGTTAGCACTTGGGCAATATAAAAATCTTATAATTATGATTGCCCAATTACTCTATTAATAACAAAATAAAACAACCAAATAACTTTAAACTAAACATCACATAATTAATTAGATCTGTTTAGATAAAAATATGATAAATGAGATTATTATAATCAATCCAACAAGAACCATTATCGTAAGAGTCTTAGATTGAGTCATCGATTGAATCAAGCCATAAGTAGTTGTACTTTTTGCTATTTCTTCAACAGTGATTTTTTCTTCAGAATCTTTGTCTTGTTTCTTATCCATAATTCATATCCTTCTAATTAGATGGATTATTAGTGCTAACAGTTTAATATGCGGCAAGATGCCGCGTTTCTACAGATAGTTTTTGCCGCGTATCAACATTCACACCTTAGCTCCAATCTGCATATAAACCATTGAATATATGCAACATTAACCTCAAGTGCTGGCATATTCAACAGCAGCTTTATGCGCCAAAGTGACCCATCGTCTGGGCAAAGGCGGCATTTGCCCTGAACTGGATAAAATGACAGCCTTTTGAGCCCCGTTTGTCACACAATGAACCGGCCATCAATGACCGCAATGGGCACTTTGCCGTCGTTCGCACCGCCAACACTTAACTGGAACACAGCCATGGGTATACAGTATTTTTTTGCCTGAAGATCGCGCAAACACTTGTACTAAACATGGATGAAAGTCATGCTTTACCGACATTACGTACAGCAGGGATTTGGTGTGGAAACGGCTCTCGACAAGCTTAGAGGTAGTCCAATCTTCACTTCGGCAGAGGCTGACGCCATGGGCGTAAGCCGCAGCAGCCTTGCGCATTGGGTCAAGATGGGCAAGCTTGAGAAGCTCCGACGGGGCCTTTACTGCTGGCCAGACCGAGATATCTCAGAGCACTCCGGGATCGCAGAAGCTGTGAAGGCCGCCCCATCAGCGGTCGTGTGCCTGCTGACAGCCCTGCGCCTCCACGAGATCGGCACCCAGCAGCCATTTCAGGTGTGGCTAGCGATAGAGCCCAAAGGCCGGGTGCCTGCCATCGACTGCCCGCCGATCCGAGCAATCCGACTGTCGGAGCACTTGAGAGACTTTGGCATCGACACCATAGAGATCGAGGGCGTGCCGGTCCGAGTGACCTCCATCGAGCGCACCCTGGTGGAGTGCTTCAAGTTCCGGTCCAAGATCGGCCTGGACGTCGCCATGGAAGCGCTCGTCGAAGCCCAGCGGAGCAAGCGGATCGACCACGGCAAGCTCTGGGCCTATGCCGGTCGGCTTCGAATGCAGCGGGTCATGATGCCATACCTCGAAATGGCGTCTTTTAACTGACTTGTCGCATGAGATAGGTGCCGACTTGTCGCACGAGACAAGTGGCCAAAACAAAGGGGTAAGTGTGGATGGTTCGCTACGAAGTAGGTGACGCAACTCGGCTTTTGATGCGAGCCGCAGAACCCCAGGTGAAAGGCGCCATCGCGTACCTAGCCAATGAGGGCAAGGGCAGGCTCGAAGGGCTTTTCAAAGCTGAAGGGGGAGTCATTTGCCAGGGCCGCGAGGTTGCCATCATGGCCGATTACGTCCGGAACGATATCCGGCATGACGACCTCGCTGCCAAGCCAGAAGAGCGGGCTGTCGTGGATGCGATCCACAAAGTGGCTGAGATCATTGAGAGAGAGGGACTCCAGGGACTTACTTCCTTCCCTGTCTACCATAGCGGCTCTCCGCTAAGGGCGCTTCTGAGTCATGGCCACATGAAGCTGCAAACTGTCACAAGGAACCACCGGTGAAAGGGCAAACTGTCACAAGGAACCACCGGTGAAAGAGCCAACTGTCACAAGGATCCACCGGAAAAAGGCTAACTGTCACAAATAACCACCGATAAAAAAGCCAACCGTCACAGAGAACCACTCATTTCATGGCCTGCTATGCCCTGAAAGCGCATCAAGACGCCCACGGAAGGTGAATTGCGCACAAAGTGTCACAGAGAACCACCTGGTCAAAATCAAAGTCTCACAAGAAACGACCGAGAGTGCTGGCCGGTAGTGTTCAGATTTCTGTGTCATTTGCTTAAAATCAATCCAAAAGGAATAGCGAATGACCAAACCTACTTTCGACATGGAAGCCGCCATTGAGGCACTTCGCTCAGGCCAAGACCTGACCGGTAAAGATGGCATCCTGACGCCCCTCATCAAACAACTCACCGAAGCTGCCCTCAAGGCCGAGCTGGACCAGCATCTGGCTGAGGATGGCTCCAATAATCGCAAAAACGGCAAGACTCCCAAAAGGGTCAAAACCGCAGCGGGTAGCTTTGAACTCAATACACCTCGAGACCGAGACGGCACATTTGAGCCTCAGTTGGTGAAAAAGCATCAGACCCACCTGACTGATGAAATGGAACGCAAGATCATCGCTATGTTTTCGTTGGGCACTAGCTACCAAGATATCCGTGCTCATATCGCGGACATGTACGACATCGAGGTCTCTAACGGCACGATTAGCGCCATCACAGACAAGTTGCTACCCGAGCTACAGGCTTGGCGAGAACGGGATCTTGAAGCCCTGTACCCCATTGTCTGGCTTGATGCTATCCACTACAAAATCAAAGAAAATGGCCGCTACGTCACTAAAGCGATTTACACAATTCTTGCTTTGAATGTTGAGGGAAAGAAAGAGCTTTTGGGCTTATACCTGTCTGATAATGAGGGCGCCCACCACTGGCTCAGCATCCTGACCGATCTCCACAATCGTGGGATTAAAGATATCATCATCGCCTGCGTAGACGGCCTCAAAGGCTTCCCTGAAGCCATTGCGACTATCTTCCCGAAAACCGAAGTCCAGCTCTGCATCATCCACCAGATCCGAAACTCAATGAAGTACATTGCCTCAAAGAACCAAAAGGCCTTTATGGCTGATCTGAAATGCGTTTATAAAGCTGCTACGCTCGCCGCAGCAGAAACAGCTCTGGACGAACTGGAAGCCAAATGGGGTGAAAAATATCCCGTCGTTATCAAGTCCTGGCGAAGCAAGTGGGCGCTGCTCTCAGCGTACTTTAGATACCCGGACTACGTGCGACGAGCCATATACACCACTAATGCTGTTGAGGCCGTGCACCGCCAATTTCGGAAGCTGACCAAAACCAAAGGTGGCTTTGCCAGCGAGAACGGTTTACTCAAGCTTCTCTACGCCGGTATATTGAAGGCGTCGGAGCGCTGGTCGCACCCCATCCAGAATTGGAATTTGACGCTGTCTCAGTTGTCGATCCACTTTGAGGGTCGATTGGACGAATACATCGACTTGTGAATTAGATTACTGACACAGAGTTATGAACACCCTCTGCTGGCCCCCAAACCACTAACAGTCGCTTACGGCCAGGAGCGGCCATTGGAACTATTACTCAGAAGATCGACACCGATGTACTGTCAGATATACTAAAATCACCAGTTAATCGAATTCCCACATATACTGGCCACCGATTCCATAAAACACATTCTCTTTGAATTGGAATGGTTCACTAGCTTCCAAATTCATCTGTGTTAGTAGTTCACTAGGTAAAATCGGCTGACATTTGCAATCTAGTTTATTAATCGCGTTGATGAATTTGCGATCGGCCGTGACAAAATACTCAATGTCATTAATTTCAGCTGTCCAGAGATGAAATGCATCAATGTATTGTTCTGTTTTTTGTAACTTCTTACACATTTCTTGATATCTCGATACATTACGAATATTTCGCAACATATCATCAGTAGCATTTTTAGACTTTGCTACCTTTAGTGCACTTTCTTCAATTCCCTTAGTGTTAAGCCATTTGCAAAAATTGGCTACAGAACGTGTGTATAAGTACTCATTCATGAACGCTTGGAAATAATATGAGCGTTCTATCGCAGGCTCAACTTGCTTCATTACTGAATTAGGAAACAAGTTGCCTAGATTTGAACCAGAAGCCGAGCCTTTCCTTTTCCAGTTTTCAAAATCTAATTCTACATATCTAAAAGCTGATATATCTCCAGCTATTATCAGCTTTGAAACAGTTGGTAGGGCTCTGAACTCACGCCTTAACCAGCTACCATCCTCGCCAACTGGGTCTTTTCTCCGATAACCTATAACGCCATTGCTTCTCGTTGGCCTCATTATGTCTCCATAAGTCACAATGTTCTGGTCTACTAATATAGTAGGCATAAGATTACCCCTGTTGAGTCTAGTTCCTGTAATGCCAGACAAATTTGATTTTATTTGAGTGCCTCTGAACGTTATACACTACTCCCGCCTTTTGCCTCTAAGAAAGTCGATGGTTGTTGTGTATCCAGCCAAATCAATTTGAAATGTTTCTGCGCCACCGTATGGCCAATGGTAACCTCTAATCGTAATTTTAGTGCCACCCTTCAACAATGAGTCCAGCTCATCATCAAGAGCCACGCAACCACTTACATTTGTTTCAATTGGGTCATGTTTATCAACCCTTATCATTGCTTTTTTTCCTGGGTAGTCATGGCCCGCGACGCATAAAATCTCTTCTTCTGCCTTGGATATATTTAGCCACAGATATATGTTTGCCGATAATCTAATTTTCCCAAATTCATCTGTGTTCTTATATGCTTTTCTATCAACCGTTATTTCTTGATCATCATTCATTTCATCCACTTTAATTAAAAAAGACCATCTATCCTTAAATTTTTCGACATCATATGGCTTACCAATGACTCCAGAACCGTCAGGCCATAGGAGACCTGTATACGGACCCAGTTTCAGAATTTCTGCATCGGACGCGAACACGCTAGTGCTTATAAATGACGAGGCAACAACAGCTAGTATTTTGATCTGCTTTTTATTCACAATGATGTTCCTTGTACATAATCCTTTAATATCACGCACGTTAGCTTTGAATGATGCTTTTTTCAACAGGGCATTTTGAAATAAAGTGGCCCCTCGCTAGTTCATGCCAGAAATTTCTAAGTGCCGTGTAAAAACACCAGTAAGTTAAAGGCGATGGAGCACTAAATCTCGTCTAGCCAATGACCGGAATGGGCACGAAGGCGTCTGAAGGCAACAACATAACCGGCTCCAAACGGCCACGAGCGGTCATTCAAAGTAAGGGGCGTTTGGCAAAAGAAACCAACTAATCATCAAGAAGCGATCTAAGGTCTTGTGGAATTGGCATTGCTTTCAATGGACTCACATTCGTGCCCCCCGTATTACCAATAGGAACCCAGAGCCGCGAAAACAATATCGAAGCAAGGATCCGCATGAGTTGCCCTAGCACCTCTTTGCCACTTTTGGTTTTAAGACCGATCTTCAGCATCCACCAATGCGATTTGGTATGGGGAATAACATAGGATTGTCCTAGGATATGGCTACGTTCCAGATGATAAAATGCTGCAGTGTAGTCTCCAATTTTGTAATACCTCATTGCATGTTGCATCTCGGCCTGAAAAGCTCGTTTTAGTTTCAATTTCATAGCTACAAATCATCTCAATTGACACCCTAGCTAGCTTGCTTTATCCAAATTAGCATACGAAAACGCCTGTTTGAGATAATCAAACAGGCGCGGGAAAGCAGCAGTTATCTGGGTTGTACTGTCGGGTTAGGCAAACGACAGGCAACATTGAGTTGCTACCACCTTCCCTTTAACTGATTGCAGTTAGTCTAACTTTGGTGCAAAGCGTTGATATAAGGTTGGCAGTACCAACAGCGTCAATGCCGTTGAGGTAATCAAACCACCGATAATCACAATTGCCAGTGGACGCTGAACCTCGCTGCCAACACCTGTGGAGAGGATCACCGGGATCAAACCAAGTGCAGAGGTCAATGCCGTCATCAGCACTGGGCGAAGCCGACTAACCGCACCTTCGTATGCAGCGTAAGCGACATTTTCACCAGAGCGAACCCGCTGGTTGATCGAATCAACCAGCACAACACCATTGAGCACTGCGACACCAAACAGCGTAATAAAGCCGATTGAGCTTGGCACTGACAGATAGGTACCTGTTAAGTACAGCGCGAGAATGCCGCCAATTAGCGCCAGTGGAACATTTGCCAAAATCAGTGCTGCTTGGGCAGCGGAGCCAAATGAGAAAAACAGTAGCAAGGCGATTAGCGCCACTGAGATTGGCACCACAATGGTAAGTCGCTGCTGAGCGCGCTGTTGACTCTCGTATTGCCCGCCAACCTTCACTGAGTAACCTGCTGGCAGCTCTGCGTTATCGTTAATGGTTTGGTAAATATCGCGAACTACCGACCCCATATCGCGACCGGCGACATTAGCCTGAATCACAACTCGACGTTGCACGTCATCGCGACGGATGTTTGGTGGCGCACTTTCCATCGCGACCTGAGCAACATCGCCCAAGCGTACTTCGACACCATTCTCGGCACGCACAATGAGATCGGAGATCAGATCAGGGCTGCTGCGGTACTCTTCGGCAAAGCGCATCTGAATGTCGTAGCGCGCATTGCCATCGATGATCTGCCCTACTGCACGGCCACCGATGCCGTCTGAAACCAGCTGTAAGACTTGGTCCACACTGATGCCATAACGAGCAAGTTCGGTACGGTTCGGGCGAACCACTAATTGCAACTCACCTTGGATCTGCTCCATCGCGACATCGACAGCACCATCAACTTGTTGAACCAGCTCTTCGATCACCTTGCCGCGATCCGCAAGTTGATCGAGGTCGGGGCCAAATAGCTTAATGGCAAGTTGGGCTCGAACCCCAGACAGCAGTTCATCAACGCGAGTCGCAATGGGCTGCGAGAAGGTAAACAGCAAACCAGGGAAGACATCCATCTTCTCTTCCATCAATCGTTGTAGCGCGAAACGATCCGAAGCAGATGTCCACTGTTCTATCGGCTTAAGTCCAACGTAGATCTCAATGTTATTGATCGGTTCCGGATCCCCACCAAGCTCAGCGGCGCCGATCCGACTTAAGGCGTATTCCACCTCCGGGAATTCCAGCAAGATGGCTTCGAGCTTTGGTGCCACCGCCAAACTGGTTTCTAGGTTTGCTGTCGGCGCCAAGGTGACGCGGATATTGATGGTGCCCTCTTCCAGCTCTGGCACAAACTCGGTGCCTAGTTGCGGCACTAGAGTCAGGGTTGCCGCAAACGCAATAACTGCTGCAGCAATGACACTCTTAGGCCTATCGATAACTACTTTAAGTAGCTTGCGATAGCCCGATTCAATCGGCGCAACTACCGGGCTTGGACGGTAACGCAGCCCCTTGTTAAACAGCAGCGTAGCCAGTGCCGGTACAACAAACAGTGCCACCACCAAGGCACCCAGCATGGCCAAAATGATGCTCACCGCCATCGGCTGGAACATCTTGCCTTCAACGCCTTCCAAAGTGAACAACGGTGCAAAAACCACAATGATGATTGAGGTAGCAAAAAATACCGGGCGTGCCACTTCTTGCGCTGCAACCTTGATCCGCTGCGCCATGCTGCCAGCGTTATTGTTTTCGGTTTGGCTTAGGTGCTTGAAGATGTTCTCCACCATCACCACCGAGCCATCCACCAACATGCCGATGGCGACGGCAAGGCCACCAAGGGACATCAGGTTGGCCGAGACACCGAAGTAGGCCATGATCATCAGCGCCAAGCCAATAGAGACTGGAATTGAGATCAACACCAACAGCGTTGCGCGGATATTGAGTAGGAACAGCGCCAGAATAACGATGATGAGCGCAAAGGCGATCAACAGCGCATCAGAGACAGTTTTGACCGCTTTGCCAACCAGATCGGCGTTGTCATAGTACGGCTCAAAGGTAACGCCCTCAGGCAGTGCTGCCTGAATCAGTGGTACGCGCGCTTTGATGTCGTCGATGGTGGCCTTGGTATTGGCGCCCATGCGCTTGAGCACAACGCCAGACACCACTTCACCCAAATTTTGCGCTTGGCCCTGTTGATCGCGACGGGTCATGGTGACGGCACCAACGCGGATCTCGCTGCCAAACTCGACCTGAGCAATATCACCAATGGTGATCGGCGTACCCGATACGGTTTTCACCGGCAGCAGTCGAATGGCTTCAAGGCCTTCTTCTCCGCTAGGGATAAAGCCGTAACCGCGGACAACAAACTGCTCCTGCCCGCGCGGCATAAACCAACCGCCGGTATTGCGGTTGTTGCTCGCTAAGGCTTGCTCAACATCATCCAGAGCGACCTCATAAGCTTCCATTTGCAGCGGGTTAAGCTGCACTTGGTATTGACGCACTTCACCGCCAAATGACAGCACCGAGGTTACGCCATCGACTGGCATCAACATCAGCTTCACGAGGTTGTCGTTAAGGCTGCGCAGCGCCATCGCATCGTAGCCACTGTCGGCATCAGCACGCAGCAGATATTGGTAAACTTGGCCTAGGCCGGAAGTGTTCGGCCCCATCTCTGGAGTTCCCACGCCTTCTGGAATGCTGTCACGCGCAGCCTGTAGCTCGGTAAATACTTGCTGACGAGCAAAGTAGATATCGGTTCCCTCTTCGAACACTACCGTGACGATGGATAAGCCAGTACGGGACAACGAGCGAACCTCGGTAACCGCAGGCAATGAATACATCGATGCCTCTAACGGGTAGGTGATCAGCTGTTCCACTTCCTCTGCAGCGAGGCCTTCGGCAGTGGTATTGATGGTCACCTGGACATTGGTTACGTCAGGAAACGCGTCCAAGTTCAAGCGAGGCAGCATGGCAATAGTCGCCATCACTAATGCGATTAGGGCAAGAGTGACTATCAGACGGTTACGGACCGCTGATGCAATTAGGTTATTCAGCATGAGCGATACCGTTAGTGGTTATGGATGTCGAAGCCAGATTTAGCTTGTTCAGAGGCGAGGAAAAAGGCTCCCGTGATCGCGACCTTGCTGCCAGCTTCGATGCCAGAAATTAGGTTGAAACCCTGCTGGGATGCCAGCACTGTCACTTCAACGCCACTGTAGGCATCGCCATCGTACAGATACACCATCCAATCGCCGTCAGCCCCTCTTGCCAAGGCAGAGTCGGGGAGTACGATTCCAGAGCGTTTACTTTGACTAAAGAAGACCGTCGCGTACTCACCGGCATGCAAGCGGTGCTCGCTGTTATCTATAGCCAGACGAATTGTTTCGGTGCGAGTCTGCGGATCGAGCTGATGGTCTCGGCCGATCACCTTGGCTTGATAAAACAGGTTGTCGACCTGAACCGTGACTTCCTGCCCCAGCTGCACCTGACCAACTTGTTTTGGCCGGATCTGCGCACTCACCCACAGCGCGGATTCATCGGCAATCAATGCCAAAGGCGTGGACGCATCGATAAACTGACCCACCACGGCGTTGTCTTGTTGGAGGGTGCCAGATTGCCCTGCCAACAGCTCAAACTGGCCCAGCTTGTGATCAGAGCGAGTTAACCCATCAATCTGCTGTTGGGTCATCCCAATCGCCAACAGATCTTGAATGCTGGTCTCTATATCGATTCGAGCCTGCTGGTAACGCGCTGCCGAAACCGCTTTTTTACCCAGCGATACCACACGCTTCCACTCAGCTTGTGCCAACAAGTACTTCCCTTGAGCATTAGCGATTTCGCTTGATGCTATGGTGTACAGTTTGTCTCCAGTATGTACTTGCTGTCCTGGCGTGATATGTCTGGCGACCACTCGCACGCTCACAGGCAAAGCCACTTGGCGAGTTAAATTGGGATCAGCCAACAGTTGTGCTGGCGTGCGTTGCCGCATATCAAACTGGGACGGGTGCACTGATGCAACCTCGATACCGGCAATTGCACTTTGCGCCGGAGAGAGCTTTAGCCCTTCTTCCTCTTCTTCGTCATGGCCATGATCATCATCGGCTTCATCAGCATGGTCGTCATCGTCACCATCTTCATGCTCATCAACATGCAATGCAGCTTCTACCTGCTCATCATGGGCTTGGTGATCTTCATCCTCATGCGCTACCAATTGTTCATGTTGGTGATCTTCATGGCTATCAAACGAGATCGGTTGATTTAGCTCAAGAGGTTCATTTTCATGCGCATGATCGTCACCAGAGATTGCCATTGGGGCATACAGAGCCATTACTACCGCAGCAACCGGTGCTAGTTTCAAGTTTTTCATTTCCATACCTTTAAATTCAATTAGTTCGCTTGGTCTATTAACCAGCTTTCAAGCTCGCCTCGGCTTGCCATCATCTGCGTCCATAACATCGCTTGCTGAGCGGCAAGCTCAGCACCGGATGCGGCAGTGTCCAATAGCTGTTGCTGCGACTGCAGGTACAACTGGGTTGGCAACTCTCCGCTTTGCCAGAGTTTTTGCATCAGCATGTCGCTGTCTTGCAAAGAGTCTTGAGTCAGTTGCTGCCATTGGCTGCGGCTATCAGCAATAGCCAAATAACGCTCGGCTAATGAATTTAGAGAGATAGAAAGGTTGTTTTGGTCACTAAGGAACTGCTGTTCAGCGACGACAATCGCTTGGGTTGCCTCGGCAATTTCACCTTGGTAACGATTGCGAAACTGCAGTGGGATAGAGACTCCGACTTGCAAAGCCGTTTCATCGCTATTAGCTACAGCCCCTACGGAGATACTGGGATCGGCTTTAGCATCAACTTCAGTCAATGTCTTTGCGGCTCGTGCTGCTTGAACGGAGCGATAAGCTGCTGCTAATGCCGGGGTGGTTTGGTTAACCTCGGTGCTTGGCAAACGGTTACTGACCAATAACTTAGATAGTTTTGCCTGCGGCTCCCCGCCATTAAGGCGCACAGTAGTTGAGGCTTCCAACATCGCTTGCTTGGACAAAGCTCGGTCACTCACCGCCATTGCCAGCTCGAGGTTCAGCAATTGCTGATCCAGTGGCGACAACTCACCTGCGGTTACCATCTTTTCGGCAAGAGTTGAGCTCGCTTGGGTGCGCTCAATCATCTTCACAGCATAGTTATCTAACTGAGTCGCCAGTCCATATTGGATCTGTGCTTGCAACAGATTGGCTAAGGTGTCATTTCGCAACTGCTGATATTCGGCTTCAGCAGTCATCGATTGCAGCTGAGCTAAGCGAGTACGGACACCTCGCTTATCAGCCCAATCAATCGATTGGCTAACGGCTAGGGTGTAGTCTTCATCACTACTGTCGCTGCCGATATTCTCAACATCGAATGACAACTCTGGGTTGTATAACGCCTGATCTGCACGGCCTTCCCCAAGCTGTTGAAGCACCAATTGCTGCTTTGCGGTTTGTATTGCCGGTAAGGCATCCAGTTGAGCTAACGTCTGATGTGCAAACTGATTCAGTTCAGTTGCTTGCGCAGACAGCCCGATGACCATCCCCAGTGTTAGGGTTGTGGCCTTTAAACGGTATTGCATAACCTACTCCAATGAGTATTCGTAAAATTTGGATGGATCTAGGATCCGAACAACGAAGTAGGTCAGGCTCTTGGAGGGCGCCTTAAAGATGGTAAGGCAATTGCGTATTCCGGCCACTGGTAGCAAAAGACCTGGGCCTCAATACCTGTGGAGATAGAAAAAGGAGATATTTCCAATGCGTAGTGGATGCAATGGTGATGAGAACAGGACTCGCCACTTTCATGCAGGTGCTGGCTATCATCGTGCCAAGTACCGTCTAGGTGATACTCGATAACGGCTCCGCTTTCAGATAAGTGCGCATGGCTGCCTTCCAGCGTTGCGGATGCAACCTGGCTAACAAGCAATAACACAAATAACAAAGCGGTTCGTAACAATGGAAAGTCCAAGCAGAAATATCTGAGCTGATGGACAAGCCTAATAAAACAAAGTTCCTTGGTAAAACAATAAAGTATACATTAGGCAGATTAGCCCACCGAAAGTGTGATCCGGGCCGACATTGAGCTCGCTAGTTCAGCGGCTCTTGGTCTGCCATCTAGTTATTGTCTAGCAACTTGGGAGAGCTCTCCTCCAAGCAGTGGGATACACATTGCTACAGATATTATGCCAGGGCGAGAACACGTAAAAACAACCCAAATTTGTCCTGAAAATACACGTAAGTACTTGGATTGGTTCTGCCATATGGCGCACTACCTCAATGACCGCTAAGGGCACTAAGCGGTCAGGATCTCCGTTTAGTATTAATGACAGACAAAGCTCGGTCGGATCACGATCAACACTTTGAACATGCCACTAGCTAATGTTGTTCAAAAGAGCTTTTTGTTCATGTTCACTAAACGATGAAATCCGACATATAAGCTGCGCTAACAACTCGTCCTCGCAGTAGAAGTACGCCACTGGCACACCCAGCTCGGCGGCAATACGCTGCATGGTTTGATAGTCGGGCGTGTGCTTACCTTTTTCGTATTGATTCATCCGTGCGCTGGCCGTATTGGGTTCCATGCCCAAACTCATCCCCAACTGCTGTTGAGTGAACCCTGCCAATTTGCGGGCAGTCTTGAGCCTGAGTGGGATTGGGGTTTCCATTAATCTTCAGCTATCTGGATAAAATCAGTAGCTAAGATTTTCTTAGTTCGAACCCAACAAGTGTACTAAGGACTTCTTAGTTATCAAGTTTTCCTTGGTGCTTTCAGCGCCGGTGACTTGCTGAGAAGCTGCGAGATAGGGACCCGCTGAGTGAAGGTTGTCTCAATAATTGGATTGGTGCCCTTCAGTGCTTCGAAATCGTATTGTGAATACTCTAGGGCTTCCGACGCTTGAATAGCGTCAACATCAAGCTCAAAGGGATTAACCAAATCTGGAAACCACATACGAAAAGTCTCTACCATTTGCGCAACTGTGAGTGTTTCAGCTCGTTCGCTAAGTGCTAACTTAGTCGCTTCGTAAAGAAATTCTTTGAGATCACTTACGCGCCCACGGCTAGCAGCAAACAATGCGTAAGCCGTATGCTGCAACTCCAGTTTTGGAGGTTTATTAAAGGGCATCCGTAGCGCTAACCCCATCAGAAATTGCAGGTAATGTTTTGGTTGTTCAGACAACTTAAAGTAAGGGATGGTCCTGCGATTGATAAGCCGCCGCCCCCATTGTGGTTCTTCAGCGATCTTCTCAGCCCAGGGCATACCAACCAGCACAATGGGGATCTCTGACTTTTCACTGATAAACTTCAAGCGATTAGCGATGCCAGCTCTCGAGGCATCAGACTGGAATTCCAGTAATTCATGAAATTCATCAATGATGATCAGCTCCGTGCCACAACTCGATAGCAGCCGAACCAGAGATTCTGTTAGTGACTGGTCGTTGCTCCGGCCCCGTCTACGGGTGCTGAATGGGTGGCCGAGATCTTTATGTAATTCGATAAGGGTTGAATTTAAATTCGCATGGCTAGGGATCCGGCTCAACAGAACCGGTCTATGCGTATAACCGCCGCCTTGGATATGGGGCACCCGCTTCAAATAATGCTTAATGAGCTCTGTCTTCCCAGCGCCAGTGTCACCAGTAACTAGCATACATTGCTGACTGCCGCCAAGCCGATGGTTAAACCGGAGCCGGTCAAAGTCCTCGAAGATCTGAGTAACTATGGGCTGCTCAACAAAGCAATTTTTGAACGTTTCCAGTCGCTGCAATTGCTCATCAGTCAATACACCCATCAGTAAGGCTCTAGCCCAGAAAGCATAGCATCCCAGTCATCTTGATTTGGGAGATCTGATTTAGTCTCTTCTTCTTGAATGGCCGCTATGGAACCTTCAAGTAGTTTCGATACAACAGTCCCTGCGCCAACACTGGATACTCCCTGATGACGCGCGAGCTTTGCAGCCTGCTTCACTTTGCCACTGCGTTTACCCTCTTTAAGCTCCGTCACTTCTTGTTCAATGCGCTGATGTATAGCCATGCGCACCTGAGCCAAGCTATCGAGATCCAACTGTCCTTTGATGAACTCTCGATGCAAGCAGCAGTTCACTTTATGTTGCTGCAAAGACAAGCCCTTGGTGTAACCAACAGGATCTACACAAGGCACAACCATATATCCCTTCAGTTGCTCAACGTAGACATGAATATAGGAAAGGTCATCCAGGTTGGTTTTTACCAGTACCGAGGGCTGTTCGCTCCGACCACGATTGGCGGTATGGTACTTCCGGTAGGTAGCGAACTTATCACTGTCATAACGAAGGTTATGAATTTGAATGCCGCCACGGCGGTGCTTCCGATAATCACTCTGAGCTAAGACGATTTCAAGCTTCTTTTGGTCGTCATTAGACAAAGGAAGTGGAGGCAAATGTGCTACCGACTGCTGCCAAGTATAATAAGGGATCCATTGACACCGACTGTCAGACTCCATGTGATACACATCGATAATCCATTGATGAAAAAGCTCGTTGAAAGTGCTGAATCGGATCACCGCATCTTTGGCTGGGTTGTAATCTTCCTTCTCGAGGATGTTAGAGAAGGTTTTGCCCGGCATAGAAATAAGCAACTCACTGTTTATCTTGCCAAAAATACGCTCAACCATCGGCTTTAACCAAGGACGCTTGACCGGATTGAACTGAATATCGGTAACCACTTCAAGGCAAGCTTGCTCTAGGCTCTTACTCCAAAATTCAGCTCCATTATCAACAACCAGCGTTTCTATTTTCCCGTGGCAGGGCCAGTCATTTCTCAGCTGTGGGAAACGTCTGCATAGCTCCTCTTTCGGCTTCATAGCATTGAGCAGTGCCATCTTGACTGAGTAATAGGAAGGCTCTTTATAGCCAATATGAAAGCCCACTACGCACTTGCTGTAGCTGTCGATGAGCAGGGTTAAAAACGCACGACCTAACGGGATGTGCAGCTCATCATCGAGCAAGATAAGGTCCAGCGGAGTATGGTCAATTTCAACCCGTTCAAGTGCCCGGGTTGGTGGAATGTGGCGGCCAATAGCATTGAACTCAACATCAGCTTTGTACTTACCATGGCGAGCCTTCATCACCTCGTAAGGGGGTAATCGATTTATCCTATCTAGAAATGCCCGGTAGGAAATGGGAGCTACTTTATCTCCCAACAACTTAAGGTTTTCAACACGAATGGAATCTTTGTAAAACTGATACACCGCCGCGACTGAAGGGCGTTGAGGGATCAAGTAACGCTCAATAGCCTTGTCGAAAAATTGCTGCTCTCCAGAGCTAGTTCTCGATTTGGTGTTGCCCTTATTACCATGCTTAGGCACTAATGCTTGAATTGAATATCCTGCCTTTTTGTAGGTCTGCCACCACGAAGCCAGCGTTCGCCAGCTTGGCGCAGGCTTTCCAATAGCAGACTTAGCTTGGGCGATTAACGGCTCAATGTTCTTTTGAGTCCAGCCTCCTTTCAGATTGTCACGAAACCACCGTAAGTAGGCTATACGTCGGTAGGTTTCATCTCGGACAGCCTCTGGATAGCTTGCGATATCGCGTGGGATAGGTTCCGGCCCATCGTTAGCAGGGCTCTGCTCCTGCACCGGCAGCTCAGGAACGAATTCATCTTCAAAGCTTGGAAACGCCATATCGCCAGAATCAGAAGACATCTTTAGCACCAGACCCGCGTATCTAACCCCAAAGTGCTATTGAGAAGATCCGTTGTTATTTCGCCCCCTGCAACCAAGGACAAGGTAGTTGCTAGTACAGAGCCCGGCTCTTCACCACTTTCCTCTATAAGTTCAGCAACGCTCACCACCCCAATGCATTTAACGAGCTTAAGCAGATACAGATGCAACGGCGTCATGGCCTGAAAGCCTGAATATCGATGCAGTAATTTAAGGTTACTGAGTATGGGGTTTACGCAAATCTGCTTGTCTGTCACCAGAACTAACGAGCTTCCCAATTCCTTAGCCTTTATCTGTTTCGCATGGAAACGGCTGCGGAAGTCGCTGTTTAGGGTTTTACGTTGCGGTTTTACTTCGATAAACCGACGCACTCCATTTTCAACTACCGCGAAGTCTGGGGTGTAACCGCAGTCGCGACCGTTAAACGGGTAGTAAAAGCCTTGGGGCTGCGCTTCGAAATGCTCAATTTTCGGGGAATATTCAAAATGAAAGCAGGCATCGAACTCGAGCGACGATTCAACCGTCAGCACGCTGTTCATTTTGGGGCTGGCGAAGCGAAAGAGATTTTTGACCCGAGAATGACCGAGATTGCGTCTGTACATCTTCTGTCGCCTTTTTGTAGTATTACTACATCAAAACGTAGTCTATGCAGACTTATACTGCCAGTTATGCAGCTTTATGCTTCCGCTATGCAGACTTATGGTTCAAACGACAAATAGATAAGGAGCTTTGGGTGGCCCCCCAGCCACATCCCGGCACATGCATCCTCCGCCTTGGCTGCTCCCTTCCGGGCCTGACCAGGTAAACGAATTAACATTGCGAGAGGACCGGGGCACCATAGAAAGGTGCGCTCGGAAAGCGCAGGGGCATTATGTCGATCCCTCGCAGTCCATGCAAGTGCAAAGGGGTTGTTCGCTTAGCTTTTGTGCAATAACCCCCAACAAAATCACAATGTCGCCTCTGGGTTGGCGTTAGATAAGGCTGTGTCGTAGTTAGCTGTTGGAGTTTATCTTAAGTCTTCGGCTTCACCGGTTGCGGCGCTTTTAGGGGAGGATGTCGCTGTGGCGACGGCACATTGTTGTATGCATTAGAGGGACTCCGCCCCTTTTGGAATTCTCCTTGCCTTAGGTCGCAGCCCAAAACGCTTCGCTGAACTGCTCCAATGCGGCAGAAGATCAATAGCGGTAGTGCTTTACCCTTTGTATCGCGGCTCCCTAGGCAGTGCTTTAACTGTATTAGAAAGAACAACACTTAATTGGTACACAGCCATAGATAAGGCAGCTAAATCGTTCACTTTTGATAACAATCAATTGTATACAGTCTTAATTCGTACCGAAGTTGGTGCATATCACCACTGTATATTAGCAAAGTGGCCTTCTATCTTGTTAAGGACTCACATTGTGTGGGTTTTATCTGACTTAAGGAGAGAGTCATGCAATTTATCGCTAGATGGTTTATCGCTGCGTTATTATTCATCAGTCCCGTTGCAATGTCGGCAGACAAGGGCACTACAACAGCTGCGGTCAAGGCGCCGGTAAGCGCCACCAGCAAAGCCCAAAGTTCGAAAAACAGAGTAAATATCAACTCCGCCAGCGCGACTCAGCTAGCCAATGGATTAACTGGCATTGGTGCTAAAAAAGCGCAAGCGATCGTCGAGTTCCGCAGTACTCACGGTAAGTTTAAAAACATTAATGAGCTAAGTAAGGTAAAAGGGATTGGTGCCGAGTTGATCGCCAAGAATATCGAACGTATTGCGCTGTAATAGCTCAATTGTTAAGGGAGCACTCGCTCCCTTCTTTATTCTTCGCACCACCGCAGATGCTGCCACTTGCCTTCAATTAGCCAAACCTACACCCGAGCTTCAATTCGCATATTCCTTAGAGCCTAGCCACACTTAGTTAATGAGACGAATAGCGATCCAACCACAGAGCAAACGGAATAGCCTTTCCCTAATGGCGGCAGCAGCCCTGCTTATGTTGGTAGTGCTGCTACTTAACCACCAGTTACTGCCGCAAGCATGGCTGATTGGGCCGACGCTTATGGCCATATTTTGTTTAGTTTTGGGCTGGGTAAAACGCTCAGAGCCTAAGGTATCAATTT
This sequence comes from Ferrimonas lipolytica, assembly GCF_012295575.1. NCBI lineage: Bacteria > Pseudomonadati > Pseudomonadota > Gammaproteobacteria > Alteromonadales > Ferrimonadaceae > Ferrimonas > Ferrimonas lipolytica. The sequence goes on along the minus strand of NZ_CP051180.1, from coordinate 377,740 downwards.
CGATAACCCCTAGAGGCATTAGCTACCGCCACCGTCGCGGCCGCTGGTTGTTGCCTTGGCAGCAGCTGCAGCGTGTCGATATCGTTCGCTTTGATGATGTAGCCCTACCTTATGTCGGCATAAAAATACGCAATCCACTGCATCATGTTAGTCGCATCCGGCCTCGCTTAGCATTGGCTATTACCGTCGAGCAAAAAGCGCTACTGCAGTTGACTCAGCCGCAAAGCTGCAATCAATGTGAACTGCTGCTTAATGACAACCGTGACAGCCCATTTAGTGGTGTGCAAGCGGCGTATTATCGACAGCAACAGCTGCTGCAACAACAGTTAGGATTCGAGCTGTATCTGCCAGAGTCGGCGCTGGATCGTAGCGCCGAAGAGATGGTAGCGCTGCTCAAGCAGTGCCGTAATGACACCCTAAAACCAGGCTTTAAGCTGTAACCACAGTAACCCGATATATTCGTGTATCGAGCGTTGGCTGGTAAGCAAATTTTGGCTGGACAGATACCATGCTCGGCTCGGAGTGGCGATAAAATCCGCTGGAGCGGGAATCGGCTCCATCCCTGCTCTGCGGTAGTTGATTAACGATCGGTGCATGTGTGTTGCTGAGGTAACTAAAGCACTTGAACGCTTTCCAATAATGGCTGCGGTTTGCTGTGCTTCCTCAGTGGTGTCTTTGGCGCTGGCGAGCATTATTATTTGCTCAGCCGGCACCCCTAGGTTAATCGCCGCCTGCTGCATCACCTTTGCGTGCGGCACAGGATCAGTTCCGCCGTAACCAGACACCACCAAAGTGGCACCGGGATTTTGCTGCCATATTCGGATCCCTTCTAACAATCGTCCTCTGGCTATTGCCGAGAGCTGCTGCACTATCGGCCTTTGCGCTTGAGTATGGTGATCACTACCCAGCACCATAACTACGTCAACGGGCTGCTGTTGATACACTGGGTAGCGTGTTTCTAACGAGTCTGCCAGCCACACCGATACCGGCGAGAATGACAACAACAAGAGATAGATAGGCCCGCTACATAGCAATGCTTTACCAAGCCGAGGCATACGTTTAAGCAGTAACCAACCAGTTAACATCAGAAGCATAGCCAGTGGCACGGGCAAAATGGCAGCGGTGATCCCCTTCTTAATCCAGAACCCCATTACTGCGCCTCCCACAGCCACGCCGCACCCCGAACGCCAGATGAGTCGCCGTGTTTATTCTTTACTACTGGTGTCACGCACTCACGGCCAAGCACCCGCAACGGCAATTGTTGATTAAGCGCAGGATAGAGCCAATCAAGGTTGGATAGCCCGCCACCTAGCACAATGCAATCTGGATCGAGCAGATTAACCACATGAGCTAAAGCATCGGCGAGGTAATGCAGCAACTGCGCTTGAGCTTGCAGCGCAAGCTTATCCCCTTGTGTTGCCAACCGTTCAATCTGCTCTGCTGACACTGCTGCCCCACTCAATCGCTGATAAAGGCGCTGATAGCCACTGCCTGAAACAAACTGCTCAATACAGCCGTAGCGGCCGCAGAAGCACTGCGGTAATGGATGTTCTTTGGCTCCAAGCCATGGCATTGGATTATGGCCCCATTCGCCACAAAGACCGTTAGCGCCGTTAAGGGGTTTACCGTCGATAACGATGCCCGCGCCGCATCCAGTACCAATGATGGCAGCGAAAACAACCTGCTGATTCGCAGCGGCGCCATCACTGGCTTCGGAAACAGCAAAGCAGTTAGCGTCGTTGGCCACCCGTACCGGCCGGCCTGTCGCTTGAGCCACATCAGTTAACAGATCTTGACCATTTAAACATTGCGAGTTGGCGTTCTTTACCTTGCCGGTTTGGCGGGACAATACTCCAGGAATGCCGATTCCAATTGTCGCTTGGCAACCTAGCTGCTGCTCACACTGCAGTACCATCGCTGCAATGGTTGCGACGGTGTCAGGGTAACTGCCCTGTGGTGTGGCACGGCGTAACCGAAACCGCTCTACCCCAGCGCGATCAAGTGCAATTAATTCAATCTTGGTGCCGCCTAAATCTATGCCAATCCGCACAGCGTCAATCCTTTATCTTACTGATACAAAAACGGGAGAGGCGTTAACCTCTCCCGCAAATCAATTGTGCGTTAGTTTACGCTTGCTGATCAACGATTTGAACTTGATCAGCGATGCGCTGAGCTAAGCCCTGCACATCGAAACTTGGCTCCGCTTCCACCATCACTCGAATCAGTGGCTCGGTACCAGATTTGCGCAGTAATACTCGGCCACGGCCTGCCATCTCTTGTTCCACTTCAGCAACTACCGCTTGAACTGATGCGTCTTCCAACGGCTGAGTTTTGCCCGAGAAACGCACGTTAACCAATACCTGTGGCAACATAGTTAGATCCGCCAGCGCCTGTTCGATGGTTTCGCCTCGAGCTTGCAGTGCATTGAGCACCTGTAACGCGGCAATGATGCCATCACCGGTAGTGTGATGGCGCAACGACAGGATATGACCGGAGTTTTCTCCACCTAGGTCCCAGCCGTGCTGCAGCAGTTGCTCAACCACATAGCGATCACCCACTTTAGAGCGAACAAATGGAATATCGAGTTCCTTTAGCGCTAGCTCAAACCCTAGGTTGGCCATCAAGGTACCAACAACACCGCCATCAAGCTGATTAGCTAACTTAAAATGACGGGCAATGATATACAGGATTTGGTCACCGTCGATAACCTCACCGGCGCTATTAACCATCATTACGCGGTCACCATCACCGTCAAAGGCGATGCCCATATCGGCTCCGGTCTCTTTTACCTTAGCGACCAGCGCGCCCATTGAGGTAGCACCACACTTGTGGTTGATGTTGGTGCCGTTTGGTTGCGCGGCAATAACGGTTAACTCGGCGCCAAGCTCGCGGAACACGTTTGGAGCAATGTGATAGGTGGCACCGTTAGCGCAATCAAGCACGATGTGCATGCCCGCCAGGCTAGAATCCTTGTTAAAGCTTGCTTTACAAAATTCGATATAGCGCCCAGCCGCATCGTCGATACGACGAACTTTACCGAGCTTATCAGACTCAACACAGCCCATCTCTTCATCCAGCTGGGCTTCGATCGCCAGCTCATCCGCATCGGTCAGTTTGGTTCCGCTCTGGCTGAAAAACTTGATGCCATTATCGTGGTATGGGTTATGTGAGGCACTGATTACCACACCGGCATCCGCGCGGAAGGTGTGCGCCAAATAGGCAATCGCCGGAGTCGGCAACGGGCCCGTCAATTGCACCCCAACACCGGCGGCACTGAAACCTGCTTCCATAGCGGATTCCAGCATGTAACCGGAGATCCGAGGGTCTTTACCGATGATCACCTGCTTGGTGCCAGAGTTGGCCATTATGGTGCCGGCGGCATAGCCTAAACGCATTGCAAATTCAGGGGTAATTGGGAACTGGCCAACAGGGCCACGGACACCATCGGTGCCAAAATATTTACGAGTCATAATTGCTATATTTTTTATGGCCGAAGACCACAATGTCAGCGGCACAGGAATTTAGTTATTCATTCAGAATAGGCCAAGCATTGTGCCATTTTGAAAGTTGATAATACAATCTGAACCGACTTCTCTCGCTCAAAACTATGTCGCAAAGGGCTGAATCATGACACCGGTAACAGTTGTTGATTAAACATTTGCAACAACAACTCGTACTGAGATGACTCAAGCAGATTTATACCGGCAGCAAGCTTACGGCCACCACCGGTAGGAAATTGACGACAAAACTTGTCCGCAGTTAAAGCAAAACCAGTAGGTACCCGCACTGACACTTGATAGCCACCATCAATAGGGAGCAGCATCGCAATCGCGTGTCGTGGATGGCGCAGTTGTAATTGATTAGCTAGGGTGCCGCTTACACGTCGTGCCCAAGCTTGGTTGGGCAACAGGTAGACTTGGCTATCAGTACTCGTTTGCAGCGGTTCAAGCGCTTGGGTCTGGCTCATGTCGCTGTCATGTTGCTGCTGCAGCGCCAGCACTTCTTGCCCGTGCGCGGCAGCAATAGCATCGTCGTATGCCAGTAACCGTTGATAGAGCTCCACTGGAGTAAACTGCAAGTCATCCAGTGTTAATCCATAGCCGTTGTAGTTAACTAATCGACCTAAGGTTTGTAGTTGACGCAGTTGCGGCTCCGACATCGCTAGGCGTTGGCCATAATGACTCGCAACCGTATCAAGGTTATCACCAAAGGCACCCGCGATAGCCCAGTCTGGATAGCGATGATGCAACAATCGATCAACCAATAAACTGGTACACCACGCCGGTCCGGTTTCAATCACAGTGGCTAGCTTAGGATGGCTTGGGATCTCGCCAGCAAAGTGATGATCGACGTAATCAACACTGGCGCCATTCAGCAACGCTTGTTGGAGCGCGGATCGATTGCTATCTAGCGAGATATCTAACACCGTAAGGCTGTCGCGATTGTTCGCATCAACCTTGGCCAGCAGCTCAATATCACGCTTAACTCCGCTGACTAATATCGACTTTCGTGGCTGAGCTTTACGCAGCTGAATTAATGCAAAGATACCATCGGCATCGCCATTAAATAGATCGTAATGGCTCATAACACACGCTGCTGTAGGTAAGCGAGGATCTGCTCTACCGATTGTTGCACCGATTGCTGCGCGGTATGGAGGTGGATCTCAGGCTGTTGTGGTCGCTGGTAGTCAGAATCGATACCGGTAAAATGGCGAATTTCACCAGCGCGAGCTTTCTTATAAAGCCCCTTAGGGTCTCGCCCTTCACACACCTCCAGCGGGGTGTCGACAAACACTTCAATGAACTGGCCCGGAGCTAATAACTCGCGGACACTGTCACGATCCGCTTGAAACGGTGAGATAAATGCCGACAAAACTAAGGTGCCAGAGTCAACAAACAGCTTCGATACCTCACCAACTCGACGAATGTTCTCTACCCGATCATCATCACTAAAGCCCAAATCACCATTAAGCCCATGCCTAACGTTATCGCCATCCAATAGATAACTGTGGATATTTCGTTGCAACAACTGCTGCTCAAGGGCATTGGCGATGGTCGACTTACCTGAGCCAGACAGCCCGGTAAACCACAGTACTGCCGCCCCATGACCTTTGAGTTGTTGCCGCTGCTGATGGCCGACCTGATGTTGATGCCACACTACGTTACTGCTCATTCTCGCCTCATCGTCCCTGACTATTGTTGTTTATGCCTTAGGCACTAAAACGGAAACACCTTAGGTACCAACATCAATACTATCGCGCTATAGAGCAGCGACATTGGTACGCCAATCTGGACATAATCGCGTTTGCGATAATTGCCTAAGTTCATCACCATCAAATGAGTTTGATAACTAAATGGACTAATAAAACTGGCGCTGGCGCCATAGGCTACCGCCATAATAAATGGCATCGCACTCACCCCAAAGGCATCCGCCAACCCTAACGCCAACGGTAGAACCAGTGCTGCTGCCGCGTTATTGGTCATCAACTCCGTTGTCACTAATGCCAACAAATAGATGCCTGCAAATGCCGTGAGCACGCCAGCGTCGCTCAGCTCTGCCTGCAAACTGTTGGCAACTACCTGTGCTAAGCCAGTGCTTTGAAACGCCTCTGCCAACGCCAGTGCGCCGGTAATAATGACCCACAATTCAAACGGAAAGCGTTGACGAATGTCATTGCTATTAAGTACACCAGCGGCAACCAATGCCAGTAGCAACAGCGCTAACCCTAAGAACAGCGACACACCGAAACTCAGGTTAGCGATCAACGCCGCACCAAAACCCGCATAGAGCAACCACTCCTGCATTGGCATTAATGGACGTGGTAATTGGGTGCCACCAACGTGGTAGAAATGGCGGTTAACGCGACGCTCTGCCACATAACGTTTACCCACCGCCAACACTAAGATGTCACCCCCTTGCAGCTCTATCCCCCCAAGTTTGCCCGATAAGCGTTCGCCACGGCGCCGCATTGCTACCACGGCCGCGTCAAAACGAGAGCGAAAGTCGACCTGTTTAAGGGTTTTGCCAACGATGTTTGAGGTTGGGCTTAACAGCACTTCGTGTAGGTTGTCGCTGAGCAAACCATTGCTGCCGGCAAACAACTCTAACCCCTCGAACCGTTCCAACTCACCGAGTTGATCGACCTCGCCACAAAACACCAGTTTATCGCCCGCTTGCATCACTAGATCCGGCGCTACCGGAGCAACCAACTTTCCTGCTCGGACAATCTCAGCAAGGTAAAGCCCATTAAGCGCCCGCAAGCCATTTTGTTGCACCGTACGCCCAACCATCGGGCTGGTCGCCAACAATTGTGCATCAATAAAGTAGGGCTGCTCTTGTTCAGTTACCACGCTACGATCTGGCAGATACCGCGCAATCACCAATAATAATCCGAGCCCAGCAACCGCCACGGCAATACCGATAGGAAAGAAATCCAGCAACGCCAACGTTGGTCGCCCCTGCTCCATCAATACCGAGTTAACCACCAAATGGGTTGAGGTACCGATAAGTGTTAGCGTGCCGCCTAATATCGCCGCATAAGACAACGGCAATAAAAGCCGCGCAGGCAAGTGATCAACCTGCCGATTAATCACCCCGGCGATGGTTGCGACCACTGCAGTGTTATTAAGAAAAGCCGAACTAATAACGGTGCTGGTACCAATGCGCATCAGTGTCTGCCCATAACTCGGGCGAAACAGATGCTGCCCTAATCGCGCCAACAACCCGGTTTTTTCCAGCGCAGCAGACACCAGCAGCAATAGGATCAACGTTATCACTGCGGTATTTGAAGCTAGCTCGGGCAAACGCTGTGGTTCAATCAGCCCCGAAGCCGCCAACAACAGCGCTAACCCAGCAAACAGTAACTCTGGCCTGATCTTGGTAAGCACCAGCGCGGCTACTAACCCATTTGCACAGGCAATTACCGCCCACTGCGCCAGTGTCAGTTCCATTGCTTATTTAGAGCCAGACTTAATCAGTGCACCAAGATCAGCCGCACCCCAATGTGGGAAGTGCTTACGAACCAAGGCGTTTAACTCAATTTCGAACTCGCTAAACTGCGCTGATGGGGCTTGCACTGGTGCTGCAACCGCTTTGGTTATCATCCCAGCTGCGACAGTAGAGTTGGTAAACTTATCCACCACAATAAAGCTGCCAGTGTGGTTATGCGCACGATAATCATCCAGCAACATGGTTTTGCCAAATTTAAGCTTAACTTGACCAATCTCGTTTAACGCTAACCCCTCAGCCTGCTTCCGCTCGAGGGTATTCACATCGGTTTGATCAAGCACCTGCTCAACCCACACCGCACCGGTTTGAGTTGCCAGCTTAATGCCATATTCGTGGCCAATACGCAGCGGCTCATCCGCCATCCACACCACGGTTCCTTCAGCTACTTGCGCCTGCTGTGCAGGTTGCTCTGGGGTAACCAACAGCTCACCGCGACTAATATCAATTTCATCAGCTAAGGTCAGCGTTACCGCATCGCCGGCTTGTGCTTGAGGCCTATCACCGTCAAAGGTAACAATACGGGCTACGGTACTTTGCTTACCAGATGGCTGTACCTGAACCTGTTGCCCAACCGCGATTTGACCTGCGCTGATGGTGCCAGCGTAGCCTCTAAAATCGGAATTAGGACGGCTCACCAGCTGGACAGGAAAACGCAGCTGTTCAGTCAATTGCGCTTCACTGAGGGAGACAGTTTCCAAGTAAGGCAGCAACACCGGCCCTTGATACCAAGGCATAGCTGCTGACGGCTCAACCACGTTATCACCATTGAGTGCCGACATCGGAATGTACTGCACTGCATCCAACCCTAGCTCCACAGCCAGTTGCTGATATTCCTTTTTAATCTGTTCAAACCGCACTTGGCTGTGTTCAACTAGATCCATCTTATTGATGGCCACCACCACCTGTTTGATCCCCAGCATCGATACCAAGTAGGAGTGGCGGCGGGTTTGCACCTGCATCCCCGCACGGGCATCAACCAAGATAATGGCCAGATCAGCAGTGGATGCACCGGTTACCATGTTGCGGGTGTACTGCTCATGCCCAGGGGTATCAGCGATAATGAACTTGCGTTTATCGGTAGCAAAATAGCGATAGGCTACGTCGATGGTAATGCCCTGCTCTCGCTCCGATTGCAGCCCATCAACCAGCAATGCTAAGTCGATCGCCTCTCCTTGAGTCCCCACCTTTTTACTGTCCGCTTCAATTGAAGCGAGTTGGTCCTCAAAGATCATCTTAGAGTCATGCAGCAACCGGCCAATCAAGGTGCTTTTACCGTCATCAACACTGCCGCAGGTAATGAAACGCAGCAGTTGTTTGTCTTCATGTTGTTGCAGGTAACCGAGAATATCGGTGGCCAATAAGTCGTTTTGTTGATTCATTAGAAGTATCCCTCGACCTTCTTCTTCTCCATCGATCCCGCACCATCGTGATCGATAACGCGCCCTTGCCGCTCTGAGGTTTTGGTTAATAGCATCTCTTGGATCACCTCAGGCAAGGTGGTGGCGGTAGATTCCACCGCGCCGGTAAGTGGATAACAGCCCAAAGTACGAAAACGCACCATCTGCTCGGTCGCAATCTCGCCATCATCAAGCGGCATTCGGTGGTCATCGACCATGATTAAAGTGCCATCGCGCTCTACTACCGGCCGTAGTTTAGCGAGGTAAAGCTCTGGAATTTCAATATTTTCTTGATAGATGTATTGCCAGATATCCAGCTCGGTCCAGTTCGACAAAGGGAATACGCGAATACTTTCACCAGGGTGGGTACGGCCGTTAAACAACTGCCACAGCTCGGGCCGCTGATTTTTAGGATCCCAGCGATGTTGTTTATCACGGAAAGAGAACACCCGTTCTTTAGCACGAGATTTCTCTTCGTCACGACGAGCACCGCCAAAAGCGGCGTCAAACTGATAATGATCCAGCGCTTGCTTCAGCGCTTCGGTTTTCATGATGTCGGTATGCAGAGCACTGCCGTGCTCAAACGGACTGATGTTCATATCGATTCCGCGCTGGTTCTTATGCACCAGCAGCTCAAAACCGTGTTGCTCGGCCATACGATCACGAAACTCAATCATCTCTTTAAACTTCCATGTGGTGTCCACATGAAGCAGCGGGAATGGAATTTTACCGGGATAAAAAGCCTTGCGGGCCAGATGTAGCAGCACCGATGAATCTTTACCGACCGAATAAAGCATCACTGGGTTTTCAAACTCAGCAACCACTTCGCGCATGATGTAGATGCTTTCCGCTTCCAACCGTTGTAGATGGGTGCGACGCTCTGATGACAGCATATGTAACCTCAATCCTTAAGACGCCAATGCGTGTTGATAAACGCATTATTGCTTATAAGAACTGAGTTCTTAATTCACTAATGGAATATGTAAGAGCAACATTTTCGCCTCAACTACGGTTAGCGAAGACGGTTAGCGGTTTAGTTCGTGGTCGAGGTGCTCCAATAGTAAGCGGATTTTCGGCGATAGATGGCGGTTGTGTGGGTATACCGCCCAGATCCCATCATCCTCTTGCCGAAATGGCCGTAACACCTCAACCAAGGTGCCCTGCTTAAGGTGTTCAGCCACGTAGTAATCAGGGAGTTGCACTATGCCTATTCCCAATAAGGCCGCATCCAATAGTGCTTTACCGCTGTTGCATTGCAGTGATCCCTTTACCTTAATGGTGCGCATCTTACCCGTTTGGGCAAAACGCCAGTGACTTACGCTGCCAACTAAACAGTTGTGCTGCCCTAACTCAGACAGGCTATGTGGTGCCCCTTTAGCGTTCAGATAAGTTGGCGCGGCGCATACATATTGTCGTCGAGAATGGAGTTTTTTGGCCATCATCGACGAATCTGCTAGCTGCCCCAGGCGGATAGCTAAATCAAAGTTTTCATCCACCAAATCAAGCTTGCGGTTAGACAGTTGCAACTCAACTTCCAGCTCAGGATATTGCAGACAGAATCGATTGATAGCCGGCGCAATAGCGCGCTCACCATAAGTAACCGGCGCCGTTAGTTTCAACTTACCCCGGGGTGTCGCCTGCAGGTTACTGATCACCAACTCAGCTTCCTCTAGCCCCTCGATTAACGGTTTACACTGTTGATAATAGAGCTGGCCGGTTTCAGTTACCGTTACTCGTCGGGTAGTGCGGTAAAACAGCTTCAGCGCCAGCCGAGTTTCCAAACTATTAATCTGCCGGCTGACTTGCGCAGTGGAGATACCAAGCCGTTTACCAGCGGCGGTAAAACTCCCTGTTTCCACTACCGCTATAAATTCGCTGATCCCATCCCAAATAAACATCTATCTTCTCTAGTTAGCTATAGCTGCAATTATTATTACCACACAGTAAAAGTAATTTACCAAAAGAGCCAATTATCACTTTAATGAAAGGCAATATAATGGGCGCCATATCGCAACGGCAGCGCCGTTGCTCATCAGTCGAGGAATAGCTAATGACCGCACAAACCATTAAATCTAAAGCCATGGTCGCTTGGGCCGCAGGCCAGCCGCTGAAACTGGAAACCGTTGATGTTGCTCCGCCTAAAGCTGGCGAAGTTCGAGTAAAGATCATTGCTACTGGCGTATGCCACACCGATGCATTTACCCTTTCTGGTGATGACCCAGAAGGGATCTTTCCGGCCATCTTAGGTCACGAAGGTGGTGGTATCGTTGAATCGATTGGTGAAGGCGTTACCAGCGTAAAAGTCGGCGATCATGTCATCCCGCTATACACTCCAGAATGTGGTGAATGTAAGTTCTGTAAATCCGGTAAAACCAACCTGTGTCAGAAGATCCGTGAAACCCAAGGTAAAGGCCTAATGCCAGACGGTACTAGCCGCTTCTCTATCAACGGCGAAAGCATCTTCCATTACATGGGCTGCTCCACCTTCAGTGAGTACACCGTGTTGCCTGAGATCTCACTGGCAAAGATCAACAAAGACGCACCACTTGAAGAGGTTTGTCTGCTCGGTTGTGGTGTCACCACTGGCATGGGGGCGGTAACTAACACCGCTAATGTAAAAGCAGGAGATACCGTTGCGGTATTTGGTCTTGGTGGCATCGGTCTGTCAGCCATCATTGGCGCGCAGATGGCTAAAGCCGGTCGCATCATCGCTATCGACATCAACGAAACCAAGTTTGATTTGGCTCGTAAATTGGGAGCAACCGATTGCGTTAATCCGAAGAATTTTGATAAGCCAATTCAAGAAGTAATTGTTGAGATGACCGACGGCGGCGTTGATTTCTCGTTCGAGTGTGTTGGTAACGTCCACCTGATGCGCAGTGCCTTAGAGTGTTGTCACAAAGGTTGGGGCGAGTCAGTGATCATCGGTGTCGCCGGTGCCGGCCAAGAGATCTCAACCCGCCCATTCCAGCTGGTTACTGGCCGTGTCTGGAAAGGCTCTGCCTTTGGGGGCGTAAAGGGTCGCTCGGAGTTACCAGAGTACGTTGAGCGTTACATGGCTGGCGAGTTCAAGCTAGATGACTTTATCACTCACACCATGGGGCTAGAGCAAGTGAATGAAGCCTTCGATCTGATGCATCACGGTAAAAGTATCCGTACCGTTTTACACATGGACAAATAACCTTAGCGGTTAGCGCAGCTCTTACTGGGCTGCGCTTTTAGGTTTATTTGAGGAGTGACCAATGCAAGATATCGACAACGTTAGCGCCACTAAGAGTTTCGGCGGCTGGCACAAACAATACCAACACCAGAGCCAAGCCCTTGGTTGCGCTATGCGCTTCGCGATCTATTTGCCTCCACAAGCACAGACTCAACCTGTGCCGGTGCTGTATTGGCTATCGGGACTTACCTGCACCGATGAAAACTTTATGCAAAAAGCTGGGGCGCATCGTATTGCCGCTGAATTAGGAATCGCCATTGTCGCTCCCGATACCAGCCCTCGTGGCGATAACGTCGCAGATAATGACGGTTACGATCTTGGCCAAGGGGCTGGTTTTTACGTCAATGCCACCGAAGCACCGTGGGACCAACATTACCGCATGTACGATTACGTTGTTAATGAGCTACCTAAGCTAATTGAGGCGCAATTCCCGGTAACTCAGAAACGCGCTATTGCAGGCCATTCAATGGGGGGGCATGGCGCGCTGATGATCGCACTGCGCAACCCGCAGCAATACTGTTCCGTTTCGGCTTTTAGCCCAATCGTCAATCCAAGCCAGGTACCTTGGGGCCAGAAAGCGTTCAGCGCATATTTAGGCACCAATAAAAACCACTGGCAGCAGTACGACAGCTGTTTGCTAATGGCAGCAAGTTCCGGCTCAGTGCAACCGCCGGCACTGGTAGACCAAGGCGAAGGGGACAACTTCTTACCAGAACAATTGCAGCCTGAAGCGCTGGTTAACGCAGCACAACAGAGCAACTACCCGCTCACGTTGAATCGTCACCGCGGTTATGATCACAGTTACTATTTTATCGCTAGCTTTATCGAACAGCATCTGCGCTTTCACGCTCAATATCTTTAACACAACACCTTTAACACAATATCTAGGTGTCGACCCCTCTACTTTTGGCGTCGACACTCTTTTGATAGTTGTTACCAACGACGTTTGTTACAAAACTAAAAAACGCAGATTAAACAAACTTTTCGACAAGAACTCTCAGCCGTTTTTGTAAAAGTGTGTATTAATGCACACTTTACAATGCCCATTTTAAGTACCCACTTATAGGTAGCTTTTGATTTCCATTAGTTTCATTTAAATTCGATTGAATTCAAGCTGATGTTAACTTTGATTCAGGTCTAGTTTTGCCATCAAAAACCTAACTCCCAGTCGAATTACGCTTACAATTACCCACCTAAGATGTGAAGATTACGCATTAATTAAATATTTCTATTCGTGGAGAACTGTAATGAACTGGCGTGCCCTGTTTAAACCAAGCGCAAAATTCTCAATTTTCGCCTTAATCGCCATCGGCATCGTTATCGGTGTTGCAGGCTATTTCACTACCCAACAAACCCTGCATGCAACCAGTACCGATGCATTCTGTATGACTTGTCACAGCAACCACTCGCTGCGTGATGAAGTTATGGCATCTGCGCACGGCGGCGGCAAATCTGGCATCACTGTTCAGTGTCAAGACTGTCACTTGCCACACGGACCAGTTGATTACTTAGTGAAAAAGATCATCGTATCTAAAGATCTGTACGGTTACTTGACCATCGACGGTTTCAACACCCAAGAATGGTTGGACGAGAACCGCGCTGAGCAAGCTAAGAAAGCAATGAAGTACTTCAAAGATACCGATTCTGCTAACTGTCAGCACTGTCACACTCGCATCTACGAAGATCAGCCTGAAGACATGAAGAAGATGGCTAAGCGTATGCACGCTAAGAACTTCGAAAAAGCTGAAGACAAGCGTAAGACCTGTGTTGATTGTCACAAAGGTGTAGCTCACGTATACAAGCGTTAATCGCTGATACTGAGTATTGCTTCGGCAAACACAACCGATTGAAAAAGCCCGCCTTGTGCGGGTTTTTTTATGTCTGTGTAGCAACAAGTTGTGGTGCCAATACTGTTAAAGCACCGGCTAGGCGAGTGTTGATACAAGGGGAAAGCACTGCCGCCGTTGATCTTCTGTCGCATTGGAGCAGTCCAGCGAAGCGCTTTGGACTGCGACCTAAAGCAAGGGGCATTCCAAAGGGAGCGGAGCTCCTCCCTAATGCATAAAAGAATGTGCCGTCGCCACTGCGACATACCCACCAAAAGCACCGAAATCGGTGAAGCCGAAGGCTGAAGATAAACTTCAACAGCTAACTACGACAGAACCATTAAAAAGGCGGTAGCAACTACTGCATACCGCCTTTATATCGTGGTTATTTAGCTCAGTGGCCAATGCTGTTGAGGTAAGGGATTAACTGCAATCGAATAGCATCGGTTACATCACTGTGCCAGTAGCCGCCAGCGTAAGCTGCCAATGGGATGCCGAACATCACCACCAACATAATGATGGCAATACCCCGAGCCGATACACGCCAATTGTTGCGCGTACTGAAGCCCAGAGCCGCAGATTTAGGGCAGGCCGAAACACAACGCATACACGCTTGGCATTCGTCACTGCGAATCGAGATCTGTTGGTGCACTTGAATTCGAGCAGGGCAAGCGCGGCTGCACTTGTCGCACTTCATGCCGCGAGACTCAATCAAGCAACTTTTACTGTCACGGCGGATCTTCAATGGGCTTAGGAAACTTACCAACCCCAACCCAGCACCATATGGACATAGGTAGCGGCAAAATGCATGTTGCTGCCATGCTGCCATCACCAAAATAATTCCAATAATAATGGCTGCAATCAGGCTTGGATTAAGGAAGAACATCCCCATCTTCACATCAGCTACTTTATGGTAGTTACCGTTCAAGTAATAAGGCAACGACTCTGCAGGCATGCCGAAGACAATATAAACCAGCGCAATTAACAGTAAGTATTTGAGCATACGCAGCGGCCAATCTAACCACTTAGGTGGTACCGCATCACCAGCAATAAAGCGCTTGCGGAGCTTATACAGATAGGTGCCAGCTAGGCTTAGTGGGCAGGCCCAACCACAAAATGCGCGTTTACATACAATGGCGCTAACAACTACGGTCAACAGCATCACCGCTGCTGCCGGATGGTGGCTATCCCATACGTTGATGGTCAAAATGGAACGGATCCCAATACCACCGGCAATCGGCAAAAACGCATCGACCACATCAGGACGGATAAGCGAGCCGCCCATATCATTCAGCAGTAGCGCGTGATAGAGCACATATTGCATACCCACTATCAATATCGACAATGAGAAAAAATGATGCACCAGTTCGCGGATCTGGTTCTCTCTGCCCTCACCTTGAGCCAATTGCGGCTGCCAACGTTTCATTCCTACCAACACCGCTATCGCTACAGCAGCCCCAACCAATAACGGCCATGCACTGGCCGCAACCACAGCTGCACCAGTTAAGGCGACGGTTAACCCCGCTCCCCATTTCTTGCCGCTGAAATAGAGCAAACTAGCGGCATACAGCAATCCCAGCATTAGGGAGATAGATTCTACAACAGTCATATTCGAGTACTTCTTTTATTATCTCGTATACAGGTATGTCCGTTAGATTCAGCATTCGTTCAGCATTAATGAAGCTGATTCTATAAAGTGTGATTCAGGCGAAATTTGGGTGGCTATAGCTCGGTTAGATCATGCGATAACCAGAGAGATAGGAGGCAGAATAGCCGCCAGATTGGCATTAACAACCGTCATTGGTGGGATCATAAAAATAAGCACCTTTGGAAGACTCATGTAGATAAAAGGCGGAGCCAAAGCTTTGAATACCGAACCGCTTTTATACCTGCCTCTAGGTCATTTCGCCCCGTTCTAGCGCTTCAACCACAGATAATTTAAACGGTCATTGGGTTATTCCGCTACGTTCAGCGAAGCTGCTTGTGTTGTCGCTTTTCCATAGTAGGTCTCCAATGTGTAAACCTATTTCGGGATGGGTCAGGCAATACAAAAAAGGGCTGTGTACCAACTAAGTGTTGTTCTTTCGAATACTGATAAAGCACCGATTTGGCAAGTGCTGATACAAGCGCAAAGCACTACCGTCGTTGACCTTCTGCCGCATTGGAGCAGTCCAGCGAAGCGTTTTGGACTGTGACCTAAGGCAAAGGGGGGACGCTCACCCCTAATGCATACAAGAGTATGCCGTCGCCACCGCGACATACCCCCTCAAGAGTACTGCAATCGGTTGAGCCGAAGGCTTGATATAAACCTCAACACTTAACTGTGACACAGCCAAAAAAGGGGGAGCCATATTAGCTCCCCCCTTTCTATTTACGTTGTTGTGCTGAATCTAGATAGAGTAGACGTAGTACAACTGCGCTTTCATTCGCAAAATAATGCCGCGAATTACATCCAAAAATGCCATGAATGAGATTGGTTTGTCACCGGAGATCCACGCTAAACCAGCGGAACCAACCGGGATATCATAGCCCTCGGTTTCGATAATGCGCAGACGCACCAAGTGGTGTTTGTTCCTTGCGTTTTGACCAGTAGTAGCTCGAACGTTTTCATCCACGCCCCAGATGCTTGGCTGCGATTCACCAGTGGCTTCGATAATACCTTCGACTTCCGCGGCAAACACGTGGCCGGGGTAAACCGGAGTTGAAAACTCTGCCGCGTGACCGACCTTAATGTTGCGGATAGCCTGATGGTTCACCCGCATCAATACGTACTTTTCATTGGTGTACATGTGCATACGTGGCATGCGTGCAACAATTTGACCTGGGCGAGCAATAAAGTTAGTTAAGTAACCATCTGTCGGCGCAAAGATCTTGGTTTCATTAAGCTGACGACGAGCCTCTTCCAACTCTTGTTCCGCCGTACTTACTTCAGCTTCAGCCTTAGCAACCGCAGCTTCAGCACGGGCAATATTCAAGGTCGCTTTCTGCGCATCAGCTCGAGACTGCAACAACGAAGCCTGCAACGCATTAACGTTCGCTTCCGCTTTATCTTCAAGATTATGTTGCTGCTCCATCTCGGTTTCGGAGATGGTATTTATCGCCACTCGGTTTTGATTTTCAAAACGTTTAGTGGTGCTTTGTTGCAGCTTCAACTCGATACGTGCAGCGGCCAGTTGACCGTCAACGTTATCAATCTCATAGCGAGCAGAATCGGCAGAAGCGATAGCAATAGATACATCTTCCTTCGCCGTTTGCAGCTGGGCGTTCTGATTGTTCAGTTCCGCTTTAGCACGCTCAACACCAATGGTGTATTCACTGGTTTCAAGATCGTAAATCAACTGACCCTTTTCAACGGTTTGGTTTGGCTTGACGTAGATTTGACCAATCTTACCGTTGATGGCAATGTCACCAGGGCGCAATTGAATGCGTGGCGACTGGACGTAAGAACCACCGGACAAGTCCATTGGGGTGTAGTTCAGCAAACCAATCCAAACGAAAACCAACCAACAGCCGCCACCAACGTAGGCGAAAATCTGAAAGGGTTTAGTCCATGGCACGCCAACCATGCGCAATAGGTAGATAAACGCGGCCCATACCGCTAATCCTTCAAGCATGATCATTCTCCTGCTTGGATGGCTCACGCCAAATGTCTCTAATTCGACGCAGTGCAGAGCCTACATCGACAAACGCGATAATTACCGCCAGCACCCATACGTAGTGCCAAACAAATCCAATCCATGTGAGCACAGATATAAGCGCTATCTGTTGATGATCCGTTTCCTTTGCTTTGTGCACGGGTAATTCGTGCAGCTTCCAAAACCCAACCGCTACCGCTGCGATCAGGATAACCAGCATTGTGCCTGCTACCACATGCAATGCTGTGTCCGCTCCAGTGCCAACAAAGGGCATTGATACAAGGCTCATAATGTTCTCGGACCTTAATTCAAAAGATTTCGGTAGATTACTGCTACAACCTTAATAAGAGCTGAATTTGGAGTTGAATGACATAACTCCTGACATTTAACGACGAAGGAAGACAGTAGATGCAACACAACGGCAACGTCTGGGCAAAGTAAATAACACCACACCTTCACAATTGCAACGATCACCTATATTAAATATCACAGTAACTTACGCACTATTTCTGACTTGAGCAGCAACTCGCCGCAACAACGGCTTACAGTAGCGCGCTCAAGCCAACGTAAATGTTACTGGATTTAACTTCAATTTAACGAGGCAAGGTTCGCAAAATGACGCCACCAGAACTGATCGGTGTAACAGTTCCGGTAGCGAATCCGTCTTAGTTAGTGATGTTGATCATGACTGACCCAGCCAAGATCATCCAAAACGGTGTAGGCACAAGGCAGTACTAGCACCACCAATAATGTTGACGAGAACAGGCCGAACACAATCGATACCACCAGCGGTTGCACTACCTGAGCCTGTAAACTGGTCTCGGTTAACAGCGGTAACATCCCTGCTGCGGTGGTCATCGAGGTGATCATTACCGCTCGGAAGCGCTCGCCACTAGCAGCAACAACCGCATCGATTACCGCTTGCCCATTGGTTATGTGCTCGCGGATATACTGCATCAATAGAATCGAGTTATTGACCACAATACCCGCCAATGACACAAAGCCCATGATTGATGGCATCGACAGCGAGTAACCCAAAAGCAGATGGCCCCAAATTACGCCAATTAAGGCAAATGGAATCGCTAGCATGACAACAAATGGCTGGCTGTAGCTGCGAAATTGTAAGCTCAAAATGGCAAACACCCCAAAGATCCCAATCAGGAACCCCTGTCCCATCGAGCTACCCGTATCGGCGGTCTCCTTGGTTTGCCCTTCAAAATCTAAGCGCACCGACGGAAAGTCCCGCAGCAGCTGTGGGGCAAACTCAGCTTTAAGCTGATTAACTACCTCAGTGGCATTAGCATAGCGATTATCAACATTACCGGTAACTGTTACGGTACGCAGGCCATCAACCCGCTGGATACGGACAAAACCACGCTGAAAGTTAAGGCGAGCAACACTGGACAGAGGCACTTGGTCGCCGCTCGCCAGCACAATAGGAAAACGCTCTAAGGTACGCATCTGGGCCGCATCGGCTTTATCTAACAACACGTTGATCTGCAGGTTTTCAGGGCCCACTTGGATCTCATCAGCGGTTTGGCCAAAGTAAGCGGCACGCAGCTGCGACGCGATCATCTGGCCATTGATACCATAGGACTCAGCCCCTGGTAACAGTGTTACTAACACCTCCTCTTTGCCCGGACGCATGTCATCGAGCAGATCGGTAACTCCAGAGAATTGCGTTAGGTAGTTTTGCATCGCTACCGAGGCCAGCTTGATCTGGTCAAGATCATCGCCTTTGAGCCGCACCTCAATATCACGGCCGGCAGGCCCCATGGTTGGTTGGCTGAACGACAGTGCCACCGCTTCGGTCACTGCGCCGGTTTGTTCGCGCCAAGCGGCAACAACATCATCCATTTGGGTCGCTCGAATCTCGGCAGAGCGCAGATCTAACCGCACTGTCGCAACGTGTGGGCCAACTTCACCAGCGTCTTGATTGGAATTGAAGTGCTCAGTTATGTTCTCCAGTAGCGGCTCATCGCCTTCATTGAGTTCACTGAAATTGGCGGTCACTCGCTTCGCCGCCGCACTAATCTGGGCAACGACTGTCTCAGTTTGTGCCAAGGTCGAGCCCGGCGGCAGAATAACCCGCGCTTCAACAATATCGCCATCCAGTTCTGGGAAAGGGATAAACTTAACCGCGCCGCCGCTCACCAAACCAAGCGAGCCGAGCAGCAGTGTCATGGTTAAGCCCAAAGTGATGTAGCGGTAATTAACTGCAGTGCGCACCCAACGTTTTAGAATGCGACTACGGAAAAACTCAAACCGACGCTGAAACCCCGCCTTAAAGCGCGAGACCTTGCCAGCATCAACCCCACGCTTACGAGCGCTGTGAAGCGAATGCGCCAGATGAGCCGGCAATACCAAGAAGGCTTCGATAAGTGAAATAGCCAACACCAATAACAGCACCTTGGGTACCGTCGACAACACCGCCCCCATCTGGCCATCAAGGAACATCAGCGAACCAAATACACACACAGTGGTTAAGAAGCTTGAAATCACCCCGGGCATCACCCGCGATACGCCGTGGATCACCGCCCCATCGAGATCCTCCCCATTATCAATTTGGGCTCCTATCGATTCAGCAATAACGATGGCGTCGTCCATGAGAATACCAATGGCCATCAGCAACGCCACTAGGCTCATAATATTTATAGAGATCCCCAGTAGGAACATGGCGTACAGGCCGCCAAGGAACGATACCGGTAATCCCAATGCCACCCAGAATGAGTAACGCAATGAGAAGAACAACCACATCACCGCAAACACCAGCACTATGCCTTGACCGCCATTACGCACCATCATAGTGAGGCGATCCCACAGTAATGAGGTGGTGTCATTGGAGGCGGTAATCGTTATCCCATCAGGAGCACGTAACCGCTCTTGCTCAAGGAAAGCCATTACCCGTGCTTTCACTTCAAGAGCATCGTCGGTTTTACTTTTACTGATCTTAACGATGGCTGAGTTTTGATCGTTGAACAACACCTTAGCTTCATCTTGTTCGAAGCGGTCGGTAATGGTGGCAACATCACGCAAACGCACCACGCCGCCCTCAGCAGAGGAGCTGATCACCAGCTCCCCCAAGGTTGCAGCGGTAACCCGGCGCTCATCAAAACGAATAAGGAGGTTACGGTCAGCCATCTCGATATTACCCGACGGTAGCATCAAGTTCTGCGCCGCCAACGCCTCAGCCACGGCATTGATACTTAGTCCCATCCGTCGCAGTGCGACCTCTCGCACTTCAACCCGCAGCTCATGATCAGAAAATCCCGATACTTCAACCAACGATACGCCAGCGTCTAGCTTCATCCGCCGCTTTAGGTCTTCAGCATAGGCCTTAAGATCCGGCCAATCGGTGTCAGCACTGACAGCGATGTCGAGCACCGCTTCATTCATTTCCAGCTGTTGTACAATTGGGGCTTCGATCTCCACAGGGAAATCGTTGATGGCGTTGATCTCGGTTTGCACATCCACCAGCATTCGCGATACATCGGTAGCGTCATCAAGCTTAACTATCAAGGTTGCTAAGCCTTCACTGGCTTCACAGCGGACCTCTGCAATGCCAGAGAGACTATCAACCGCATCTTCCATCCGCAGGCACAGGCTTTGCTCGGCCTCCAGTGGTGAGGCACCCGGATAGACCACTGTGGCGGAGATGTAATTGAGCGAGAACTCTGGAAAGGTTTCTCGTTCGATATTGTTGATGTTCAAGATACCCAACAGGATAAAAGCCGCCATCACCAGATTGGCTGCGGTTGGGTGTTTGACAAAATAGCGGATCATGGTTGCGACTCCTGTGCAGTTGTCGTCCGCAGAGCCATGCCGTCAATCGCTGGAATTAAGTCGTTCATTACCACTGTATCGCCGGCAGTTAACGCGCCTTCATTACTTCCCACTACCGCTACTACGTCGCCACTACGGAACAGGATTTCCACTGGCGTAATAGCCAGTTTACCCTGCTTCAACAGATATAGGCTGCTTTGACGCAGAGCTCTAGCCGGTACCGTCAGTACCGTTTGCGGTGCTCCCACAATGGTGGTGCGCACAAACAGATCTTGGCTTAGTGGCGGCCGCTCGGTCAGATCCAGTTGCGACCAATCTTGCGCTATCTCTAACACCACGCCAACGGTCGCTTGGTTGGGATCAATATTTTGGCGAATGCCAGTTACAGTTGCGTCCCAGCGGCTGCTCCACTGGCCAGACTCCACCTCAATCGAAGCCGCAAGATTGAGGTCGCTTACCTGAAACTTGCCCGGTACTGGCGCAGCAGTAAAGCCCGCGGCGAGGGTGCGAAACTCATGCATAGCTACCTGAGCTTCCACTTCCATTATGTCCATGCCCTGAGCTTCAAACAGTACCTGTCCGGCACTCACTACCTGTGCTTGCTCAATATTCACGTCGCCAATACGACCATCAAACGGCAGGGTAAAGACGGTTTTGGCCAAGCGGCGCTCTGCATCGTTAACCGCTGCAGAGGCTACTTTTAGCTGTGCTACTGCGACTAAACGATCATCCGGCACGAGCGCCAACTGGTTTTGCAGATCCTGCACTACGTTGCGCTGTGCTAGCAGTGACGTTTGCTGGGTATCAAGCTCTGAATCAGAGATAAGATTTTGCTGGAACAACTGCTGCTTACGCTTGGTCTCGGCTTGAACCAGTTTGAGTCGACTTTGTTCCAACTCAAGTGACGACTTGAGGTTGCTTTGACTTTGATCTACTCGGGTAAGTTGAGCCTGAGCCGAGCTTCTGTCTGCCTGCGCTTGGGCCAATTTAAGCTGATACTCAAGGGGGTCAATTCGCAACAGCTCGGTGCCTTTAAGCAACAAACGGCCAGCATAAAGATCTGGATGGCGATAGATAACTTCACCGCCAACCTCAGACAGCGCCTGCCAGTTAACCTTAGCACTTACCCGCCCAAAGCCCTGAGCTTCAGGAGCCAACGGTTGTTGCTGTACCTGAACCACATCGACCAAGCGAGCACGATTAAAGCCAGGATCGACATCAACACCAGGTTTAAGTACCTTGGCGAGCAATAACAGTCCAACCCCAGCAGCAACACCTGCAGCTATCCATAACTTGCTATCTTTCATTGCGATTCCCCGCCAAAAGGCCGTGACGTAATACTTGGGCATTGTGCGCTGCTAGTTGCGAGAGCGTCTCTGAGTCAAGGAGTAAACCATTCTGTTTACGCAGGGCATCAGGCATCAAAAATGGGAACAGAATAATCGACAAAATACTGGTTGAGGCAAAACGTGGATTACACTCTGGTTGTAACGCGCCTTCGCGGGAAACAACCTTAACAATCAACTCTCTGAGCTTGCGAATTACACGCTCTAACGCAGCACGCTGTTCCGTACCGCTATCGAGCTGCATTGATGTAATTAACATTCTTGGCCAGTTTGGGTGTTCGGCCAACAACTCGTAATAACACAGGATCATCTTTTCAATGTCGGTGCTTTCCTCTTGTTCCATCTGCTGCAATACCGCCACTATCGGCCGGTAAAATTCAGCAATACAAGCCTCAAACAACCCCGCCTTATTGCCAAAGTAGTAACGGATCATACCGATATTGCTACCGGCCTTTTCCGCAATCTCGCGCGTTGACACTTGCGAGTAGGTGCGACTGGCAAACAGCTCTAATGCAACCGAGATAAGTAAATTACGTACTGAGTTATCAGCATCAGGTTGCACTTTAGGGCGTCCAACTGGACGAGAAGAAGTCATAGCAAGCCTACGAAGTTAATCAATGATTAACTAATTATATGAACGTGAGTCGACGTTGTCAGATTGATAATTAACTCATTTGCCATTCATTGATTAATTATCTAGTTTGCTGCCCCTGATTAGCACAGCAAAATGCCTTTGTACTGTTGCTGTTGCTGTTGCTGTTGCTGTTGCTGTTGCTGTTGCTGTTGCTGATCAGCATTGAAGCGTGCCTCACACAAACAAACGCCACCTATTTAGGTGGCGTCGAGACAAATAGATATAACGTCCATATGCGTTAATCGAGATCGACGGTAACACCCTCGAGATAGCCTGAGCCGGTATTACCGGATTGCTTCAACTTAATCATCAAGCGCAGATCGTTGGGAGAGTCCGCGTAGTGCAAGGCGTCAGCATAGCTGATCTGATCGCTGTCATAGAGATCAAACAAGGCCTGATCGAAGGTTTGCATCCCCTGCTCACGGCTATTGGTCATGGTCTCTTTCAATAGATGCAGGTCGCCCTTGGCAATAATGTCCGATACTCGCGGTGTATTAAGCAGTACCTCAATGGCAACACGACGACCACTGCCATCCCGCTTTGGCACCAACTGCTGCGCCATTACTGCTTTCAGATTCAATGACAGGTCAAATAATAGCTGCTGATGCTTCTCTTTCGGCACAAGGTGATTGATGCGATCGAGTGCTTGGTTGGCGTTGTTAGCATGCAAGGTTGCCATACAGAGGTGGCCTGTTTCCGCAAAGGCTAAGGCGAACTCCATCGTCTCTTGGCTGCGAATTTCACCAATTAAGATAACGTCAGGCGCCTGTCGCAATGAGCTTTGCAGTGCCGCTTCAAAGGTTTCAGTATCTAGCCCAACCTCGCGCTGAGTGACGATACTTTGTTCATGGGTATGAACAAATTCAATCGGATCCTCAATGGTAAGGATGTGACCACGTTGGTTGCGGTTGCGATGGCCAACCATCGCCGCCAGCGAGGTTGATTTACCGGTGCCGGTAGCGCCAACCATAATCACCAGACCACGCTTGGACATACAAACCTCTTTCATTACCTCGGGCAGATATAGCTCTTCCATTGAGGGAATGCGGGTCTGAATCGAACGCAGCACCATGCCTGGGTTGTCACGCTGCCAGAACGCCGACACTCGGAAACGCGCTTCCTCATTAACACCGGAGTAACCAAAGTTGGCCTCACGGTGCTGATGAAAATGGGCTTTAACGTCGTCGTTCATCAAGCTTTCGACCATGGCTATCACTTGCTCCAGCGATAACTTTTCATTGTCGAGCTTAACCATCTCACCATCGATCTTGGCACTGGCAGGAAAGCCTACGGTAATAAACAGATCCGAGGCCTTGCGGTCGAGCATGGTTTGCAATAGTGGTTGAATATCCATAACAACTCCTAGAAGGAAGCCTGTTTACCGGCTTTACTCATTGCATCTTGGCGCGAGATAAGGCCACGATTTACCAAGGTTTGCAGGCTTTGCTCCAAGGTTTGCATGCCGTGGGCCATGCCGGTTTGAATAGCGGAATACATCTGCGCCACCTTATCCTCACGAATTAGGTTTCGGATCGCTGGGGTGCCCAACATGATCTCATGTGCCGCCACTCGACCACCGCCCACCTTTTTACATAGAGTTTGCGAGATCACTGCCTGCAACGACTCTGAAAGCATGGTACGGACCATATCCTTCTCGCCAGCGGGGAAAACATCAACCACACGGTCGATGGTTTTCGCGGCGGATGTGGTGTGCAAAGTACCGAAAACGAGGTGGCCAGTCTCAGCGGCGGTCAGTGCTAAGCGGATGGTTTCCAGATCGCGCATCTCCCCCACTAGAATAATGTCTGGATCTTCACGCAAGGCACTCCGCAGTGCGTTGGAGAAACTGTGGGTGTCTTTATGCACTTCCCGCTGATTAACCAAACAGTTTTTCGACTGGTGTACAAATTCGATAGGGTCTTCAATGGTGAGGATATGGTCGTGACGCTGATCGTTAATGTAATCGATCATTGCCGCCAAAGTGGTCGATTTACCTGAGCCAGTCGGTCCGGTAACTAACACTAACCCACGCGGGAATTCAGCAATATCACGAAATATATCCGGCGCGCCTAACGTCTCGAGGTTCAACACTTCACTAGGAATGGTACGGAATACCGCACCGGCACCGCGGCTCTGGTTAAAAGCGTTGACACGAAAACGTGCTAGTCCAGGAACTTCAAAGGAAAAATCGATCTCTAAATGTTCTTCGTAATCTTTGCGCTGCTTATCATTCATAATATCGTAGATAAGCCCGTGAACTTCTTTATGGTCCAGCGAAGGCAGATTGATTTTACGAACTTCACCATCAACCCGAATAAGCGGCGGAACACCAGCAGAAAGGTGCAGATCCGAGGCGTTGTGCTTTACACTAAACGCTAGTAATTCAGTAATTTCCATATCAATTCCAAGGCTATCCTCATTATCACTATGGCAACCTTAGCAGAGCGGCTAGTTGAAGCCCATAACAGAATCAACAACGCAGCGGCAATCGCCAATCGCAGCCCTGAAGAGATCACATTGTTGGCGGTAAGTAAGACCAAACCAGCCAGTATGATTGTTGAAGCCTACGACGCAGGCTGCCGCCACTTTGGGGAGAACTACCTGCAGGAAGGGGTTGAAAAAATCGCCGAGCTAAGCCAGCTCGACGATATAGTTTGGCACTTTATCGGCCCGTTACAATCCAATAAAACTCGACCAGTCGCGGAACACTTTGATTGGATGCATACCCTTGACCGCAGCAAGATTGCCCAGCGACTCAACGATCAGCGCCCCACAGGTAAACCACCGCTGAACGTATGTTTACAGGTAAATATCAGTAACGAGGCAAGTAAATCTGGCGTTAGCGTGGCAAAATTACCACAATTGGCCGTTGCCGTAGCTGCAATGCCCAACCTACGTTTACGCGGGTTAATGGCCATCCCTGCTGCCAGCAACGACCCAGCGCAACAACGCTTGGCTTTTGCGCAGATGAAACAGCTACTGCAACAACTACAACAGACTCATCCACAACTTGATACCTTATCGATGGGGATGAGCACAGATATGGATGCAGCTATATTAGAAGGCAGCACCATGGTGCGGATCGGCACCGCTATATTTGGAACAAGGAATTAACTTGGATAACCGTCATATCGCCTTTATTGGTGCTGGCAACATGAGTCGTAGCATCATTAGTGGACTGGTGAAAAGCGGCTATGATGCCTCTGCAATCAGCGCCATTAACCCAAGTCAGCCAAAGCTCGATGCACTGCAAGCCGAGTTTGGCATCAATATTGGCAACGACAATATTGAAGCTTGCCGTCAAGCTGACGTCATCGTCTTGGCGGTTAAACCGCAATTGATGGCCGAGGTTTGTGGCCCTATCGCCAGCTTAGATCTCAGCAATAAGCTGATAATATCTATTGCCGCGGGGGTGAGTTGTAACAGCTTGACTGAATACCTGCAGCAACCGATTGCGCTGGTACGCACCATGCCAAATACGCCTTCTATGCTAGGTCTTGGCCTTACTGGCCTTTACGCCCCCGACAACGTAACGAGTAGCGATCGCGCCTTCGCCGGCAAACTAATGGCCGCCGTGGGTGAGATTGTCTGGTCGCAGCAAGAGAGTGGCATCAACCAGGTGATCGCCTGCGCTGGTAGCTCTCCTGCCTATTTCTTTCTGTTTATGGAAGCGATGGAGCAAGCAGCAGCCGGTCTTGGCGTCGCCCCAGATGATGCTCGCTTGATGATCCAACAAGCAGCAGTTGGTGCAGCACAGATGGTAAAACAGAATCCGCAGTTATCCTTAGCAGAGTTGCGAGCCCAAGTTACCTCAAAAGGCGGCACCACCGCCGAAGCGATCAACACCTTTGAACAACACAATCTGCGTTCTACGGTTGATGCAGCGATGAACGCTGCCGTTAATCGTGCCGAGCAGATGGCTAACCAGTTTTAATATTTAGGGAAACACTATGAACGCCATGATCTTTTTGGTCTCCACCCTGTTTAAGCTCTACCTGATGGTGGTGTTACTCCGCTTTTGGCTGCAAAGCGCTCGGGCTGACTTTTACAACCCATTCAGCCAGTTTGTGGTTAAAGCAACCCAACCTATCCTAAAACCGATGCGCCGCATCTTACCGTCAATGGGCAAGATTGATACCTCATCACTGGTGCTGGCGCTAATCATCAGCTACCTGTTTTGGACCGCATTGGTAGTACTGCAAGCGCAGCCATTTGATCCACTGTTAACCCTGTACCTCAGTGGATTAACCGTGATTAAAGAGTTTGGTACCTTGGTGTTTTGGATTCTGTTACTGCGCGCCATCTTAAGCTGGGTATCTCAAGGAGCAAGTCCAGTTGAGCGGGTAATGCATCAGCTGACCGAACCGTTCCTCGCGCCAATTCGTCGTATGTTGCCTGACATGGGCGGTTTAGATCTGTCGGTATTGGTGGTGTTCTTGGGGCTCAACTTCATCAATATCTTACTGGGTGACTTCGTACCACTGTGGCGCATTGCGTGAAGAAAGCAGTACAACAGCTCAACAGCGACTTGCTGTTGAGCCTATATATTCAGCCCAAGGCCAGCCGCGATGCAGTGGTTGGCCTGCACGGCGACGAAGTTAAGGTTGCCATCACTGCTCCACCGGTTGATGGCAAAGCCAATAGCCACTTAATCAAGTACCTATCCAAGCAGTTCAAAGTGCCCAAGAGCCAGGTCCAAATTGAGAAGGGCGAACAGGGTCGACACAAACAGGTACGAATTGTCGAACCTCGCCAGCTCCCAGAGCAAATTGCAGCGCTGCTCTAGCGGTAAGTTAACACTGTTAAGTTGCGACCTTTACAGCCAATAGCTAGGCTTAAACCTGCCCCATAGAGCTGGCTAGATAGCCAAGGAGCCAAAGAATAATGTTTAAATCATTACTGTTACTGATTGCCTCAGTTTGCTTAAGCTTTACTGCAGCCGCCGAGCAAAAAATGCAGGTTGGCAAGTACGCAATCCACTACGTCACCTTTGGCAGTACCTTTCTGACCCCAGAAATCGCCAAAAGCTACGGGGTCAAACGCAGCCGTTATACCGGTTTGGTCAACATCAGCGTGCTTGATACTAGCCAGCAAGGTGAAGTCAGCGCAGCGGTAGCGGCCAATATCAGTGGCCAAGCTCGTGACCTAACCGGCATTACCAAAAATCTCGACTTTAGAGAGATCCGTGAAGGTGAAGCCATCTACTACATTGCTGAGCTCGATTATCGTAACGAAGAGACCTACCACTTCGATATCGATGTCAGCCACGACAATGACCTCACGACCAAGCTGAAGTTTAAGCAGAAGTTCTACGTCGATTAACAGTCTAATCGCTCCAGTTTGGCTTTTGATAAGCCAGCTTAATAAGGGAAACGGATGACCCTAACTCAAGCTTTTGCTATTACCATCACGGCGTTGCTTTTAGTGGCGACGGCGGCGCAGTCCCAAGCCAATAACTCATTCGAGCTATTCTTAGTACGCCACGCCGAAACCAACAAACAATCGCCAGATGATAGCGACCCGCCGCTGCATCGCTGCGGCGTTATTCGCGCCAACAACCTCCAACAGGCAATGGCCTCAGCCCAGATTAACGCGGTCTATAGTAGCGATTATCAGCGCACTCAAGCCACTGCAGCGCCAACAGCCAATAGTTTGGGATTAACGATTCAAAGTTATGACCCTCGCCAATTAGCGCAGTTTGCACAAGTATTACTATCGTTACGGCAAAACGCTTTAGTCGTCGGCCACTCCAATACCACC
Source organism: Ferrimonas lipolytica (assembly GCF_012295575.1). NCBI lineage: Bacteria > Pseudomonadati > Pseudomonadota > Gammaproteobacteria > Alteromonadales > Ferrimonadaceae > Ferrimonas > Ferrimonas lipolytica. The sequence continues at coordinate 349,131 of NZ_CP051180.1, read as the reverse complement.
CCTGCTCTCGCTAGACTCCTCACTACAGAAGCGGTAGCACCAATAGGCGAGGATCAGTTTAATCAGCTCTATAAAGTTACCGTCAGCGGCGCTAGCATCCAGTTGGAACAGTTGCAGCAACAACAACTGCATTGCCAGGACCTCGTTTCCCCATCACTATAAACCTCAATATGCGGTAAACTCTCGCCAATCGTTTCTCGCTATAGAGCTTTCCATGCAAAAAATCGTTTTGGCTACTGGTAATGCCGGTAAAGTAAAAGAGTTCGCCGGTTTACTGAGCGACTATCCGTTTGAAGTATTGCCTCAGTCGCAATTCAATGTTGGTGATGTTGCTGAAGACGGCACCACCTTTATCGAGAATGCCATCATCAAGGCGCGCCACGCCGCTCGCATTACCGGTTTAGCTGCCATTGCTGACGATTCAGGTATCGAAGTCGATGCCCTTAATGGCCAACCTGGGATCTTCAGCGCTCGTTACGGTGGCGAACACGGCAATGCCGAAGCGAACCTGCAAAAGCTGTTAACTAACATGCAAGGCGAAACCAACCGCAGTGCCCGTTTTCAATGTGTCTTGGTATACCTGCGCCACGGCGAAGACCCATCCCCAATCGTGGCTCAAGCCAGCTGGGAAGGTGAGATCGCTCAGGCAAAATCCGGCGCCGGCGGTCACGGCTATGACCCAATCTTTACCGTTGCCGGCGACACCCGCAGTGCTGCCGAACTATCCGATGACGAAAAGAATGCCGTAAGCCATCGCGGCAAAGCACTGCAACTGTTATTAGCAGGCCTAAAAGAGAAAGGTATTCTGTGAGTTTGTTGCCACCACTATCGCTCTACATCCATATTCCATGGTGTGAGCAAAAATGCCCTTACTGTGACTTTAACTCCCACGCTCGTAAGGGCGTTATTCCAGAGCAAGCATATATCGATGCCCTACTGGCGGATTTGGCTGCGGATCTGCCGTTGGCTGGTGAACGTCAGCTGACAAGCATCTTTATTGGTGGTGGCACCCCTTCACTAATCTCACCGGCTGGGATCAAGGAGATCCTGACCGGTGCGCAAGCCTTGTTACCGTGGAGTGATAATTGCGAAGTCACAATGGAAGCCAACCCTGGCACCCTAGAGGCGGATCGATTTAAACCTTACCGCGACGCTGGAGTGAACCGCCTTTCAGTTGGGGTGCAGAGCTTTCAACAGGATAAGTTACAAATTCTTGGCCGTATTCACGGAGCCGATGAAGCTCGCCGAGCGGCTACCGAAGCACGCAAAGCTGGGTTTGAACGCTTTAACCTGGATTTGATGCACACGCTACCCAATCAAAGTGTCGACGATGCCTTGTTCGATTTAGCACAAGCAATCGAATTAGCACCACCGCATCTCAGTTGGTATCAGCTCACTATCGAGCCCAACACTCAGTTCGCGTCGAAGCCACCACAACTACCAGATGAAGATACTCAATGGGCTATTTTCGAACAGGGTAAAGCGATGCTCGAAGCAGCCGGTTATCGTCAATATGAGATCTCGGCTTGGGCTAAGCCAGGTTATCAATGCGAGCACAACCTCAACTATTGGCGCTTTGGTGACTACCTTGGTATCGGCTGTGGTGCTCACGGCAAATTAACTCAAGCCGATGGCAGCATCATCCGCACTGTTAAGGTTCGCCACCCGAAAGGCTACTTAGAGCCGACCCGCTCCCCAATGGACCAGCAAACAACGGTAGCGAAAGAGGACCAAGCACTCGAGTACTATATGAATCGACTGCGCTTATTAGAGCCAATGCCACTATCAGAGTTAAGCCAGCGAACTCAGCTATGCGCTCGGGATGTTGCGCCGACCATCGACTGGGCACGCCAGCGTAAGTTGATTCATATCGATGCAGAGCAGATGCAACTGACCGAGTTAGGTCACCGCTACCTCAATGAATTACTGGGGCAATTCCTACCGGAATAACTGCTTTTTCAACAATGTGTAACATTTTCGTTAATGGTTTCGCTGCATAGTTCAATCCACTCCATGTAACAATGTCGACGACAATATTTTTGCATGGAGTGCATAATGAAAAAGCTTAGCGTCGCTATCGCCTTAGCGCTTAGCTCGGCCAGCCTAGCCGGTTTCGCCAGCGATACCCTCTCCCCAACGGCTTCCCAAATAGCCGCGAATACTGCAGTTAATAATGCAGTTATCCAAACCGAATCAGAGCGAGCAGACCAACTGTTCGAGCAGATCTTTATGGAAAACGTTATGGCCTCGCCAGTTTTCCAAAGCTATTTGGGTATTAAGAAAGATCAGGATAAATGGGACGATCTGAGCCTCGAAGCAGATGACAAAAAGTTACAGCGCACCAAAAAACACCTAGAACTGCTGCTGCAACTGGATGAAACCAAGCTAGAGGGGCAAACACGCATTAGCTACCAGCTAATGAAACAGAGCCTAGAGCACACGATTGAAGACGATAAGTGGCGTTACTACAACTACCCTGTAACACAGATGTATGGCTACCAGTCAGGGACGCCATCGTTTCTTATCAACCAACATGCTATCGGTAATGTCACCGACGCTAATGCTTACATCAGCCGTTTGAAAGGGATAAAACAACGGTTTGAGCAGGGCATCACCCAGCTGAAAAAGCGTGAATCCTTGGGTATCATGGCACCGAAATTCACCTTCGCCTATGCCATCAGCGACAGCAACAATGTTATCAGTGGTGCCCCATTTGACGCGGGTGAGGACAGTCCACTGTGGGCCGACTTTAAAACCAAAGTCGGTAATCTTGAGATAGATCCAGCGACAAAAGCACAACTATTGGCCGAAGCAGAGCAAGCCCTTAAGAGCCAAGTAAAAAGCGGTTATCAGCAGCTTATCACCTTCTTAGAGGGGCAAGCCGAGCGCGCTGATACCAAAGACGGTGCTTGGAAGCTTCCTAAAGGTGACGAGTATTATCAGGTTAAACTGCAGCGCACTACCACCACTAACCTGAACGCTCAACAGATCCACCAACTGGGCTTGGATGAGGTCGCACGCATTCACGACGAGATGCGCGCCATCATGAAAAAAGTGGGCTTCGACGGTAGCTTGCAGCAATTTTTTGAGTTTATGCGCACCGACAAACAGTTCTACTTAGACTCTGACCAAGAAGGCCGCGACCAATACCTAAGCGAGGCAACGGCAATAATTGAGGATATGGAGTCGCGTTTAGACGAAAGCTTTAACATCAAACCTAAGGCTCGCCTTACGGTCAAACGAGTTGAGCCGTTCCGCGAAGTCTCTGCTGGTAAAGCCTTCTATCAACAGCCTGCGCCAGATGGAAGTCGCCCCGGGATTTACTACGCCAACCTGTATGACATGGCAGACATGCCGACCTACCAGATGGAAGCACTGGCGTTCCACGAAGGGATCCCTGGTCACCACATGCAAATTGCCATTGCGCAAGAGCTGCCAGAGCTGCCTAAGTTCCGCCGCTTTGGGAGCTACACTGCTTACATTGAGGGATGGGGTCTGTACTCAGAGTATCTGCCAAAAGAGATGGGCTACTACCAAGATCCGTACAGCGATTTTGGCCGACTTGCGATGGAGTTATGGCGCGCCTGTCGTTTGGTGGTAGATACCGGCATTCATGCTAACAAGTGGAGCCGCGAGCAGGCTATCGATTACTTGGCAACCAACACTCCGAACGCTCAAGGTGATGTGGTTAAAGCTATTGAACGTTATATCGTGATGCCAAGCCAAGCCACTGCCTACAAAATTGGTATGAATAAAATCTTAAACCTACGGCAGTTAGCCAAACAACAGCTCGGCGACAAGTTTACTTTGCCTGATTTCCACGATGCCATCCTAGCTAACGGCCCTGTGCCGTTGGATATAATGGAACAACAGGTCAATCAATACGTGCAAACACGATTATAATCCTAGCGGAGCTAGGCACTCATAAGTGCCTAGCTAAACCCTAAATCGCCCCAAAAGAAAACGGCTGTGTACCAACTGAGTGTTATTCTTTCCAATGCTGTTAAAGCACCGGCTAGAGGAGTTTTGATACTAGGGGAAAGCACTACCGCTGTTGATCTTCTGCCCCATTGGCGCAGTCCAGCGAAGCGTTTTGGACTGATACCTAAGGCAAGGGCGGATTCCAAACGGAGCGAAGCTCCCCCTAATGCATTCAAGAATGTGCCGCCGCAACCGCGACATAACTCTTAAGAGTACTGCAATCGGTAGAGCCAAAGGTTTGATGTAAACCTCAACACTTAACTGTGACACAGCCAAGAAAAAGGGAGACCAGATGGTCTCCCTTGATTTTATTATTATTGATGCAGGCTTATTTATTATTGTTACCGCGGCCTGTCGCTTAGTTACTTCTTCCGCATTGTAGGGTACGGAGTGAGCAATCTTTTTAAAAAATACCCCAGCAAAGCGCTGGGGCAGTAGTCCAGATGATGGATAATGTTATCCACGCAAACAATTAATCGATCAGCTATTGCCTGCTATCAAACACGGCTGGGAACAACAGCTTTCGAAGGGGTCAATTCCAATTGCCCTGTTCCCGTTTGATGTAGCCATTCTAGCCAACCCAATTTATCTGACAAGTCTTTGATTTTTAAAAAGTAACAAGCGAGCAACAATCACCGATAAATGCCGAATCCGGCTCAAATGGAATTTTCCTTTTTGATCAGTGTGATAAGCAGCATTGGATACACTAGTGAAACGGCGTTGTCTTGTTAGCAGAACAATGATTTCCCCTAACTGACGTCAACAGCGCTATTTATAGCGATTCAGCGCCAAAATGGGTGCGAACAAAATCGACAAAAGCACGTACTTTTGGTGGCAAATGTTGGCGACGAGGATAAACCGCCTGCAAGTTCAACTTATGATCTAAATTCCATTCTGGTAACAATTTAACCAACTCGCCGTTTTTCAATGCGTCTTCAATCAAGTAGGTGGCTAGATAAACCACACCCATACCACGCACGGCGGCATCTTTCAGCGCAGGAGCATCGTCAACACGGTAATTACCGGTAACCCGAATAGTGCAGTTTTCCGTGCCTTGGCTAAATTCCCAGTTGGCGTGTTCGTACCACTCACTTTTATATACCAAACAGTTATGTTGGCTTAGTTGTTCTGGGTGATAAGGAACACCGTGCTTAGCGAGGTAATCTGGTGAAGCAACCAACACAAAATCACAAGCCATGATTGGGCGGGCAACCATTCCAAGCGGCAGTTGCTCAGACATGGTTAACAGAAGATCTAACCCTTCAGCGACAACATCGACTTTATGGTCAAGAAAACTTACTTCCAATTCAAGTTCAGGGTGCTCTTCCATGAACTTAGGCATTAACGGCATCAGGTGCAGTGCACCAAACGCTTGAGTTATCCCAACTCTTAATACGCCTCGAATCTCTTTCTGCAGATCTTGAACGCCGGCGATGGCTTGGTCGAGATCTTTTAGGAGCACTTCACTATGTCCGTAAAGTAATTCACCACTTTCAGTTAGGCTTAGTGAACGGGTTGTCCGCTGCACTAACTGCACCCCTAAACGTTGTTCAAGCATGCTTATCTGGCTGCTTACTTTGGATTTCGAAATACCCAACTTTCGAGCAGCGGCTGAGAAACCTTGTGCTCTCACTACGTGGGTAAAAATTACAATTGGCTCCAACAACTCGCGCATAACACTCCCCTCAATGTCTGAGTCTATTGTGACCTTGCAACCCCTAAAAAGAAAAGCGGTGATATTGATATCACCGCTTTTTTTTAAGGTTTTTCAGAAAATCAGCGTAAAAATGCCAATTTGTTCTGCTCTGCAGTCACGAGGTTATATTGTTGCAGTTGCGGTACTAAATCGCGTACTCGTTGCTCTTGCAAGTCTAAGCGTTGCCACTGTTCGCATAGACGTTGCCCCTGAGCTTCCATTTTGGTCGAACTTTGCTCGACCCGTTGCTCAATCCGCTCGCCCATCTGCTCCATTGACTGGCCAAAATCAGTCATTCGCTGCTCAAAACTCCCCTCGCCATCGCTCATCGCTTTGCCCATACTCATAAACAATTGCCCTATCCCTTCAGTGGCAATCTTTTCCACATGGGTTTCTATTACCGCTTCCATCTCCGTTGTGGCACTTTCCAGCGACTGACTGGCAAGATGGTAGCTACCATGATCGGCAGATATAGCAGTATCGAGCTGTTGTTGCAGTGCCATCATTAACTGCTCTGGGGTGTTGCTGTCGATATTCAGCTCGGTGTAGATCTCAGCCAACACCTCGGTCGCCATGATAATAGCTTCTGTGGCTAAGGCGACAATATCACTGGATCCCTGTAATAGTTGTTGTTGAAAACGTTCCAACTGCAATCGCTGTTCATCAGTTAAGGTGATGGTTTGCTCACCGACTCGCAAAACGGTGCCATCAAATTCATACAAGGTTTGTTGTTGTTCAATTACCTGCAAGCGCTCAGAACTCACGTTAACGTCGTAGTTCAGATTGACCTCGCATTGGTTATCACCAAACTCCAACTCAGTCGCCATCGCCATGGTAGGTAAGAGCAGTACACATGCCAGCAAACGCTTAAACATAATCAATATCCTTGTGGTCATCATTAGTCGGTTGCAACCTCAAACGGTTCAATTACATTAATAATAAGCCAGATTTGTGCCAACAGGTAAGATACTGAATTTATTGCATTAAAAATCACTTTCGATAGGTACCAGTAGTAAACCAGACCACATATTGGTCGTTTGACTTAAGCAGCAACTGAGCTGCGATGGCAATTACCAACATAGATTTTTTCAGGTTTGCCCATTTAAACTGGCTTCAATTTAAAGTATTCACTTACCAATTAGACTTGGATCTGTGGTGGCATTCGATGTTGGTCTAAGTTACTTATCTAGTGAAGGTAGCTTAAATAGCGACAACAACGAACGGTTAACCTCGCTAAACACGGCGATTCTCTGCCTAACTAAAAGAGCCAAAGGGGATTAACCTTTGGCTCTTTTTTACGATAGCAACAACTCAAACGGTTAAAAGATAGAACGTCCTAGGCGCTTACCAAGCATCTCTAGCATCGCGATACCAGCAAGCGAATTGCCGTTTTCATCTAACTCTGGTGCCCAAACACAAACGCTCATCTCACCAGGAACCACCGCAATAATGCCACCGCCTACGCCACTTTTACCTGGCATACCAACACGGTAAGCAAACTCGCCAGCACCATCGTAAAGACCTGATGTGGCCAGCAAAGCGTTAACCTGACGGTTTTGTTTCTCCGGCAGCACTCGCTTGCCATCTAAACCGACACCTTTATTACTCAAAAAGTAAAAAGCACGGGCAAGATCGGCGCAGCTCATACGAACAGCACAATGGGTGAAATAGGTCTGCAGCACCTGATCAACGTCATTGTGAAAGTTACCAAATGACTTCATCAAGTAAGCGATAGCTGCGTTACGTGCCATATGTTGATACTCCGACTGCGCAACCGCTTTATCGGAAAATATCTGGGAATTACCAGACAGTTCACGCACCAACTCTAGCATCCGATGTTTAGGTGTACTCAAACGACTTTGCAGCAGATCAGAGATAACCAAGGCGCCGGCATTAATGAACGGGTTCCGGGGAACACCGCATTCATGCTCAAGCTGAACAAGGGAATTAAAGGCGTTGCCAGAAGGCTCTTTACCAACACGGCTCCACACCTCGGCTTCACCGTAGAGTGTCATTGCCTGCACTAACGAAAACACCTTCGAGATACTCTGAATCGAGAACTGCTCTTGGAAATCTCCAGCACCAACAACGCCACCGTCTGAACTACATACGGCAATCCCGAGCTTGCGGCCATCCACTTTGCTCAGCTCGGGAATATAATTGGCGACTTTACCCTGCCCTAACAGTGGTGTGGCATCCGCCACCACCTCTTCTAGCAGGCTAACATCAGGCACTTAGCCCCACCAAATATCGTAAAGTTCGGTAACCTTTACGTCTGCAACGGGCTTGTCTTTAAAGAAGGTTACGATAGAGTCGCGGTGGGCATCGGTACACTTACCGATGTCGCGAGTACAAACCATTCCTTCCCACGCGCGGTGACCGCTACCAGAGAAACCCAACTGCTGCGGTTCAATAACTTCATCGATAAGCTGCTCAACCACTTGGTCTATCTGCGCTTCAGTCGCATCAGCGTTGAAGGTCCAAAACAGGTCAAAACCAAGTTCTTGGAACTCACCGGTACGCAGTTTCTTACGAATACGTAGATTACGTTTTGCGTTTTGCTTAATCGCCATGAAGTTTCCTTAGTTTACTTTCTTGTAGATCAGATCCCATACACCATGACCTAAGCGCTGGCCACGAGCCTCAAACTTAGTCAATGGGCGGAAATCAGGACGCGGAACGAAGTTGCCTTCGGTGGCAGTGTTCTCGAAACCAGGGGCTTCGTTCATCTCTTCCACCATGTGTTCGGAGTAGTGCTCCCAATCGGTAGCCATATGGAACCAGCCACCGGTTTTGAGTTTGCTACGGATGGCAGCAATAAACTCTTCTTTTACAATACGACGCTTGTGATGGCGCTTTTTGTGCCACGGATCTGGGAAGTACAGCTGCACACGGTCGAGGCTTTCGTCAGCGATACAATCAGCCAAAACTTCAACCGCATCATGCTCAAATACCTTCAGGTTGGTAACACCCAGCTCCTCTGCGTACAGCAGGCAAGCGCCAACACCAGGGCCGTGCACTTCGATACCAATGAAGTTCTTTTCGGGTTCTGCCTTGGCCATCTCTACCAAAGATTTTCCCATACCAAAACCGATCTCCAATACCACTGGGGCGCAGCGGCCAAAGGCGGCATCGATATCCATTTTGCCATCAACATGGTTTAGCCCCATAGTTGGCCAGTATTGTTCCATCGCACGAGCCTGACCTTTGGTCATTCGGCCTTCGCGCTTCACGAAAGAGCGGATTTTCCGCATACGCAGGTCTTCATTCGACTCTGGCGCTTTTTGATCATCAGTCATCAGTTCTTCTCGCTTGAGGCATCGGACGCTACACTGTCGCCCACAAAAACGCGTGATTGTATTTTAGGTTGCCCATCGATGGAAGTGAACCCGACAAGCTTTGCCCAACAGATCTTAACTTGGTACCACCAACATGGACGTAAGTCATTGCCGTGGCAGCATAATCGCACTCCATATCGAGTGTGGTTATCTGAAATAATGTTGCAGCAAACTCAAGTAACTACGGTGATCCCGTACTTTGAGCGCTTTATCGAACGCTTTCCGACGTTAATTGATCTCGCCAACGCCGATCAAGACGACGTACTCCACCTGTGGACGGGCTTGGGCTATTACGCTCGCGGCCGCAACTTACATAAGTGTGCCCAGCATATTCGAGATCACCATCACGGTGAGTTTCCCACCGATATCGACACGGTTATGTCGTTGCCGGGGATTGGTCGCTCAACCGCTGGGGCGATCCTGAGCTTAGCTCTAAATCAACCACATGCGATTTTAGATGGTAACGTAAAACGGGTGTTAGCGCGCCATCATACTATCGAAGGTTGGTATGGCGTTAAGGCAGTAGAAAGTAAACTGTGGCAGGTGGCTATTGCTAACAGTCCAACCGAGCAGATCCAACCCTACAACCAAGCGATGATGGATATGGGGGCGATGATCTGCACTCGCTCTAAACCAAAGTGCGATCTGTGCCCCGTTGCCACTAGTTGTCAGGCCAAATTAACCAACCGCATCGCCGAATTTCCAGGAAAAAAGCCTAAGAAAGAGAAACCGGCAAAGCGCGGTATTTTGTTGATTCAGATCCACAACAATCAGGTTTATTTACAGAAACGACCGCCAGCGGGGATCTGGGGAGGGTTGTGGTGTTTTCCGCAGTTTGATGATGAGCAGCAGTTGCAACGACATCTTCAGACGCTAGCGCTGCATGCAGAGCCTGAACCGCTAACAGCTTTCCGTCATACTTTTAGCCACTATCACCTCGATATTGAACCGATAATCGTCGTACTAGCACAAAAGCCTGATATGGTCGCTGAACAACAGGCGGATTGGTTTGCATTAACCGAGCAGCACAGCATCGGTTTAGCCGCCGCCACTGAGAAACTGCTGGCTCAGCTTTAACGGCTAGAGCGATATGCTTAGCTGTCATCTCGATGGTTCCAAGGGCCATCGCCCTTAGGCAGGGTTAAGCAGTCGTTGTCGCGATATACTGCTCAACAATGATAAGCCTTCCAACTCCATCACAATGGTAATCTGGAAGTGGTGGCCGGGAATACCCTCGTGATAAGCCAAGGTGCGCATACTGTATTTCGGTGCTTTCGGGGAGGATGTCGCGGTGGCGACGGCACATTCTTGCATGCATTAGGGGGGGGGGAGCTTCGCCCCCTTTGGAATCCCCCTTTGCCTTAGGTCGCCGTCCAAAACGCTTCGCTAGACCGCTCCAATGCGGCAGAAGAGCAACGGCAGTAGTGCTTTATCCTTGTATCAACACTCGCCTAGTCGGTGCTTTAACAGCATTGGCAAGAACAACGCTTAGTTGTTACATAGCCTTAAAAATATCCTCACTACAACCCTCTCTGCTAAATATGCAACACCAAATCAATCACTAGTGCATCAACTTATGAGGAGGTAGGTAACAGTGCAATCATGCCTGTGGGCAGAAATTGGCAACGAATGTTACCAGTATTAAATTTTACTGAGCTTACGGTGCAGCTATCGCCACCATCTGGTATAAAAGCAGAGACTAATTTTGAGGACACAGCATCATGGCTCGTACCGTTTTTTGCCAATATCTAAACAAAGAGGCCGCTGGTCTGGACTTTCAACTCTACCCAGGCGAGTTAGGTAAGCGGATCTTCGACAACATCAGCCAAGAAGCTTGGGGCTTATGGCAGAAGAAACAGACCATGCTAATCAACGAGCATAAGCTGAATATGATGAATACTGAGCATCGCCAGATGCTTGAGGAGAAGATGCAAGCCTTCTTATTTGAAGGAGCAGAGATCGAGATTGAAGGTTACAAGCCACCAGAAGCTTGATCAGGTTGTTCATCAAAAAACACGAGTTAGGCTAGCCCTACTCGTGTTTTTTTTGTTTTTGGGGATGAATAGGTAAGCCTAACGTTACTTAACAAATAATTTCACCAATTGCTTACGCATAAACGGTAGCAGCGTGAAGTGCAGTAATGTAACGAGCGGAAACGCGATAGCAAAGCTGCGCATCCAGCGCTTTAGCAGAGCGGCGTCGATCCCAGTGTTTATGGTTGTTACAGCTAACGTCATGCACATCACAATCACCATATGGCAAGTGATGTCGACAAATAGCTTTTGTTTACGAGTCATACAAAAGTAGATCCAAAAGTTAGGCGCTAATTATATCCTAATTATTCGAACTGGAATTGTGACAAATATCGCCTCAAAAATAGGATTACTTCTCTAAATAGTGAAATTTCCTTTCTAAATAGTCTTACACTCAATCAGTAACAACCCCTTAACGTTACTTCACATGGCGGCAACTTGTTTTATATTCAGCCTAATTAACTTAGTTGCATTGAAATTAGTATTAGAAAAAATTCATTGTAGCTCCCGATGAATAAATCCCATTCGAACGGCACTAATTAATTTCCATGACCATAATCAAAGTTTCATATGTATTAAACTGGTAGCGTTCAAATTATGATCAACTATTGGTTGTATTATGTTCAAGGATGATAACGGCATGGAACGAATCATTCAGGAGTTCGTTCCCGGTAAACAGGTAACCCTAGCCCACTTAATTGCTAACCCAACGACAGAGTTGTGTGAGCGTATCGGTGTTGAAACCCAAGGCGCTATCGGAATACTAACCTTAACCCCCGGTGAAACCGCAATTATTGCCGGCGACGTTGCAACCAAAGCAGCTAGCGTACATATCGGTTTTTTAGATCGCTTTAGCGGTGCCCTCGTCATTACCGGTTCCGTTTCTGCAGTGGAAGAATCATTGCATTCCGTATTAGTCGCATTAGGCAAGCAGATGAATTTTTGCTGTTGTGCCATGACTAAAAATTAGTATTTCGATGACGATGGATGCACTGAAAAATATAGTTTTCATCGGTGAGGTAGATGCTGGCAAATCGGCTCTTTTGGATAAATTAAGTGAGCAGCAAATACATATTGGTAAAACTCAATCAGCTCAATATTACGCCGGGAAATTAGTCGATACGCCGGGCGAATTTGTTGATAACAGGTCGTGGTTTGGGCCCTTATTATCCACAATTTGCAACGTTAAAACGGTGCTTTGTTTGCAGCCAGCCAATGCTACTCGCTTTGCACCAATGACAGGACTGCTAACGGTTTATAGCAATAAAAACATCGTTGGTGTTATCAGCAAAATCGACACCGACGACGCCGATATTGACAGAGCGAAACGGTTGATGCGAGCGGGGCAAATCCCCGAGCCCTATCTCGAGGTTTCTATCCATCAACCGGAGACGATTGACCTTCTGTATCGCTATTTACTGGCACTGCAGTCTGACTAAGTACGGTCACCGCCCAAGGACGGTCATTATGAAAAAACTGATTACGGCAATTGATATACGCCGAGCAGCAGCAGACAACGTTAGTCATATTGATGTGCCTGCTTCAGGTTTTATTATCACCCCCGAAGCCCAAGATTTGGCGCATCAGGCTGGCATCTCCATCGCCCCTCAATCAACGCCTCTATCCAAGGTAAGTGCCGAAGATCCAGTGGCCACCATTAAAGCCGCGATTGAAGCCAAAATCGGCACCGTCAATGACGGTAAAAGTGCTCATATTCAACAATTGATTCAACAAGCATTGGCTGACTTCAACCTGCAAGCGCCAGAGTCGCCTCGGCAAATCAACGACGACGGTATCATGCTGGTTCGCGGCCAAGCGGTCACCTTAGGTTCTTTTGATGGCGCTCCAGGTAAAAACGTCGGTTTAACTGATGTCATTACCGCTGACGACGGCAGCAATATGGGCGTTGGCTATATGGGCTGGGAGAATGCATTTTTCCCTTGGACACTTTGCTATGACGAAGTAAATGTAGTGTTGGAGGGGGAGCTCCACGTTAAAACCGCTAGCGGTACAACCATCGCCAAACCCAGCGATGTGATCTTTATTCCCAAAGGCAGCACGGTCGAGTTTGGAACCCCAACAAGAGTGCGTTACGTCTACATCACCTACCCTGCGGATTGGGGGTAACAATGGCACGACGGGTCGAACCTCCTTACCTAACCGAGCATGAACTGCGCCAGCAGTTTGGTTTGCGTCAAGGTGGCGAGATAACCCTAATGGCAGGTACCCGCTTCACCCCAGCAGCGAAACAACTACTGCAAGAGCGGCAGATAGAGATCCGCTGGCAAGATCAACAAGGGCGCTGCTTTACCAGCGCAGATGCGGCCCCAAGTGAGCAAGTACACCCACTCAAACGTAATAATCAGCGCCCGCAAAACCAATGTGCACTGTGCCAGCAAGATGTCGCTCACAAAAGCGCGCTCATGACCCATCTTAACGACCAGCTGTTAGTCGCTAAAACCCATCCTCGTATTACCCTGCGCGGTAAGCTCGATAGCTGCATCAGCTATACCGCGCTAGTGCAGTGCCACATGCAGCAATTACCTCCTCGTTTGCAAAGTTTTATGGCCGATATTCGCTCTTACCTAGGCCAGCTGATGCAAGCAGAGGTACAGGGGTTACTGCCACCACCGCCCACCCTTGGTGAATTTAGTGCTACTACTGTTCATCGTTGGTCGCATCAACCACTGCAATACCTCGGTCATGACCATTTACTGCCCGATAGACGCTATGGCGAAGTAGTCGCCGAGCTGAACTGGTTGCGCAGCATGGTGCGAGAGCTCGAACTGAGCGCAAGCCATACCTATCTCGACAACAATTGGCAGGTTTCGGCGCAGGGTGAAGCTCTCATTGCTGGCTTAAACCGACTATCCAGTGCCGTCTATGTGGTCGCCATCTTGACGTGGCAGTGCCAAAACGGCCAGCAACAGCAGCTGGAGGCGTTAACCGATGCGCCTTCTTGAGCTCGCCCGCAAGCGGTGCCGCCAAGCACCTAAACGCATCGTCTTCGCCGACGCCAATGATGCGCGCCTGCTGCATGCAGCCAATGATCTAAAACAGGCTGGCCTTGCTGAGCCTATCTTAGTAGGCAATCCATTTGAGCTTAGAGATCAGTCCCATCGCTGCGGAATCGCCATCCCAAGCCTAACCGTACTAAGCCCGCAAACTGCTGGCTGCTTTACTGAAATGGTTAGCCAGTATTGCGCTAAACAGCGCCAACCGATAAGTCCTGAAGAGGCAGTACAGCGGCTCCAGCAGCCATTGAACTTTGCCATGATGATGGTCAGCCAGGGCTATGCCGATATCTGCATCGCTGGCAATCTTTCCACTACCGGAGATGTGCTACGCGCCGCCATTCGTGCTATTGGCGTGGCTCCGCAATCCAAAACCGTATCCAGTTTCTTCCTAATGTTGTCTCCCGACGGTGAACAGGTGTTTGCCTTTGCTGATGCCGGAGTAGTACCAGTTCCAACCGAAAGCCAACTGGCTGATATCGCCATCGCTACCGCCCGAAACTTTGCCAAAGCAACCGGCCAACAACCGCGGGTGGCAATGTTGTCATTTTCGACCAAAGGCAGTGCCCATCACAGCGAAGTGGCCAAGGTGATAGCAGCAACCGAGCTGGTTCGGCAACGCCAACCCGAATTGATTGTTGATGGTGAAGTGCAATTTGATGCGGCTCTCATCCCCGCAGTCGCAGCCCAAAAAATGCCAGGAAGCCCATTAGCCGAAGGGGCAAATGTGTTTATTTTCCCTTCACTCAACGCCGGCAACATTGCCTACAAGGTGGCACAACGTTTAGGCGGTTTTATCGCTCTTGGTCCAATGCTGCAGGGCCTCAATGGTGCAGTACATGATCTATCCCGAGGTTGTAGCGCAGATGACATTATCGATATCTCTGTGCTGGCCTCAATCCTGTCTGATTAGAAATACAAGGAATCATTATGGAAGCGTTAGGAATCATCGAAACCAAGGGGCTAACCACCCTTATCGAAGCCTCTGATGCCATGGTCAAAGCGGCCCGTGTGCAGCTTGTTGGCTACAAACAAATTGGCGCGGGGTTAGTAACCGCAATGGTTCGTGGCGACGTTGCTGCGTGCAAAGCGGCTACCGATGCCGGTGCCGCTGCGGCACAACGTTTAGGTGAAGTAGTTGCGGTTCATGTTATCCCCCGCCCTCATGGCGACCTCGAAGATATTTTCCCCATCAATTTTGCGCCAGAAGCAGACGCTAAAACCACTGCGAAAAGCCGCAGCACTAAATAACTGACAGCAAGGTAAACATCATGGATGCATTAGGAATTTTAGAAACCAAAGGGTTAACCGCCTTAATTGAGGCGTCTGACGCCATGGTCAAAGCAGCCCGCGTTGAAGTCGTTGGCTATCAACAGATCGGCTCAGGCCTAGTTACCGTCTTGGTTCGGGGTGATGTGGCTTCATGCAAAGCTGCCACAGACGCTGGTGCAGTCGCCGCCAAGCGACTTGGTGAACTGGTTGCCGTACACGTGATCCCACGGCCACATGCCGATCTTGAAAAGATCTTCCCAATCACTGCTAAGCCTTAGCCCATACAGACAAGGTAACGGTTGGAGAGCAGCTGATGAGAATCGCACGGGTAATCGGCCACGTCGTGGCTACGGTTCGCAGCCCACATATGCAAATGGACAAACTGTGCCTAGTGGAGTTGGTGAACAAGCAAGGGCAAAGCAATGACGATACCTACATCGCTATGGATCAACTCGGCGCAGGCGTTGGTGAATGGGTAATGGTGGTGGCGGGCAGCTCTGCTCGCCGTGCCTACGGCCAAGGTCAACCGCAAGACAATTCTCCTGTGGATCTATGCATCGTAGGGATTATCGACGAGGTCAATGTGGCTGGAGAGCAGTGTTACCTAAAGTAACCTCCGAGCACATTGGGCAAACAAGGAACGGATTATGGATCAACAACAGCTGGAAGAGATTGTCCGCCGCGTAGTGATGCAATTGGGGGAAATGCCAACCGACAACATCTGTGGCGGTGGCGATTATGGCGTTTATGCCCAGTTGAATGATGCTGTTGCTGCAGCTTTCAGGGCTCAAAAACAGATCCGCACAGTGGCACTGCGTGACAAGATCATCATGGCAATTCGCCGAATGGCAAAAAAACAAGCTGAGTTATTGTCGACCATGGCGGTGGAAGAGACCGGATTTGGTCGGGTCGAAGATAAGATTAAAAAGCACATTTTGGTCGCCGAGCGCACTCCCGGTACTGAGATATTGGTTCCGGCTGCACTCTCTGGCGATGGCGGTATGAGCCTGATAGAAAATGCCCCTTGGGGAGTTATTGCGTCAGTTACCCCAAGCACCAACCCAAGCTGCACCATCATCAATAATGCCATCAGCATGATTGCCGCAGGCAACGCCGTTGTCTTTGCTCCCCACCCGGCGGCGAAAAAAGTTTCCCAACATACGATTCGCCTAATTAATCAGGTATCTCAAGCCGTTGGTGGTCCTGCCGATTTATGCACTACGGTGGCAGATCCAAGCCTCGACAATGCCCGTGCCCTATTCACCTTCCCTGGGATCCGCTTGCTAGTGGTCACTGGTGGCGATGCCGTGGTTGATGCCGCCCGCAGCATTACCGACAAACGGCTAATTGCTGCGGGTCCTGGCAACCCTCCGGTAGTGGTGGATGAAACTGCAGATATTGAACGTGCCGCCGTCTCGATAGTTCAAGGCGCTTCGTTCGACAACAATATTGTCTGCGTAACCGAAAAAGAGATCATTGCTGTCGATAGCATCGCTGACTCGCTTAAACAAGCGATGTGTCGCAATGGTGCCCACCTGCTGAGCGGCGACCAAGCTGAAGCGATAGCCAAAGTAGTCCTTAAGGGATACCCAGAAGGCACCCCAACAGCCAATCCCAAATGGGTGGGACGAGATGCCGCCAAGATTGCTGCCGCAGCGGGGATTGATGTTCCTGATTGCACGCGCTTATTGATTTTCGAAGCCGACAAATCTCATGTGTTTGCCCTAACTGAACAGATGATGCCAATTCTGCCGCTGATCAGAGCTAAAGATGTAGCTGAAGCGATAGATTGGGCGGTTGAGCTAGAGCACAGCAATCGCCACACCGCCGCTATTCACTCAAAAAACATCGATGCCCTAACCGACATGGCTTACCGGATGGATTGCAGTTTATTAGCCAAAAACGGACCGTCCATTGCCGCACTTGGCGCTGGGGGTGAAGGGTGGAGTTCAATGACTATCTCAACGCCAACTGGAGAAGGGGTAACCAACGCCTTAACATTCACGCGCAAACGCCGCTGTGCCGTCGTCAACTCATTCAGGATTGTTTGATATGAATGAGCAACGGCTACAACAAACCAACGCCAGACTGGATTGCATCGATAGCTTGCTCAACCAGCAAACACCGCTGTGTTATCAGGGCGGCATGCACGTTGGTATCGACCTTGGCACTGCCGATATCCAAACCGTTGTAGTGGACGATAACGGCTACCCCATTGCGGCATTCTTAGATTGGGCCGATGTGGTTCGAGACGGCATTGTGGTGGACTACTTCGGTGCCTGCCAAATCGTACGCCAACAACTGGATAAAGTTGAAGCTCGGCTTGGTGTTCGTCCGACTCACGCCATCACCTCCTATCCTCCGGGCACCGATCCACAAATATCAATCAATGTGGTTGAGTCCGCTGGCATTGAGGTAAGCCAAGTAATTGATGAGCCCTCAAGTGTTGCCGCTATGCTAGAGATCCACCAAGGTGCCGTGGTTGATGTAGGCGGCGGCACCACCGGCACCGCCATAATAAAAGATGGTCAACTCCAAACGTCACTGGACGAACCCAGCGGTGGTCGCCACGTCAGTCTCACTATCGCTGGTGGGCTAGGTATCAGCTACGAAGACGCCGAACAAAAAAAGCGCCAAGGCGACCAAACCATCGCACCTCTGGCAAAGCCAGTAATTGAAAAGATGGCAGACATTGTCGCTAACCACATTAACGGCCATCAGCCTGCTGCAATATACCTTACCGGAGGCGGTACCTTAGTCGCCGGTTTTGAAGCGGTATTCCAGCAACAATTTCCACAGATTCCAGTGGTACCGTTTAGCAAAGCGCTTTATCTAACGCCGTTAGCCATCGCCAGTTATGGCCTGAACGGAGCACGCCATGATTGAATCGATCAGTAACGCCACCATCGCTGATGTGGTCCGTCAAACCCTTGAACAGTTTCGCCCTAATCACGGTTTTACCTTCCGCTCGCCTGCCATCACGGTGACTGGCGAGTACTGCGTAAGCCAATTGGGTGACGCGCTGCAAGAGCTCGGGGCACAACATGTCATGTTGGTGACTGATCGTAATATCCATCAATTGGGATTAGTTTCAGGCTGTGAGTCTGCCATCACCTTAGCGGGCATTGAACTCACTCTGTTTGCAGATGTTAATGGTGAGCCCGATAGCAAACTGGTGCGGCAAGGTTACGCCACCTTACAACAGTGCCAAGCGGACTTTATCCTCGGCGTTGGCGGCGGTTCCGCTTTGGATTGCGCCAAGGCAATTGCGGTAATTGGCGATCACTACGGCCCGCTAAGTGAACTTAAGGTTGGTGGTGTTTGCTCACGTCGAGTTGGCTTAGGGGCGATTCCAACAACAGCTGGTACCGGTTCTGAAGCGACAGATATTACCGTTATCTTCGATCAAACCCAGAAGATAAAGGTTCCGATAAAGGGGCCTGCGTTAGTCCCTGATTTAGCGTTACTCGATCCAACCTTGATGAGCGGCGTACCTGCGGCAATAACCGCAGCAACTGGCCTTGATGCGCTGACTCATGCGGTTGAGTCATATGTGTCAATCCAATCCAATCCGTTATCTCGGGCTTATGCCTACCACGCAATGCAGTCGATCTTTCACACCCTGCCTAAAGTGGTTGGCTACGGACAGGATCTAGCACTACGAGGACAGATGGCGGTGGCCTCATTTAAAGCTGGGCTAGCATTCAGCAACTCTGGGCTTGGTTTAACCCACGCTATTGCTCATCAGATTGGGGCGCGATATCACCTTGCACACGGGGTTGCCAACGCCATTTTACTCCCTTATGTAATGCAATTTAATGCCCTGTGTTGTCAGCATGAGTACGCCCATATCGCCACAGCCCTCGGGGTAAGCCGTGATGCGATGACCGAGCGAGAGCGTTGCCAAGCTGCCATCGATGCGATTAAGCAACTCGCCGATGACTTGGGCTTACCCAACCAACTGGCAAGCGTTGGTGTGACCGTTCAGGATCTGCCGCTATTAGCCGAGCAAGCGATGCAAGACATCTGTTTGCAAGGCAACCCTCGTCAAGTCGAACAAGCGCAGATAGAACAACTTATCCGCCAAGCGATTGGGGGAACTCATGGAACGTAAAAGTATCCATAGTGTCGGTATCGATATCGGTACTACCACCACACAACTGATCTTCTCTCGTCTTACCGTGGTTAATCGCGCCCCTGCATCACAAGTGCCGGTATACGAGTTCATTGAACGCGCCATCACCTACCAAAGCCCAGTATCGCTGACGCCTATCGACCGCAGTGGTGTTATCGATGCTAATGCGCTGCAGCACTACATTCATCAACAAATAGAGCAAGCTGGGGCTGAGCATAATCAGATAGAAACCGGCGCAATCATCATCACCGGCGAAACCGCCAAAGCCGACAACGCCCGCGAAGCGCTGTTGGAGTTATCGGAACAGCTTGGCGATTTCGTGGTTGCTACCGCAGGGCCAAACCTTGAATCGGTAATCGCCGGTCGCGGCAGTGGCGCACAAGAGTACTCACACGAGCGCCACAAGAAGGTGCTTAATATTGATATTGGCGGCGGCACCTCTAACTTCGTGGTGTTCAATTGTGGCCAAGTCAGCGATACCGCCTGCCTTAACATCGGCGGTCGTTTAGTAGAAACCACCCAGCAACAAGCCAGCTATTTCCACAAGCCAGCATTAACTGTGATTGAAGAGTTATTTGGCGAACAGCTGCAGCCGCGGCAAATCGATGCTGAGCACCTTCGCCGCATCGCGGATCGCATGGCGCAATTGATTATCGAGGTTGCCATTGGCCAGCCAAGTCGATTGGCCTGTTACCTATTGCAGACCCCAATGTTGTCTGACATTGCAGGACTTGATGCCATTTTCCTTAGCGGTGGTGTTGGCGACTGTTTCTATCAGCTGCGGCAAGGTAAAGAGCTGCAAGATTACAACGACATTGGCCCACAATTAGCGCGAGCGCTACTACGCCAACCCAAGCTCGCCGAGATTGAGATCTTACAACCGAGCCAGACCATCCGCGCAACGGTGATTGGTGCTGGTGCTTATTCGCTAGCATTATCTGGTTCAACCATCTGGCTTAACACCGATGCGTTGCCATTAAAAAACATCCCAGTAGTACACCCCAATATCGACTGGCAACAATCACAACCAGACATCAATCAAGCAATCCAGATCGCAGCCCAGCGCATGGATCTTAATCTCACTACCGATCACTACGCCATCGCTATCGACGCGGGCATGCCGGTCAACTATCGCAGCGTTCTTCATGTTGCCGCAGAGGTGGCCTCCTACTACCAGCAGCATGGTAATCGCAGCCTTGCGGCACTAGTGATATCGCACAACGATATTGGCAAAGCGTTAGGAATGGAGCTGCAACCATTGCTGCCTCAGCAACAGCTTTGCGTCATCGACGAGGTGATCACCAACGACGGTGATTACATCGATATTGGCAACAGTTACTTCGGTGGGGAGATCGTGCCATTAACGGTCAAATCTCTCGCATTCCCGGCTTAAAAGGATCTTAACAATGAAACTCAAGACACAGCTTTTTGGTCAAACTTATCAATTCAAGTGTGTGAAGGAAGTGTTGGCCAAAGCCTCTGATTTACGCTCTGGTGACGTGTTAGCGGGGGTTGCCGCCAAAACGGCACAGGAACGAGTAGCAGCAAAGCATGTGTTATCTGAATTAACCCTTAACGATCTGCGCGAAAACCCCTCCATTGCTTACGAAGATGATCTAATTACCCGCATCAACCAAGACAGCTTAAACCGACGCTCGTTTGAGCAGATAAGGAACTGGACCGTTAGTGAGTTGCGAGAGTACATCCTCTCAGATAGCCCCAATCATGAAGACTATGAGCGGCTGCGTAAGGGCTTAACCGCCGAAATGGTAGCTGGGGTTGCCAAGCTTTCATCCAACGCCGATTTGATGATCGGCGGCAAAAAACTGCCGGTGGTCACCAAAGCCAATTGCACCCTCGGGTTGCCCGGCCATTTTAGTTGTCGCCTGCAACCCAACGACACCCGCGACAACGTTAACTCTATCTTGGCACAAACCTATGAAGGCTTGAGCTACGGCTGTGGCGATGCGGTTATCGGCGTAAACCCCGTTACCGATAACGTCGAAAATACCGCTCGGGTATTAGAAGCACTGCAAGAGGTTATCGACAAGTACAAGGTGCCTACTCAACCCTGCGTGCTGTCCCACGTAACCACCCAGATGGAAGCAATTCGCCGCGGAGCCCCTGCTGGGCTTATCTTCCAGAGCATTGCTGGCACCGAAAAGGGCTTGGCAGAGTTTGGCGTAAACGTTGAACTGTTGGATGAGGCATATGAGGTCGGCAAACAGTATTGCAATCTCGCTGGCGGCAACATGATGTATTTCGAAACTGGTCAAGGGACCGAACTGTCCGCTGACGCCCACTATGGTGCCGATCAGATGACCATGGAAGCCCGTTGTTACGCCTTAGCAAGGCGCTATAAGCCTCATTTAGTTAATACCGTGGTTGGCTTTATCGGTCCCGAGTATCTCTATAACCACCAACAGATTATTCGTGCCGGTTTAGAGGATCACTTTATGGGTAAGCTAACCGGCTTACCCATGGGTTGTGATGCCTGCTACACCAACCACGCCGATACCGATCAGAACTCCAATGAGAACCTGCTGATCCTGTTGGCATCTGCAGGGGTGAACTTCGTCATCGGCTTACCGTTGGGTGACGACATCATGCTCAATTACCAAACCAACTCTTATCACGACACAGTTACTGCCCGCCAGTTATTGAACCTTCGGCCAGCGCCAGAGTTTCAAGCATGGATGGAAACCATGGGACTGATGGAAAACGGCAAATTGACCGCCCGCGCTGGCGATCCATCCATCTTCTTCAAGTAAGGACACGACATGAACGAGCAAAGGATTCAACAGATAGTAGCGACCGTGTTAGCCCAACTTGGCGAAGACCAGATTGAACCGGCGGCGATTAAGCAGATTGCCACGACCAGCACACAGTCCCCAATTGCAGCGAACCCAGGCGGTGACACTGGCTGCTTACCCGATCTTGGCAACGACGAGCACAAAACCTGGATTGGTACCAATGACGTCGACGATGAAGCTGTGATCAAAGATCTCATCGCTCAGACCGATGCGCGGGTTGGCAAAGGCAGAGCCGGCCCAAGACTGCGCACCACCGCGATGCTGCGCTTTTTGGCCGACCACTCTCGGTCCAAAGATACCGTGTTGAAAAATGTCGATCCGCAATGGTTAGTCGAGCGCGGTTTGATGGAGGTACAGAGCTGTGCCCACGACAAAGATGAATACCTGACTAGGCCTGATTTAGGGCGATTACTCAACGACGAAGCCAAGGCCACAATTAAGGAGAAATGCCAAGCCTCACCGCAGGTTCAGGTAGTGCTGTCCGACGGGCTGAGCCTCGATGCCGTCACCGTTAATCACGGCGAAATCTTACCGGCCCTGCTGAAAGGACTGGAGAACGCAGGGCTAAATGTCGGTACCCCGTTCTTCCTCCGCTACGGCCGCGTTAAGGCGCAGGACCAAATCGGGATGTTGCTGGATGCCGAAGTGAATCTGTTATTGATTGGTGAGCGCCCCGGGCTGGGGCAATCCGAATCTTTAAGTTGCTACGCGGTGTACCGACCAACGGCCGACACGGTCGAATCAGACCGAACGGTTATCTCCAATATCCACGCTGGCGGAACCCCACCGGTTGAAGCCGCGGCGGTGATTGTTGATCTGGCCAAATCGATGCTGGCCAACAAAGCCAGTGGCATCAACCTTAAACGATAACAGGAGCTCGATAATGGCGATTAAAGATAGAATTCAACCGGCTGTATTAGCAACTCGTGTTATCGCATCTGTCGATCCAGCCTACAAAGCACAATTAGGACTAAAAGATCACCACAACAGTATCGGTTTAGTCACCGCAGATTGCGATGATGTCACCTACTGTGCACTCGATGAAGCCACCAAAGCCGCCGATGTCGAGGTGGTGTACGCCAAGTCATTCTACGCTGGCGCAGCTCATGCTTCAGGCCCTACTTCGGGCGAAATCATTGGCATCATTGCCGCCTCTTGCCCTGCCGACATCATTGCAGGGTTAGAGCGCATCAAAGGCTTTATTGCTGATGAAGCCGCCTTTCAGGTTGGCGACAGCAGTGGCGAGTTGGCCTACTTTGCCCATCTGGTTTCCTCTACTGGCAGTTACCTCTCCGCCGAAGCAGACGTTGAACAGGGCACCGCCCTCGCCTATTTAATCGCGCCACCTTTAGAGGCGATGTATGGCCTTGATGCAGCACTTAAAGCCGCTGACGTTGAACTGAAAAATTTATTCGCACCGCCTTCAGAAACGAACTTTGCCGGTGGCCATCTTGCAGGTTCTCAAGCCGCGTGCAAGGCAGCCTGTGACGCGTTTGAGGCAGCGGTAATTGACATTGCCAGCAACCCAATCAGCCATTAAGGGAGTTGCACATGGATGCGCTGCTGCAACAAGTTCAGCAAGCTGGGGTAATTGGCGCTGGTGGGGCGGGTTTTCCAACCTACCTTAAGCTTGATTGCCAAGTCGAATGGGTACTCGCTAACGGAGCCGAGTGCGAACCACTGTTGTACAAGGATCAAGCATTGATGCAACGCCACGCCACCGAACTTTTTGGTGGCATGTTATTGGCGATGGAGCAGGTTGGCGCCGGCAAAGCAGCAGTAGGCATCAAGCGCAAAAACGCCGATACCATCGAGATATTAGAATCGTGCCGACCAGCGCAAATTGAGTTGCTGTTGATGGAAGATGTTTATCCTGCCGGCGATGAAGTGGAGCTGATCTACGAAGCAACAGGACGATTACCCCCCGCAGGAGGGTTGCCAAAAGAGGTCGGTTGCTTGGTCAACAACGTGGAATCTTTTATCAATCTGTTTCGTGCCGCCCAAGGGCAATCAGTAACCCAATCGATGGTGACGGTTCATGGTGAAGTCAACACCCCCTATACCAGCTGGTTACCGGTCGGGATGAGCTTTGGCGAGGCGCTACACCTTGCTGGAGGTCCAACCTGCGATGACTATGTGATTTTGGTTGGCGGGCCTTTAATGGGGAGTATCAGCCAAGATCTGGACCGTCCCATCACCAAAATCGATAGCGGTTTATTAGTTCTGCCAACGAACGGCAGAGTCGCTCGCTACAAAATGCGCCCAGAGGCAGAGGTTCGCCGCATAGGTAAATCCGCCTGCGATCAATGCAGCCTATGTACCTCTATGTGCCCTCGCCATCTACTCGGTTACCCAATCCAACCGCATTTAGCAATGCGCTCGTTGCAGGTCTCCCTTACCGATAACGTCGGTTATGCACTTGCAGCCCAAGCGTGTAGTGCCTGCAACCTTTGTTCGATGTGGTCATGCCCCGAAGGGCTCGATCCCAGCCGTGTCTGCACCTTGACCAAACAAGCGTTGCGAGACAACGACCTTTGGCAAACGCCGGCCCAATTGCAAGCTCAAGCCACCACTGTGCACCCACTACGCTCCTACCGCGGCGTGCCCACCAAGCGCTTAACCCAGCGCTTAGAGCTCACTGGCTACGCCAAAGTAAAAGCCAGTTTCCAGCCGCTGAGCCAACTCATAGAAGCCGCCAGCAATGATAGCAGCAAGCCGCGCCCTCAACAGGTTCGAATCCCACTATCACAGCATATCGGCGCACCAGCTCAAGCCATCGTCGCAGTGGGTGATGTGGTTGAGGCAGGACAAATGATAGGACAACCCACCCCAGAAACGCTCAGTGTAGCGATTCACGCCAGCATCAACGGCACCGTCACGGCCGTTGGCGACACGATTGAAATCACCCAACAGATGGATGGATAACGATGTTAAACGCAATTGGCTGTATTGAATTGAACTCCATTGCCCGTGGGTACTTCGTCGCCGATGCAATGCTAAAGGCAGCGGAAGTGGAGCTGCTTTTTAACCGCACCATCTGTCCCGGTAAATATATGGTGCTGGTGGCCGGCGATGTCGCCGCCGTCAATGCCGCCATGGATACCGGCCTAGCCGCTGGTGGCGGTGAAGTAATCGATGACCTGCTGATCCCCAATGTTCACCCCGATGTGTTTCCCGCAATCTCAGGTACTCGTGTGGTTTCCCAAACCGGTGCATTGGGGATCATCGAAACGTTCTCAATCGCCAGTATCGTAGAAGCCGCTGACGCCGCGGTGAAGGCCGCTAACGTCGAACTGCTAGAGGTGCATATTGCGATGGCCATCGGCGGTAAAGGCTACGTCACATTAACCGGCGATGTCGCAGCGGTTACCGCTGCGGTCGAAGCCGCAATCAACCAGATCCGGCATAAAGGACTACTGGTTGACAAGGTTGTTATTCCACAACCCCGACCGGAGGTTTTGGAAGGCAAAGTTTAGCGCCAGTACTTCACTGGTTAATTTAATTAATAACGAGGTAATCAATTGGCTGAACGCTGACACTGATTATTTATCAGAAACATCACGTAGTGAGGTGTTATATGGTCGACCAAGTAGGTTCGTCGGGCTTAGCTTCCAAAAGCGAAAAGCCACAACGACAACTCAAAAAAGGGGTTGCTGGCTGGTTCCTGCTAGCAACATTAGGGGTTTCGTACGTTATCTCCGGCGATTACGCCGGTTGGAACTTCGGTATTGCCGAAGCCGGTTGGGGCGGGATGTTAGTTGCCGCCATTGCAATGGGGGTCATGTACCTTACATTGGTGCTGACCTTAGCGGAGCTATCCGCGGCCATCCCAACCGCTGGCGCGGGTTATAGCTTTGCGCGCTATGCCATTGGCCCAACGGCTGGCTTCGCCACGGGTTTAGCGGTATTGATTGAATACGCGTTGGCACCTGCGGCCATCGTTATCTTTATCGGTGCCTATGTTGATGCATTGATTGGCTGGAATGGACCAACGGTTTATGCCACGTTCTATCTAGTCTTTATTGGTGTTCACCTTGTTGGTGCTGGCGAAGCATTGAAGCTGATGTTGGTTATTACCGCCTTCGCTGTACTGGCTATTATTGTCACCGCCATTGGTTTAGTACCGCATTTTGACGCTGCAAACCTGTTTGATATTGCTGCCAATCCAGAAGTTGCTGGCTCTTCAACCTTCTTACCTGAAGGTTGGAAAGGGGTATGGGTTGCTCTGCCATTCGCTATTTGGCTGTTCTTAGCAGTGGAAGGCGTGCCTATGGCTGCAGAAGAAGCCAAAGACCCAGCCAAAGACGTACCTCGCGGGATTATTGGGGCAATGATCTTCCTACTGTGTTCAGCGGCATTAGTGATGCTATTAGTTCCTGGAGCAACCGGGGCAAAAGCCGCCGGTTCCTATGCTGCACCACTGGTTGATGCATTACGCGCGGTTCAGGGTGAAGATTCGATGATGGCGAACTTCGTTAACGTAGTTGGCTTAACCGGACTTATCGCTTCGTTCTTCTCCATCATCTATGGCTATAGCCGCTTGGTATTTGCCCTATCTCGCGCTGGTTATTTGCCAGAATTCATGTCACGCACCTCAAGTCGCAAGATCCCAATCTGGGCGCTGATCGTTCCCGGCATCTTCGGTTTCTTCGCGTCCCTGACTGGCGAAGGTGACATGATGATTATGATGGCGGTATTTGGCGCTACCATCTCCTACGCAATGCAGGCGTACAGCGCCATCCGTTTACGTAAAACTCGCCCTGATATTAAGCGACCATATCTAGCCCCCGGTGGCGACATTACCGCTTGGATCACCATCGTTTTGTCACTCATCGCATTGACCTCTTGTTTCGTTTACGACCAAAGAGCGGCGATTGCCATGGTCGTTATGTATGCAATTGGTATGGGCTACTTCTTCATGTTCAAACATAAAGAGGTCTCCAAACGCACCGCCGAAGAGGAATTTGCCTTGATCGAGCAAGGTGAAGCTGAACTGGACTGAGGTAACGCTGGTAACTGCATGGCTGGCACGGTGTCAGCCGCTTCATGATTGAGCATATGGTCAGTCATCATCAAGCCAGCGACCGACTAAGGACACCCTGGCTTTGTTTAAAGGGAAATTACGATGAAAATCAAAACACTCACTGTTTGCACTGCGATGGCTCTGGGCCTAATGAGTGGCTCAGCTCTGGCGAACAGCTTTGACGGCAATATTGGCGCCACCAGTGACTACTTGTGGCGAGGCTTAAGCCAAACCGGCGGTGAAGCCGCTTTCTCTGGTGGCATAGATTACAGCCACGATAGTGGTGTTTACGCAGGTACTTGGGCATCCAATGTTGATTTTGGCGATGACAAACCAACTTATGAAATCGACTTCTACGGTGGTTACGCCGGTGAAATCGAATCCATCAGCTTTGATGCAGGTTACATCTATTACGCCTACCCTAATGCCGATTACGATGGCGACTTCGGTGAAGTGTATCTAAACCTTGGTTGGAACTGGTTTGGCATCAGCACCTCTTACGGCACCAACGCGCAAGATGATGAAACCTATGAAGATGCGTTCTACATTGAAGGCAACATCAGTTACGACATCAGTCCAACGTTGAGTTTTGCCGTTGCGGTTGGCAATCAAAGCTTCGATATTGATGGGGTCGAAGATTACGTTAACTACAACGCGTCACTCACCAAGGTAACCGACATGGGTGACTTTACCTTTATGGTCAGCGACACTGATATTGACGACGATGACCCTATTGTATTGGTGAGTTGGGGCTATGGCTTTAGCCTTTAAACTAAGAAAATTGCATTAACCACAACCAATCATCAGTAAAAAGACTTAGGATAATCCCTGAGTCTTTATTTTTTTCGGTCTTCACGCCCAAATCGCAATCGATTTATTTCGCCCTTTTTGATGCAACACTGCAATTTTTTGCACAAATTTCAACCCAGACAGATTAAACTGTGTTCGCTCAAACACAAATTGCGTATCTTTCCAGCAGACGCGCATAATTGAGTTGACGCGGACACCGAAAATCCGTTTAATAGCGCCCCGTCGCCTCGTTAGCTCAGTTGGTAGAGCAGCGGATTGAAAATCCGCGTGTCCCTGGTTCGATTCCGGGACGAGGCACCATCTTTCGATTGATTGGCATTAGCCAGTAAATCAAAGTTGTTGCCGGACATTTGTTTAGCAAGAACTTGCCTCGTTAGCTCAGTTGGTAGAGCAGCGGATTGAAAATCCGCGTGTCCCTGGTTCGATTCCGGGACGAGGCACCATTTTTAAAGTGTTGAGTTTCGACTTACCACGCCTCGTTAGCTCAGTTGGTAGAGCAGCGGATTGAAAATCCGCGTGTCCCTGGTTCGATTCCGGGACGAGGCACCATTTTTAAAGTGTTAAGTTTCGACTTACCACGCCTCGTTAGCTCAGTTGGTAGAGCAGCGGATTGAAAATCCGCGTGTCCCTGGTTCGATTCCGGGACGAGGCACCATATTGATAAGGCTCAATCTTCGGATTGAGCCTTTTTCATTTCTAGCCACCAAAGCAAAACAGCGGATTGGCTTACAAAAGATCGGCGCGTGCCCCTAGCTCGATTCCGGGACGAGGCACCATTTTTAAAGTGTTGAGTTTCGACTTACCACGCCTCGTTAGCTCAGTTGGTAGAGCAGCGGATTGGCTTACAAAAAATCGGCGCGTGTCCCTAGTTCGATTCCGGGACGAGGCACCATATTGATAAGGCTCAATCTTCGGATTGAGCCTTTTTCATTTCTAGCCACCAAAGCAAAACAGCGGATTGGCTTACAAAAGATCGACGCATGCCCCTAGCTCGATTCCGGGACGAGGCACCATATTGATAAGGCTCAATCTTCGGATTGAGCCTTTTTCATTTCTAGCCACCAAAGCAAAGCAGCGGATTGGCTTACAAAAGATCGGCGCGTGTCCCTAGCTCGATTCCGGGACGAGGCACCATATTGATAAGGCTCAATCTTCGGATTGAGCCTTTTTCATTTCTAGCCACCAAAGCAAAACAGCGGATTGGCTTACAAAAGATCGACGCATGCCCCTAGCTCGATTCCGGGACGAGGCACCATATTGATAAGGCTCAATCTTCGGATTGAGCCTTTTTCATTTCTAGCCACCAAATCAAAACAGCGGATTGGCTTACAAAAGATCGGCGCGTGCCCCTAGCTCGATTCCGGGACGAGGCACCATATTGATAAGGCTCAATCTTCGGATTGAGCCTTTTTCATTTCTAGCCACCAAATCAAAACAGCGGATTGGCTTACAAAAGATCGGCGCGTGCCCCTAGCCCGAACGCGGACGAGGCGCTGTTTAAAAAAATACAGCCTAGTGTTGAGTTTTGTCGTTTCAGGATCTTAATACACGCTCAGGTTAGCTTACGCATGCGGCTAATCAGGTCGGCATCAATGCCATAAATCTTGCCACACAGTTTAGGAGACGAACACTGCTCGCTTGTTCAGTAAACAAGCCTGTGTACCGACTAGATGCAATCAACTCGGCAATTGCTTCCATTCACAGTGATGCGGATAAGATCACCAAAGCTGTGGGTATGGATCTTCTCTGTTGATTTCTAGCCTACGGCAACCGCTTCTAACAGGGTTACACTAGTTAACAACCCTCTAAACGATGATCATTGTCCTTCTATGCTAAATCACTGGCTTGAACACAAAAAACGCCTCCATGGTTACATTGCGAAGCAGCTGCAAGACCCGACGTTAGCTGATGACATCCTGCAAGAGGTGTTTATTAAAGCCCACGGGCAACAACGACAGCTGCAATCCACAGAAAATATTGGCGCATGGCTGTTTCGTATCGCACATAACACCATGATGGACCACTTCCGTCAGCAAAAAACGCAACAGCAACTATCAGAAGACTTAGTCGCAGTAGAAGCCGACCAAGCCGAGCTATCCCATCAACAGCTTGCGCAATGCCTCGAGCCATTAATCAACGAATTACCAGAAAAGTATCAGGCACCGCTAAAACTCGCCGAACTAGGCAACTACAGCCAACAGCAAGTTGCGGATGAGTTGGGGTTATCGCTCTCTGGAGCTAAGAGTCGCATTCAGCGAGGAAGAGAAAAATTGAAGCAAAACTTAACCCGTTGTTGTGACATTGAAGTGGGACGTGGCGGTGTGGTGGCGTTCCAACCGAAAGACAACGATTATCGCGATTGCTAAATTTAAGCGCCTGGTAAAGATCGCGTCATCTCTACCAATAACCAAGCTGGTTGACTTGGTTACAAGCTATCGGAAGGCAGAGCTGGCTAACAGAGTGAGGCCAATGCTATTAATCGTTTATGGGCACCTCAATCACTTGCCACGGTCGTTGCCAATGGGCGAGCAGTTTTTCGATGCCCAAGGCCGCGATAGCCCAAGTCTGTTGGTTATCTAACGGGTGGCACTGCAGCGCCTCACCGCACCACAGTGAATCATCAAGCCACAACTCAACCTCGGCAGCCGCATCATTGCCCAACGCCAACAGCGACACATGCCCGGGCTTAATTCCTAGGTATTTATCGAGTCTCGCCGCCGAGGCGAAGCCCAATCGTGAAACTCCCATCTGTTTCGATAAACGGCGCAGATCAACACTGCTTTGCGGCGACGTGACTAACAAGAAATGACGCTTACCGTTATCGTTACGCAAGAATAGGTTTTTAGTACGCAAACCGGAGCGAATAAGGCCAAGGGCATCGGCATCACAGCAAGTCGCTAATGGTGGATGTTGGTATTGGCTGAAATCGATATCTAATCGGCGCAGCAGTTCTTTAAGAGACAAAGGGTCAAATTTGGATTTAGGCAAAGACATAACGGCGAAATAACACTGGAAAAATGGATACCCGAGCAACATAGTGGCTTTGGGGCGATATCAGCGCACCATACCATAGGCCATCAGATTAACGACAAGGACGTAATATGATCACACTACACGGTTTTCCACGCACCCGCTCATGGCGAGTATCATGGACTCTCGAAGAGCTTGGCGTTGAATGGGCCTATCAACTGGTAAACTTAGGCACAGCGGAGCATCGCAGCGAGGCCTACAGCCAACTCAATCCTCGCAAGAAGGTGCCTACCATTGATATCGATGGCTTTATTCTTACTGAGTCCGCTGCTACATGCCTGTTTCTGGCAGAGAAATATGGCAACCATAAACTGCTACCACAACCGGGCAGTATCGAATCAGCACGTCATCTCCAGTGGCTTCAGTTGATCATCTGCGAAATCGAGCAACCACTTTGGACCATGGGGAAACATAAATTTGCCCTGCCCCAAGAGCAACGAGTTACCGCAGTTGTAGCAACCGCCAAATGGGAGTTTGCCAAGATATTGGCCGAGGTAGAGCAGGAGATCCCAGTCGAGGGCTACTTAATAGGTGAGCAGTTTACCGTGGCTGATATTTTACTGGCGCAAACCCTTAACTGGGCCCAACGCTTTGAACTGGAGCTTAGTGACCGCGCTGAAGCCTACCGAGCACGCCTCACTGCCCGCCCGGCAGCACAATCGTCGCTCAATAAAGAACTAGCCGCCCTTTAGCGATAGCGGCATTAGTCATACTAACGGGTTCAAGCAAATTGAGTTCCATTCGAGCCCGTTAACATCTGTTCAGTTATTCAACAAAACACTTGTGTTTCTATTTAAATCCTGTATAGTTCGCGCCCTCAAGTCAGGGTATCTCACCTTCACTTGGTTACTTGGGGTGTTTAGCGCCAGAAGACAGCGTGTTTTTATGGGACCGTCGCTGGGCTTGCACCTCTTTATCATCTTGCAGATCCCCCATCTGCCTTTATATAGAGCATTTTAATGTCTAATAGCTGTGATTTTTCCAGCCTCGGTTTACCCGAAGCGCTGCTGAGTGCCGTAACGTCTATGGGTTTCACTAGCCCTACTCCGATTCAGGCACAATCCATTCCATTCATGTTGGAAGGTAACGACATCTTGGGCGAAGCCCAAACTGGTACCGGTAAAACCGCTGCCTTTGGTCTGCCTGCTCTAGCCGGAATTGACCCACGTCAGCGCGCTTCACAAATGTTAGTACTGGCCCCTACTCGTGAATTGGCTATCCAGGTTGCAACTGCACTGGAAGAGTTCGCGGTAAACATCAAGGGTCTGCGTGTTACTACCCTTTACGGTGGTCAACCATACGCACCTCAGCTGCGTGACCTAGAGCGTGGCTCTCAGGTAGTAGTTGCTACCCCTGGCCGTTTGATGGATCACATCCGTCGCGGTAGCCTCAAGTTAGATTCTATCCAGTGCTGTGTATTGGATGAAGCTGATGAAATGCTGAACATGGGTTTCTTAGAAGATATCGAGTGGATCCTTGAGCACCTGCCTGAGCAGACTCAAATGGCGTTGTTCTCTGCAACCATGCCTAACCAGATCCGTCGTATCGCCGAGCGCTTCTTGAAAGATCCGAAGCACGTTAAGATCGCTGCTGATAAAGCTCAAAAATCTAACATCGTTCAGAAGGCATGGAAGGTTTCCGGCCTAAACAAGACTACCGCTCTCGAGCGTCTTGCTGAAACCTTAGATTACGATGCCATGATCGTGTTCGTACGTACTCGTAACGACACCATGGAACTGGCTAACCACCTGAATACTCTGGGCTTTAAAGCTGCAGCGTTAAACGGTGACATGAGCCAGCAGCAACGTGAGCACACTGTTGCTCAGCTGCACAAAGGTAAGATCTCCATCCTGATCGCAACCGACGTTGTTGCTCGCGGTCTGGACGTTCCACGTATTACTCACGTGTTGAACTACGATCTACCAATGGATTCAGAATCTTACGTACACCGTATTGGCCGTACTGGTCGTGCTGGCCGTAGCGGTACTGCAATCCTGTTTGCTCGTCCACGTGAACTGCGTCAGTTGCGCTTCTACGAGCGTCAGACTGCTGGCACTATCGAGATGATGGACCTGCCTTCAGCTGAAGAGCTGGGTAAGCACCGTACCGCTAAGCTGAGCGTTGAGCTGGCTGAGTGTGTTGCTGGTACCAACTTGGAAGAGATGCAGAAAGTTATCTCTACCATGGTGGAAGAGCAAGAGTTGACTGTTGAGCAATTGGCTGCAGCCTTGCTGTTCCAACGTCAACGTAACAAGCCTCTGGCACCACAAGCTGATCCTGCGCCTCGTTTCGAGCGTGACCGTGGTGAGCGCAACGACCGTGGTGAGCGTGGCGAACGCCGTGAGCGTGGTCCACGTCGTGCTAACGTTGAATTCGATACCTTCCGTCTGGAAGTGGGTCGCGAGCACGGCACTCAGGTTAAAGATATCGTTGGCGCTATCGCGAACGAACTGTCTCTGGACAGCGGCTTGATTGGTCAAATCCGCCTGCAAGATGCCCACACCCTGGTGCAGTTGCCGAAAGATATGCCTAACGAGACTCTGGTTAAGCTGAAGAAGATCAACATTCGCAACCGTCCATTGGAAGCGGAACGTACTTCTGAAGTAATCCCACCGCGTCCTCGCCGTGAAGGCGGCCGTGACGGTGGCGGTTTCCGTGGCAACCGCGAAGGCGGCCGTGAAGGCGGTCAACGTCGTGACGGTGGCGGCTACCGCGGTAACCGTGAAGGCGGCCGCAGCGAAGGTGGTCGTGGCGGCGAAGGTCATCGTGGCCAGCGTCGTGATAGCGCTCCACGCGGCGACCGTAGCTCTGCTCCACGTGGCGATCGTCGTCCACGTCGTGACGAGAACTTTGGTAACCAGTAATTATTACTGAGTACACCAACTAAAAAAACCGGCCCTAGTGGCCGGTTTTTTGTATTTGCATTTTGCGCTAACAGGTATGTCGCAGCGACTGCGTAACTTGGCAACTAAGCCCGTGCGAGCTTTAGCTCCGCGGTGCCGAATCTTACCGCAACATTTCCTCGCTGCGCCTTCGCTTGGTACAACGCCTTATCCGCGTTTTCAATGCACATTAATGGTTCCAATTCGTCGTGAGGCTCGCAGCAGTAATAGCCAATGCTCATCGACAGTGCACTATGGTGAGCCTTAGAACTTGGGGTAATATTGAGCGCGACAACCTCACTCAATATCTTATCGGCAACCACCTTGGCATGCTCTGCATCGGTATAGGGCAACACCACACAAAACTCCTCGCCGCCATAGCGAGTTACAACATCGGTGCTCCGAGGCACAGCCACTTCCAGCGCAGCGGCAATAAGCTTTAGCGCTTTATCGCCTTTGAGGTGGCCATACTCATCGTTATAGGGTTTGAACTTATCGATATCGAGCATCATAACCGTTGCTGCCAACTTGCTGCGCTTCACGTCTTCAAGGATCCGCGCTAACTCTGCATCAAGGTGCTTGCGGTTACCAATCTCCGTTAACGGATCTATCAGCGTAAAACGCTCTATCTGAGCCTGTCTCAACCAATTTAGTATGGTAATGGTGAGCAACAATATATTGGTAATCCACTGACTAAGACTTATTGCCCAACTCGTTTTATCAAAATTTTGATAAGCCTCTTCAGCATTAATCTCTGTGATAAGGCCGAGATCAAGCTCTTCAATCCAGCGCCAGCTGCCGACCACTATTTGGTTACGGTAGTCCAGATAACCGTCGATATTAGTGCCAACGAACAAACCCGACTGAATCGATGCTAATGGAAGCGTTCTAACCATTTCACCATCTGTTCGTTGACGCGCTAAGCCAATCTGAATACCTTGCTGCTCCGCCAACTTAGCCACCGTAGCAAAGCGGCTTTGCGACAACATCTCACCGCTGTAGTTAAAGGCGTAGGTTTCACCAGACTGACCAAACCGCCCTAGGTGCAGCATCTTACTGAACTGCAATGCTGGATTAAGCTGAAACACAATGTAGCCGGAAACTTGCTCGTCAGGGTTAAACAGCGCCTGTGCAATATACAACTCCGATCTACGTATTCCATCTGGATAGTGAAGATCGTTAAGTACAGTAATATTACCGGCGAGCAGATGGCGTTGTGAGATCGGACTCTCAAGCAGTGGCTTAAGTGTCGTTTTTTTGAGTAGTGGATCAGTGGAGGCCGCAACAATGCTAAAGTCATCTGCTAACAGGTAGTAAGCTGGATAGTGCTTATTCTGGAGCAGTTTACTCAGGTCATTGCGCAATTGCTGTTGCAGTGGATGTTGCTGTAGCGTCTGTAGATTATCGCGGTTGGGCCCCATCTGAACGATAGCCTCTCGCAACGGGGCATAGTAATCAACCAGATTGGTTAGGGTCGACTGTTCGCTGCTTATCCAGATGTGCAGTGCTTCTTCGGTCGTTTTTAATAACGAGCTGATCAGGGTCTCTACACTCGCTTTAGTTCGGCTGGCAAACTCGAGCTTAGTAAAGTAGAGACTACTATTAAAAATAACAGCAAAAACAATGGCTCCGATAACCAGTGGTTCACTAAGTACTGAGCGTAATCTTCGAAGCATCAAAATTCTTACCTCAGCAATGACCCTGAATCATTAGAGCCTTGCAACAACATCATTGTCTCTTATCACCATTGCTAGCAATGGTTACCAGTAATCGCAGTAATTTATCCATCAACTGTTATCCCAACAGGCTGAGTAAAACCACGTTAACTACACCAATGCAACCAACTTAGTTAACTAAATTATAAATAATATTATGTTTTTTATTTACTTAGTGCCAGCGATAAAACACTTGCTTGAGCCCGTTGCGAGTCGTTCTATCAAGGAATGCCATAACGATACAGTTAATAGTGGTGCCAATGATGCTGCATCAGCCAACTAGCCATCGCGATACTGAAGCCTGATTTCATTATAAGCACTAATGGCAAGCAGACTTGATCCTAAGGCAATCAAATAAACGTCGATAACGAACTACAGTTAAATAGTGGCAGTAGTAAATTCAGCCAACATTTATTGATGCGTATTATCGGCCCCTAGCCTGCAGCTGATGGAAATGTTGTTCGGTTGACGTAAGTCGCGGCAGTGCGTGGCGGGTAACGAAAAGGATGAAACGGATAACCCTAACTGCATCAACTGATTGTCGTATTCGGTCCCAGTGCACCAGAGGAGCTAGAGGGAATTACACTCCAGCTAGAACATAATGACAGAGAATCAAAAACCTACGATATTGCTCGTCGATGATGCGCCAGCCAACATTGATATTCTGGTGGCAGCACTGCGCAATCAATATCAACTGCGTGTTGCCTTGAACGGCGAGACCGCACTTAAAATTGTGACAAATACACCACCGGATCTGATCTTGCTTGATGTAATGATGCCTGGCATGAGTGGCTTTGATGTATGTAAACAACTTAAAAGTAATCCACTGACCAGCCGTATTCCAGTCATCTTTGTAACTGCATTAGGGGACTCCAACAACGAAACCGAAGGGTTAATGATTGGCGCAGCCGACTACATCACCAAACCCATCAACGTCGATATTGTCCGAGCTCGAGTGGCTTGTCATCTCGAACTCTATAACCAAACCCAGCTGCTCAATTCGTTGGTCAAACAGCGAACATTGGAACTAGAGCAAACCCGCGAACACATCATTCAATGCTTAGGCCGCGCCGCTGAATACAAAGATAACGAAACCGGGCTCCACGTTATTCGTATGAGTAAATATTGTGAGCTATTGGCCCGTACCGCTGGCCTTAATGACCACTTTTGTAGCCAATTACTCGCGGCTGCACCGATGCACGATATCGGTAAGATAGGCATCCCAGACCAGATCCTTAAGAAACCCTCGGATCTAAATAATTCTGAGTGGAAGATCATGCGGGAGCACCCAGAGCTAGGTGCGAATATACTAGGTAACTTAGACACCGAGCTGATGCACATGGCGTCGAGAATTGCATTAACCCACCACGAACGCTGGAATGGCGGCGGCTACCCCTACGGTATTAAGAAGGAATCGATTCCACTTGAAGGGCGCATTGTCGCCATTGGTGATGTGTTTGATGCGCTGACCTCAGACCGACCATATAAATCAGCTTGGAGCATCGATCAAACAATGTCCCATTTGATTGACTGTCGTGGCGATCATTTCGATCCGGAATTACTCGATATTTTTATTGCTTTAGAACCGGAACTAATAAAAATTCGCGAGCAACATATGGATCATAATGTAGCGTTAGGATAGCGTTAGAGCAGACTTTTAATCGGAACAAGAACAATAAGATGTTTGAACTCAACTCTACCCTTGCAGCAGACAGCGTGTTACTTGGTACCTTACCACTATGCCAGGTACGATTAAGCCGAGATAGCCAGTTCCCATGGTTGTTATTAGTGCCGATGCGTAAAGATATTAGCGAGATCCATCAATTAGAAGACACTGATCAACAACAGTTGATACACGAGTCTTGCACCATTGCCGCCTTGATGGAGCAGCACGTTCACCCAGATAAGATCAATGTTGCTGCGATCGGCAACATGGTGGCGCAGTTACACCTGCACCACGTTGCTCGCTACCACAACGACCCATGCTGGCCGAAACCAATTTGGGGGCAATTGCCGCCACTTCCTTATCCGATTGAAGATCTAAAAGAGATCACCAAGCTATGGCAGCAGCGACTAAACCAACTGGTTGAGTTCGAACAAGCCTAACCGAGAAACCTGCAGCGCTTATGAATCGAAGCGCTGCAACCAGATTGGATCGATCATCAAGTAGCCGTTGTCGTTGCTGACGCTCACTTGACCATCGCTGATGGTTACTGCCAGATCCATAGTCCGCTCAGCCATATCGGCCATTTGTGCCGCCGCTGCGTCATCAATCTGAACCACAGTTAGGTTACGCAATTTGCTAAACTTACCTTGGTTTTTTTGCCACCAAACCGCAACTGCATTATCGCCGTAAGCAAACAAAACAACTTGTTGAGCTTTACCACAGGCTTTACGCAAACGCGTTTCATCTGGGGTACCCATCTCAATCCACAGCTCAATCTCATCGCTATAGCTCTTCTGCCATAACTCAGGCTCGTCCTCTTCACACAAACCTTTAGAAAACTCTAACCGTTCATGGGCAAACATGCTCCAAGCCAACACTCGCAGCATCATCCGTACGTCGGTTTCTGATGGATGACGTGCCATCGTTAATGGCTGTTCCATATAAACATGACGATCCATATCAGACAGCTGAATTCGAGCTTTAAATACTGTGGCTTTTAGCGCCATTACCGTTTCTCTTTAATGGGGTAGGAAAGCTCGGCAGAGTAAAGGGTTCACCTAATGACTACAAGAGGTGACATGGCTAACTTTTACTTCTGCGAAGCGGAACTAAAGCAGAGTTGGTGAGTCGAACCCCACTGCGAACAATAAGAGCTTGCAATAAAGCAGGTAGACCCCAATAGTAATAAAACCAATTTTGAGGGAATGACACATGCAAACCATTTTTAAAGTCAGCCTGTTAACTGCGGCTATTGCCCTAACCGGTTGTCAGGACGGTAAAACAGAAGAAGTTGCCGCAACAGCAGCACCAGCCGCTATTCAGTTCGAAACTGAAGAGCAAAAAGTGGCGTACGCCATCGGCAGCTCAATTGGTCAAAACGTTGTACAAAACATTGAGACCATTACCGCCCAACAAGCAGAAATGGATAAGCCATTAGACGCTGATCTGATCCGCCAAGGCATCAAAGACACCATGGCAGCTAACACTCAGATGGGCGAAGAGCAGATCACCGAAGTGCTGCAAAAGTTCCAAACCGATATGCAAACAGCAATGCAAGCTAAGCAAGAAGAGATGCAGAAGCTAGCAGCGGAACAAGCGGAAGCAGAAAAAGCAGAAGGCCCGAAATGGTTAGCTGAAGTAGCTAAGACCGAAGGCGCTATCCTAACGGATTCTGGTTTGGTACTAATCCAACTACGTGCTGCTGACGGCGCTAAGCCAACCGCTGCTGACACCGTTGAAGTTCACTACCGTGGTACTACCCGTGACGGTAACCAGTTCGATTCCTCCTACGATCGTGGCGAAACCATTCAGTTCCCACTGAGCGGCGTAATCAAAGGCTGGACCGAAGGTCTGCAGCTGATGGAAGTGGGTTCTAAGTACGAACTGTACATCCCATCTGAACTTGGCTA
The DNA here is from genome assembly GCF_012295575.1 of Ferrimonas lipolytica. Classification (NCBI taxonomy): domain Bacteria; kingdom Pseudomonadati; phylum Pseudomonadota; class Gammaproteobacteria; order Alteromonadales; family Ferrimonadaceae; genus Ferrimonas; species Ferrimonas lipolytica. Next base: position 309,813 of record NZ_CP051180.1, on the reverse strand, counting down.
TGGCGCTCGCGGTGCTGGTGCAGATATCCCACCACACGCTGCTCTTAAGTTCGAAATTGAGCTGGTAAGCATTCCATCTCAAGCTGCTGCTGAGTAATCCGTAAGCTTGCTACAGATTGGAACAAAGGGACGCTGCGGCGTCCCTTTTTTATGGCTGTGTCACAGTTAACTGTTGAGGTTTATATCAAGCCTTCGGCTCTGCCGATTGCATCACTCTTAGGGGGTTATGTCGCGGTGGCGACGGCACATTCTTGTATGCATTAGGGGGGAAGCTTCGCCCCCTTTGGAATAGCTGTGTCGTAGTGAGCTGTTGAAGCTTATCTTAAGCCTTCGGCTTCACCGATTAGGTGCTTTTAGGGAGGATGTCGCGGTGGCGACGGCCCCCAAAGAGGAGCTTCGCTGGACTGCTCCAATGCGGCAGAAGATCAACGGCGTAGTGCTTTGCGTTTGTATCAAAACTCGCCTAGCCAGTGCTCTAACAGCATTGGAAAGAACAACACTTAGTTGGTACACAGCCTTTTTATGGTGCTATGAGCCTGCACTGCCCTCAGCTGAGCTACTGTCACACAACGGCACCTCTTTGATTTCACAGCGATCGCAATCTGGCTCAAGCAGGTCGATATCCTCTACGAACACAAAGAATCCCTCATCACTATCGGTTTGCAGAAACATATCGGTATCGATCGGCGCAAGTGGCGTTTCAATAAAGCAAAACTGCTCAAACTTCAAACCAAAGCTACCACTGCCCTCCCCTCCTTGCTGCTGATGGGCTAACACTTGGCTCTGAAACAGCCGCATCGACTTAGTGTCCTCAGGTCGTAAACTGAAAATCACCAACTGCTCACTGTTGCCGATGCCATCAAGCAGCACACTGCTCGGCCTAGTTCCTCTATCCACAATAACCGGATAATTTTCATCTAAGGTGAGGCTGTTATCTTCACTTACGTAACCCCAATGCATCATCACCCCATTATCGCCGATAACCACATTATTGTCGGTTCGGACCGCCACTTGCAGCTGGCCAGGATCAAGTTCTAGTGGTTCCAGAGTGACCAATTTATACATAGTAGTAATGGGCATTGACGTACAACCACTGAGCAGCAGTAACATAAAGGGGATTGCGGCGCGCATAAGCATTCCTTGCAAAGATGTGAAGCAGGCATGTGCTTGCAAAGCTCACACAAACTCACTCGTGATTCAACTTCCAAGTTTGTTGCCGCGGCGACAGCCGACTAATCCAATTTGCGAATTTGCAAGGTTACGCGACCGACCTCAAAGCCCCACTTTTTCATAATGGCGATATTGAGCAATTGTTGCTCGTCTATCAGTACCATGGTGTCATCAAAAGTCAGCTTCCAACCGCCTTGGTTTGGCGGTAACTGCAACTGATATTGCCAGGTTAAGACGGAACCACTGACAGTCCCAGTAGCACTGCCAATCACATCAGCGGCAGTGCCGCTGTAACTGCCATCGTCATTTACGCTGAGATACCAAATCCGCTCTGAGACTTCACCATCATCCCAGTAAAACTGCTCATCCAATACCCCTTGTAGCTTGCCTTGCTCTACCTGCCATGAACCCATTAACTCGGCTCGAAAACGCCGAGTAATGGCACCACTTCGTTGCTGCACCATGCCGTGAGCTTCGAGTTTGCCATCGAAGAACTGCTCTAAGCGAAACTCCGGGGTCATCTGTTGGTAACTCTCGCTGTTCGAGCTGCACCCTAACAGCGTTATTGCTAACAGGAGTGCAGCCAATATCAATGGATAAGGTTTCATTACTTAGCTCCAATCAACTCAAGTCGATGACGGGGGTAACTGGCCCCTTCATCCAGCCAAATCGCTGCAAACGCAGCACCAAAATTGGCATCATCGATATGACCAAGCTGACGTTGGTTGTAGTAGAAGCTGCTTTGAGTCTCACCAAAGTGAAACACTAATTGATCACCCTTACTGATTTGCGGCCACAACAGTTGCAGTTGCTCAATCCAAGGCTGAACATCAAAGCGTTTATCGATACCAAGCTTGAGCCACTCTTGTTTAGTGTGTTCTAACAGCGCTTGCCGGCTGATATCGCGGCGGTACTCCAGCTGTAACAACAGCGGTGGTTCAATACCACCGTAGTGCCCATCATCACTATAGAGCGTGGCTCGATAGACCGGAAACCACAGTACCGACAGTTCAGTTTGGCCAACGGCTTTAAGCTCTCCTAACAGCAAACTTACCGCCAGTAATGCCCACATCGTTAATACAACGCTTTGTCAGCAGTAAGTTGAATAGCACTGGTGCGGCGCGTTTCAAAACCGGCTTGGCAATAACAGAAGTAGAAACGCCATAGACGAATAAAGCGCAGATCGAAGCCGAGCTGTTCAACCTGATCTAACTGGCTTTCAAACCGTTGCCGCCACAGCGCCAAGGTGTGGCCGTAATCCAAACCAATATCTTCAATATTGCGAATTACCATCGAGGTATGCAGCCGAAACTGTTGGCTCAACACCTCCACACTTGGCAAGAAACCGCCGGGGAAGATATAGGTTTGGATGAAATCAACATTGTTACGATAGTGCTGGTAGCGTTGATCAGCGATGGTTATCGCCTGAATGGCTAATCGGCCACCGGGCTTCAACAGCTGTTGCAACTGCTGAAAATAGCTTTCGAGGTAGCGTTCGCCTACCGCCTCAATCATCTCTATCGATACGATTTTATCGAAGCAACCATTAAGGTCACGGTAATCGTCCATCAACAAGGTGATCCGATCCGATAACCCCGCCGCCGCAATTCGTCGTTGTGCTTCTTGATGTTGCGCCTTGGAAATTGTAGTTGTGGTGACCCTACAACCGTAGTGTTTAGCAGCGTAGATAGCCATTGCTCCCCAACCAGTGCCGATTTCAAGTAAGTGATCATCGGCACCCAATTGCAACTGCTGGCACAAACGTTCCATCTTGGCGTACTGAGCCTGTTCCAAGTCGTCACTGTTGCTGAACAATGCACTGGAATAGAGCATGGTGTCGTCCAAAAACAGCTGATAGAACTCATTGGAGAGATCGTAGTGGGCTTCAATGTTCTTACGGGAATTGGCTTTGGAGTTGTGGCGAAGCAGATGGCTAACCTTACGTAGCGGTTTCGAGGCCCAACTAAAGCGTCCCTCGAGCTTGTCGAGCAGATCCAAATTACGGCTAAATAAGCCAATCAAACCGGTTAGGTCATCGCTGTGCCACAAGCCATCTCGGTAGGCTTCAGCCATACCAATACTGCCGCCCAACAATAGCTTCTGCCACGCTAGAGGATCGTTAATAATCAGTTGTGCTACCGGTCCCTCGTCACCTACTTGCCACAGTTGGTCACCATCGCGGATCTGCAACTGGCCGTGACGTAGTCGGGAAAATACCGCCATCGCTAACTTGCGGCAAACCGTTCCGGTTATCGAACCGCTTAGCCTCGATTGGGGCGGATCTACTTGCTCGAGCATCCACTGTCTCCTGATTGGCCAGAATGGGGATAAAACGGGGCTCGTTTTATCAACAATTGCAGCGCTTGGTAATAGATCGCAGCGACGGTTTTCACCGTCATCCAGGGTATCTGCCTCAGTACGCGAGTAAAATTATTTTGGTTCAACGGCTGCATAGTTAAATCCAACCCCGCCCAAAACGCCTTGGATTGTTGATGGCACTCAATGTCGATGCGAATCCGTTGTTCCGTCAACTTAACCCGCCAGCGGTATTCCATTGCTGCTGGCATAAACGGCGAGACATGAAAGGCCTTGTCAGAACGCATGGTTCCGGTTAACGGCACCAGATAGTGATGGCGTTGATTCCAGGGGGTGTTACTCACTTCAGCCAATAGATGGGTGTAGTTGTCGTGTTGCTGCAATAGGTAAAAGTTAATTGGGCTGAAATAGATACCGAAGTAACGAATCTGGCCCAACAGAAAAACCTTGCCGGTAAGAGTTTGCCCCGCTAGCTCACTCATGCGGGTTAGAACATCTTGCTTGAGATCTCCATCGCCGTAGTAATCGTCACGACGAAAATAGGCGATGGGCTTACGCCAGAAGGACCGTAACTGAGTCAGCTCATCCAGATCGAGCCACAGCATATGAGTGCGATACCAAAAACGGTGTTTGGGTGCCATCAACCGGTCGTGAGTAACAATGCCGCTGCAAATGGCTGAGCTCATAAACTCAGCCCAAAACGGCGGCATACATCAACTGCGCTGCGCACGCCATCCTCATGAAAGCCGCTGTACCAGTAAGCACCACAAAAATGACTGCGATTAACGCCGCAAATCTCATTACGCCGTGCTTTCGCCGCTTCTGCAGCCAGATCAAACTGGGGGTGGGCATAACGATACTTACCGATGATACTTGATGGCTTGATCGCTTTAATCGGATTAAGAGTAACGCAGTAGGTTTTGTCGGAGCTAAGCCCCTGCAAAATATTCATGTTGTAACTCAGCGCCACCGGCTTATCAGCACCAGCCCCCATCTGATAATTCCAGCTGGCCCATGCATCACGCCGCTGGGGCAATTGAGATACATCAGTATGCAGTATCACCTCGTTATCAGCGTACCTTATCGCCCCCAATACTGCTTGTTCGGCGGCAGTAGCATCAGTCAGCAGCGCCAAGGCTTGATCGCTGTGGCAGGCGAACACCACTTCATCGAACTGCCACCGCTTACCTTGACTGTCTACGACCTCAACGTGATCGGCACTGCGAGTCACTGCTTGCACCCCATTGCCCTGCTCTAATGCAAAGTTGGGATTTTGCTGCAAACGCTTAACGTACTGCCACGAACCGCCTTGTACCGTGTACCACTGCGGTCGATTGGTGACCGCGAGCAAACCGTGGTGATGAAAAAAACGCAGAAAGAACTGCAACGGAAAGCGACGCATGTCGTCAATACTGGCAGACCAGATGGCCGCTCCCATGGGTAATAGATAGTGGCTAACCATCCAACCGTCGAAACCATGATTATCCAAAAATTCGCCTAAGCAAACATCAGGGATGTTGCCGCTACTGGCTAGCTCGGTACCAAGCTTATTAAAACGCAGGATCTGCCACACCATCTGCCAAAATTGGGGACGAAGCAGGTTACGTCGTTGCGCAAACAGAGTGTTAAGGGTGTGGCCGTTGTACTCCAGATCTTGCTGCGCATCAGTTACCGAAAAACTCATTTGCGCTTTGCGCTTAGCCACGCCGAGTTGGTCGAGAAACTTCTCAAATAGAGGGTAAGTACGGTCATTAAAGACGATAAAACCAGTATCAATGGCGAGGCCATCTACCTCAACCGTATGGGTATGCCCCCCAAGCCACTGCTCCGGTTCAAATAGCGTAATTTTATGTCGTTGTCCCAACAAGTGGGCACTGACTAAACCGGAGACACCCGCACCAACTACTGCAATATTCATTGTATTTTAATCATCCTCTGACAGCAGGCTATTTGCCATCCATCTGGCAACCATGACAGCACTTTAAGCGGCCAATATAGCCGTTTCGGAAAGGCTACTGAGCGTTTACCGGCTGCGATGCCCGCTCGAATACGTTCACTAGCATCATCAACCTCTATCAACCCAGGCATGGCAAAATCATTTCTCTGGGTTAGCGGGGTACGGACAAAACCCGGCGATATCGACACTACCCTTATCTGTCGCGACGCAAGGTCAACTGCAAGGGTTTTCGCAAGAAAGTGCACCGCAGCCTTACTGGCACCGTAAGCATGCGAGCGTGTGAAAGGGAGTAACCGCGCTAAACTATCGACAATAGCAATCACTGCCCCCTCCTTTAGAATAGGTAATAACTCAGATAAACAATGATTTATACTGGATATATTGCTGTTTATGACCAAATTAAAATCATCGCTGTTCCAGCACTCACAGTCGATATACTCGCAAGTGCCAGCATTGAGTATCACTAAATCAGGAGCGGCAACGGCGCGCAGTGCTTGCTGGCATTGCACCAGCTCCGTCACATCAAAAATGCATGGCTGTACATCCCCAAACTGCTGTAGATGCGCCAAATGTGCCGCGTTACGGCCACAGGCAGTCACTCGCCAGCCATCAGCGGCATAGTCTTGCGCCAAACGCGCTCCTATCCCGGAACTTGCACCGGTTATCAACACAGAGGGCATCTATCAGTTTCCTATAGACAAAAATACCGTTACGGCCAGTTACCTTGATTGGATCAGTGAACCACGCAAGCCTTAAACGCGTAGTGAGGACAGAGCAAACGAAAGGATCCCATAATGACTGAGTATCAGGCGCTACCGCTGTTTCCACTACCGAGCCAGGTATTCCCCGGCGGAAAAATGTCGCTGCGGATCTTCGAACCTCGCTACCTGCGTATGGTGAAAGAAAGTTATCAATCGGGTAATGGCTTCGCCATCTGCATGTTGGATGAACGAGGTAATACCGATGCCAATAGCCACATACTGCCGTTAGCTACACGAGTAGAGGTGATCGATTTTGATCAGTTAGACGATGGTTTACTTGGCATTACTGTAGTCGGACTAGAGCGGATCGAGGTGACTAACATCCGTACCGAAGCCGATGGATTACGTATTGGCGTGGTAACGACTCTACCTTGCTGGCCCAAATGCCAAATGCGGCATCAGCAACAATTGGTGGCCGAGCAATTACGCCGAGTTTATCAAGACTATCAGGAACTCGCTCAGCTCTACCCTGAGCCTCAGTTTGATGATGCTAGTTGGGTTGCCCAACGCTGGCTTGAGATTGTGCCACTAGCTGGCAGCACCAAGCAGCAGCTGTGGCAATTTGATGAGCCAACACCCACTTTGAACCTAATTGCAGAGATGTTGCAAAAAGATTGATCTTTTTGTTAAACCAACCCGTAACAGTGATGGTAAATCCACTGGCTAACCGAGATAATGACCCATGATAATGGCAACTCAGAGTACCGTAGCAATGGGATCGGACACCGTCGCTCCAGCGGATGAACAGCGCTCATGGATAGATCGTGTTGCTGCGCATCAGGATAAAGCCGCCTTCGCCAAGTTGTTTCGTTACTATGCTCCTAGACTTATCAGCCACGCCCGCAAGCACTTTAGCAGTGAAGCGATGGCGGAGGAGATGGTGCAGGAAACCATGACCAAGGTCTGGTTGAAATCCCATCTCTATCACCGTGATAAGGGGCAAGTGTCGACATGGATATTCACCATCGCCCGTAACGTTCGATTCGATATGCTACGTCGTTTGCAATCGCGCCCAGAGATACTGGTTGCCGATGAGATTTATCTTGATATGGAAGCGGATTTCGACAACGAATGTGAACCCTTAGATGGCGACATACTGCGCAAACAACTACAAACCTATTGCAATAAACTGCCTGACGGCCAACGACTGGTGGTTGAAATGGTCTACTTTGAAGATAAGTCGCAGCAAGAGGTAGCGGATTCTCTCGCCATTCCTCTTGGTACGGTAAAATCCAGACTGCGATTAGCATTAGCAAAGATCCGGGAGCAGCTCGATGAGTAACATCACCCATCACCCTAGCCTTGAGCTTATTCAGCGATTCGCCAATGGTGAATTGATTGGTGGCACGGCGTTATTGGTGTCCGCTCATACCGAGATGTGCCGCCATTGCCAACAGCTTAAGGCACAGCATGAACAGGTTCTAGCTCAGCAAAGCTTAACCAATGCAGCACCAAATACTGAGTTAGACGATATGTTAACGTCGATGTTGGCGAGCTTACCCGATGTTGATAGAACCCCACCGTCACCACTTACCACGGCTCGCTCACCGCTGACATTACAGCAGCACCGCTTTGAGTTACCACGAGTACTCGCAAATCAACTCGATAAGCTTGGTTCTTGGTCGTCGCAGCCGGGCAAGCTGCACCAAGCGCGGCTCGATCTTGGCGATCACTCGTTGCAGTTGATTCATATGGATCGCAACAGCACCGTGCCGGCTCATACCCACAAAGGTAACGAAGTAACATTAGTGCTCCATGGCGGCTTTAGTGATGATCAAGGTGACTATAAACTCGGTGATTTTATCGCATTGGATCAGCGCCATGAGCACCAACCGCGGACCGATGATCATGAAGATTGCTTGGTAATTAGTGCGGTAGATGCCCCGCTGCATTTTACCTCAGGCTTAGCGCGCATGCTTAACCCGCTATCAAACCTGTTTTTTAAGCCATAGCAGCTACTACAGTAATTGACTGTAATAACTAAGCCGGTCGTGACGTTTGTTTCGACTGGCTTTGTTTTGTTGGCAGCCCTGTCACTATGATTTAGTCGGGCACCGGCTTAGTCACTACCAAGATGATGCCCCGATATGGCAAAGCTCAACACTAAACTACGTAAGCGTTCCAGTATTACTAGCAATAGCTCAATAAGGCACACCATTAGTGTTTGAGAAAAATCATAAAGTACTAGGTGAAGGCAACACGGTACTGGCGATCAGCGAAGGTCAGTTGTTGGGCAAACACGTTGCCTTTACGATCTATTTTGCATTGAAAACAACAACACCGTTGAGCACTGGGACACTATCGAAGTCATTCCCGCTCAAAGTGAATCGACAAACAACAATGGTAAGTTCGGCTTCTAGCCTTTAGTCCGCTGCCATAGCGGTAAACGCCCTTCTATCCGGGGTAAGTGAACACCGCTGGGCTGTCACTGTGGGTATAGGGCAGCTACCTGCTCAATCTGTTCGCCAATAAACACCACAAAGTTTTCTTGGGCTGCGGTTGGCTTAGGCTTAGGCTTAGGCTCAGTAACCGTAGTCGGAGTAATAGCTAAAAAGTTCGGCACGTACTGCAGCAGATAGTTACGCCCATCATCCATCAAGATAACCCCTTTGGCGCGCAACACTGTAGTTGGCAGCTGTGCCATCATCTGCTCGAGTTGCTGTCGATTCACTGGTTTAGTTGGCCGCCAGACGATACTGCCAATGCCATACTGTTGATGATCGTTGTTCACTAGCGGCGTAAAGCGGGGCAGCTTAACCTTGCCGCCTTCAAAATTGATCCCATAAAGTGCACTTGGATTGACATCACCATGGGTTACAACCTCAACCAAGGCGTGACAATTTAACCCGCGAATTTGATTAATCACCGCCTGATAATCACCGGCAGCTAATCGATCGGTTTTAGTCAACAGGATCACATCAGCAAAGCGGATCTGATCAGCAACTATCTGGTAGCGGTCATGCAAAGCCGATAACGACACGGCATCGACCACACAAGTTATTGATGCGATTTGAATCAAGCCAGCTAACTCACTTAGCTCCGGTAGCAAGTTGGCGGGGTTTGCTAAACCCGTGGTTTCTAACACGATAAAATCTGGCTGATAATGCTGCTGAATACGCTCAATCGCATGGTGCAGATTATCAATGAGGGAACAACAGACACAGCCCTCATCCATCCTTTCAACCGCGTAGTCTTGGCCAATCAGCGCCGCATCTAGATGCTGTTGACCAAACTCATTCTGGATCACCGCCGTAAAACGGTTTTTACTGGTTTGGTAATCAATAAAGTTATTTAAGAAGGTCGTTTTCCCTGCCCCCAAAAAACCAGTTAACAAAATTAATTTCGGCCGTTCATTAATGCCAAGGGAGGACTTATCTAATGAGTGCTTGTTGCCCTTTATCTGTCGCTGCCACCACATCGCCTTGGCAAACTCCAACGGCACAGGTTCACCATGGCGCCAGCTAATTTCACTATCAGCCATGCTTACTTCGCTATGGCTCCAGCGCAAACTAAGCATTAGCCGCTGACTGCCTTCGTCACGGATCTCCACCATCAAGCCATGGTTGTCTTGCACCGGTGAAACTACCGGTTCACTAAATTTCATCAGCTGGCTAGGAGAAGCATTAATGCAGTGATTAAGCGAGGTACAGATGGAGTCAAACAACGGCAATACCAGCTCATAGGCGCGCAGGTTTTGATCCAGCCCACCAGCGGCAACTAACTGATGCTCTCCTTGTTTGTCATGCAGAATTATTGGCTCTTGGGTAAAGCGATAATCGCGATCTAAACAGAGTAAATTCAATTGCACCGAGCCGCTGCGACTCACATCTACGGTCAACTCTGCCACTTTAAACAGCGACTGTAACGGCTCCGACTGGCCAAACTGGCTCAGCAGTTGCGGTAATTCTAACTGAGCACGAACAACACCAGCGCGAACGGTAAAACAGTTAATCAACGGTTCATCCGCTTCAGGAAAATAGAGCACAGCAAAATTGCCGTGTTTGATTGGTACTAACGCAAAAATTCCCGCTTGGCTCTCATGCTTTAGGGCAATTGCATTTAAGGTATTTTGCGACTCACGCATTCCCCGCCAGCCAATAGCTTGGCGAACCCCTGGGACAAAGTTAACACGCATCAAACAGGTAGTGATTAAGCTCTGCTTTAAGCGTTCTGGATCGCTCATTACGCTCGGTGGAAACAGGGTCGACAGCGGCATAACGCCCTCCGGTAAAAACGCCGACAAGGTGAGCTTGTCGGCGCCTGAGCTTAACCAAATTCGATAGTGTCGCCATTGCCTAAGTAGGCAGTATCCTTAGAGCGGAACTGCGCCGTCCCCTCAATCACTGGATAGCCGGCATCAATAAACTTATTAGCACAGACAATACCGGTACAGTGATTGCAGCCAATCTTATCGAAGTCATAGTTCTTCAACGAGATAACCAAGTCATCGTACTTAGGATCCCAGTCGTCAAACGGTGAGATATGGAGCCCACCGTAGATGCCATGGAAGTTATCGTTTTCATACTTCAGCTCTTGATAAGCGGTTTCAGCAAAACGAATAATCCCTTGATGACAGCAACCGGTAACACTAACCAACCCTTTATCCTCAACGTTGCAGTAAATTGACTGCTCGCCAAAGACCCGACAGATAATAGGTACAGGGAACACGTAGGTAGCTAACCCTGGAATAATCTTATTAAGCCCATTTTTCAGTTCAACCAACTCACCGGTATGGCCAGAGTCTTTAATGTACTGCAGTCCTTCAGGGTAAAAGCCTTCTGGAATGTAGATCTTAATGTTAGGCGCATACTTTAGCGTCACCGGTAAGCCCCAAAAATGGTCGAAGTGTTCGTGCGATAGGATCAGCGCTTCAATCTCATTGTTGAGCAGCATCTTATCTATCCCTTCGCGCTTGAATGACTCCTCCATCCATTGATACGACCAGCCGCTATCAAGCAGGTACTTTTTGCTGTCGCCGTCAGTGGTTTCAACATCCACCAAAGCCGCGTAACCTCCGGCATTTTCAGGGTGAACTGTATTGGCTTCTATAATCTCCCACGCCTTATCGAGATCATGAGGAAGATACTGTTTTATCTGATCAATCCCCGCCTGGTAGGAACCTTTACCCAAGCCTTTGCCGTTACCAAACGGCGGCCAGTTATAGTCGTACTGATTCACCAACAAGCCGCCAGCTTTCTTGATATCCCCCATCAATACCGCATTTTCAAACCAACTGGTTTCACTGATGTTGGTGACTTTGAGGCTTTTTACCTTACCGATATCCGTCATCTTGCGTTCGATATCGGGAAAGTATGCATCTCGCAACGGCGAATATGAGACCACCCCCATGGCGCCAACCATCCCCAAGCCAACCCCACCAGTAACACCCTTTAGGAAGTTTCTTCTATCCATTAAGTAACTCATAGGTTATCTCCTAAATTGGCTACTTGAGTACATCAACAGCGACATAGAGCGACGGTAGCAACGCCACTACGGCGAAATACAACATCACTCCAACCGCAACGCCGACACCAATACCAAGACCGAAAGAACGATCTGGGCTTTCCGCACGCAATAGCCTTTCCTGCTCAGCGCGTTCAGCTTGCAACTCACCGACACTTTTGGGTTGCATCGACCACATCGGCCAGTTATCCATAAACCAGTGATGTACGAGCATAATATTGACTAGCCAGATCATCGGGATCATGGGGAATTGCTGAGGATGAGAGAACCCTTTTTGAGTACCTAAGAACAGGTGTGAGGTTTTGTAGTAGACGATGTATAACAGCACCGCCGCGACCACGGTAATGAGGGTACGGATCATCGCGTTAACCGGCATAGAGAACTTGCGTGGCCAGTTGTTAAAGTAGAAGTTTAACGCCAACGCCGGCACTAACCAGAAAATCGCCATCTCGCCAACATGAAGCCAACGCCAATCGGGCGAGAACTCACGGCGTGTGCCGCGGATTGCCTCTCCCCAAGTAAGATCCTGAGCAAAATAGAGGAAGAAGTGCAGTGCCAATGCCATCAAAATAATGCCAGCAAATAAGCTCACTCGACGCAGTGTATCGTGCTTAATCAGATTGAATGGATAACGCTGCCAGATGGTCTCAACGAGCCACACCACAACGGTACAGCACATGATCCATGAAATATGGAAGTTACCTGATACGGTATCGGCAAAGTTTTCCCAATAGGGTGGTGTTACCGCGGTAAAGGCTTGCCAAGGCTGATACAAAATGGCCATGTGCGAGTGCATGGTGACGAAATAGACCACCATAGATAGGAAGAAGGTCACCAGCAAAATGGTAATCCCCCGCACCGGCTGAGGCAATTTTTCCCACGGACTGTTTTCGCAAGCAACAACCCACGCGGGTGATAGCCACGATGCGATCGCCGCAAACATTAAAATGGCTAAACTGGCGTATTCAATCGCGAAGAAGGAAGTGATTCCCGGTAATTTTTCCAATTGCTCTGGGTTAAAATACGCCAACCCTAAATTACCCATAAAACCTTCAAAGAAGCCTTTAATAAGTAACAACAAAATAAATACCGATATCGCGGTTAACGCAAAACCTTTAATCACCGGGTGAGTATTATTCAACCATTGCCTTTTGAACGGCCAAAAATCAAAAAGATAGACCATCCAAATCATCATGATTAGCCACCAGCGACAGTACATGTAACCCACATAAGGGGTGTACATTCTCATCAAGCCGCGAGGGTCTTGGAAAATCCACCAAGTTAGATAAAATACTGCAGAGACAAGCAATAAACTGACAATGCCGGAGATCGCTGTGGGTGCCCGACTAACTAATTTACGCTCATCAAGATAACCAATTCCATACTTTTCCATATCTACATTCCTTATTCGCTAAATAAGTTAGCAGCGGAATAACATCGTTCGAAATCAAATTTCGCCAACACTTACATTATGCAGCCCAGTTCAAATATTAAGTTCAATAAACTAAAAGCTTATCAAGGGCAACATGTAAATATTATCAGCAATGGTCAACAAGGCTGTTCTAAATGAAAATTTTATGTTTTGGGTCAAAAAGAAGATAGTTTACGACTCACTCCCAAAGTCAATATGCTAGGGAGACTAAATAATTAATCTATGATTTGGCCTGCTATCAAATATATTGGGGGGTATTCCGCTAACGCTAAATAAGCATTAGGTTGGTAGACTTGTATAACATGCTGTGTATGTTTTTAGCGCCCAATAGGTTTTTCATTCGTTCTAGGTGGTAGTCAACACCACGAGGCGTCATGTAATGTAGATCGGATAACTCATTTCTAGAGTAGCCTTGAGCTAAACCTCTAAGTATCGATAATGAGGCAGGCTTTAACATGCCATAATCTTGCAACGGGCTCTTTAGTAGATTGGATGATTTTGCCGCGTTTTGATAAAAGCTCATCTCATTTAGGGCATTATTAATGCTCTGTCTTACTTCCGACGACGACTGCTGGCAACTACGATCGAAAAAAAACAGGAAGCGGCCGCATAGCTCTTCGCATTGTGGCAAAGGCAAGGTCACTGATACCATTTTCGAGTAGCCGCCACTCTCTCTCATTTTGCCACTGTGCTGATTGCTGCAACGCCAAAAATGGATCTCTTTTCTGACGGTATTACAGAGATCGAAATCAATGGTAGTCAAACCATTGCGGTAATCATCAAAACCGTTTGCTAACGCTTCGGAAGTAAATTTTAGTGATCCTCTTAATTTCAGTCGCTTAAGCCAATCTTTGCCAAGCCAGCTGTCTGGATTATTAAAATCAATTTGAAACATGGCATCAACGGCACCGACGGACAGTCCCAATGATTTTAGCTCTGAGACTAACATCGCCTCAAGACTATTTTCGTTAATTTGTAACTCGTTCATCTATCAACCCTAAAATTATTTTTATATTTAGCTTACATTGGCAAATGCGATTAATAATACTCAGGATGAGTTAAACTGTACTGTTATTATTAGACCATACAATTATTGCCATCAATATAATTAAATACACTTTTATAAAAAACAGTTCGAGGTGGAAGATCACATTATAGATATTGAATGGATATTACTAGTTATTAACTAACTTATTGTCTTTGATGCGATTAATTAAATCTATAATTTTTTATAAAAAAGGGCTGTGTCGTAGTTAGCTGTTAAAGTTTATCTTAAGACTTCGGCTTCACCGATTTCGGTGCTTTTAGGGGACTATGTCGCGGTGGCGACGGCACATTCTTGTATGCGTTAGGGGGGAGCTCCGCCCCCTTTGGAATCCCCCTTTGCCTTAGGTCGCAGTCCAAAACGCTTCGCTGGAATGCTCCAATGCGGCATATGATCTACGGCGGTATTACTTTCCCCTTGTATCAAAAATCGCCTAGTCGGTGCTTTAACAGCATTGGCAAGAACAACACTTAATTGGTACACAGCAAAAAAAAAGCCGGTGAGTAGTCTCACCGGCTTAGCCATATCAGCGGATACTAGTCATTAACGTGGCAGGTTACACACGCATATGGGTCTGGATAGACTGGATCAGTAGTCCAATCGTTGTTGGTACGAACCTTCATATCATCTGGGTAGGTACCCCAATAGCCTTCCCAAGATATCCCCTCTGTCGGCGGGTAGATCCCAAGGTTAACGTCGGTAGCAAAGTCATTTTCTAACTGAACCTCAAGATCGGCAATGCCATCCGCGTCCATGCTATCTACATCAACCACCTCATAGGTACGGAAGGTAAGATCTGAGCTGTTGCCGCCATCAACCATGCGGTTCACGTAATCGTTGATGGTACCATGGCCCGTCGGTTGGTAATCCTCAGCGTGGCACCAGAAACAACGACCGGTTTCACCATGCCCTTTCGGTGCGCCATTGCTACCATGACATTCGGCACATTGGTATGGCGCCACTTGAAGTTCAGTTGGATCATCAACGGGATAGCTCTGTACGCCAACATCGAGCACATCAACTGGGGTTGGGTTCACCCCCAGAGCTGTTGAAATATCGCCATCGACGTGAATGCCATCCAACGAGTGGCAGTTACCACAATCGGCAACCCCCCAACCAAAGTGCTCTTCGGTTAGTGGCTCAATGGCATCATTGATGTCGTATATTGGCCACTTTTCATCACCAACCCAACGTTGAGACTCCCCGGTTGGATAGAAGTCATACATATTAAAGTTACCCACCCACATGTAATCGCCAGGGTAGTTCATCAGCCACACGTCACTGAAGATATGCGACTCACCATCGGCGTACCAATCAGATATATCGGTAGTCTCGGGATCACACTCCTCAAATGTTGCTGCATTACCAACTGCATCAATCTTCCCGTCTGGGTAATTGGTACTGGTGTCATTAGGATCGGCTGGGTTTGATGTGCCAGTGTGATCACAGTAACTCGCCTTGGTAATATCAGTGCCTAATGGCGACGCCTCATCGCTTCCTAACTGCTGGCTAACAATGAACTTGGAGCTGAAATCATGCATCGACCAACTGACGCCGGTACTAATAACATAACCGTGAACGCCAGAGCCTCGAGAGCCGTTAATTTCGTTGACCAAGAAGTGCTGTACATCAACACCAGCTTCCAATTTGCCCCAGTAACTAAAGCCGACATCGATAAGTCCCTGCTCGCGCATACTAAGCAACACGTCAGCCATAGTGATAGCTTGGTCTTTCTTAAAGATGTCAGGGCGTAGGTTGTGACTCCGGGCTTCGACATTGTTGAATCTAGATAGCGGCCCGCCAGCAACCCCTAAGGTCGCAATCGGTTGTATATCTACCACTGGAACCACGATTACATCGGTGTCATCGCTGTAATAACTTGGGGCACTAGCTGCCTTAATCTCAGCCTGAGTTTGTTGCACTTTCAAGCGACGTTTAGTCATCATCTTGCTGTATTTACGGAAGTTCAAACCCGAATTTGGTTGAACCAACATATTTTCTAGACGGATATAAAGCGCTTCACCTTCAACGCTGTAATAAAGCTCCCGACGGAATTCACCAAAGTCGATCATGTAGGTGGCATACCAGTCAGGGTTGGCGTTATCGTCTCCTTCATCATCAAAGTCGCCATCGCCATTGCGGTCATAAGAGACCTCCCAACGATACGCCTTTAATTCATCATCCCATTGATAATCAACGTGGAAGTCATCTCTGGTATCCGACAGGTACATAAACACATCGGCAAAGGTGATTTGGTTATCGTTAAACATCTCACTTTCAATGTAGCGACCATCTTTGGCTGCATAGGAAGCGGCTTTAGCAGCCCGCAGTTTAACTGGATCTATGGCAATGCCGTTGGCAGGGACACGACGTTGGAATTGGTCGACCATATCCGAACGCTCAAGGTTGCGATCTAGATAGGCGTAAACCGTGGTATCAAGCTCAAACTTTACGTCTGGGCCCCATACGTTTTCGAATACACCAGTTCCTGTAGCTGGGGTTTCAGTTGGTTCCGTTGGGGCTGGCGCGACTGGGGCAACCGCTTCTTCAGGGGAACTGCTGTCGCTATCGCCACAGGCCCCTAATAATAATGACAACGTCAATGCTGCTATTATATTTTTCTTCATCATCTCAACATTCCTCTTGAGTATTTATGACCTCAATAGGGTCGCCAACAATGATGCACCCACACCTGCAAACCTTAAGTTCGTAAACTACTACCTTTTTAGTTACCTTCCGCCAATTAATAGTGCCAACTTCAAAACTATAAGCGATTAATTAAATTTTATAATTCTGTTCGAAACTGCTGCTTTTACTGGTCTTGATTTTGTGGCCAATATCATGTGCAGCATTCATCGTTATAATTTAAAAGAAAGGATTAATAAATAACAAATACCAGTTATAAATATTAACTAGTATTCTCTATTTTGATTAAATAAGTTTAAATTGATAGCAGCAATAAAATCCAATTTTTAGGCGCGGTATTATTTGTAAGTAATACTAAAAATCCATATATTACGGCTGAAGAGTTAACTCTGCCAGTGCCGCCAGTGCCTGCTCGGCCACCTCGGTTTGCACAAAAATATGGTCATGATAGTAACCAGCGATGACATTGGCGCTAAGCCCGTGCTCGGCCAGTTTTGTGGCAAACGCAGCGGTTAAACCAACCGCATCCAGACTTGAGTGGATAGTGAGCGTAATACAGCTAAACACCGATTGATAACTCAACTGATCCTGATCTGCTGCCGCCTTAGGGATCACCAAAGTCAGCCCTTCCTGTTCAGCAAAAGTCGCCACCGGTTGCCACTGGGCTCCATCGCCATAAACACCATGCGCTAAGGTAACAAAAACAAATTCGCCCGGTATTCTTTTAGGCTGCATCGACTGCAGCAAGGTCGCTAAATTGGTTTCACCTGACATATTGTTACTCCTGATTCACTAAGATTTTCAGCGCCGCTGCTAGGCCGGTTTGAGCCGTCTGGGGGGAGCAGCGGTGCAGCTCAACCCGAAAACAGGCGTTAAATTGCATAAAGGCCAACAACTCCTTGCTAAGTGCCTTGGTAAAGCGGTCAAGCTCCTTCAAGCTTGGCTCCAAGACTAAATGGTGAATATGCAGCACCGCGATTTTGCGATCAACTTTGCAGTCCATCCGCGCAACTAGCTTGCCCCCCCACAGTACTGGCAAAGAAAAGTAACCGAATTGACGTTTATGCGCAGGAACATAACACTCGATTAGGTAATCAAAACCAAACAGGTTCTGCATCCGTTTTCGCTGGATAAGTAGATTGTCGAATGGCGATAAAATTTTCAATTTACTCCGCTGCAATGGTGACGACAGCAACGCCAATGCCCCTGTTAAGGCAAAGTAAGGTGTGCCCGCCACCATCACTTGTTGCAACTCCCCCGCTTCCAGCATCTGCTGCACCATGGCGGTAACGTCCGCCTTAACATTTTTAAGTAGGTAACAGATCTCGCTAATCAAACCTAAGCCATTCACCTCAAGATAACGGCGAATTAAATGATTGGCATGCTCAGCCGCGGTTGGCACCGAGGTGTCAATCCCGCTTGGCAGCACCCGTTCAGTCAGATCATAAACCTTATGGAAGCTGATCCGTTTGGGCACCATCAGATCCCCCTGCATAAATAGATGCTCTAACGCCCGCTTGGCTGGCTTGTTATACCAATCGTTACTGCGCTCACCATGATGGTCAAAATCTTTGGCCATCAATGGTCCTTCCGCACGGATGCGCTCATAGATCAATGCAATCAAACGCTCATCGCGCTGGTACCAGTGGTTTTGTTGGCCAGACAGCAGCTGTTGCTTGCGCGGTAATGAGTAGCGATAGTCGCGCATTGGCAAATAAGCCGCTGCGTGGGACCAATACTCAAACACACGCTTCTCATTGAGCAATTGTTCGAGCTGTTGTGGCTGGTAACGCGGGTTACGATTCCACAAAGTATGATGATGGGCACGCTGTACCACACTGATGGTATCGATCTGCACGTAGCCGAGATGTTCAATGACCTCTAAGGTAGCGGCACAGGCTGGCTTACGTCGCTGCGATGGCGGCAGCCGTTGCGACAACAACACTAATTTTTGCGCTTGTGGCAGCGACAGTGACTCAGTCATAAAACGGTATCTACGGCAGCTTGGTTGAGGTTGAATAACAATTACAGCATCTCCAGCCAATATCGATAAAACATTTAACTATCATTTAGGTATAGAGGCGATCGTGGCAAGAGCAACAGCCAGTGGTTGTAAATGACTGGCGCTTGTTTTTTTTAGCGCAGCCTTTACAGTTCTAAACTGAAACCAACTATTAACACTTTGGCTGCACCTCTATCCCCAGTAACGCCGAAGCCGTTAGTTTCCATCGTTAAATGACCAAAGAGGCTTGTATGTTAGGTGAAAATCACGCGCTACGAATCGAATTTCCAGATCACCTCGATGCCATCAATGCGCTTGCTGCTCAGGATGAAGTATTTTCCAAAGACTTGAAGCATTACGACCTGCTTGATCAGGAGATCCGCAAGCTTGAGCTGCGCAACACACCGGTATCCGACGACACCATCCATGAGCTTAAACATGAGCGCATGGCGCTAAAAGACAGCCTCCATAAGCGCGTCATTGATTCAGAAAAATAACCCGCTAGCCGCCCAAGCCCCAGTCATTAACTTGCTGGGGCTTGGGGTTAACCACTAATAGGGTTTTATCGGGTTATCACTAATCCACTGCTTAAACTGCTCGATAAATGCCCTTGTTCGCGCTGGCACGGAATGGCGTGATGGGTAGAGCACTGATAGCGTCATTTGGCTAAAGCGCCATTGCGGCAGAATCGGTACCAAGCGCTGTCGTTCTTCAATCGCGTAGGTCGGTAGAAAGCCTATCCCCAACCCTTGCTCCACCATCATAGTAACCGCTGAAGGCGAATTGGTCTTAAATGAGGCTGGTAACTTGAGCTCCTCTGATTGACCCTGTTCGTTCTCCAACAGCAGTGGTCCCCACAGAAGCATCTGCTCAACCATCACCCCACGGTGATGCTGCAGATCATCCAACGTCAACGGCATTCCAAAACGCTCGACGTAGTCTTTCGAGGCCATTAACCCTAACGGTATCGACGTGAGTTGCTGACCCACCATTGATGATGCCTTAGGGATCCCAATCCTAATGGCGATATCGATTTGTGATTCGATCAGATCAACCGGTAGGTCGTGCAGTTGCAACGATGGCTCCACCTTTGGGTGCAGTTCCATAAACTGCTTCAAAAACGGCACCAATAACCACTGTGCGACATGACCGTTAAGCGAAATTCGCAATGGCCCTTCCAGTGCTCCTCCAGCCTCCTTTACTGATTCCAGCGCCGCAGAGGCGTCCGGTAGCATGCGTTCAGTTTGCTGGTAAAAGCGTTCACCTTCAGGGGTAATTGTTAATTTGCGTGTGGTTCGCTGAAACAGCCGCACCCCAAGTGCAGATTCAAGGGTACTGATATTTTCACTGACTTTAGTGCGACTCAGTTGCAGTCGTTTAGCCGCAGCAACAAAGGAACCGCATTCAACCACGGTAGTAAAAATGGCGATCCGCTTTAACTGCAGGTAAGCACTCTGTTTCGACATCGATTAGTTCCCTTTTCGGACCAATTCTTTCGCAATAAAGGGAATAATATCAACCAAGATGATTAGGCATACTGCACTTATCCTATACAGTTCGATAACTTAGCGTCAGATCTCATAAATCCATGATCAAGCGTAATTAGCGTATTGAACGGTAACAAACGATGCCCATTTTGCTCAACCAGACAGGATTATTCTCATGCGTAAACTCGCTCTCGTTACCATCATCGCCGCGTTAACCAGTGGCAGTGCCATCGCCGCTACTCAAGTGGCGCCACAACAAGCCTTAACCATGCTGGCTCAGCAAGAAAAATTGTTTGAGCAAAGCGTGATTCAAACCGCCGAAAACGTCTTTACCGCGGTTGGGTTTCATGGTGCAACCACCTCGATGATTGTTGGTGACGACGGGGTGATTATTGTCGATACCTTGATGGGTCCAACCTCTGCTAGCAATGCATTTAAAGCACTGCGTCAATACAGCGACAAGCCAGTAAAAGCGATCATCTACACTCACAGCCACGGCGACCACACCGGTGGAGCCAGCGTGTTTGCTGGCGATGACCAGCCAGAGATCATCTCCATGGCTAACTTTGGCCACGATCATGGAGTCGACCCTGCGATCAACCCAATAATGAAGCCCCGTGGGATCCGCCAGTTCGGTCGTAAGCTACCGCTAGAGCAGGCTACCAACCGCGGCTTAGCACCGGCTCACACCATCGATCACGACCGCGGCAAAGGCCATCTTCCGGCCACTTATAAGATTGAAGGTGACAACTATAAAACCACCATTGCCGGCATTGAATTGGAGATGTACGGCGTGATTGGCGAAACCAATGATGCCTTGTACCTATGGCTGCCAAACGAGAAGGTGTTGTTCAGCGGTGACAACTTCTATCAGACCTTTCCCAATCTATACGCCATTCGCGGTACCGGTTACCGCAACGTCTTAAACTGGGCCGACAGCGTGGCCCAGATGGCAACCCACAAGCCTGAGTTTGTAGTGCCAGGCCACACCATGCCAATCAAAGGACAACAAGCCGCAACTGGCGCCTTACAAGACTACAGCGATGCTATCCGCTCGGTGTACGACCAAACTATTGTAGCCATCAACCAAGGCAAGGGCCCGGATCTGATTGCCCATGAGGTCGAGCTGCCACCGCACCTGAAAAACAAGCCTTACTTAACTGAGTTTTACGGCAACATCGCCCACGCAACCCGTGCGATTTACGCCGGTTTACTGGGGTGGTTCGATGGCAATCCCACTAATCTAAGTCCGTTAGCACCAAAACAAAAAGCAATGAAGATGGCGCAGTTAGCTGGTGGCGTAGAAGCCCTAACCATTAAAATGAATACTGCGTTACAAGCGGAGGATTTCCAGTGGGCGTTAGAGCTGGCTGACCACCTAAAGTGGCTCGACAATGGCGACAAGGTACTGGCTAAAAAGGTGAAAATTGCCGCTCTACGTGGCTTAGGTGCGCGAGAATACAACGCCCCTAATCGCAATTACTACCTCAGCTACGCCAACGAACTTGAGTCAGGCCAGTTGAGTAAAATCTGGTTCTAACCAAGCAGATTAGCAACAAAAAAGCCTCGCGATTGCGAGGCCTTTTTTAGGCTGTGTACCAACTAAGTGTTGCTCTTTCCAATGCTATTAAAGCACCGGCGAGCCGAACTCCGATACAAAGGTTAAGCACTGCAGTCGTTGATCTTCTGCCGCATTGGAGCAGTCCAGCGAAGCGTTTTAGACTGCGACCTAAGGCAAGGGGGATTCCAAAGGGGGAGAAGCCCCCCCTTAATGCATACAAGAATGTACCGTCGCCACCGCGACATCTCCCCCTAAAAGCACCGAAATCGGTGAAACCGAAGGCTTGATATAAACCTCAAGACCTAAATGTCACGCCGCCTTTCTTAATGGAGTTGAGTTACTTTTTGCTCAAGTAATCCATCAGTTCAACTAACTGAGATACAGTTTCAAGCTTGTTCATCTCAATCAGATAGCGGTTGTTCACAACAAAAGCTGGAATGCTGTAGATTTCAAACAGGCGCTGCTGTTGCTGCCACTGCTTCACTGCAAAGTTAACCTCTTTGCTTGCTGCAGCTTTATCAAACTCAGCGGCATCGTAGCCAAAGGCAACAAACTGGTCGCGGATGTCCGCAAGATTTTTCAGCTTTTTGTGAGTGTCAGCGGACTCCTCATCACTGTGGTTGTGATCTTTGGCGCCGTTTAAGTTGAACAGGTGCTCTTTCAGCTCCTTGTTCATACCTAGCTGCGTCATCACCGCAAAGCCACGAACCATATCTTCACCAATCTGATCGCCGGAGAAGTTAACGTGCTTTTGCTCGAACGTGATGCCCTTTTCTTTCAGCTTAGGGGTAATCATCGGCAAAAAGCGACTCTCCATGTTGTAGCAGTTGCCACAATAGAGCGAGAAGAATTCGGTAACTGTTGGCTCAGCGGCAGCGCCGACAGGGTTTACAGTGCGGTAATGTACACCTTCTTGAAAATTAGCAGCCCACGCAGTGCTACCAAACAACGCTACACACAAAACAACAATCAGTTTTTTCACGAGATATCCTGTAAAACACGTTAAGATTCAGTCCTAAGACACAGAGTAAAGGTTTGAGTTGCTCCAAGGTCAAAAATTAATAGAAGCCGTAACTATTTTTGAGATCTAGCCCTAGCTTTACCTTTTTTTATCGTATCAGTAACGATAGAACTAAACCGCCTAAATGGAATTTACCGATGCGATTGAAGTCATTCTCTGCCGTGATAATCGCTGCACTTAGCAGCGTACTGAGTGGGTGCAGCTCTCTGCCAACTGCAGTACCAGAGCTCGACTATACCTTTTGGGCCAACACCCAAAAAAGTGAGCAAGCGGAGTTTAGAATCACCTTCTTTACCCCTAGCGAAACCTGGTTTAAACAAGCGCGAACCGAAGACGACCCGCTGCTTAATGATCACTTTCTGTTTGTCCACCTAGAAAAAGAGCTGGACCAACGCCAGCTCTGTTTACAGGGATATGAGATAACGGAACGTCGCCGTTTAACTAAAGGTATAACCCTTTCCGGCGAATGCCATCACAATTAACCGTGCTGAAAGGTCGTCTGAACCTGGCCATAATCACTTCTGTTGCGGAACATTAACCACCATATCGCTGGCAGCACCATGCTCACCGCTAAGCACGCCATCGGGCTAACTGGCAACAAGCTGATTAACCCGAGCAACAGCGCCGAGCCGCTCATTTGCAGTACCCCCAGCAATGCCGATGCTGTTCCGGCACGTTCGCCAAATGGGGTCATGGCTGCGCCAGTACCGACGGCAAGTAACAAGCAGAAACCAAGGCTCGAGACGTAGACCGGGAGCATAAATGACATCGGGTTAGTTGAATCAACCACCAGCACCAGCGCTAGGCCCGCCACCACCGACATAACGGTACCAACCATTAGGCTCTTATGACGACCAAGGCGTTTAATCGCTGTTGGGGCAATAAAAGCGCCAGCAATATTGATGGCCGCGTTACTACCGAACCACAACGAAAAAGCCATTGGCGTTTGTTCCATCTGTACCATCAACACTTCCGTCGAATAACTTACGTAAGCCAAGATAATTGTGAATGACAGAGCGACTAAACCGGCGTAGAACTGAAATACTGAATTGGTGAGCACCGGTTGGTATTGAGCCCAACTGATAAGCTTACCGGCACTTTGGGTACCATTAGGGCGAGTTTCTGGCAGCAGTCGCCAAATCAGCAAGCCAGCAACAATGGCATAGCCAAACATAAACCAGAAGTTAGCCCTCCAACCGATGGTTTCAGTTAACACTCCACCTAACATCGGCGCTAATGCCGGGATCACGCAGATAACACCGTTAAGATAGCTATAAATAGCGGCAAGCTTGGTACCAGTGTACCGATCACGCACACCAGAGTATGCGGCAACGACAATGGCACAAGTGCCTAAGCCCTGGATCGCACGCATAAGCCACAACAGCTCAACAGTGGTTGCTAATGCACTACCAACGGCAGCCACTAAATAGATGACAATCCCCGCTAAGGCGATCGGGCGGCGGCCATAACGGTCTGACAGGGGGCCAGCAATCAGTTGACCAAAGCCCATACACAAAACAAATATCGCCACAATCGCCTGAACCGAGCCAATTGGCGCGTCCAAGCTTTGGGCCATTTGTGGTACTGCCGGTAAGAAAATATCAATCGCTAATGGGCTAAACACCACCATCAGCATAAACAGGCAAAACGTCGGGATCCGCATCGAGAGCTCCAATGCCACTAGAAAAAAGTAGCGCCATTGTAGATAAATCAAGTTATGATAAAAAATGATTTATTCGAATAAAAGATATTCCAAAAAGGAAAGAGTTTGGACCGTATCGATCTCAACCTATTGCAACTAATGCTCGTGCTTTTAGAGGAACGCAGTGTTAGCGCCGCAGCGGCTCGGCTTCATCTAAGTCAATCAGCGGTAAGCAAACAGCTGAGCAAACTACGGCAACAGCTGGCACCTCGATTGGATGATCCTTTATTCGTCCGTGCAGGTCAGGGGCTAGCTCCAACCGCTAAGGCACTGTCGCTTGAAGAACCACTTCGACAGTGGCTGCAGCTTTCCAACAGCATGCTGCAACCGCAACAGTTTGATCCCAAAACCGATGAACGCAGCTTTACCCTGACAATGGCGGAAACCGCGTTCCACACTTTGCTACCGCTAATGCCAAAGCTCAACCAGCTTGCCCCAAACATGAAGTTGCGAATTGCGCCACAAACCCTCGCACAGTTTGAGTTACTTCAGCAGGGCAAAGCCGATCTGCTTATCGTGCCGCGGGACACCGATCCACGAGCGCCCTACCCTTGGCAGGTAAAGCACTTGCCTAGCTACCTATCGAGCCAGCAGCTCTATCGTGATAACCATGTGGTATTAATGCGACAACAACATCCATTGCGCCACTGTTGGGATATGGACGCCTTCTTGCAGACCAGCCATATCACTATTTCGGTGGAAGGGAATGAACGTTGGTTTATGGACGACGTACTAAGTGCTATTGATACCGAACGCCATGTCGGTGCTCGGGTACCTGATTTTCACAGCGCCGCCTTAATGGCTCAGCACTCCGATATGATTTTCGTTTGTGCCTCGCAGTTTGCCCATAATTTAGCGCCCCGATTCAACTTAACCACCCTGCCGGTACCTCTGCATCTTGGCGAAATAAGCTTCAACATGCTGTGGGCACCGATGCTGGATAACGACCCAGCCCACTCTTGGTTACGCCAGTTCTTTATTGACGAAACCAAATCGCTGTTTCCTCCTAACGCCTATTGTCCAATCCCGTAGGTTTTCACTTATGGGGTACGACATTGACACCCAGGCCGCGAGATACACCAGACCCGCCACCCCCCAACGCCGGTTTGCTTACATTGGTATAGGGCATTGTTGGCGTTTTCGGCCCAATCAGACTGGGTTAGACCACTGGCCTTAACATCGTACCCCGCCGGGATCAGCGAGGCGCCAATGGCTATCTGCAATCTTGCTGGTTCACGGTCAAACGGGCTCAACTCCGCTGAACGTTCCCATACACGCTGCAACAGCAGCTTGAGCTGATGCTCATCAACCTCCGCCAGCACTAAGCTAAAGATGCCATTGCTGTCGCGGCCACCAAGTTCACCACCACGTCGACAAAACGAACGCAGCACACGGGAGAACACCACCGCTGCCTCCTCCGAGCTAGTGGCTTCAGTCGCCGACGCTAGTGGTTTAATTTCGATCAAAATTAGTGCCAGTCCCCGTCGATAGCGGAGACAACGGCGCCACTCTTGCGCCACAAACACCTGCAGCGCTTGAGCATTGGCCAGTCCTGTGAGTTGATCCCGCCGCGATAGGCTAGCTAGCTCCTCTTGCTGCTGCGATAGGCGCCGGAGTAGGCCATTAAAGATCTGCGCCAGTTGCCGGAACTCTTTCAGTATGCTTGGGCTCATAATGGCACGGTGTTGCTGTTGCCGCTCCATCGCCCGCAGTGCCTTTACCCCTCGTTCCATTGGTTTGGCAATCATGTGCATCAATAGCCAATAGATCAGTGCTGCCGGAACCAACGACACCAGTAACACCAACCACTCGATTCGACTATATCGATTCGGAGGGCTGGATTGGTGCTGTACCTGCAACACCCGCAGCGGCTTGTCGGAGTCATCGACCAACACCAATCGGCGCTGCTTCATCAGTGTGTCACTTTGGTGTGGGAAGCGCGGCAGGCCGTTATCACTTGCGGTAGCCACCGTAGTGCTCAGTACCAAGCCACTGCCGGCGCTGATGGTACGGAGGCTTTGTGCGGTGAATTTACGTAACAGCACCAAATATCCTAAATCGCACCGTTGCAGCTGGGGTTTGCACAGTGTGCCACTGCTATAGCCGTACAATACGCCGTCAATATCAACTAAGCCCCGTTTCCACTGCGGCTGATGGCTTGCTCCCCAAGGCATAAGTCGCGCCCGTGGCGCACCTTCATCTTGGCTAAACAAGCTATCGTCCAGATCTGCCGAGCTACGCTGATAACGCACCACCAAGCTGTTGTCGTAGATAAAGATGCTATCGACTACCGATGAGGTAAGTAACCGTTGCCGGCCCCCCCCATCCGGCAAGGCCGCGCCACTGATTATCCAGTCGTGATTTTGGTTTTCAAGTTCATCCATCCACGATCTCAGGTTGGTATGTAGGCGCTGCAACTCTTGATTTTGATTATGCAAAACCTGCCGCTCTGCGTAGGGTAAAAACACCCCAAAACGCAATAACAGGTAGGCCACAATAAGGGCCAAAGCGGTGCCGATGGCAGCAGCGAGCGAGAGCGAGCGCAGGGTCAAGGCGATACTCCATGTCGTTGTTAACGAAATAACGCCGATAAGCTATCCACTCACCGACGTTAAAAGCATGGCACCAAACCCATAAGGTGGGAGATATTTGGCAAAAATTAGTTGGAAATCAGACCCGCAGCTGCAGCCCAGAACCACCATCAAGTGCCTGGTTTACGCCAGAAAAATCGCCGTTGAGCAGATCTTGTCGAGCTTGATTACTGCCTTCCAACAACGCTAACGCCTGATCCTGCTCTAAGCTACGAAAATGGCTGCTCGGCTCAATATCCGAGCCTACGCCAAGCGCAGTGGTGTCGGCCATCAATAATGGCGACAAGGTATCGTCGGTGCGTAAGTACGCCTTGATGTTGCTGCCACAACGTGCCATTGAGATCCGTTTACTACGCTGATCAAGCACCACGTAGACAATCTCGATTGAACAATTTAAGCCAGACTTAACCAACTGCTCATTGAGATAACAAAGCATGCTATACGGTTCAAGAATCGCGGTACTGCCACCTTGACGATAGCGCTTCAATTTCTGGTTGAAGAAGCTGCGGATCAACACGCTCACAAAGGCATTAGCAGTGCTTTCTGGGCTAATATGAGCCAAGTAAGTACAGAAATGGTCGTTATCCGCTTCAAAGCCGTCACATAGACGATCACTGACCGGCTCACACTTATAGAGGCTATAACCGAAATGACAACGCATCCCATGCAGCTCTGGTGCTGGAAACAGCTGTGCCTGCACCAACTGAGCGGTATGAGGATCGTTTCGCAATGCGTCGTAATTGTCGTTTAAGGTAAAGGATTCAGTTGGTTTGAGGGTTGGTTCTGGCAAGCTGGTATTGGCTTCAATACCACCAGACTCCCGCAAACAGTCGGTCATCGCATTATGCAGAATGTGTAGATCCGTCAGCGGTTTCATTAGGTAATCCCAAGCGCCGTGCCGCAAAGCGTCAACCACATCAGACATCGCTTTATTACCGGTGATAACAATCGATGGTACTTCCGGCGCTAAACTTGCGAGCTCAGCAAGAAACTCTTGTCCGCCCATGCGCGGCATCGACAGATCCACCAGCATCAAGTCAGGACGGTTAGCGGCAAAGCGTTCTAAGCCAACTTGGCCATCTTCCGCTTCATCGATATTCATCCCTTGTTTGCGACAATAATCGCCAATCAATTGGCGAAATACCGGATCGTCTTCGACGATCAGCACATTAATTCCATCTAACCCCATAGCCACTCCGAACGAGTTCATTATTGGTCTATCTCGTCTAAATAGTCGTCAAGCCACTCATCAGATTCTTCGTCTTGTTGTGGTAGCTCTCCGTCGAGAACATCGTACTCCAATAATTGAAAATATGCCTCACGAGCAAAGGCATAAGGGTCAAGTGACTCGTCAATTAATGCTTCCTGTTCACGCAGCGCGGCGCGAGTATTTACACCATCTAAGGCCCAGCGACCCACGTCTTGCCATATGGATAGCGTCGACAGGGGCGGATACATACGATCTACATAGTCGCCAACCTCATCGCGGACGGTCGTCGGGCCGAAGAACGGCAGCATCAAATAGGGGCCATTACCAAGATTGGCTTGCTCCATCACCTCACCAAACTCTTCGCGTTGGTGAGCGGGTAACCCCATATCGCTGGCAACATCAAATAGGCCCAAAATACCAACCGTAGTGTTGATGGTGAAGCGCAGCGTTTCGATGCCCGCCTGCTTAGGTTTCCACTGCAACAGATTATTCACTGCGGTAAACGGCGTATCGAGGTTATCAAGGAAGCTACCGATAGAGTCTTTAACTAACTCTGGTACGTAATCGTCGTAGGCGTGTACGGTTGGACGAACTAAGACAGGATCTAAAAACTCATAGTTGAATGCCCACATGGCACGGTTAAATGACTCGTACGGATCGCGCGGATCCCCATCTACGATAGTCTCTTCTTCCGCGTACAGCGAGTTACTGGCGAGTAGTAACAGCAGACACCCTAATGCTCTTAGCATCTATGTTCCTCCTAAACTCTTTGCATCATTGTGCCGATACAAAGTCAACGTCTTTGTTGTAGAACTGAATTTGATTGCGATTTAACTACAACAAACATTGGTCATAGCGTAGTCATTAACCAGAACCTACTGCATAGGTTCTACTGGATAAGTATAGAATTCTATGGAAATCAAAGCAGTGGTATCTGCACCTAATTTTGCTAGCAATAGCGCAAAGGTGACACTAGCCGCGACCAACATTCACCACGGCCAACTGCAGCTTGGTACCAACAAGCAGCTATTTCAGGTACCAGCAACCGCCGGTCCCTACCTTGCTAACGGCGAACAGTCGTTACGGCCGTTAAAGCTCAAAACAACTTTTTCAATACCGCAATTGGCACCGCAACAACAGCAGTTGCTCACGCAACAATTGCCCAATCCTCAAACACTTATTCCAGTGCAAATAACCAGCGCAAGCACTGCCCAACTGGTATTAGCGGGCAGCACCATATCATTAGCAGTAGCGTTACCGCTAGGGCAATGGTTGGTACAACGGCATCAACAGCAATTACGGTTGTTTCAGGTTGGGCAACCAATCCAGTTAATACCAATTGCCGCCAGCAACCCTAACTTAACTCACACCCAACCGACGCTAAGCAGTCTATCGCTGCCGAGCTTGGCGCAATTGGCACAGCCATCGGCCTTGGCCGCGGCGATAGCACAGATTGGACGATTCCCATTCGACAGCAAGCTGGAGGGACCTTTGGGTAATTTGGCGCGACAATGGCTGAGCCAATTTGAGCCCCACAGCAGCTTATCTGAGCTAGTAAAAGCGCTACATCAATACCAGCAGCAGAGCCAAGCAGACCCAGAACAGGCCCAACTTTACCTTGCCTTGCCCTATCAACAGCAGCAGCAACAGAGGCAGCTGCAACTTAGTTTGAAACAATATCGCAGTCACAATGACGCCAAACAACCAAGCTGGTTATTGGCACTGCAATTTGAGTTAGAGCTGGGCGTATTACGCGGTAACGTCCGCTGGCAAGATGGCGAGTTCACATTGGAGCTGCTGTGCTCAAGCCATAGCTTAACCGAAGCGGCACAGCAGCACTTAGCGGCCCTGCAACAACGCTTAACCGTCAGCGGGTTACCCTTGGCACAGCTGCACTGCCGTCAAGCCAAAATAACCACCAATCTAAGCCAACCGGAACAGCATTATGGACGATAACAAAGCTGCTCCGACCAAGGCAGTAGCGCTCAAATATAACCAACCCAACGCCCCTACCGTTACCGCCAGCGGCGTCAACGAGATGGCGCAACAAATAAAGCATCTGGCCCAAGCGAGTGGCGTGTTAGTGCACCACAATCCCCAACTGGCAGAGATGTTGGCCAAGCTCGAATTAGGCCAACAGATCCCACCAGAGCTTTATCGCATCATCGCCGAGTTAATTGCCTATGCCTATTTGATAGATGGCCGCTTTCCTGAGCAGTGGCAGCAGCTGCACGACAGCATCGATACTGAAGTTTAGTCCCAATGTTGGCTAATGCCTTCAAGTGTTAACCAAGGCTGCCGCCGCGCTTCATATACCGACAATGTTGGCGCCACAGTGAGGTTATTAATAATCCCAGTCGGCATCATTAACGCCTCAATTAAGGGCTGTGTCGTAGTTAGCTGTTGAAGTTTATCTTAAGCTTTCGGCTTCACCGATTTCAGTGCTTTTAGGGGACTATGTCGTGGTGGCGACGGCACATTCTGGTATGCATTAGGGAGGAGCTTCGCCCCCTTTGGAGTCCCCCTTTGCCTTAGGCCGCCGTCCACAACGCTTCGCTGAACTGCTCCAATGTGGCAGAAGAGCAACTGCGGTAGTGCTTTGCCCTTGTATCAACACTCGCCAACTCGGTGCTTTATCAGTATTAAAAAGAACATTACTTAGTTGGTACACAGCCAATAGTTGCCCATCAGGCAGCCGCCAAGGTGAAACACCAACTTAACCAAGTGATTGAAATCTGTTAACCTAGTTAACGATTTGTTCCACCAGAATGGAGTCATCGGTGCGTAAAAAAATACTGATTGTCGAAGACAGCAAAACTGTTACTAAGGTGCTTCAACACCTGATAAAAAATCAGCCTCGTATTGAAGCCATTTTCTGTACTAACATGGCCGAAGCTGTCGTGGTGCTAGACCAATTTGACCACCAGCTGTTTGCCGCCATCGTCGATCTAAACTTACCGGATGCTGCGGACGGCGAGGTGGTTGATCTCACCTTAAGCCACAACCTCCCAACCATTGTGCTCACCGGCAGCTACGACAATGAACGGCGAGAAGCATTGCAGAGCAAGGGGGTAGTCGACTTCATCACTAAAGAGGGTCGACACTCCTATCAACTGGCGCTGTCACTGGTCCTAAGGATCGATAACAACACCCAACAAACGGTATTAGTGGTTGATGACTCAGCTACTATTCGTAGCATGATCTCATCGTTACTGCGGCGTCACCTCTTCAACGTAGAACAGGCAGAACATGGCAAACAGGCGCTTGCACTCATAGCCAATAACCCCAATATTCGTTTAGTGATCACCGGCTATCAGATGCCCGAGTTAGATGGCTTGACGCTGGTGCAACACCTTCGCCGCAAGTACGACTATGATGATCTGTGCATCATTGGCCTATCCAGCGCAGGAGAGACCAGTTTATCAGCCAAATTTATCAAGTTTGGTGCCAATGATTTTCTGCATAAACCGTTCTGCCATGAAGAGTTCTATTGCCGCGTTAACCACAATATGGAATCGATAGAGCGGATCCAATTGATGCGCGATAACGCCAATATCGATGCCATGACTGGGCTATTTAATCGACGCTACTTCTTCGATAAAGGCCGGCAACTGCTGGAGCAAAGCCACAAGCAACAGTTACCTGTATCAGTTGCTGTCATCGACGTTGATCATTTTAAGCAGGTTAACGACAACTACGGTCACCAAGCCGGTGACATGGTGTTGCAGGGGCTAGCTCGAGTCCTAAAGAAGGGCCTAAGCCGTTTTTTGTTAGCCAGAGCTGGAGGAGAAGAGTTCTTCGTACTAATGCCGGGGATCGACTCTGAGCGAGCTCATATCTTGCTGGATACACTACGTCAAGTATTGGCCGATAAACCGGTCAAAACCACCGACAACGACATTACCGTCCACTTTAGTGCTGGCGTTACCGATGAGTGGGACATCAGCCTTGAGCAACAGCTTAACCGCGCCGATCAGTTCCTTTATCAAGCCAAGCATCGTGGTCGTAACCAGATTGTTAGCGATCGCTGTGCTGCTGGGAGCACAATGGTATAACTTAGTTGTTCACAAACTCACACTGTGTGAGTTTGTTTTCACGACTAGGGCGATAACTACGACACTGCCAAAAAAAACGCCAACGGCAATTCCATTGGCGGTTTTCGTTGTCGCATCAACTGATGACATTAACTGCTTTAGCTTACTCAGCCTTTACCTGCTTCCAGCCCGGCCACTTGCCGCGCACTTGTTCATTCAAAAACTGTTGCTTCTGCTTTTCGAGCGCTTCGATATCCATACCTGTAGCTGCATGAGCTGCCGCTTTGGAAGAGATATCAGGGTATTCCACGTTGACCTCAGGATTCTGAGACAACATTACCTGCAGCTTGGCACGGGCTTCCTGCGCTTGGCGTTTGGCAACTCGCAACAGCTCCAATCCCTCTTTCGGGTTGTGCGCATGTACACCATGAGACGAAACCGCAAAGTCCCAACGCCACTGAGAGTGACGGATATCCATCAGCACTGGGCTTAACTGGGTTTGGCTTAAGCCAGAACGCCATAGGGCACCGGCTTCCGCATGAGCTTTTACCAGTAGTTTTTCAACTTCGCTACGGGCATCGTCGATCTGCTGCTTACGCTTAGCTAAGGTACCAACCAACTCATCTTTGCTAACGTGGCAGCTGGCACAAACGCTATCGAAATTATCCATCACGTTACCGGTGTTGTGGCTGTGGAATTCACGACCATTCTCATCAACTTTCTTTGGCATATGACAAGAGACACAGGTTACGTCCTGCTTGGCATGAATACTGCGGCTCCAGTGTTCGTACTCAGGGTGGCGAGCTTTCACCATTGGCGCACCAGAGAGCGGATGGATCCAATCGTAAAAACGACGGGTATCGTAGTACTTCTCGATGGCATCGGCGTCGCTGCCGAAGATCCACGGAATGTTAACGCGATTCTCTTGCTCCGGCTGGAAGTAGTAAGTGACGTGACACTGACCACAGGTCTGTGCGCCCTGCCAGGCCGGATTTTGCTTATCGAAATCCTGTTGTATCTTAGCCATCGCCTTTTGTGCGAAAGGGCGAGCAATCTGCAACCCTTGCTGATCTTCGGTGTGGCAATCATCACAACCAACCGACACATCCATGTTGTGACCAACCTCAGCAAAGGTCTTAGCACCGAAACCGTTTTCGCCAAACTGTTCCATCATCGCAGGTGCAGCCGGCCCTTTACAGCTCCAACAACTAGCGGAGTACTCACCGTCACCGGTGCGCAGCACGTTGGTCACGTCTTTCATTGCAAACTGGTGACCACGAGGAGTGTTAAACTGTTTGTCATAGCCAGAACCAGACCAAAGCACGATAAGCTGCGGACGTAGCGCCAACATATCTTGGCGTTCATCGTTGCCACTGGTTGACTCCCAGCTCGCTAAAGGTTCCAAAGTGGCGGGTTGGTCAACTTTTTGTGCTTCACTTTGATTGCAGCCGAGCAGCAAAAAACTCAACGCCAACGAAAATAGATATTTCATAACTACCGTAAGATTCATTTTATATGTCAGTTATGATCGCACGAACGCCTTAACCCCAGCGACACCTCAACGACCACAGTGTGAAGTAAGTATAAGTTTAATATCACAAAACTTCCTTGTTACCCCTTAAGTAATAACCGCGAACGCTGCTCATTTAACCGACAAAAATGAAATAACCACCAGTCTTATCAAGGCAAGGTTTATCCTGTATGATATGCAACCCCGTTTTTTAGGCTATCTGTCTGCTTATGAGTTTTGCATCACAAGGTTTTTGCCCCGAGATTGTCCGCGCCGTTGCTGAATGTGGCTACGAAAAAATGACCCCGGTTCAGCGTCGTGCGATCCCAGCAGCGCGCAAAGGCCGTGACATTCTGGCCAACGCCCAGACTGGTACAGGTAAAACCGCCGCCTTCGCTCTGCCGATCCTGCAGCAATTAGCGGACAGCCCGAAGACCACGCGCAAGTTTAACTGTCGTGCCTTAGTACTGGCGCCAACCCGCGAATTGGCCGCCCAAATTGGTGCCAACGCGGCGGCGTACGCCAAGTACCTAGACCTGTCCATCGCTACAATCTATGGCGGCGTCAAGATGGCGAGTCAAACTAAGGCATTGCAACAAGGTGTTGATCTGTTGATCGCGACCCCTGGTCGCCTGCTTGAGCACATCGCCGAAGGCAACATCGCCATGGGCAGTGTCGAACACGTGGTTTTAGATGAAGCCGACCGCATGCTCGATATGGGCTTTGCCGGTGAACTAAAGCGTTTATTCAGCTTAGTACCCGCTCAGCGTCAAACCATGTTGTTTTCCGCGACCTACCCACCAGCAATGAAGCAGCTGTGTAAACAAAGCCTGTCTAACCCTGTTGAAGTAGCCGTTGCCGAGCAAAATTCCACTGCCGATACGGTATCTCACGTGCTCTATCCCGCCGACGACGAGCGCAAACTGGAGCTGTTATCCGAGCTTATCGGTCGCAAGAACTGGCGTCAGGTAATGGTATTCTGTAACTACAAAGAGACCGCAGACAACGTTGTTAAGGAGCTAAACCTTAACGGCCTGCCTACCGTGGTTTGTCATGGTGACAAAAACCAAAGCAGCCGTCGCCGCGCCTTAGCTGAGTTCAAAGAGGGCAAAGCCCGTATTCTGGTGGCAACCGATGTTGCTGCCCGTGGCCTCGACATCATTGGTTTACCCTATGTAGTTAACTTCGACGTACCATTCTTAGCGGAAGATTACGTTCACCGCATCGGCCGTACCGGTCGTGCTGGTCAACGTGGTCATGCGGTCTCCTTGGTGGGTCGTGACGAGGAGCTTTCGATCGCTCAGATTGAACAATTGATTGGCCAGCACATTCATCGCATCACCCAAGCGGGTTACGAAGTAGCGGATCGCAACAACCTGTTGCACGACGTACGTAATAAAAAGCGCTACGTTAACAAGCAAGGGCGTCGCAACAACGCCAGCGAAGATCGCAGCAACTCTCAGTCTGCTGCAGAGAAAAGCTTGCGCGCACGCAAAAAGCGCTAAACCCAACCGCTTAAATTGGCTTCAATAAACCGACCTACATGGTCGGTTTTTTTATGGCTGTGTACCAATTAAGTGTTGTTCTTTCCAAGGCTGTTAAAGCACTGGCTAGGCGAGTCGCGATACAAGGGTAATGCACTACCGTTATTGATCTTCTGCCGCATTGGAGCCGTCCAGCGAAGCGTTGTGGACTGCGACCTAAGGCAAGGGGGATTCCAAAGGGGGCGAAGCTCCCCCTAATGCATACAAGAATGTGCCGTCGCCACCGCGACATAGTCCCCTAAATGCACCGAAATCGGTGAAGCCGAAGACTTAAGATAAGCTTCAACAGCTAACTACGACACAGCCTTTTTATTGCCCATTTCACTGGCAAATTATGAGCCGATGAACTAGATCCAAAGAGTCATCTAACGGAACTGGAATCTCATCATGTCTGATCAACCTCTGTGCCAACAATGTCAAAATCAGCTCAGCGAACAGCCCAGCAACCCCCACCTAAACCTGCGTGAATTTGCCAATCATGAAGCCAGTACCGTCGACGGTGGCTTCTCAGAACACGAGTATCACTGCAATACCTGTGGCAACGATCTACGCCATATCAGTGGCATTATTATGGATGGTGGCTGGAGTCAATTAAGCTAATTCCCCCTCGGCCTAAGCGACAATAATTGACCCTCCGACACCTCCGCATCGGCCTAAGTTTAGACGCGCTGTTCGGCGCGTTGTAGTCGACGGTTAATTTTTAAAATTCATTTATTTACTCCTATACTTTAGGTGACCGAAGCCGAGCTAATTTACATGTTCCGACTCGGTGGTTAGGGAGTACTTTATGACCAACAAACCTCTATGCTCTCGTTGTCAGCAACAGCTGCACAATCAGCCGCACCAACCTCATATTGACCTCGTTGAATTTGCCAATCATGAAGCCAGCACCGTCGACGGTGGTTTCTCTGAACATGAATACCATTGCAACAGCTGCGGTAATGACTTGCGCTACATCAGCGGCATTATCATGGAAGGCGGTTGGAGCGAGATGCGTTAATCTGCGCCTTATTGCGGCATGATTATCCCCAACAACAACCGCGCCTATGGGCGCGTTTGTTATGAGTTATTTTTTTAGCTAGCGAGTTACCACACAGTCAGTGTAATTGCCCCGATTCGCTGTGGCTTAGCCATTGATTTTTATTAATTAGAAAAAATAATCCAAAAATATTTGGTTCTGCTCTTTAAATCTTCTGCCGCTATCCTCATATCCTGTTTGTAGGCGCTCGATGGAGGCCTACATTTTTACTTTCTGTTGCTCAATTGAGGACTAAATAATGCGTACATTTGATCTAACCCCACTCTACAAATCCGCCATTGGCTTCGATCGTTTCGCCCAAGTTATGGATGAAGCAATGCGCACTGAACAAAGTGGTTTTCCACCATATAACATTGAGTTAGTGAAGGATGACCACTACCGCATCACCATGGCCGTGGCCGGTTTTTCCGAAGCAGATTTGGATATTGAGGTAGAGGGTGAAACCCTGCGAGTGGAAGGTCGTCGTGATAAAGGTGAAGTCGAGCGTAAGTTCCTCCACCAAGGTATTGCTGAGCGAAACTTCAAGCGCCGTTTTCGTTTGGCAGACCATGTAAAAGTAATGGATGCTCAACTAGAAAATGGTCTACTCAACATCGATTTAGTCCGAGAAGTGCCGGAAGCGATGAAACCTCGTAAAATCAATATCGGTGGCCGGGTACTGCAAGGCTAACCCAATCACCCTATTGACCAAACGCGCCTACGGGCGCGTTTTTTGTGTTACCACGCCCAGATTCACAGCCCTCGTACAATACAATTCAATTGCTGCAACCCGGCATCGCAGGCAGGTTAGGCTAATCTGCGACATGCAAAGGACAGCCACATGCCAACCACTCACTACCGCGCTTGCCACCTCTGTGAAGCAATTTGCGGACTTAAGATCGTTACCGAAAACGAACAGATAATCTCGATTACCGGAGATATGGACGATCCCCTTTCCAAGGGCCACATCTGCCCTAAGGGCGTAGCACTAAAAGATCTACACAATGATCCGGATCGACTTAAGCAACCACTGCATAAAGTGAATGGTCAATGGCACAGCATTGAATGGGATGAGGCTTACCAACTGGTCGCTGACAAGTTGCATGGAATAGCTAGCCAATACGGTAACGATGCGGTTTCGTTTTACGCTGGAAACCCCAACGTTCACAACTATGGCCACATGACCCACGGGGCTCATTTCAGCCGCTTACTCCGAACCAAAAACCGTTTTTCCGCCACTTCGGTAGATCAATTACCCCACCACGTTGTATCCCTATGGATGTACGGCCATCAGTCATTGTTACCCATTGCTGATATAGACCACACCGACTTCCTATTGGTACTCGGTGCAAACCCAATGGCATCCAATGGCAGCTTGCTGACCGCACCTGACATTCGCAATCGCCTCAAAGCGATCCGCAAACGTGGCGGTCAGTTAGTGGTCATCGATCCCCGTCGAACGGAAACCGCCAAACTGGCTGACACTCATCACTTTATCCGCCCCGGTACCGACGCCGCACTATTACTGGCATTGATTAATCTACTATTTGCCAATCAGCAGATAACCCTGAATCACCTCGGCGCGATCAGCGATGGTTTAGCTGATGTGGAGCAAGCGGTACAACCGTTCACTGCCCAGTGGGCCGCCCACTATTGCGGTATTGCTGCCACGGAGATTGAAGCCTTAGCGCTACAGTTAGCCAGCGCTCCAAGCGCGGCGGTGTATGGTCGCATGGGCGTATCGACCCAAGGTTTCGGCACCCTGTGCCAATGGGCGATCCAGGTGCTCAATCTCATCACCGGCAACCTCGATAGCGTTGGCGGAACCTTAGTGACCAGCCCAGCAGTCAACCCCGCAGGGCCGACTGATCGCGCCAAAGGTCAGTTTGGGCAGTGGCACAGCCGCGTTCGTGGTCTGCCGGAGTTTGCCAAGGAACTGCCTTGTTCAGCGATGATTGAAGAGATTGAAACCGCAGGCGAAGGACAGATCAAAGCGATGGTAACCATTGCCGGAAATCCCGTTTTATCTACCCCAACGGGACAGCGGCTGGACAAGGCTTTAGCTGGTTTAGAGTTTATGGTAAGCATTGATCCCTACCTCAACGAAACCACCCGTCACGCCGATATTATCTTGCCACCAGCAAGCCCGTTAGCGCATAGCCATTACGATATTGTATTTGCTCGCTTTGCGGTACATAACACCGCCAAGTTCAGCCCGGAGGTATTCGCTAAAGCCGGCGACGAACGCTATGACTACCAGATCCTCAACGGCTTGGCGCTGGCATTATCAACCAAACAAGGTAAGCCAGTAGCGCCGTTACCGAAACCGGAACTATTGTTGGCTCACATGCTCAGCGTCGGCCCATATAGCCAAGGCCGCGGCGACGTTCCTGCGATCAGTTTGGAGCTACTCAAGGCCAACCCAAGTGGCATCGATTTAGGCCCGCTACGGCCCTCCTTAAGTAAGCGTCTTTGTACTGACGATCAACGTATCCACACCTTTAACGATATTATTGCCGCCGACATTAATCGCCTAGCGCAAGCGATGGATAAACCGATCGATGGGCAGCTCAGCCTTATCGGCAAGCGCGACCTGCGCAGCAATAATTCTTGGATGCACAACCTTCCCTACTTAATTAAAGGTAAACCACGCTGTGTACTGTTGATGCATCCAGACGATATGGCCGCGAAGCAGTTGCAAGATGGACAAGCCGTTACCGTAAGTAATGCCATTGGCAGCATCACCCTGACCGTGAGTGAAAGTCACGAGATGATGCCATCGGTAGTGTGCATGCCTCATGGTTGGGGCCATACCTTCGCGGATACCCAACAGCAGGTCGCTAACGACAACCCAGGGGTCAATATGAATCAGCTCACCGATGTGAATGGCTTAGATCCGGTCTGTGGCAATGCTATTCTCAGCGGCATTTCGGTAACGGTTTCGGCCGCTTAAGCAACAATGATTGCGGCCAGAAATGACCGCAATCACTGCGCGACATAACGGCGTCTGCTCTTTATAATCGTGCCATCTATCTATGGAGAAGTTACTCATGTCGCAAGATGCACAGAAGAAGGCCGCTGGCTGGGAAGCACTGAAATACGTTGAGAAGGACACCATTGTCGGTGTTGGTACTGGCAGTACGGTAAACCACTTTATCGACGCCCTAGGCACCATGGCTGATCAGATAAAAGGCGCAGTATCCAGTTCAGAAGCGTCAACCGAACGCCTCAAGGCACTGGGCATCGAAGTGTTCGATATGAACAGTGTGAGCGAATTGAGCGTCTACGTTGATGGCGCCGATGAAGTGAACCATCAGATGGATATGATCAAAGGGGGCGGTGCAGCGCTAACCCGAGAAAAGATCGTTGCCTCCATCGCCAAACAATTTGTTTGCATTGCCGATGAAAGCAAACTAGTTAAAACCATGGGTACCTTCCCACTGCCGATTGAAGTGATCCCAATGTCTCGCGCAGCGGTTGCCCGTGAAATCGTTAAGATGGGCGGCGACCCAATTTACCGCGAAGGCTGCATTACCGACAACGGCTGTCACATTTTAGATGTGCATAGCTGGAAGATCGACGACGCCAAAGCGCTCGAACAGCAACTCAATAACCTAGTTGGTGTAGTAACTAACGGCCTATTCGCTCGCCGCGGTGCAGATGTGCTGTTACTGGGCAGCCCAGAAGGCGTTAAAACCATCACTAAGTAATCGGCCGAGGCACAAAGCGTTGATCTCGGTTAGCGCTTTAGCCGTAACAGCAAGATTACTGATTCAGATAGCAAAGGAATCGCTTATGAAACGCCTACTACCCCTAGTCGCCTTAGCAACCTCTGCCGTTAGTGCTCAATGCCCTGACTGGCTTGATGTTGATAAGCGCCTATTGCACAGCAAAGACACCGTTAACCTGTGCCAACTAACCGAAGATAAGCCAGTGCTGATCGTTAACACTGCCAGTCACTGTGGCTTTACCCCACAGTTTGAACAGCTGGAAGCGTTACACAAACAATACGCCCCAGAAGGATTGGTAATCATCGGCGTTCCATCGAACAACTTCTTCCAAGCCGCTGATGACGAAGAGGAAGCCGCTGAAGTCTGTTACAAAAACTATGGCGTTTCGTTCACCATGCTGACCGAAACCGAAGTCCGTGGTGGCGATGCCGATCCAATCTTTGTTGAACTGGCCGAGCAAGGTGCCTCACCAAAGTGGAACTTCTACAAATATTTAGTGGGTAAAGACGGTAATCTCGTCGACTACTGGGGGTCTAAAACCAAACCCGATGACGCCAAGATAACCGGTGCCATCGAGGCGGCGTTGCGTTAACAACCAAACCCAACCGACTTCACAAAAAATCGATCCTTGCGGGGTCGATTTTTTTTGGTTAAGTTTAGACCGACTAATCAGTCGGATTATTTTTAAACAACCTCAATGGTATGCTTAAGCTATCCGGCAGAGCACCTAACATTAAGCAACCGCCAACGGATCGTTGAGGAGCCAGTAATGAATCTTGCCCACGCTAATGCCCAACCCCAAGACGCCATCGAGTCGATGCAGCAACTATTGGAAAAACAGCGGGCTTACTATCGCGCCAACCCGGCTCCTACCGCAGCCAAGCGCAGCGAAGATCTGGCGACCCTGGCTGAATTAATCAAGACGTGGCAAGACCGAATCGTCAATGCCATCAACACCGACTTCGGCCAACGTGCTAAATACGACACTCTGTTTACCGACATCGTACCTAGCCTCAACCTTATTCACTACAGCCGTAAGAATCTCAAAAAGTGGATGAAGCCATCACGTCGAAGCCCGGGGTTAATGCTAGCCCCATCCAAGGTTGAGGTACGTTACCAACCGCTGGGTGTTATCGGCATCATGGTGCCGTGGAACTTCCCAATCTATCTAGCGATGGGGCCACTGATCACCGCGATTGCCGCCGGTAACTGTGCAATGATCAAGATGTCGGAATTCACCCCTGCCACCAATGCTGTACTACGACAGATGCTAGCGGAGAAGTTCACCGAGGAGCAGATTGCGGTTGTTGAAGGGGAAGCAGAAGCATCTGCAGCCTTCAGCTCATTGCCGTTTGACCATATCCTATTTACCGGTTCCACCGCGGTCGGCAAACACGTTATGCGTGCAGCAGCAGCTAACCTTACCCCAGTTACCCTAGAGCTTGGCGGCAAATCGCCAACCATTATTGCGCCAGATTTTGATATTAAAGAGGCAGTGGCACGACTCATTTA
This sequence comes from Ferrimonas lipolytica, assembly GCF_012295575.1. Lineage (NCBI taxonomy): Bacteria > Pseudomonadati > Pseudomonadota > Gammaproteobacteria > Alteromonadales > Ferrimonadaceae > Ferrimonas > Ferrimonas lipolytica. The sequence continues at coordinate 268,100 of NZ_CP051180.1, read as the reverse complement.
CGGCAAGTGTCTTAACGCCGGTCAGATCTGTACTGCGCCAGATTATGTATTGCTTCCGCGGGATAAACTAAACGAGTTTATTGACGCTTATCGCGCCCATTTCAACAAGTGTTTTCCCGCTGGCCTAGCCAGTAAGGACTTCACCTCGGTGATTAATGCTCGCCAGTATCAGCGCCTCAGCGACACCCTGCAGGACGCGGTGGATCGCGGCGCAAAAGTACATGCTGTGGTCGAGCACCCTCGTGACGACGCTAACCACCGTATGGCCACTCATCTGCTTACCGATGTCGATGATCAAATGACGGTAATGCAGCAGGAGATCTTTGGTCCACTATTGCCACTGGTACCGTACGATAGCATCGACGACGCCATCAACTACGTAAACGACCGGCCACGACCTTTGGCACTTTACCTAATGAGCTTTAATGATGATCTGCAGCAGCGGATCCTCAATGAAACTCACGCCGGTGGGGTCAGCCTTAATGATTCGGTCGTCCACGTTGCCGCTGATGATGCGCCCTTTGGCGGGGTTGGACCATCCGGTATGGGGCATTACCATGGTCACGAAGGCTTTAAGACCTTTAGCCATGCTAAAACCGTACTGCACCGCGGCAAGATCAACTATACCAAGCTAATGCAGCCGCCTTATGGCAACGTGATTCAGCGCTTAATGGTGAAGATGTTCACCTAATGACCCCTAAAAAGAAGCTCATTCTCGATACCGCTCTGGCCTTGTTCGTCGAACAGGGCATTGAGGCAACCGCTACGGCACAGATAGCCAAACAGGCTGGCGTAGCCAATGGCACTCTGTTCCATCACTTCAGCAGTAAGTCGGTGTTGGTGAATGAGCTATTTAACTCAACCAAACGTGAGTTGGCGGCGGCGATGCAGCTGCAACCCGCATTCGACACCAACACCGATCTACGCCAACAGGCGTGGCAGCTATGGCACAACGGGATCTGTTGGGCGGTTGCACACCCTTTACAACTGCGTTTTCTGCAGCAGATCCACTATCACCCGAGCGAACCGGTGCGACAACAGATGGTAGAGCAGCTGTTTCATTTTGTTGAGCATCTGCTATTGCAGGGGCAGCAACAAGGGCTATTACTGCAGACGCCACTGCCACTGGCGACAGAACTGAGCCACTCACTGTTTATCTCCTCCGCCGCTTGGTTGTGCGAGCAGCATGAACAACACCAGCTGGAACAGCACATCAGCGCCAGTTTCGAAATGTTCTGGCGCTGCATGGGTGGCAAAGGGGCGGATCTGACACCGGTCAACCTCTCTGAGCACATTCCAGCAAGTGCAACGATGTAGATAAGTAATGGTTTGATTTGAATTCGCTATCAATAGCCAGAAATTGCGAGCTGCGCTACTTACATAGCGCCGCTTTTGGTTATGCTAGAGCGCTACGTTATCAGGGAATAGAAGTCGATGAACCAGTACTCGCTCGATAAAAATAAGATCAAAGTTCTTTTACTTGAAGGGGTTCACCCTCGCGCCTTATCGGTATTTAACGACGCGGGTTACCACAACGTCGAGCAGTTAAAAGGGTCGATGTCGCAGCAAGAGCTGCAAGAAAAAGTAAAGGATGTTCACTTTATTGGCATTCGTTCACGCACCCAGCTTACCGACGAAATTATTGGTGCAGCGAACAAGCTGGCTGCCATTGGCTGCTTCTGTATTGGTACCAACCAAGTTAACCTCAGCAGCGCTGAAATCGCCGGTGTGCCGGTATTCAACGCCCCATTCTCTAACACCCGCTCGGTAGCTGAATTAGTGTTAGGTCAGATCTTGCTGCTGTTACGCGGTATTCCAGAAAAGAACGCCCTTGCCCACCGAGGCATTTGGCAAAAAACCGCCACCGCCAGCTATGAAGCTCGCGGTAAGATCCTTGGTATCGTTGGCTATGGCCACATTGGTACTCAACTGGGTGTACTGGCTGAAGGGCTTGGCATGCAGGTGCGTTTCTACGACATCGAGAATAAGCTGCCGTTGGGTAACGCTCAACAGGTACCAACACTGCCGGCACTGTTGCAACAGGCGGACGTTGTTAGCCTGCACGTACCCGAAACCCCATCAACCCAAAACATGATAGGCGCGACCGAGCTCGAGCAGATGCGCCAAGGCAGCATTCTAATCAACGCCTCTCGCGGTACCGTGGTTGATATCGATGCCCTATGTGATGAGCTCAAACAGAAGAAGATCGCTGGTGCCGCCGTGGATGTCTTCCCCACCGAGCCAAAGTCTAACGACGACCCATTCACCAGCCCACTGTGTGAATTCGACAACGTTATCTTGACCCCACACGTTGGTGGATCGACTCAAGAAGCGCAGGAAAACATCGGTATGGAAGTGGCTGCGAAGCTGGTGAAATACTCTGATAACGGCTCAACCCTATCGGCAGTAAACTTTCCACAGGTATCTCTGCCTGGTCACGTTGGCAGCTCGCGCTTATTGCACGTTCACCATAACCGACCTGGTGTCATGAACCAGATTAACCAAGCGTTTGCTGCGAAAGGAATTAACATCTCCGGTCAGTACCTGCAAACCACCGCCAACATTGGTTACGTAGTGATGGATGTCGATACCGAGCACGCCTATGAAGCGTTAGAGGAGCTAAAGCAGATCGACGGCACCATCCGAGCCCGCGCACTGCACTAAGCTCGATTGAGTTATCATTTATAAAAACGGGGGGCTCAATTGAGCCCCCCGTTTTTATATCGATTAAATGCCTTTAGAAGCTATAACCTACCGAGACCATGTATACCCATGGGTCGATGTCTAAACTGATGCTATCGACGGATTCGCCGCCAGCTTTAAAATCAACATCGGTGCCGATATCGATATACCAAATAGAAGCGTTCACCAACCAATCGTTGTTGATCTCATAATCGATACCAATCTGCGCTGCCAAACCAACGCTGTTATCAAGCTCTAGATCACTCAGTTCTAAGCTTTTACCAGTCCCATTAAACTCTTCATCCCAGAATAGGGTGTAGTTCACGCCAGCACCTACATAAGGACGGAATTTACCTTGCCCAAAGTAGTACTGCGCCATCACGGTTGGCGGCAGATGAGTCACCTCAGCAACATCCATCCCGGCAACCGACACATCATGGCTGAAAGGCGTCGCAGCCAATACTTCAACAGCCCAGTTACTGGTCAGCATGTAGGTAAAATTCAAGCCAACTTGAGTATCTTCATCTACTGACAACTCTCCCAAGCCAAGCACATCTCCAGAACTTTCATCCGGCGCAACCTGGATGACGCCGGTACGAACAATGAAATCTCCCGCTTCGTGGCCTGCCAATGCTGGGGCTGCTAGCAAGGTGACAATAGCGGCTGAAAGAATAGTCTTTTTCATCATCAAAACTCCGTTTTATTTTGTTACGCCGAAAATTCTTACTGGCAGGCTACGCCCTACGTGACGGAATATTGTTGATCTGAAACAACTTGATCTGTCGTCACACTTTAAGAGTGCTAAAGTGGGATGCGTATCACACTTTGGTTGCGATCGGCCATCAACATAAGCCAGTTTCGGTGGCGCCGCATAAACTGACATATTTTTTTATAACAACGAGTTAAAGCTTAGAGGTGGACATGGAAAGGGTTCAGTTGCCGGGGCTAGAGCTGTCACGCTACATCGCCGGCTATTGGCGCACATTGGATTGGGGTAAGTCGCCTCAACAGCTGCTGGGTTATCTGGAAGCACACCTAGAGATGGGGATCAGCAGCTGTGATCACGCCGATGTCTACGGTGATTACCAGTGCGAGCGAGTCTTTGGCGAAGCGCTACAACTTAAACCGGAGCTGCGAAACCAAATAGAGCTGATCAGTAAGATAGGGATCTGTTTGCCCGGCTGTAAAGGCTATGATTTAGCCCACTACAACACTAGTGCTGGCCACATCGCTCGGCAGGTAGAGCGTTCGCTTGCCAATCTCCAGACCGACCGACTCGATCTGCTGTTGATCCATCGACCAGATCCGTTAATGAATGCTGATGAGGTTGCTGAAGCGTTCGAAAAACTGCATCAAGCAGGTAAGGTTTTGAATTTTGGCGTATCCAACTTTAGCCAAAGCCAATTCGAACTGCTGCAGTCAAGGTTGTCGATGCCGCTGGTAACCAATCAGATCCAGATTTCGCCACTGCAGATGGCACCATTGCACGATGGCACCTTAGATTTTATGCAGCAGCAACGAATCTCGCCGATGGCGTGGTCTTGCTTGGGAGGCGGCCGCCTATTTAGTCCACAGGATCCACAAGCTCGACGGATCCGTGCCGAGTTGCAAGCAATTGCCGCCGAAGTAAATGCACAGAGTATCGATCAGGTATTATATGCGTGGGTATTAGCATTACCGAGTACACCATTACCTATCCTTGGAACCGGTAAGATTGAACGAATAGAGAGTGCCTTAGCGGCATTTCAGATCGAGTTAACCCGCGAACAATGGTTTCGAATATGGGTGTCGGCCAGTGGCCATAACGTGCCCTAGTCAGATGCAACAAACACCAGTTACCAAAATGCCGAGCAAACGCTCGGCATTTCGGGTTAGCAACAACCTAACTATTTTAGCGGTTTAACCTCAATGATAGCGTTGAATACGTCATTATTGATAACCCGAGTAAACGGAGCCTGGGTTTGCAGTAGGGTTTTGCCATTAACCTCGATCGCCGCCCAAATGGCATAGTCGCCATCCTCATTAACGATTTCTGTCGGTGCCGACAGGAAAAACGGCACCGGCAACTTACCAACATTAAACTCGTTACGCATCAAAATAGCGCCACGCTCTTTGGCGTCCAATACCGCAATCTTTAAGCGACTGTTCGGCGGCAACAAGGTTGCTTCTTTGAAGGTAACTGCGCCGGTTACCTGAGTGTATTCCACCTCTTCAATATCAGGAGCATCGGAGATACAGCCAGACAGTAGCAACAATGAAAGCGCAACAACGAGCGGACGGAGCATAGTCATTCCTTTGGAAAACGTTAATTGCGCTTATAGTAACACCGGCGTTGGCAAAAACTTGCTTTTAGCTAGCCTGAGCTGGCTCAGTCATCACTTGTTGTTGCTTTGCAGCAAAATAAGCACGGGTATCGCCGATGATCTCTTTGCGCAGCAGCAACAGCGCAATCAGGTTTGGAACCGCCATCAAACCATTAACCACATCCGCTAGCAGCCAGATCATATTCAGCTGCAGTAAACCACCCACCGCGACAAGCCCAACAAAGACGATACGGTATGGCAAACGCCCCTTCTCTCCGGCAAGGAATAACACCGCACGCTCGCCGTAGTAGCACCAACCTAAGATGGTGGTGAAGGCAAAGAACAGCAATGCAATGGTGATGATTTTGCTGCCAACCAACTTTGATAGGCCGTCGCTCATCGCCTGAGAAGTCATCGCAGCCCCAGCAGCATCACCCTGCCACGCCCCGGTGATCACCAATGCCAATCCCGTTAATGTACAAATAATGAGGGTATCGAGTAGTGGTCCAGTCATAGAAACTAGACCCTGCTCTACCGGCGATTTGGTTTTCGCTGCAGCGGCGGCCATTGGCGCACTCCCCAAACCGGCTTCGTTAGAGAATACCCCGCGGGCAATACCGAATTGAATCGCCATCATTACCGTCGCACCAGCAAAACCGCCACCAGCAGCCACTGGGTTAAAGGCACTATCGATAACCAGTTTAATCGCCGCTGGGATAGCGTCAGCATTGGCGGCCAATAAAGCCACACAAGCGACGGTGTAACCAATAGCCATGGTTGGCACCAAAGCCGTTGCAACTTTAGCAATACGTTTGATACCACCAAGCACCACAGCTGCAACCAGTAGGGTCAGCACGACCATGGTGATGTTACGCGGTACGCTTAAGGCAATCTCAGCACCATCAACAATCGCGTTAACCTGCGGAAAGGTACCAATGCCGAAGAAGGCTACCAACAACGTGAATACCGCAAATATCTTCGCTAACCACATTTTGCCAATACCATCGGCAATGTAATACATCGGCCCACCGACTTGTTCGCCACGGCTATCGGTACGGCGGTACTTTACTGCCAGCATGCATTCGGCGTATTTGGTCGCCATACCAAACAGGCCCGCCATCCACATCCAAAATAGCGCACCGGGGCCGCCCAGTTTGACTGCAGTAGCCACACCAACGATGTTGCCGGTTCCGATGGTAGCCGCTAGAGCAGTGCATAACGCGCTAAAACGAGAAACGTCACCAGCGCTGTCATCACGGCGGAACAGCAGTTTGAATGCGAGGGGGAGCTTTAGTAGCTGCATACCACCGAGTTGAACGGTGAAATAGATACCGGTTCCCACCAGCAGCACAAGCAGTGGTGGACCCCATACCCAGCTAGCAAGGGTAGATAAAACAGATTCGATCGAAGACATAATGTGGTTTCCTCAAGTACAACGTAAACATGAGGAGAAACCATGACTAACCAGCGGGATCGTCGTAATGACGGATCTCACCGCAGATGCAAAGAAGGTGCGGATAAAACCTAATGCAACAATATTTATTGTACTAGGTATGAATCTACTCTCTGTCCTTTGTGCCTGAGCGTTTCACTACATACACAGGGTATGCAGCTTGCGCCTTCGGCGTCCAAGTCAATGGAACTCTCCAGAGGCTCGTCCAGTATCAGTCCTCATCGGCATTGTGCCGACACCTGAAAGATTTACTTCTTCGGTGGGTCCTAAAGCGGACCACTCTCCTGATACCTTCATCCGAGATGTCCCGCCGCTAAACGGGACTAAATACCAATTGCAGTAAACATTTGGTATCCAAACCTTAACAAAGCAAAAAAGCAGCTAAAACAGCTGCTTTTCGATCAAGTTCACAAATTTAATGTCGTTGCTGCTATTTTGTACGTGGCCGCATCAGCCCCTCTTGCACCGCACTCGCTACTAAATTGCCATCAGTATCAAATATTTGACCACGAACTAAGCCTCGAGCATTACCGGTACTTGGACAATCGATGCTAAACAGCAGCCAGTTATCAAATTTCACCGGCCGGTGGAACCACATTGAATGATCGATGGTAGCCAACTTCACTTGGCCAGATAGCATGCTTACGCCGTGAGGCTTAAGTGCGGTACTGAGGAAGTTAAAGTCAGACGCGTATGACAGCAAAAACTGATGCAATGCACTATCAGCGGCGAGAGTACCATTGGCGCGCATCCAAACGTTGCGAATCGGGTTGCGGTCATTAGCACGTTGGTCCGCATCCTCGGCCACACGCATCTCGATGGCATCATTTTCTAAAAACAGTTTACGCAGCATCGGCGGGAGTTGATCGCCGAGCTCGGTTGCTAGCTGGTGCTCGCTCTTAAACTGTTCCGGCGGTGCAACCTCGGGCATCACCACCTGATGATCCATCCCCGCTTCCTCGCCTTGGAACGACGCGGTCATAAAGAAGATCGGTCGCCCATGCTGAATCGCGCTAACACGGCGCGCACTAAAGCTACCGCCGTCGCGAAGGTTTTCAACGTCGTAGATCACCGGCAGACTAAGATCACCGGCGCGCAAAAAGTAGGAGTGGTAGGAATGGACCATACGTCCTTCTGGGACGGTAGCTTGAGCTGCAGCTAAGGCTTGGCCCAATACTTGACCGCCAAAAAGGTGGCCAAAACCCAGATCTTGGCTTTCACCACGATATAAGCCGTCGTCTAACTGCTCTAGGGTTAACAGATTAACCAGTTTATCTAGTACTGCAGGCATGGGGAGCTACTCTCACAATGACTTAAATTAGTAGCGATTACGCTACTGTGCCATTAATGAAAAATCCAGCCCTATGAACGTTTTAACATCAACTGTTTAAGGACAAATTGCATCCGTACTTTAAAACTAACAAAGGTCTTGTTGTTGGCACCGCTATTCACTTTAGTGAGCACTCTAGCCACCTCTTGTGGCCGTTGGTTACCCATATCTAAGGTCTCGCCATTTTTCTCGATCGATTCTGCAATGGAGTAGTAGCCACCGCCGGCGGTCGCCATCATGCCGTTCGGTGCATTGGTCGACATCAACCACAGAGCCGCTGGAGCCACCAGATCTGGGGTCATAATCTCGTAGTCGTAATCAAGGCTCAGCAACGAGCTAATGCGAGAGAAATTAGCAGGAATAATAACGTTCGCCTGGATATTGCTGCTTTCCAATTCACGCGCCATGCACTTAACAAAGCCCATATTGGCACTGCACGATGCTGCAAATGCAGTTAAGCGCTCATCGCCGTATAACGAACTTAGGCCACCGGTAAAGAGGATCCGTCCTTGTCCCGCATCTTGCATCTTCGGCAGCACAATCTGTGCCAATGCAACCGAGGCGAAATGATTCACCTCCATATGAAGTCGATAGAGGTCAAGGGAGTCGAGGCTTTTCTCTTGCGGGATCATTAAACCAGCATTGCAAATCAAGCCATCAATGCGCCCATATTTATCATAGGTTTCATCAATGATTTGTTGCATCGCCTGCCGATCGGTTACATCTGCACAGTAACCATCAGGAGTCACACCAATGTCTTCAATTAGATCGATTAAATCATCAATAAAACTTGGGTCTGTGCCAGAGCCATCCAGCTCACAACCATTATCAATCGCCACAACGTTAGCGCCGCGGGATGCAAAAGCTAACGCATAGGTTCGACCAAGACCGCGTCCTGCTCCTGTGATAACGATTACCTGCCCATCAAAGTTATACATGCTGTCCAAACGACTAAAATCCACTGGTTACCAATTGTTACACCACCGTTCACCTATTTTCTGTGACCCAGTTGTAATAAACAGGTAATCGGGTAGATAGAGAAAGAATATTACCGTTAACAAGGTGCTGCACCATCAATCATCTGCTCATTTAAACAGCAGTAGTGGTTAATTTTTAATCTTGCATTCGTGACTACGATCCGCGCTATCTAGTTCAAACTTGAGTAAAATGGAAAATGAGACAATTTTTATGAGCGGTTTGATATGACCTTACATTCTTGGCTGCTGGCGATCCGCCCCCGCACCTTACCTGCAGCTATAGGACCATTACTTTTAGGTAACATGCTTGCCTTCGTTGATGGTCAATTTTCTATTCTAGTCGCCGTTAGCTCAATGCTTTGCGGCATTTTGTTGCAGATCGGCGTCAACCTTGCGAATGACTACTTCGACTTTAAAAGTGGCGTTGATACCGAAGAGCGACTCGGACCTGTACGGGTAACTCAGTCTGGCCTCATCAGCCCAAACGCTGTCCGCAACGGAATGATACTGTCATTAGTAATGGCCGTTCTGGTTGGGCTATACCTCATCTACGTTGGTGGCCCAATTGTAGCTGGTTTAGCGGTTTTCGCTGTGCTCGGTGCACTGTGTTACTCCGGTGGCCCTTACCCACTGGCTTCTCATGGCTTGGGTGAAGTGGCTGCCTTTGTTTTCTTTGGTTTGGTCGCGGTCGTGGGCAGTTACTTTACCCAGACCCACACCAGCACCTTAGATGTGTGGTTATTAGCCAGCACCATGGGACTATTCAACGCCGCCATCATGTTGGTTAACAACACTCGCGATATCCAAACCGATCGCAAAGCCGGTAAACGTACTCTCGCGGTTCGTATTGGTCAGCAGCAATCACGCATACTGTACTGTACCCTGCTGGCGCTGCCGTACTTGGTACTTAGCTTGATGTTCCTATTAGGGCACCTACCTGGATTGGTGGTACTGCTTGGCTTTATCTCAGTACCGATGGCGAAGATGCTGGCTGGTGAATTCCGTAAAAGCGAAGGCGCTGCGCTGAACCCTCTGCTGGGGCGCACCGCTAAACTCACGATGGTGTATAGCGTATTATTGTCGCTGGGTTTGCCGCTGTCGCAGCTGACGTAGCCTAGCGCTAACCACTGCGACTAACTACTGCAACAGCCCGCTAATTAGCGGGCTGTTTGGTTTCCTAGCGAGAGATACTATGGTGCTGCCTGCACCGACTCGCTGCCATAACCCATCCGCACTAACGCTTGCTCAATAAGGTTAAGTGCAGAGGGGTCTTCGATTGTAGCGGGTACCTTATACGGCTGACTATCTGCCATTTTGCGCATGGTGGCACGGAGAATTTTTCCAGAGCGGGTTTTCGGCAGTTTTTCTACCACGGTAACCAGTTTAAAGGCAGCAACTGGCCCCACTTGTTCTCGTACCAGTCGCACCAATTCCGTTTCCAGATTAACCGCGCCCAGATGCCCAGCTTTCAACACCACTAGCCCTAACGGTAACTGTCCCTTGAGCTTGTCCGCCACCCCAATCACAGCAACCTCAGCCACCGCCGGATGTTGTGCTAGCACCTCTTCAAAGCGCCCGGTGGAGAGGCGATGCCCAGCCACGTTAATGATGTCGTCGATACGGCTCATCACATACAGATAGCCATCTTCATCGACATATCCAGCATCACCGCTGAGGTAATAGCCGGGATATTGGCTTAGGTAGCTATCAAGGTAGCGCTGTTCGTTGTCCCATAAGGTGGTCAATGTGCCCGGTGGCAGAGGCAACTTTATTGAGATAGCACCACTTTGGCCAACAGCAACAGCATTACCCATCTCATCCAGCACCTCAACCTGATAGCCCGGCACTGCCAAGGCCGGTGAGCCCACTTTGATCGGCAGTGGATCGATCCCCATCAGATTGGCACAAATAGCCCAGCCCGTTTCCGTTTGCCACCAATGATCAACCACCGGCACCTGCAACGCGTTTTGCGCCCACTCCAAGGTCGCAGGATCACATCGCTCCCCAGCTAAGTACAACGCGGTTAAGCTGCTAAGGTCATACTGTTGCAGCTGCGAAGCTTGGGGATCATCCCGTTTAATTGCCCGCATTGCCGTGGGAGCGGTAAAGAAGCTCTTCACTTGGTATTGGCTGATGACTCGACCAAAGGCCCCAGCATCCGGCGTACCTACCGGTTTACCTTCGTACAACACAGATGTCGCGCCGATCAGCAATGGTCCGTAAACGATATAGGAGTGACCGACAACCCAACCAACATCAGAGGCAGCCCAGAACACGTCACCGGGATCGATGTTGTAGATCGCCTTCATCGACCACGCTAGTGCAACCGCATGGCCAGCGTTATCGCGCACCACCCCTTTAGGCGTACCGGTGGTGCCGGAGGTATAGAGAATATAAAGCGGATCCGTTGCGGCAACGTTAACGCATTCCGCTGGATCTACCCCCTGTTGCGCTTCATCCCAATCAAGATCCCGCTGAGTTTGAAGCGTCGCTAACAGCTGCGGTCGTTGCAGAATAATACAACACTCAACCTGATGCTGAGCTTGCTCCAATGCCGCATCCAGCAGAGGTTTATAGGCTACCGGCCCTGATGGTTCAATGCCGCAAGAGGCGCTCAGCACGATTTTCGGTTTGGCGTCATCAATCCGGCTGGCTAACTCCGCCGCAGCAAAGCCACCAAAAACCACGGAATGGATGGCGCCAATCCGAGCGCAGGCCAGCATTGCTACCGCGGTTTGCGGCACCATCGGCATATAAATTACTACCCTGTCGCCCTTCATCACCCCTTGAGCCACTAGCGCACCAGCCAGCAGTGCCACCTGCTGCTGTAGCTCGGCATAGCTGATGCCATAGGCTTGGCCGGTAACAGGGCTATCATACTGAATGGCGATCTGATCGCCGCGACCGGCCTCCACATGACGATCACAAGCGTTGTAACAGGTGTTCATCTGGCCATCGACAAACCAACGATAAAGCGGGGCATTACTGTCATCAAGGATCTGCTCTGGGGGGCGATGCCAATCAAGTAACTGCAGATGTTGCTGCCAAAATGCTTGGGGGTTTTGTTGCGCCTGCTGCTGCAGCGCCTTGGTTAGTTCAGCCACCATCACACTCCTTCAATATTTAAGCTGACATTACTAACATCGACGCTATAGGCTGCCCATTAGACCATCGGCTAGCTAAAGCAAAGGCTGTGTACCAACTAAGTGTTATTCTTTCCAATGTAGTTAAAGCAGCGGCTAGGCGAGTGTTGATACAAGCGATAAAGCACTCGCGGTATTGAACTTCTGCCGCATCGGAGCAGTCCAGCGAAGCGTTTTGGACTGCGACCTAGTGCATAGAAGGTGCTGTCGCCACCGCGACATAACTCCTTAAGAGTGCTGCAACCGGCAGAGCCGAAGGCTTGAGATAAACTTCAACAGCTAACTACGACACAGCCAAGCAAAGCCCTAATAGATCAGTAATGGCAATAACAATGAAGGCCGTTGATGCCTCATCAGCACTATTGCTGTTAAGGAAGCAAAGCAGCTGGCACTGAGTTAAAGCGAAATATTCTGCGAATAACAGGAAGCCCTAGATCATGGACGTCATTACACTTTACGAGTGTCACCAATACCAACCTGAAGCTCAGCGCCTTTTCAACGCTTACCAAGCTAAGTTACGGCCACTATTCCCCAGCGCCACAATCGAACATGTCGGTTCATCAGCCATCGACGGAGCGATCTCTAAAGGTAACGTCGATATCTTCCTTGGTGTGCCTAAGCATCAACTTGAAACGGCAATTGAGTTGGTGGCAGCGAATGATTTCACCATCAAAACAGATACATTACGCAGTGACGAGTTATGTATGTTGCAATCAAATCAGGACCAACAAGTAGCGGTATTACTTGTTGCCAACGACTCGAAGTTTGAGTTCTTCCTGCATTTTCGCGACCAGCTAAATCGGTCGCCAGATTTAGTTGCTCAATATAATCAAGTAAAACGCAACAGCACCAGCCCTTCCGAGCGCTACTACTACACCCAAAAGTCGCTGTTTATCGTCAACGTTCTCGACTCCGAACCAAGCTAACCCTGCTCAGATTTAATTAACTGCGAGGCAAATTCGACAACATCGAATCCCTTTTCTGTTTGTAGTGGTCAGCTTGCGCATAACAACCGCTAAGCCCAGTTTGTGTTGTCTCTGGGAAGCCGTTTATACCTGCCCACAGAGCTTTACAGCATCCGAGTTACACCCACCAACGTCTAGTTTACCTTTACGTAAACTTACGCTAGGTTAACGTTTATGTAACAACACAAGGATGCGGCCGATGCAAACTACCGAAACAACTTATTCGATCAGTGATCTCGCTAAAGAGTTCGATATCACCACCCGCAGCATCCGCTTCTACGAAGACCAAGGGTTACTCAAACCCAAACGTCGCGGCCAAACCCGAATCTACAACCTACAAGAACGAGTGCGACTCAAGTTAATCCTGCGGGGCAAGCGCTTGGGTTTTTCACTGGCAGAAACCGGCCGTCTATTCGATCTGTACGATGCCGATCGCAGCAGCCGAACTCAGCTCCATACCATGCTGGAATTGGTTGAAGAGAAGAAAGCCGACTTGCAGCAACAGATGGATGATATTCGCATCATCATGATGGAGCTCAACTCCGCCGAAACCCAATGCCTCGATGCTCTTAATGAGTTAGCTAAGTCCGATCCACAGGACGACTAATTAACAGCTATCGTGCAGGTCTAGCTACCGTCAGAGTCGGCCTTCTTGCATCAACACCGCGGTGAGAACGATAACCTCACCAGCAAACTAAATAGGGCTCGGCCCTGGGGAGAAGCAACAATGGAACTGTATCTCAACACATTTAATTTTGGTCTCGACGACACCACCCAGATGCTGCGTGATGCCGTCCGTGATTTTGCCCAGGCCGAGATTGCGCCATTGGCTGCTAGCCTCGACCGGGACAACGCCTTTCCCAACGAATTGTGGCCGAAGATGGGCGCTATGGGTCTACTTGGAATTACCGTTGATGAGCAATACGGCGGCTCGGGTATGGGTTACATTGCCCACGTTATCGCCATGGAAGAGATCTCCCGCGCCAGCGCTTCGGTGGGGTTATCCTACGGTGCTCACTCCAACCTGTGCGTTAACCAGATCCACCGCAACGGTAGCCACGAACAGAAACTCAAATACCTGCCAAAGCTCCTCAGTGGTGAACACATCGGTGCCCTCGCGATGAGCGAACCCAACGCTGGCTCAGATGTGATGTCAATGAAGCTGACCGCCCGCCAAGATGGTGACGACTACGTTCTTAACGGCAACAAGATGTGGATCACCAATGGTCCCGATGCCAACGTCTATGTTATTTACGCCAAAACCGATCTCAATGGCGGTAGCCGGGGTGTTAGTGCCTTTATCGTCGAGCGTGGCACACCGGGTTTCAGCCAAGCACAGAAGCTCGACAAGCTCGGCATGCGCGGCTCTAACACCTGCGAATTGGTATTTGAAGAGGTTCGTGTGCCGGCAGCAAACCTGCTTGCCAACGAAGGCGACGGCGCTAAAGTGCTCATGAGCGGCCTTGATTACGAACGGGTTGTGTTGTCTGGCGGGCCGCTGGGGATCATGTCCGCCTGCGTCGACAACGTGATGCCCTACATCGCCCAACGGCAGCAGTTTGGTAAGGCCATTGGAGAGTTCCAACTGGTGCAAGGCAAGATGGCCGATATGTATACCCGTGCCAATGCTGCCCGCGCCTACGTATACGCCGTTGCTGCTGCCTGTGACCGTGGTGAAACCACCCGTAAAGAAGCGGCAGGCGCCATCCTCTACAGCGCCGAATTAGCCACCCAACTCGCCTTGGATGCTATCCAACTACTCGGTGGTAATGGCTACATCAACGAATACGATACCGGCCGCCTACTCCGCGACGCCAAACTGTACGAAATCGGTGCTGGCACCAGTGAAATCCGCCGCTGGCTGATCGGCCGCGAACTACTGGCAGAGATGAACTAACCATGACCCTATTACACTCCACCATCAACCCCAGCGACGCCGATTTTAATCAGCGCCAGCAGGGTATGTCCGAGCTGGTTACCGATCTCCACAATAAGTTGGCGAACATCCTCCCCGGCGGCAACCAACAATCAAGAGAGCGCCATACGGGCCGCGGTAAACTGCTACCACGGCAGCGAGTTGAACAGCTACTTGATCCCGCTACCCCCTTCTTAGAGATAGGCCAATTCGCGGCTTATGAGTGCTACCCCGATGCCGTGCCAGCCGCCGGTGTTATTGCTGGAATAGGCAAGGTTAACGGCATCGATTGTATGGTGATCGCCAACGACGCCACCGTAAAGGGGGGCACCTACTACCCACTCACCGTTAAGAAGCATTTGCGGGCTCAGGAGATCGCTCAGCGATGCCATCTACCCTGCATCTATTTGGTCGACTCCGGCGGTGCCTTTCTTCCTAAGCAGGATGAGGTGTTCCCCGACCGCGACCATTTTGGCCGCATCTTCTTTAACCAAGCGCAAATGTCATCCCTTGGAATTCCTCAAATAGCGGTGGTGATGGGCTTATGTACCGCTGGTGGTGCCTATGTTCCAGCGATGGCGGATGAATCGATCATCGTCAAAAGCCAAGCCACTATCTTCTTGGCTGGGCCACCGCTAGTGAAGGCCGCAACCGGCGAAGAGATCAGCGCCGAGGAGCTTGGTGGTGGCAACGTTCACACCGAGATCTCTGGGGTAGCCGATCACCTCGCCGACAACGACAGCCATGCGCTGCAACTGGCACGTAATGCCGTCAGTCGCTTGAATCATCACAGCGCAGCGGCGCTGCAGCGTATTGAGGTAAAACCGCCGAAATACAGCGCCGATGAGCTTTACGGCATCGTCGGTACCAATCTCAAACAGCCGTTTGAGGTACGCGAAGTCATAGCCCGTTTGGTCGACAATTCTGATTTTGACGAATTCAAAGCTCGCTTTGGTGCCACCTTGGTATGTGGTTTCGCCCACCTGCACGGCTACCCCGTCGGCATCATTGCCAACAACGGCATCCTCTTTAGCGAGTCAGCCCAAAAAGGAGCTCACTTTATCGAGCTGTGTTGCCAACGAGGCATTCCGCTGCTGTTTCTACAAAACATTACCGGCTTTATGGTTGGTCAGA
Organism: Ferrimonas lipolytica; assembly: GCF_012295575.1. NCBI lineage: Bacteria > Pseudomonadati > Pseudomonadota > Gammaproteobacteria > Alteromonadales > Ferrimonadaceae > Ferrimonas > Ferrimonas lipolytica. Next base: position 252,198 of record NZ_CP051180.1, on the reverse strand, counting down.
AATATGAGCACGAAGGCATCGCTAAACACGGTGCCAAGCTGGTTACTGCGGTGTCCTGCGCCAAGGTTCCCAAGTTTACTGTGGTGATTGGCGGCAGCTACGGCGCCGGTAACTACGGCATGTGTGGTCGCGCCTTCGATCCAACCATGATGTGGAGCTGGCCTAATGCTCGAATCTCAGTAATGGGAGGAGAACAAGCGGCAGCGGTGTTGGCGCAAGTCAAAACCGATCAGCTGGCGAAAAAGGGCCAAAGCTGGAGCGACGATGAGCAAGCGCAATTCAAGGCCCCCATCGTCGAACAGTATGAAAGCCAAGGCAACCCCTACTACGCCTCCGCTCGGTTGTGGGACGACGGCATTATCGATCCGGCGCAAACCCGCGATGTACTTGGCGTCGCATTAGCAGCGTCAGTCAATGCCCCTATCGAACCAACCCGCTTCGGCGTTTTTCGCATGTAGCCTTGGGGAATAAGCAAATGGAATTCAACACAATCAAGGTAGCGAACGACGCGGGCATTGGCCGTATCACCCTCGCTCGTGCTGACAAACACAACGCCTTTAACGCTGAGATGATAGCTGAACTTATCGATGCGTTAACCACCTTAAATCAAGACACGGCGCTGCGCCTGTTGCTGCTCGATGCCGAAGGAAAAAACTTCTGTGCCGGCGCGGATCTCAACTGGATGAAGCAGCAGGCCCAAATGGATGCCGCCGCCAATGTCGCTGACGCCAACCAGTTAGCGCTGCTGTTCCATCATCTCGATAACCTGCCAGTACCGGTGGTAATGCTGGTGCAAGGAGCAGCTTTCGGTGGTGCCCTAGGTTTGGTGGCCTGTGCCGATATTGTTATTGCCAACCATCGGGCCAAGTTCTGTCTGTCAGAGGTAAAGCTGGGGCTGATCCCAGCCACCATCAGCCCTTATGTTGGTCGTGCTATTGGCCAACGGCAGCTGCGACGATATGCCCTGAGCGCCGAGCTCATCAACGCCGAACAAGCGCTGACTCTCGGCTTGGTACATCAGCTAGAAGACGACCTCCACCGTGCCGGCAACAGCATCTGTGCTCAGCTACTGGATAACAGCCCACAAGCTCTGCGGGCCTGTAAATCGCTGCTTAGCCTGATTGAAGCATCACCAATTGATGCGCAGCTGCGCGCCGATACCGCCGAACGGATCGCCGCCATTCGCGTCAGTGACGAGGGACAGCATGGCCTCAACGCCTTCTTTAGCAAACAACCGCCACGCTGGCAGGGAGCGAAGCGATGAGCCATAGCCTCACCAAAGTATTGATTGCCAATCGCGGCGAGATCGCCTGTCGCGTAATGACAACCTGTCGCCAACTTGGGATCGCCACCGTGGCAGTCTATTCCGATGTCGACCGCCACGCTCAGCACGTACTGCAAGCGGATCAAGCGTTTCATATTGGCGCCGCTGAAGCTAAGCACTCCTATCTCGATTACCACAAAATCTTAGCAGTGGCTAAACAAGCTGGCTGCGATGGCATTCATCCTGGTTATGGCTTCTTATCGGAGAACCCCGACTTTGCCCGCGCCTGTGCCGCCAGCGGGATCGCCTTTATCGGCCCCAGCGCCACTGCGATTGAGCAGATGGGCAGCAAGAGTGCCGCCAAGATTATTATGGCCGAAGCCGCGGTGCCGATGCTGCCTGGTTATCACGGTGACGACCAATCCGATGCCTGTCTTATTAGTGAGGCGCGGCTGATTGGCTACCCGCTGCTGGTCAAAGCCGCTTTTGGTGGCGGTGGCAAAGGCATGCGCATTGTTGAGCAGGACGAGGAGCTGCAAGGAGCGCTCGATAGCGCCCGGCGCGAAGCCCAATCTGCCTTTGGTAATCCGCAACTGCTGCTCGAACGCTATCTGACCAGTGCTCGCCACGTCGAGGTGCAGGTGTTCGCCGACAACCACGGCAATGCCGTCTACCTATCTGATCGCGACTGTTCGCTGCAGCGCCGTCACCAAAAAGTCGTGGAGGAAGCACCGGCGCCAGGGCTATCCGATGAACTGCGGCAACAGATGGGCGAAGCCTCAGTACGGGCCGCTCAAGCGATTAATTACAGTGGTGCGGGTACGGTTGAATATCTGCTGGATGAACAAGGTCGTTTCTACTTTATGGAGATGAATACCCGGCTGCAGGTAGAGCACCCAGTAACAGAGCTAGTGACTAATCAAGATCTCGTGCAGTGGCAACTGATGGTGGCGGCCAACAACCCGCTGCCTCTGCAACAAGCAGAGATAACAGTGCAAGGCCATGCCTTTGAGGTGCGCCTCTACGCCGAAGATCCTCAGCGTGACTTTATGCCCGCTACCGGCACCATCAAGAAACTCAGTTGGCCGGTGGGCGATGGCATGCGCATCGACAGCGGCATTGCCGCAGGGGACCACATCACCGCCTACTACGATCCAATGTTGGCTAAATTGATCAGCTGTGGCGATAACCGTAACCAGGCGTTAGCACGAATGGGGCAGATGCTCGACAACTGCCAGCTGCTGGGGTTAAGCCATAACCTACCGTATTTGGCCAAGGTGATTCGTCATCCACAGTTTGCCGCCGCCGACCTAGACACCGCCTTTTTAGCTCGCCATCAGCAGCAGTTGCTAAGCCGCAGCGATCATAGCTTGGCCGCCAGCATCGCCGCCTTAATTCAGCTGCAGCAACAAGGTGGTAATAGCAGCATCAATGCCGGTTGGCGTCTCAATGCCGCTGCAACGGTTCGGCTGCAGTTCAGTGACAATCACGACGTTCATCATCTGGTAGAGCTAACTCATCTTAGCGGCCAGTATTGGCGTGACAGCCACGACCGTAAACTGCAGCTGATGGTCGATGTCGACCAAGTAGAGCTAGAGCACAACGGTGAGATCTCGCGCTTTGGTTATCATCAAGACAACGATGGTATCAGTCTGCAGTTGAGTGATGGCGCCATTGTATTTCGCCCATATCAACATCAAGCTGAGGCCGCAGGCAACGGCGGTGAAAAGTCACTGCAAGCACCGATGAATGGCACCTTTATCGCAAACCTTGTGGCGTTAGGTCAGCAGGTTCACGCCGGTCAAGCCTTGGTAGTAATGGAGGCGATGAAGATGGAGTACACCATCAAAGCCCCAAGCGACTCGGTGGTTAGCAAGCTGCCCTTTGACAGCGGCGACTTGGTTAACGACGGCGTAGCCCTGATTGAATTAACTGCCACCGAGCAGGAGGCCAGCGCATGAGACCACAACGAATCCAAATTGTGGAGGTGGGGCCGCGCGACGGCTTGCAGAATGAACCCCTATCGACCCTAAGCGATCGCATTACCTTGGTGAACGCGCTCGCTGGCACTGGTTTGTCTCATATCGAAGCGGCTAGCTTTGTTTCACCCAAATGGGTACCGAAGATGGCCGATGCCGATAAACTTTTTGCCAGCATCGATCGCCAGGCTGGGGTTATCTATTCGGCGCTGACGCCGAACATCAAAGGGTTTGAAGCAGCGCTGGCTGCTGGGGTTGACCAAGTAGCGGTGTTTGCGTCCGCCTCAGAAAGCTTCAGCCAGAAGAACATCAACTGCTCCATCATTGAATCAATTGAACGTTTCGAACCAGTACTCGCTGCCGCACGGCAACATAACATCAGGGTACGCGGCTATGTCTCCTGCACTTTAGGTTGCCCATATGAAGGTGCCATCGCCCCTGCCCGTGTTGCAGAAGTGGCACAGGTGCTGTTTGAAGCTGGCTGCTATGAAGTATCTCTTGGCGACACTATTGGCACTGGCACGCCAGACCAAGCTGCCGCGATGGTGGAAGCAGTAGCAGCACAGGTGCCAATCAGCGCCTTGGCGCTGCATTTTCACGACACCTACGGCCAAGCATTAGCCAATGTAGCCGCTTGCTTAGAACTTGGAGTAAGCACCATCGACAGTTCTGTCGCTGGCCTTGGTGGCTGCCCTTACGCCACCGGTGCCAGCGGTAATCTCGCCACTGAAGATCTGGTTTATATGCTCAATGGACTCGGCTTAAGCCACGGTGTTGACCTCACCAAATTGGTCGCCGTCGGCAATGACATCAGCCAACGATTAGGTCGAAAGAATGGCTCCAAGGTTGGTCAAGCGTTGCGCAAAAAAACATCGTAGGGGCGATCACGAGCGACCAAACTGACTGACATATAACAAACTTTGGTAACGGTAAGACGCATCTTCCCCTACCAACAACATGCAGCACCATCGTAGGGGCGCTCACGAGCGACCAAACTGGCTGACATATAACAAACTTTGGTAACGGTAAGACGCATCGTCCCCTGCCAACAACATGCAGCATCATCGTAGGGGCGCTCACGAGCGACCAAACTGGCTGACATATAACAAACGTTGGTAACGGTAAGACGCATCGTCCCCTGCCAACAACATGCAGCATCATCGTAGGGGCGCTCACGAGCGACCAAACTGGCTGACATATAAAAAACTTTGGTAACGGTAAGAAGCATCTTCCCCTACCAACAACATGCAGCACCATCGTAGGGGCGCTCACGAGCGACCAAACTGGCTGACATATAACAAACGTTGGTAACGATAAGACGCATCTTCCCCTGCCAACAACATGCAGCATCATCGTAGGGGCGCTCACGAGCGACCAAACTGGCTGACATATAAAAAACTTTGGTAACGGTAAGACGCATCGTCCCCTGCCAACAACATGCAGCATCATCGTAGGGGCGCTCACGAGTGACCAAACTGGCTGACATATAACAAACTTTGGTAACGGTAAGACGCGTCGGCCCCTGCCAACAACATGCAGGATCATCGTAGGGGCTCTCACGAGCGACCAAATTGGCTGACATATAACAAACTTTGGTAACGGTAAGACGCATCTTCCCCTACCAACAACATGCAGCACCATCGTAGGGGCGCTCACGAGCGACCAAACTGGCTGACATATAAAAAACTTTGGTAACGGTAAGACGCATCGTCCCCTGCCAACAACATGCAGCATCATCGTAGGGGCGCTCACGAGCGACCGAACATACAAGTAACACTCGAAGGAAACCAACCAATGGCAGGATTCGACAAGGTAGTAACCAGCTACGCCGAGGCGTTAGCAGGGTTGCAAAATAACATGACGGTTATCGCCGGAGGCTTTGGCCTGTGCGGCATCCCTGAAGGGTTGATCGGGCATATTAAACAGCTGGGCACCACTGGCCTAACGGTAGTATCCAACAACGCTGGGGTTGATGGCTTTGGCCTTGGGCTACTGCTGGAAGACCGTCAGATCAGAAAGATGATCGCCTCTTACGTGGGTGAAAACGCCCTATTTGAACAGCAGTTGTTATCCGGTGAGCTTGAAGTTGAGCTAACCCCGCAGGGAACACTAGCAGAGAAGATGCGCGCCGGCGGAGCTGGTATTCCCGCCTTCTTCACCGCTACCGGCTATGGTACGCCAGTAGGTGAAGGCAAGGAGGTACGTCAGTTCCATGGCCGTAACTACATTTTGGAAGAATCGATTACCGGTGACTTTGCCATAGTGAAGGGCTGGAAAGCGGATCGTTTTGGCAATGTGGTTTACCGCCACACCGCCCAAAACTTCAATCCACTGGCCGCAACCGCAGGCAAAATCACCGTGGTTGAGGTGGAACAGATCGTCGAACCGGGCGAACTCAACCCAACTGAGATCCACACTCCGGGAATTTACGTCGACCGTCTGATTCAAGGTAGTTTCGAAAAACGGATCGAACAACGTACCGTTCGCGCCCAATAACCCCGCGCATAAGGAGCAAGACTGATGGCATTAACTCGTGAACAACTGGCTAAACGCGTGGCACAAGAGTTACAAGACGGCTATTACGTTAACCTTGGCATTGGCATTCCCACCTTGGTAGCTAACTATGTTCCAGCCGGCATGGAAGTGATGCTGCAATCGGAAAATGGCTTGTTGGGGATGGGGCCATTCCCAACCGATGCTGAAGTGGATGCGGATATGATCAACGCAGGTAAACAAACGGTTACTGCGATTACCGGCGCATCAATCTTCGACTCAGCTGAGTCTTTTGCGATGATCCGTGGTGGCCATGTTGATCTTACCGTGCTGGGGGCCTTTGAGGTTGATGTGCATGGCAATATCGCCTCGTGGATGATCCCCGGCAAGCTGATCAAAGGCATGGGTGGTGCCATGGATTTGGTTGCCGGTGCCGACAACATCATCGTTACCATGACTCACGCCGACAAACACGGTAACTCCAAATTATTGTCTGATTGTACTCTGCCCCTCACTGGCGCAGCTTGCATCAATAAGGTTGTCACCGACTTGGCTTATATCGAGATCAGAGATGGTAAATTCCACCTTATCGAGCGCGCTCCTGGGGTGTCAGTGGATGAGATCGTGAGCAAAACTGGTGGTCCATTAGTGGTGCCAGAATTGGTACCGGAGATGGACGTCTAATATTTACTCCACTAGATACTACAACGGCGCCGGCAGGTTAATTTAAGGCTGTGTACCAATTAAGTGTTGTTGTTTCTAATACAGTTAAAGCACCGGCTAGACGAGCGCCGATACAAGGGGTTAAGCACTACCGCCGTTGATCTGCTGCCGCATTGGAGCAGTCCAGCGAAGCGCTTTGGACTGCGACCTAAGGCAAGGGGGGATTCCAAAGGGGGCGAAGCTCCCCGCTAATGCATACAAGAATGTGCCGTTGCCATCGCGACATCCTCCCCCAAAGCACCGAAATCGGTGAAGCCGAAGGCTTAAGATAAACTTCAACAGCTAACTACGACACAGCCTAATTTAACTAACTTGCCGGCGCCGTTTTTATTACCAAGCAGAACTCACACCTCTAGGTGCAGTAATAGCTCCGGTATCAGTTTTTGTAAGCGCGCCAAGCCCCCCTTGGATTTGACGTTGAGCTCCTCCCAACCGTCAGTCGCCATAACTGCCGCAGCAGTAAAATCAAACTGCAGTGCCCGCCCAGAAAGATCGTAGCTACCGCTGATCCGATACACCCCAGAGGCGGTTTCAATTCTTGATATTTCAAACGGGGTCATGATTCACCTTAGAGCCTTGTTTAATTGGTCGCTACCATAAGGCAACTCAATCGCAATGCCAACTGCAATAACACCAACAGACTAACCACGATGCTAACGTTGGATTCATCACCCTCAAATCATCACTACACATTATTAAACTAATAATATTTGATAATTTCAGATTATTCCCCATTGCTCCCATAATGACCTCATCGAAACAAACAACACCGCAGTGAAGCACTCGGTTATGAGGAATCAATTATGAAAATGAGTCACGTAGGCATTATGGTTGGCGACATGGACCAAGCCGTTGAATTTTACACTAACGCACTAGGCTTAAAGGTGGTAATGGGTAAAAGCCGCGTACAAGAGGAGCAGGAAACCGCCATCGGTAGAATGTGTGTAGCGGTTTTTGGTGAAGGTTTTGAAGGCTTTAATATTGCCCATCTACTGACCACTGATGGTATTGGGGTTGAACTGTTTGAGATGAAGAATCGCGAACAGCGCCACATCGTCGATTTCAACAAGATTGGTATTTTCCACTTCTCTCTTGAAACCGATGACTTCGAAGGTGTGATTGAACGCACCACCAAGTTTGGCGGCAAGGTACGGATGGATATCATGCGCTACCACCCGGAAGATGACAGCAAACAAGCTAAGATGGTTTATCTAGAAGACCCGTTTGGTAACCTGTTTGAGCTGTACTCTCACTCTTACGCAGAAACCTACTCTTCTGAGTATGAGTAAACCACACTGATTCAGTCAGTGCTGACAGCAATACTTGGCTAGCGGATACGTTCCGCTAGCTAAAGCCTTAGCTAAATCGCGTTGTTATCGATTCAAGTATGGCTCAATGCTGCTGTAGCTTACGTTGGTAGACAACCCGAAGTAGTCGGCTAATGCCTGCAGATAGGCGTCTTCATCCGCCAGAATTATTACCGTAGTGTGGCCCTTTTCAGTAACCCTTAAGGTTCGATTAAATAGCGTAACGGTACCATTCTCAATGGGCAGTACCGCCATGCTATTGCGGGTGAACAGTGAGTATGGCGAGGTCGAGGTGTAATGATTGCCGTACTCAAGATCGCTTTGGCATACGTGGCTCATATCAAGGCTGTAGATGCTGCTCCAGTTGCCCGAGCTTTTAAGCTGTAGTAGATAGCCAAAGTGCTCATCTGCAACAAAGCGAAAGGTTTGTATGTCTGTTTTTAGCTCTTGCCCCATCACAATCGGTAATGGTGCGCGGGGGGTAAACGCACCATTGCCACAATCAACCAACCACTGCTGCTTATCGATGGTCACCATTGTAACGCGATGACCTCGGCCGGAAGGCTCCTTGCCTAAATGCACCCGTCCCAACAACACCCGTGCCTCAAACCCGAGTGCACTGGCGACGTTATACAGCAACCCGTTCAACTCTTGGCAATAACCACCACGCTTATCCTGAACCAACTTTTTATGTATTGCGCCTGCTTCTATCTTAATGGGCAACCCAGCAATCACATCCAAATTTTCAAATGGAATCGACCTATGTTGATAGCGGTGCAAACGGGTTAAGCCTGCAAGTGTTAGATCCACTTTGTTATCTAAACCGATGCGACTGAAGTACTCAGCCAACATAATTGAGTCGATATGCTGCTCTGGTTCGCTATTCATTTGAGAGATCTCTACAGCAAGCGTTAACGATAGCTTTCTGGCGTTACAGTTATGCTTTTACTGTAACTGAAGTTGCCGCAGCGCAGTTATTTATCATCAGTGGCCGTTACTGCCCTAATGCCATGATCTCTCCCTCAACAACGGTGAACACCATAGATAATCACTCCTTTTATCTGAAAATGGCATTGACCTGTCTATAGCTCTACGGTTTACAGTGGTCGTATCAATTCATCAGTCAACGTTGGCAATGTACCGAATAACAGAACTGGCAAACGCCGTTGGTTTAACCCGTACTACTTTGCTTTATTACGAGAAACAACAGTTGCTGCAAGGACGGCGCCTCGACAACGGCTATCGGGTTTACAGCGACCAAGATCTACAACGATTGAAGTTACTGCAACGCTTACAAGCGGCCGGGTTGACCCTAAAAGAGTGCAAAGCCTGCCTCGACGCCAAGATAGATCGGCAGTTACTGCGACAACGATTGGCACAGTTAGATGAAGAGATCGCCGCTAAACAGCAGTCACGAACACTGCTGGCAGCATTACTGGGGGAAGGCGAGCAAAGCAGTTGGCACCAACAGGTTAGCCAACAAGCGCCAGATGCCCACCTCAATTGGTTAATGCAGCAGGGTTTCGACGAAAAAGAAGCACTGCGGCTCAAATGGTTATCAAAAGATATGAACGATCACGAACGCTACATGGCTGATTTTATGGAAATTTTCGAAACTCTGACTCGCTGGGGGCCAGGTGATAGCAACGACACCCTCACCGCATTACAACTGCTACCACAGCCGCCAAAGCATATCCTCGAGATAGGTTGCGGTAACGGCTTAGCCACCGCTGTACTGGCGAAACACAGTGAGGCGACAATCACCGCAGTAGATAACGAAGAGCCGGCGCTTGAACGGCTTAAGCAAAGTCTGGCCGCACAACAGATCATTGGGCGTGTCCAAACTCAGTGTGCCAGCATGACCGAGCTGCCATTTGCCGCCTCTAGCTTCGATCTAATTTGGTCCGAAGGCAGTGCCTACATCATGGGATTCATCAAGGCGTTGCAACAGTGGCGGTCATTACTGAAAGATGATGGCATCATGGTTGTCAGTGACATGGTGTGGCTGACAGATAAGCCAAGCCCAGCAGCCAAACAACACCTAGGCAGCGATTACCCTGATATGTGCAATCTGCAACAACGGTTACAGCAGATAAACGCTGCAGGCTACCAACTTTTGGCGCATTTCAGCCTAAGTGAGCAAGCGTGGCGCAACTACTACCAGCCGTTAGAGCAGCGCCTTAACGAGGTGCCGGAGCCATTGGCGAACTCAAAGGCGGCAGCGGATATAAGAAAAGAGCTCGCGGTATACCACCAGTTCATCGGAGAGTACGGCTATCAGATGTTTATCTTAAAACGTTAACTTCGCCTATTACTCCGGTCAGTGTCGGCTTAGCGCCAAATAGCAGCCTCGGCCGACCATCCGCCCCATATCGATTGTGACCCTTAAGCTCATGCAGACTAGCAGTCGATAAAAGTAACCGGATTGCCAGTCGCGGGTTTGAACAATTGAGCTGAAACTGCGATGTTGTGATGCAGGTGACTTAATTGAAACGGAACAATTCGCTGTGCAGGAACCAAAATCTATCACTCTCACATGCGCTGATGGCGTTACTTTAGCCGCCAGCTACTTTGCTCCACAACAACCCACAATCGCCGGGGTCATCTTGGCACCAGCCACTGGAATAAAGCGCCAGTTCTACTTCCACTTTTGCTGCTATTTGGCCAGCAAAGGGATCGGCGTATTGAGCTTCGATAACCGTGGCATTGGTGAGTCACTCGTAGGGGATGTAAGCAAGAGCAGAGCAACCATTGTGCAGTGGGGGCAACTGGATATGACTGCCGCCCTGAAGGAACTGCAACGCCTATTACCTGAGGCGCCACATCACTTAATTGGCCACAGTGCTGGCGGCCAACTGGTTGGTTTAATGGACAATTGTCACCAACTAAAGTCGGTGTTTGCCTTTGCCAGTTCATCCGGCAGTCTGCGCAATATGCAGCTGCCATTCATTGTCACCGCCCACTACTTTATGAACCTGTTTATCCCGCTAAATAACCTATTGTTTGGCCATACTAAGTCGCAATGGGTTGGCATGGGCGAGCCTCTCCCTAAAGGTGTTGCCCAACAGTGGCGTAGATTCTGTAACGGCCGCGGCTATATCAAGATGGCCTTTGGTAATGAGGTCAAGCACCACCATTTTGATAGCCTCAAGTTACCAATACAGTATGTTCACGCCAGCGACGACGATATCGCCAACAGCGCCAATGTGGCCGAGATGCTTAGGGTCTTTCCCTTAAGCAACGCGTCTACCGTGACCCTAGTTCCCGCTGAGCACGGTCTAAAAACCATCGGTCATATGCAGTTCTTTAGTCGCCAAGCAGCAGCATTGTGGCCACTGGCAAGTGACTGGATAACCAAACACAGTAACGACGCCAGCAACCACCAAACCAGCGCGGCATAACCACTGCCAACCGCCAGCGTGCCCATTGGGTTGGGCACCGCCTTCATTATTATTAACTATACCACTGTTATCGTTACTCTTTTTTATTTACCCTAAGCGGCTCCAAGGATGGCTAATCGTTGCGCCTAGTCGCTCGGCGTACTACCTACAACAGGGGGTATCGCTAGTGGTAGCCCCCCTATCTAAAAATAAAAAGCCAACTAATGACTAATAACTCGTTAATCTTAACCGATCTTCACCGCCACCTTGATGGCTCCGTTCGCCCGCAAACCGTACTCGAGCTGGCCCAACAGTTTAATGTCGCCCTGCCCGCCTACGACATGCCGACTCTACGGCCCTACCTTCAGGTGATCGATCGCTGCCCTTCAGTGGAAGCGCTGCTGGCGAAACTGGATTACCAAGTGGCCGTATTGGGCGATTTGGATGCCGTTCGCCGAGTTGCCTACGAAAATGCCGTCGATGTTGCTGCCAATGGGGTTGATTATGGTGAGCTGCGTTTCTCGCCAGCCTATATGGCTGGGCCGCACAAACTGCCAATGCAGGGGGTTGTGGAAGCAGTAATTGATGGGGTACAAGCTGGTGCCCGCGATAACGATATTATGATCAATCTTATCGGGATTTTGTGCCGTGGCGATGGCCAGCAGGCCTGTCATAGTGAGCTCGACGCTATCCTTTCCCAGCGCGATCACTTTGTCGCCTGCGATCTAGCCGGTGACGAAGAGGGCTTCCCTGGAGATCTGTTTGTCGAACACTTCAAACGCGTTCGTAATGCCGATCTTGGCGTTACCATCCACGCCGGTGAACCGGGCCCAACCAGTTCCATTTGGCAGGCGCTTAATGAGCTTGGCGCAACTCGCCTTGGCCACGCTACCCGTGCACCTGAGGATCCAAAACTGCTCGATTTCATCCGCGACAACAACATCGGCATTGAATCTTGTCCTACCTCAAATGTGCACGCCAATACCGTTGCCGATTATAATGTCCACCCATTAAAGCAGTTCTTAGGGCACGGAATCATCGCTAGCCTTAACACCGACGATCCTGGTGTCTCAGCTAACTCAATCCCATTTGAATACCAGATGGCCAAAGAGGGTATCGGCTTGAGTGACGCCCAGCTAATCCAAGTCCAGAAAAATGGATTGCAGATGGCCTTTATCTCCAACTGCGATCGTAAGGCGCTACAAGCGAAAAAGCAGTAAAACCGATTGGGTTGTATGCTCAAGCGACAGCGCAACCAATGGCTGTCGCTTTGGCCGCTATCCTGAGCTCATCAATTATCGGTGACAAAACGCAGCACGGCTAAACTGCCATTGTCGGCAGTTCGATTATCGAGTTGCCACTGCCAGCAGCCTATGCGGTTACAAACTTGATTCACGGTCTTAAGGGCAAGGCCAAACCCTTTAATGTTCTGCCCCGCCTCGGTCAATGAACTGGAGTCACTGTCTTCAACGACTAATTGCTGCTGGAATAAATGGATGCAGTTGGTGCCGACTTCAGGGGATGAGAAGGCATGACCAAGAGCAGGATAAACAGACGCAGAACCAACAAACGTTGCCGTTAAGCGAAGGTTAGTTCGACTGTATGCCACTGGTCATCGACGAGCTCAGATAACTGCCATTGGTATTGCTCAACTAGTTTACGGCTTAGTTTCAACCCCAAACCAAAGCCAACGTCATTGGTTTCACCGACGCCAATCGGGTTGCTAATCGACAATTCATTGCCCCTTTGCGTCACCGTTACCGTGCCTTCCGCAGTGTGTTGAAAGGCGTTGCGGATCAGGTTGGAGATAACGATTCGGCATGGGGTTTGAGCAAGCAGGAGCTGGCTGTCATCAATATCGATCTGCAGTTCAACCTTTTGTTTCTGGCGTAGATAATCCAGCTCATCGATGAGCTCTTGGATAAGTAGACCAATGGCTACCGGCTGCGGTGCTTGCAGCTGCTGCTCCCGACTCATCCACAACAGCGTTTCCACCAGATCGCTCATGGTTTTACCGGCACGTTCTATCCGCTGTTGGGCCCGCCCCTGTTTGCTATTAGCATCGCTGGTAAGCTTACCAAGCATGGCACTATTAGCCCTCACTACGGTAATCGGAGTACGTAGTTCGTGGCTGGCGTGACGCAAAAACTCCCGCTCACGCTCGGTGCTATCTTGCACCGCAATCACCCCTGTTTTGATGATACTCGCCAGCCCATTGAGCTCACGATATTGAAAATCTGGAGTGATTTGATTACGTTCGTCTGTACCAAGGGATTTAGCCCAATTACCCAACCTTTGAACCGGCTGAGTGATCTGCCGCATCAGCCCCCACAGCACCAAACCAAACAACACTACTCCAGCTACACCAAAGCCAACAATCACCAAAAGCGGGTTGGTGCCAAAAGCAAACAGACTATTTTTGGTTAACGGCTCAAGCCGTTCAGGTTTGAGCAGCATGGAGACATAACGGCGCACGCCATCGTTGCCGTCCACCATCAATACGAAGGCACCACGACTCGGTGCGAGTGCCCAAGGACCATCAACAAACTTCTTAGTTAACAGAAAGGGTTCGCTAGGTATTGCCGGGATAAGTTGCTTTACCTCCGCCGGCACTTTGGCCCAGTCGCGGGTTACATGGTACTGCAAGAAATAGCGGTCATCGACACCACGGCGCTCCGCCTCACGAGCGCTGGTAAGCATGTTATGGCTTTGCAGTGAATCCATACCACCGGTAAAGTATTTCAGTGCCACCACCGACAAGGTGACCGACACCAAGGTTCCAAGTAGTAAAAGTACCCCAATCAGATAGATCTTCAAGCTACGGCGCATCAGTTACCTCTTGGCGCAGCGCAAAGCCAACGTTGGGAATGGTCAGCAATAGTTCACCCTCTAGGTCTACCTGCTTGCGCAGTTTATGTAGATGCACTTTTAAGCTGTTACTGTCCGGTTGATCGTCGCCCCACACTGCTTTCATCAACGCTTCACGGCTAAGGGGCTCTGGGGCAACCCGCATCAGGGCTTGCAGCAATTTATAACCGGTGGGAGTCAACTTCAGTGCTCGTTGTCCTCGGTGCACTTGCTTAAGGCTCAAATCCATCTGCAGATCGGCAATAATAAGCTTGGTCGTTTGACCGCTGCGACGCTTCGATAGCGCCAGCACCCGCACCACTAACTCCTCCATTGCGAAAGGCTTCACCAAGTAATCGTCAGTGCCAGATTGAAAGCCGTTAACCTTGTCGTCCAAACTGTCGCGAGCAGTGAGCATCAATACTGGGGAATCGTTACCCGCAGCTCGCATCTGTTGGCAGACCTGTAAACCATCCAGTTTGGGTAGATTGAGATCGAGCACAATCACATCGTAATTGTTGCTATTGATAAGCTCCAGGGCAGCCAAACCATTGGCTGCATGGTCACACTGCATCTCCTCGAGCTCGAGATAATCGATTAGCGATGCCGCCAAATCGAGGTCATCCTCAACCACCAACAGGTTCAACACTAAGCGTACTCCTCGGTATGTGCCGGCTTGTTCAGAAAACGCTTAGGCAGAGCCTTAATCTCTTCTTGAATCAATAATAAAGAAGGAATAAGCACCAGCGTAATGACCGTTGCAAACAGAATACCATAACCCAAAGACGCAGCCGCTGGGATAAGAAACTGAGCCTGCATTGAGGTTTCGCTCAGCAGTGGCGCCAAGCCTGCAAAGGTGGTTACCGAAGTCAATAGTACCGCTCGTAAGCGGCCTGTACAGGCCTCGGTTATCGCTTCCTTAATGTGCAAGTCTTTGCGCAATTCGTTGTAACGAGACACCAACAACAAACTGTCGTTTACCACCACGCCACTGAGCGCCAAGATCCCATTCAAAGAGAGCAAGCTGATGGTTAGATCATTAAACCAATGGCCCAAAATCGCACCAACGATACCAAACGGGATTGCGGTCATGATCAACATGGGTTGCACGTAAGAACGCAACGGAATAGCCAACAACGCGTAGATTCCCAGCAACGCCATTAAGAACATCTTTGCCATTGACTCACTGGACTCTTGTTGCGCTTCCGCCTCACCGGCAAAATGGATGCTCAGGCTTGGGTAGTTGGCTTGCAGCTGTGGCACCAGATCCCGCTGCAATTGCGCCACCAACGCGTTCGAGGCAAGCTGCTCCTTATCTAACGATGCTGTTAGATATACCGCACTTTGCGAGTCGATACGGGTACGCTCCGATAACTCCATCTCTTGGCGAATCACCACCACATCGGTCAATGCCACGATGGTGCCATCCGGTGCACGCAATTTAGCGGCGTTAACGTCGGCCAAGGTTTGTCGCTGTTGCTCTGGGTATCGAATACGCACCTTTACCTCATCGCGATCGAGCTGGTAACGCTGCACAATCTCACCACCGAAGGTTTGTAAGATCTGACGGGATAGATCCGAGGTGGTAAAGCCTAAAGCACGTCCTTGTTGGGTTAACTCAAAGCGGAACTGCGGCTCCTTAGAGCTGAGGTTATCATCAATGCCGCTAACGCCTTGGATCTCACCCAATGCTTGACGGAACTCCCCCCCTGCCGCGGTCAAGATGTCAAAATCACTCGCCTTCAGCTCAACTTTAAAGTTATCCAAGCCCTCAAACGCGGTAACAAATTTTAGTTTCTTAACCCCTTCTGGGTTACCCGCCAATTGCTGCCATTGTTTTACAAATTCACGGGAACTGTAGTTGGCGTCGTCGCTCAGTTCGATGGTGACCTGACCACTACTGTCGCTTTCCGCCAATAGCTGCAGCGCATCAATGCCGCTACTGTTGGCATCGCTCATCTCATTATCAACAATCAGTGCCTGCTGTTGCAGAGTCAACAGGTGATCCTCTAATAGGCCATAACCGGCATCGGTTTGCATGCTAACGCTGGCGACAATGGTGTCTCCGGGAATATCAGGGAAGAATCCCACCTTAACCTTACCGGTTAACGGCAAGCCAACCACCAGCACAAATAGGGTGATAAAGCCCAAGATAACTGCGTAGCGCAACTGCAGTACCCAGCTTATAACGCGACGATAGATGTTATCCGAGAACCATTGTAAGCCCATATCACAGCCATGTTGGATACGGTTCCACAACCCTAAGATTCCAGGGTTTACCTTTTTGTGGGTATCCAAGTGAGCCAAGTGGCTTGGCAAAATCAACTTCGACTCCACCACCGACAGCAACAAGCAGATGGTTACCACAGTAGCAAACTGGGCGTACAATTTGCCCATTTGACCTTCAACGTTACTGAGCGCGTAAAACGCCGCTACAGTGGTAAGTACGCCAAACAGGGTTGGTACGGCTACCCGCATGGTGCCGCCAATAGTGTTATGTAAGCTATCGCCATAACGACGCCGCTCACTATAGATACTCTCGCCGACAACCACCGCATCGTCGACCACGATTCCCAAGGCCATGATAAAGCCGAAGGTAGTCATTTCGTTGAGGCTCATGCCGGCGTAGTTATCGCCGAGGAAAAACAGGGTGCCGCAGAATACAAATGGCAGGCCCATCGCTACCCAAAACGCCACTCGCAGGTTCAAAAACAGCGCCAATACGATAAACACCATCGCAATACCGGTTATGGCATTTTGCGTTAGCAACGACAGACGATCGGTGATCAAATCACTTTTGTCGTACCAAGTAACCAACTCAACGCCGGCGGGTAACAAACCTCGATCGTGCCAATCGGTCACCACCTCGTTTGCTTGAGCGACGATGTCAGTAACGTCGCCAAGTTCATCCATTACAATCTCAATCGCGATCGCCGCTTGCCCAGCAAAGCGCGACATCACATAGGGTTCGTCTTCGAACTGCTGACTGATATCAGCGATATCGCCAAGGAAGATCACCCCACCCTCAGCGCTGCTGTGCACAACAATATTGGCAAAGTCAGTGACCCGATAGCTTTGTTCTGCGGCCTTCAAACGCACCACTTTGTCGCCATTACGCAAGCTGGTGCCGATAGCCGTACCCGACTCGGCATTCACTGCGGTGGCGATATCAGTCAAGGTTAGGTTGTAGGATTGCAGCCTGTTTTCATCGACTTCAATGGAGATCATCGGCTCAGCTTTGCCCTGAAACTCCACTTCACTGATGCCGTTTTTAGCTAACAGATCGATCTTTAACTCTTCCGCCAACGCCTGCAGAGTACGACGATCAGAGTCGCCATACAGTTGCACCGTAATCGCGTGGTCCTGACGGGTCGCTTTCTCGATTACCGCATTCTCGGCATCCGCAGGGAAGTTGTAGATGGCATCGACCTTGGTCTTGACGTCATCCATCAACAGATCAAGGTCGTAGCTCGAGGTTTTCTCAATCACGACCGTACTACCACTGGCATTAGAGGTTGAGGTGATCCGCTTGATCCCCGCAACCGATTCGATAGCATCCTCAATCTTGATGGCAATGCCTTCTTCTGCTTGCTGAGCGTCACCGCTGTCGTAAGTAACCGATACCGTTACCCGGCTTGGTTCAAGCGACGGAAACGCCTCTTTACGGATATCACCGACAGTCAACAGTCCAAGTACCAGCACACCGACCAACAATAGGTTGGCCGCGACGGAGTTAGCGGCAAACCAAGAGATCAAACCGTTTGGCTTCGGGCCCACCGGAGCTGGCCTACTTGGGGTTGAATCGTTATGGCCTTCAGTCATTACTGCTGCTCCTGTTCCGAGTCGCTGACGGCATTAATCCGCATGCCGCTGAGGTAATTATTCAGCGGACGCTGTACGATCTGCGCAGTGCCGTCCACGGTAGATGGTGTCAAATACACCCAGCTTTGATCAGCAAACACCACCTCGGCCGCTTGCGGCACAATGGTTTGCGCGTCAGTCACCATCCAAATGGCGTCATCTTGGGAGATTGCGGTTGTAGGCAGCTGCCACAGGTTGCTGCGCTCTTGCCCAGTAATAGTGGCGGTAACGAAGGTACCAGCGTGTAATGGCGATGCCAGTGCTAATGGCTCATCGACAGCAACCACTAAAGAGCGCTGACGATCACTGCTATTAAGATGTTGTTCAATCCGGGCGGCATAACCCTGCCACTGCTCATGACCATCGCTACTACTAAGCGCCACCTTATGCTCCGGCCCTAATTGCAACTGCCCTAATGCCTGCCACTGTACCTGTGACAACGGGACGCGGATTTCGGCAACGTCGGTGCTGTATAGCATCGCCACGCTGTTGCCTTGTTGCAGGTAGCTACCAAGTTGTATATCGCGGCTAACGATAACCGCATCGAATGGAGCGCGGATCTCGGTATTAGCCAGATCCACCTTAGCGCTAGCCAGCTGTCGTAGCGCTTGTTCTAGGGTTGCTTCCGCCGCGGCTAACTGTGGCTGACGCAACACCAATGGGGAGTCAGGTTCGCCCTCAAGCCCAGAGTGTTGCCAATCTTTTCTTGCTTGATCGCCTTGGCGCTGCTCCTCTAACAGTGCCAACTTGGCATCCGCTACCGCCTTGTTGGCATCGCTCACCGCTTGCTGGTAATTGCTGTCTTCCACCTTAGCCAGCAACTGCCCCGCTTTAACCTGATTACCGCTGGCAAAGGCATCCGCCAAGGTCAAAACTTGCCCGCTACTTTGGGCAGTTAGAGTTAATTGATATTGCGGCAGCGCTTCGCCGTAGCCTTGTACGACGGAGGTATAGCTGTCGGCGCTAACTACTGATACTGCAACACTGGGCGCAACCACTACTGGCTTAGGGGCTCGTTGCTGTTGATGATTTTCCATCTGAAAACCGTTGTATGCCACCGCACTAAACAGTGCTACACCACAGGCTATAGTAACGGCGATAGGCAAAAGTTTCAGTTTCATTGGTTTACTCCTAGACCTAGCGCGAGGCCCAGATCGATGCGGTTAACGAGGTGATTATAAGTGGCTTGGATCTGCTGACTTTCAACATCAAACTGCTGTTGTTGCACGCTCAATAAATCAACGATATCAACCAGACCCTGACGGTATTTTTTGAGATAACTATCGCTGCTGCGAGTCGCGCTTCGCACGGCAGTATCGAGATGAGCGATCTGCGCACTAAGGTTACGTTCGTTGTCGATGGCTTCATCAACTTCCAACACCGCTGCCAGCAATATTTCACGGTAGGCCCAGTAACTTTGGGCGGATTCCAATTCAGCGATTTCAGCCTGTGCTTTAAGTTGCCCCCCTTGATACAAGGGAGCCGTAAGCTGACCTAATAGGCTCCACGCTGGGCTGGTAAACAGTGCATCCTGCATGGAATTGGCGCTGTCGGTCAGTGCCGCTTGTAGGCTAATGCTTGGCAGCATCGATTTATATGCCACCTTGCTGCTGTAGTAGGCCGATTGAGTATTGAAGTACGCCGCTTGCAAGTCGGGACGACGGCTTAGATCCTGAATTGGTAAGGTGGCTAATGGTTGGCTCACGTGCGGGTAAGTGCTGGTACCTGCCACGCTCAGCTCGCTATCGCCGGTGAGCTGTTGCAAGGTGCGGATGCTGTTGGCCAACTGTTGTTGATACAGCGCAATAGTGGCTTGGGTGGTGGCGGTGCTGGTTTTAGCGTTATCTAACGCTTCCAAGTCACCTAAACCAACGCGGTAGCGCTCTAGGATAACCGCCTCATTGCTTTGTAACAGCTGCAACCGCTGCTGCTCCAGCACGACCAATTGCTGCTGCTGAGCGTAATTGAGATAACCGCGCATCACATTGGCTACCAACAGGTCTTGCGCTTGCTGCCAGCTCGCTTCGTTGCTTGCAAGATCCATCTTGGCAGCACTGTCCGCGTCCGCCAGCTTGCGCCACAGATCCAGTTCCCAACTGACACTTAGCTCAGCGCTGTTGCTGCTGCCATCTTCGCCGTCACTGGTAGCTAAGCCCAAATCGACGCTGGGCAACCTATCGCCGCGCGTAAGCTGCTGTTGCGCATAGGCTATCTGCAGTGACAACAGGGTTTGCTGCAAACTCGGGTTGGCAGCTTGGGACGCCGCAATCAGCTGATCTAATTGAGGATCGCTTAATAGCTGCGATAACTCGGTAGCCGTTTGCGCCGAGTCATTCTGGCTTTGCCACGCTGGCAATTGGGCTTGCGCTTGTTCGATCGCCTCGCGGTGATCATCGGCGCTGAAGCTTTGACAACCGCTAAGTAACAACAGGATTAGTGCCACAGCGGTGAGTTGGTAGGTCATGATGGACGACTCACTATCATTTCAAGTGCTGCCATCATAATTAGCGAGGGGGTTAACACTGGGTTAACGCGACCTCAATTCGAGCTCTGATTTACATGATTTTACATTTAGCTACGGCCGTTAGCCCGCTAACCAAGCCACGCTAAATCCAACCGATTATCAAAACCAGTAGACACAAAAACGCCGCCCTGTTGGGCGGCGACAAGTCGAATCGGTATAGTAGCTACGCTGCTGCAGATTGCTCTGTTGGCGCCGGAGTACGGATTAGGTAATCAAAGGCTCCTAAGCTGGCTTTGGCGCCTTCACCCATAGCGATAATAATCTGCTTGTACGGCACTGTGGTAACGTCCCCGGCGGCAAAAACTCCGCTTAAACTTGTAGCACCGTGGCCATCAATCTCAATCTCACCACGGCCAGACAGGGCGACCTTTGACTCCTTCAACCACTCACTGTTTGGCACCAAGCCAATTTGCACAAAAATCCCTGCCAACTCAATCTGCTTAACCTCGCCGCTGTTGCGATCCTTATACTCAAGAGCGGTAACGCGGTTGCCATCGCCCAGCACTTCTGTGGTTTGAGCCATGGTGATAATGTCGATGTTGGCTGTAGCCTGCGCTTTGTCGATAAGTACTTTGTCGGCACGCAAGGTATCTGCAAACTCCAAGACGGTGACGTGCTCAACGATACCAGCTAAGTCGAGAGCCGCTTCAATGCCAGAGTTACCGCCACCAATTACGGCAGTTCGCTTGCCTTTAAATAGTGGACCATCGCAGTGCGGGCAGTAAGCCACCCCCTTGTTACGATACTCCTGTTCACCCAGTACATTCATCTCGCGCCAGCGTGCCCCAGTACTGGTGATCACACTGCGGGATTTTAGGACTGCACCGCTTTCTAACTCGACGTGAATGTAACCATCGGCAGTCTCTTCTGCGCCGATAATGTTAGCGGCGCGTTGTTCGGTAATCACTTCAACACCGTACTCTTTAACGTGCTCTTCTAGGCTTGCCACCAGCTTCGGTCCGGTAGTGGCTTTTATTGAGATAAAGTTCTCAATGGCCATGGTATCTTGCACCTGACCACCAAAGCGCTCGGCCACCACCCCGGTACGAATGCCTTTACGCGCGGCGTAGATAGCAGCAGAAGAACCAGCAGGACCACCACCAACCACTAACACGTCAAATGGCGCTTGTTGATTCAACTGAGCGGCTTTCCTCTTAGCGGCGCCGGTGTCGACTTTATTGAGGATCTCCGCTAATGACATCCGTCCTTGGCCGAACAACTCCCCGTTAATGAATACGCTTGGTACTGCCATGATATCGCGCGCTTTGACTTCACCTTGGAAAGCGGCACCGTCAATCATAGTGGTTTTCACCAATGGATTAATTGCCGCCATCATATTGAATGCCTGTACGACCTCTGGACAGTTCTGACAGGAGAGTGAGATAAAGATCTCCACCTCTAATGGCACATTAAGCTCAGCAATCTGGGCAATAGTGTCCTCATCCAACTTAATGGGATGACCGCCACTGTGGAGCAGTGCCAGCACCAGCGAGGTAAATTCGTGTCCCATCGGCAGCCCAGCAAAGCCAATTGAGGTGCCCTTATCTGGGTTCTCAACCAACATCATCGGTTGGCGCTGACTGGCATCATTGTCGCGCACAACCTCAATATGGCTGCTCAACGAAGCGATATCGCTAGCTAACGACTCCAGCTTAGTTGCAGTGTCGCTGTCATCAAGACACAAACGCAAAACTACACTGTTTTTTACGTTGCCGAGGTAGGTTTTAAGTTGCTGCTTCATGGCTTGATCTAACATTGGAGCACCTATTGCAA
Source organism: Ferrimonas lipolytica (assembly GCF_012295575.1). NCBI lineage: Bacteria > Pseudomonadati > Pseudomonadota > Gammaproteobacteria > Alteromonadales > Ferrimonadaceae > Ferrimonas > Ferrimonas lipolytica. The sequence continues at coordinate 230,047 of NZ_CP051180.1, read as the reverse complement.
ATTGAGATACGGATTGCGGCAATGCGCAAAGCAAATAAGAAAAAAGAGTAAATTGGTCGATATAAAAAGGGGCGCATACCCCAGCCACATGAGCGTTAGGGCTAGAGTATGCTTACGGAATCGTTACGGTTCCTTGTGCGCTTTCAAGCGCGTTGGCTTAATTAGATTTTGCCAACTAGATCCAGTGATGGCGCCAGAGTTTCTTCACCCTCTTTCCATGCTGCTGGGCATACTTCACCTGGGTTATTAGCAACGTACTGGGCTGCTTTCACCTTGCGCATCAGATCTTCAGCGTTTCGGCCAATGCCTTCAGCGGTGATCTCCATCGCTTGGATAACGCCTTCTGGGTCTACGAGGAAGGTCGCGCGGTCTGCTAGACCTTGGCCTTCACGCATCACGTTAAAGTTGTTAGTGATGGTGCCAGTCTGATCGCCAACCATGAAGTAGTTGATCTTACCGATGGTGTCAGACGAATCGTGCCACGCTTTATGAGTGAAATGAGTATCAGTGGATACTGAGTAAACCTCTACGCCGCGGCTCTGCAGCTCTTGATAGTGGTCGGCCAAGTCGCCAAGCTCAGTAGGACATACAAAGGTGAAATCCGCAGGGTAGAAAAAGAACACTGACCACTTGCCTTTAACGTCTTGCTCAGTGATATCGACAAATTCGCCCTGCTTGAAAGCGGTAGCGGAGAATGGCTTAATTTGAGTGTTGATCATCGGTTTGTCCCTTCTAAAGTTTTGTTTTCGTTGCACACTATGTCGTGTTGATGGAGCTATAATGCCCCGCCGAAACAAAACAACAAAACGATTATGATCTATAGCAACAATAGGTAAATTCGATTACGATCTATTTGTTCGATTAATAGCCTTATTTTAAAACGCTATTTCGAATAGCCACGCTGCAGCACTAGGCACAACAATAGGCTGTGTACCAACTAAGTGTTGTTCATTCCAATGCTGTTAAAGCACTGGCTAGGCGAGTCGCGATACAAGGGTAAACACTACCGCCGTTGATTTTCTGCCGCATCGGAGCAGTTCAGCGAAGCGTTTTGGAGTGCGACCTAAGGCAAAGGGGGATTCCAAAGGGGGCAAAGCTCCCTCCTAATGCATACAAGAATGTGCTGTCGCCACCGCGACATCCTCCCCTAAAGCATCGAAATCGGGCCGAAGGCTTGATATAAACCTCAACACTTAACTATGACACAGCCCAACAATAGCTTCTGTTGCGAATAACTATTGGGATTAGCTGTTGAGGCTACGGCGATAGCAACCATATTGCTTTAACTGGGTTATGCCTTGGTGGTTACCGTACCTAAAGCACTGGGACTACCAAGGCAATGGTGCGCTATTGTTTTTGTCTGGCCTCCACCTAGCCGCTGTTTTAACCGAATTGAAAACAACAATTACCTGCTACATAGCGTCAAAATGCCAAGGATAACCTTGGCATTTTGACTAGGTAATGCTGGTAAAGCAGAATCAACCAATCAGCAAATCCATGCCATCACGTTTCAGTTGGTGTGACTGAAGCAGTGCATCGAGTTCAATCTGCACCTGTGCTTTCACCTTAGCGGTAGCACGGCCAAAGCCAAGCAGTTCAACCACGGTGGCTATGGCATCTTCATCATTAAGGCTATGGCTACTCTCAACTGCCATCAGTAGCGCTTGCTGAATCTCCGCTGGAGCTACCCATTCAAACTTGCGTTCATTGCTTTCAAGTTTGGCGCGATTGCGCACTGCAATCGGTTGTTCTGGCAGCTGTAAGAAGTGCCCTTCACAACGAATCTGATTGCCGACGGTCCGCAGTGCCGCTTCCACCGTGCGCTGGATCTTAGCGCCAGCACGCCCAAGACCGTAAGCATCACAGGTTACCTGCAGCAGACGTTTGATGTGCAACGGCCCTTCAGTTTGCACCACCGTTAGGAGCGCTTGCCCGAGCTGTTCGCTATCCGCGTCGTACAAGTCCGGCTGAGGGAAACGCGCTAAGTCATCGCCACCAACCGATTTATAATGAATGCTGCTATCGCTGTTTGGATCAACCGCTACCCGAGTCACGTCCGCTTTGATTGGCTCGGGCTGTTGCGGTTTGACCGTCGCCAATATTGGTTCTATCGCCGCGGCCTGAGTTTGGTCGTTATCAAGGGCGCCATAATAAGCAACAGCTTGCTCAATTGACTGCTGCAGTTTGACGGTTTGCTTATGGGCATTGCGGAACCAATCGGTACTCCAGATCCGGTGGAAGCGCCAGCCGAGCCCTGCCAGTACCGCTTGCCGGATCCGATCTCGATCTCGCGCTTCACGGGAGCCGTGATAGGTCGCACCATCACACTCTACCGCTAAGATATAACGGCCGGGTTTAGCTGGGTCGCGCACAGCAATATCGATATAGAAACCAGAGCATCCAACCTGAGGTTCAATCTCATAGCCTAAGCCACGGATAGCGCTGATAACTTGTTCTTCAAAGGGTGAGTCCGGTGCTTTGCCAGTCTCTTCCCGCTCAACTAACACCCCTGTATTGGCGTAATGCAGGAAATTTTTGAGCGCGCGGATACCAAAAGGGCTGCTGCTGTCGGTTTTAAGATCGTCGGCGGTAAAGTTAGAGAATACATTCATCGCTTGCCGTGCCCGCGAGATCAATACGTTTAAACGTCGCTCGCCACCATCACGGTTAAGTGGGCCAAAGTTCATACTCATATTACCGGCATTAGTGCGGCCGTAACCAAGGCTAATAAAGATCACGTCCCGTTCATCCCCCTGCACATTCTCGAGGTTTTTAACAAAGAACAGCTCATTTTCTGGATTGTCAGCAAAGAAGGTTTCGCACTCTGGGGCACTGCGCCGAGCTTGGTCGAGAAGGTTCAAAATGGCATCACGTTGAGCCACGCTAAACGCCACCACACCAAGGGTGAGCTGCGGCTTGGTGCGGGCATGGTGCAAGACCGCCTCAACCACCGCCTGTGCTTCCTGCGGGTTGGTACGTGAACCGCCGCGATCGTAGGGGCAATCAGGCAGATGGTTATGGCTTAAGCCAGAGGCGTTGGGGTTGACGCCGGGGCTTGGGAATACCATCAGTTTGTTGTCATAGAACTCTTGGTTCGACACCGCAATCAGTGACTCGTGACGGGAGCGATAGTGCCAACGCAGCATCGACTCTGGCGCTCCTTGAGCCAAAAATAGGCCAAGAATCGATTCGATATCGGCAGTAAGGTTATCGCCCTCGTCCTCGTCACCGCTATCAAATCCTTGACCAAAGAAGTCGGTAGGTGGCATCTGTTTAGTGTCCCCCACCACCACGACCTGTTTGCCACGACGAATGGCACCAAGGGCATCAGCAACCTTCACCTGTGAGGCTTCATCGAACACCACCAGATCAAACTCAACCGCACCGGGCTTGAGGTAGGTTGCTATCGACATTGGGCTCATCATAAACACCGGCTTAATCTGCTGAACTGCTCGCCCCGCCCTATCCAACAAACGGCGGATCGGCATCTGCCGCCGCTTTTTATTCATCTCACGTCGAATAGTTTCGACCTCTCCTTTGGCGTGTGACGCTGGCAGGCGCTGATAGAGCTCGTTGACTAGGTGTTCTTGGGCAAAGCTAAATAATGCGGAGTCCAATCGACGGAATTCAGCCAGTACTTGCTCATGGGCGTTGCGATCGAAGTGATTGATCGCTTGTCGCTGCTCATAAGCGGTGTTTACCAAGCCTGAGAAATAGCTTTTCTGCAACCCTAGAGCAATGGTCTCGGGCTCACCTTGCCAGCTAAAGGCTACGTCGGTGACGACCGCCAGCTCTGCCGCCGCGAACTCATCGCGCATACGGTTGAAGGTGGTCATCTGATAGAGGCTGTCGCTGTGATCACCGAACTGGTTGATGCGATCGGCGAGTTCACCAAAAGTAGCATCAAAATCCAACGCCTCAGCCGACAGTTGCAGCCGTTGCAGCAGTTGCTGAAATGGTGCAGCAAATTGCTGGCATTGCTGCTCCATGCTATCGAGCAACGGTTGATAGGCACTGAGATCATTACCGCCAGTAAGAAACGGCATCAACCCTGCGGGAATAGCTCCGGCGCCTATCTGCCGGAAGGTTTCAACAATCCACTCGCTCAGTTTCGTTAGCGTGCTCCAATCGCTTTGCTGCCCTTGCCATTGACTGCCAAACAAACGCTGCGCCAACGCTTGTAGTTGCTCAAATTGTTGCTGTGCTTGTTGGTAGGCCATTAGGTCATCAATCCAACCCAACCACTGACTGGGTTTCCCACTAAGCGGGCCGGTTAACATTCCCGCTAGCTGATTTTTGGCGGCGCGGTAATCACCAGAGAACCAACGAAACCAGCTGCTGCCTTTAGCAGCAAGGACAGTACGTAATGGCAGTAACTGTTGTTGCCAAGCGGCATCGATAAAACGTTGTTGATGTTTGACCCTAAGCTCAGCTAATTGTTTACCAGCACCAATGAGTTGCTCAATCTCTTCACGATGTAGCTGCCATTGCTCGGTGCTGAGATTAATGCCATCGAGATCCGGAGCCTTCAGTGCACGTTTGGCAGCAGCCATCAATGCATGACAATCAGACAGTTGGTGCGGTACCGGCAAACTCATGCCATTAGCTAACTGCTCGGCAACTGCCATGGTAGCATTGAGATTGCCCTGTGCGTGGCTAAGCAGCGCGGTAACTTTCTCCTGCTCTACTGGTGAGTAGTTCCGCAATTGCGTTGCGGCAAAGGGCCCGTCGGCTGGTACACCCAGTTGGGTGAGTAGCGTAACCAGCCGCTTTACCGCCGCCAGTTGCTCAAGGTATTGGCTTTTACTCCACCGCTTCATTAACCCAAAGTCGAACTCGGGCAGCACTCGACCGGAAGCCAACTCGCTAACCTTTAACGAACGTCCCAAAGCTTCGATATAGCTCACACCGCTATCGAGTACGGGCAGGTTCACCTGCTGACAGTACTCATCTAACTGGCTACGTACCTGCTGTAATCGTTTCAACTCATTGTGACGTTCTGGGATCTGTGGCTGACCTTGGGTTAAGGTTTGCGCCAACGAGCCAAGTACACTTTTCTTATTGCTTTTATGGGAATGCAACTCAAGCACCGCATCTCCTAAATGGGTGTCATCTAGGCGACGCTTTACCACCTCAAGTGCGGCCATCTTCTCCGAGACAAACAACACGGTTTTGTTGTCCGAAATCGCCTGAGCAATGATATTAGTAATGGTTTGCGACTTACCAGTACCGGGGGGGCCTTGGATCACCATGCTGCTGCCAGAGCGCACCATTTCCACCGCCGCGGTTTGGCTTGAGTCGGAGTCTTTCACCAAATGAAGTTGTTCGTGCCGTGCTAGAGGCAGGGGTTGCTCATTGTCCTGATGATCCGCTTGATACTGCTCTGCATGGGGGAAGCCTTCGCCAAACAGTTGCTGTAGTACCGTTGATTGCGCCGCCTGTTTTCCTTCGGGCCAATTGCTGTCGTCCAGATCTTGATACATCTGGAACTTACCAAACGAAAAGAAACCCAGCGCTACTTCATCTTGCACCAGTTGCCATCGTGGTTGGATGGCAATAGCTTGCGACACCTCAACAAAGTAATGAAACAGCTCAGTAGCTTCTTCCAGGCTATCGAAGCTTGGTAACTCTATCCCAAAATCCTGCCGCAGCTTGGCCCCAAGGGTTAGATTGGGTCCCAGTTCAGCGCCGGTATAGGTCAACTTAAATCGTTCAGCGGCACTGCCTCGACTGAGCTCAACCGGCACCAACAACAGCGGTGCTCGGCGGACTTTATCGCTGTTATCGTCTTCATACCAATGGACAAAACCCAAGCCAATGTAGAGGATATCGATGCCCTGCTCCTCAATAAAGGTCTTGGCTTCGGTTTCGATTTTGAGCAGCTTGCGATCGAGGATATCCGGTTGGAATCTGGTCTGCATTAAGCTGTCTTGATGACGTTGCTCGCCCTTCTGTTGCTGCAGATAGTCAGCCACCGCCGCCGCTGTTGGAGTAGGTTTATCCTCCTCTGGTGTCAGTGCGCTCGGCAGCGGTGCAAACCCCATGTTTTTCCCCTGCGTCACCAAGGTGTGGAACAGCTCTAACGACTTTTCATCGATAACCTCAAGCGTACGCGCCGAGCTATGGCGAAAGCTCAGCAGCGGGTTGCCGCGCAGCCCCATATCCAGCAGTTCTTTACGGGTTAGCTCGAGTTGGTTGGCAATTGGGCTCATGGGCAGCCTTTTGGCAGGAAAGAGATAAAAGTATGACAGTCACAGTAAACGTTTTAAGTATGAGCAAACAATTGAATTTGGCCAAAGTTTAGACGAATCACCACCTTTGGTAATAAAGTTACCATTTACTAATTAATGCGTCATCAGTAGAGCCAGTGAAGCGATGAGAGGGCTCCAGTCGGGTAAGACTAAACGACAGTGCCAAACAAAAGGGCTGTGTCGTAGTTAGCTGTTGAAGTTTATCTTAAGCCTTCGGCTTCACCGATTGCGCTGCTTTTAGGGGACGATGTCGCTGCGGCGACAGCACATTCTTGTATACATTAGGGGAAACTTCGCCCCCTTTGCTATCCCCCTTGCCTTAGGTCGTAGTCCAAAACGCTTCGCTGGACTGCTCCAATGTGGCAAAAGATCAACGGCGGTAGTGCTTTCCCCTTGTATCAAAACTCGCCTAGCCGGTACTTTAACTGCATTGGCAACAACAATAGTTAATTGGTACACAGCCGACAAAAGGGGCCATAGCCCCTTATTAACTGCTCTATAGTCAGCCTTAACCTTTAAGGTAAGTCAACTGAGCCTCAGCGCTTAATGCCCCCGGACGAGCCGCACGAATGGCGGCAACGGTGGCATCAAACTCAGCATCCAATGCTAACGCGATCTTGGCAGCTACGAGCCCCGTGCGGCCAGTACCACCACGACAATGTACCGAGATCCGTTCGCCCGCGGCAGCGCTTTGTTGCAACTGCTCTAATGCATCAGCCCAACCCGCTGCAAACCTTTCCGCCGGCAGAGACTTATCAACTACGGGTAAGTGCAGCCATACCATATCTGCATTTTGGACGGTGCTGCCTAAGGCGGTCAGTTGAAACCGATGCAGTTCTTCGCTGGTCAAGGTAGTTACCACCACACCGACACCAGCTTGCTTTAGCAGCGCTATATCAGCGGCGATAGCGCCATCGAGGCCTGGAGCTGAATGCAGTGCAAACGCCAATTCACCAATCTCGGTAAGAGCCAGTTGAAAAGCCATCGTTATATTCCTAAGTAATCAAACAGTGCAATGTATCGATATCCTATTACAAATCAGGACAGCAACAACATAAGTTGCCTATGTAATAGCGCCTTTTCACCTTAAATTGAACAAGAACAAACTCGTCGAATTAATAAGATTCGTGCGTTATCACCGAGGCATTGCTGTTGCCAAGCTGAACAAAACTTCGAAGTTTACAAAACAGTTAAATAATTGTTGCATAGCAACCTCCATATACCCTTAAATAAGCATGAAGTTAACAAGCACTTATATTGAGGAATGTATGAAAAATCTAATAAAAGCGGTATTACTCATCGGTGCAGTTGCATTGTCAGGTTGTGCTTCAACCAGCTTACATCAAGATATCAAAACCAAGTCTGCCACGGCGCAGGATGCGAACTTGGCATCCTACTCAAGCTATAAGTGGGTACTGGGTAAAACGGCTTTGCACGACTACAACAAACAATGGAAAAAACGTAACTATGATTTAGATTCCGAACTGCGTTTTCTGATCAACAAAGAGTTACGTGAACGTGGTTTGAAAGAGAATAAATTCGCAGCTGAGCTGGGTGTTGTATACAGCATCGGTGTCGACATGCTGCACACCGAAACCGTCCACGACGATACCAAAAATATTGATGAGCTAAAAAATGTACCTAAAGGCGGACTAGTTATCGCCCTTATCGATATGAAAACTCGCAAGGCTGTCTGGGTAGGAACCGCATCCGCTGCGATTCAAGAAGGCAATAACGCCGCTCAGGAAGATGAGCGCATCAGCTACGTCGTCGAAAAGATGTTCGAAAACTACGGTGAATAATAGCTAGCCGCATTACTTCGAACAGCAAAAATAACACCGCATTACTCGCTGAGATGATTGATGCGGTGTTGTTGTTTCAGCAATAGAGCTGTGCACGATCAAGCTACATCAATAAACTTAATTGCTGCGTCTTGGCATCGTCCAGTGTCACACTGATCCCCACCAACCGGACTCCTCTCCCCTCACCGCGCTGATAACCAGTATGCAATAAGGCACGTAAGGTGTTCTCTTCTAATTGGTGTGCTTGGCAAGAAACAGTGGTTTGTTGAAAATCACTGAATTTAAGCTTCAAATTAAGCCCCTTAAAGCGCTTGGTGCCTAACCGCTGACTGAGCTTTGGTAACAACTTGTGCAGCTCATGCAGGCACTCGGTTTCACTGCCAAGATCTTCAAACAGGGTAGTTTCTACTCCGACCGATTTACGCTCGCGATGACTGACTACTGCGCGGTTATCGATGCCTTGGGCTCGTTGGTGCAGTACCGGACCAAACTTACCAAGCCATTGCGCTAGTTGCTCCGGTTGGTGCTTAAGTACATCAGCACCGACATTAAGCCCTCGAGCGGTTAATCTTTCTGCCGTTTTAGGGCCAACGCCAGGGATCTTTCGAAGTGGCAATTGCGCTGCGAAGGCCTCCGTTTCGCTGGGCAGCACAACAAACTGGCCATTGGGTTTGTTTTCATCGGAGGCGATCTTGGCGATAAACTTACAGTTGGCTATGCCTGCCGAGGCGGTTAGCCCTGTAGCGGCAAGAATCTCGGCGCGGATCTGCTTGGCAATGAGGGTCGCGCTGCCACGGTGTAAAGTGCAGTCCGATACATCTAAAAATGCCTCATCAAGGGAAAGAGGTTCAATCAGATCAGTGTATTTGGCAAAAATAGCGCGGATCTGCTGCGAGATTTGTTGATAGACCTGCATTCGGCCGGGAACAATAATTAAGTTAGGGCAACGGCGGAGCGCTTCACCACTGGGCATAGCACTGCGCACCCCGAATTCACGAGCTTGATAATTACAGGTTGAGAGCACCCCTCGGCCACCAGCAGGGCCGCCGACGGCTACTGGTTTACCTGCCAATTCTGGATGGTCTCTTACCTCTACCGCAGCGTAGAAGCAGTCCATGTCTACATGAATTATCTTTCGAGCCACGTCACCATACCTGTATAAAAACACAGTTACTATAACAGTGGCTGCCAAAGCTGTCATCAATCAAAGTGGCTAACGCTGTTACTCCAGCTCATCGACATAACGTTCACGGATGGCATCAACCTCATCCAATTGCGCAAGCAAAGCGTCAACGCAATCCGGGTCAAACATGGTACCGCTGTTGTCTTTAAGGAACTGACAAGCACTATTAAAGGGCCATGCACCTTTGTATTTGCGATCACTCAATAGCGCGTCGAATACATCGGCAACGGTAACGATTCGGGCTTCAATCGGGATCTCTTTGCCCTTGAGACCATGGGGGTAACCTTTGCCGTCAAATCGTTCGTGGTGGTGCAGAATGATGTTCTTAAGTCGGCGCAGCATATTGAGATCATCGACCCCCATGCCCAGTTCGACATGATTAATAATATCCACGCCATACTGACAGTGTTGATTCATAATCGCCCGTTGCTCTGGAGTAAAGCGTTCGGTGCTAAATAAGATATCGTCTTGAATCTGATACTTGCCAATATCGTGGTAACGAGCATAACGGCGCACTGTAACCACATCGGTATTATTGAGCAACTGTTGCTGGGCCATGTGGCTGGCAATAAGTACGCTATAGGCGCTCATGCGCTCGAGGTGCGCTTCGGTTTCAGGGTCGCGAGCATGGCCCATCTTGAGGGTTAACCCCAAGCCGGAACGGAGCATGGTAATTCGGCGGTAAAGATAGATCTTTACCTGAGTCAGCAGCTGCGCGATCTGCAAATACTCATCAAGGTGATGGCTTTGCTCAAACGCAGCGAGCTGATCACTGTTCAGAAACAGATAGCCAATCAACTGTTGGTTGGCCTTAATCGCAAAGGTAAAGCTGCTGCGGTGGCCACGCTGATACAGCTTGTTCAGTTGACTATGATGTTGCGCTAACGGCTGGAGATCGTTAATGCACTCGAAGCCATCTCCTTGCGCAATTTCCGCCAATGCTCGCGACACCGATAAACGGCTCTGATAAAAGATATCGTCATCAGAGCCGGCAAGCCGGTCATGCACAAAGAAACTGTAAACCTCGTCCCCTTCGACCGAGGCCACGCATAGACGTGACAGTTTCGGGTATTGCGCAAACAACCAGCTGGTGGCCGCTCTAAAGGTATCTTCCGCTGACGACTCAGTCGCAATCAAATGGTACAGCGGCATTAGTTTCTTCATTCACACGTTCTCACTGCGTAGGATCGAGGCAATGATACGCTGTCGCTAACCTTAACAAGTACCGCTTAGAATAACATTCATTAGCGATCTGTGAAGCGAGTCACCTATCCTGACAACCACAACCGCTAACACCAATTAAAACGGTCAATTCATCAGCAGCAAATCGTTTTATTGAGCGGTTTCACTGTCATTAACATAGGTTTTAAAAGCGTCTGAATAAAAGGTATTGAATTGCCCACTAATGCTCTTTTCAATCAGCATTACTGGCATCTTATGCTCATTGGCGTAAGCCAAACTGGCTTCAGTACCCATAATGCTAAATGCAGTAGCAAAGCCATCAGCTCGCATGCAAGAGGGGCTAAGGACGGTAACCGAAGCCAAACGATTGGTGATCGGTGCACCGCTGCGTGGATCAATTAGGTGAGAAAAACGGGTCCCATTTTCTTCAAAAAAGTTGCGATAGTCACCCGATGTCGCCACTGCCATGTTACCCGGTTCAATCACTTGAAATAGCTCTCGACCAGCGGGATCTGGTCGTTCAATCGCAATCCGCCACGGCTTGCCTGCCGGCTTCGTACCGCGCAGACGTAACTCACCGCCAATCTCCACCATATAACTGCCGATCTGATGTTGCTCGAGCAGATCGGCCACAACATCAACCCCAAAACCTTTAGCGATAGCTGATAGATTAAGAGTTAATAACGGCTCACTCTTGCTCAAGGCGAGATCATTAAGGCTAACTTTATTGATGCCAGAGAGCGCCTGCGCCATGGCAATCTCGCGAGGACTTGGAGCTTGCTCTACCTGCCCTTGAGGGCCAAACCCCCACAAATCGATAATTGGTGCGATGGTGACATCCAGTGCTCGCTCGGTTTGCTCCGCTAACCAGATCGACTCAGCCATCACCGTCGCAAAGTCATGATCGATGGTCATCGGCTCGGTACTGTCGTAATGATTAAATCGGCTAATCAACGAATCCGGCTGCCAATGTGACATCGACTGATTCACCGCTACTAAACGGTCATCGATCTTTGTTTGCAGTTGCTGTGCCTGTGCCGCATCGCCAACCCAGCTAATGTGATAGCTGGTGCCCATGGTACTTCCTTCAATCTTCACCACTTGTGCTGATGGGGTGCAGCCTGAAACAAAAATGGCCAGCCCGATTAAGGCCAGCCATTTGGTAACGTTTTGATATGTCATCAATATCCGTATGAGTTAGGTCTTATCCACCGAAATCATCTAACATAATGTTTTCGTCTTCAACACCTAATTCTTTCAGCATGTTAATCACAGCCGCGTTCATCATCGGTGGACCACACATGTAGAATTCACAATCCTCTGGGGCTTCGTGATTCTTCAGATACTCTTCAAACAAGACGTTATGAATAAAGCCGGTGTAACCTTCCCAGTTATCCTCTGGCTGAGGGTCGGAAAGCGCCACGTGCCATTCAAAGTTGTCATTTCCAGCCGCAAGGCCATCAAAATCTTCAACATAGAACATCTCACGTTCAGAACGTGCACCGTACCAAAATGAGATCTTACGCTTAGAGTTAAGACGCTTAAGCTGGTCAAATATATGTGAACGCATTGGAGCCATACCAGCACCACCACCGACAAACACCATCTCCGCTTCAGTGTCTTTGGCAAAGAACTCACCGTATGGACCGGAGATCATCACCTTATCACCCGCTTTTAGGCTCCAGATGTACGACGACATCTTACCCGGTGGCAGCTCAAGGTTGCGCGGCGGCGGCGAGGCGATCCGCACGTTCAACATGATGATTCCTTCCTCTTCTGGGTAGTTTGCCATTGAGTAAGCACGCAAGGTTGGCTCATCAACTTTAGACTCCAGCTTGAAGAAGCCGAAATGTTCCCAATCGCCACGATACTCTTTCGGTACGTCAAAATCGGCGTACTTAACATGGTGTGCAGGGGCTTCGATTTGGATGTAACCACCAGCACGGAAAGGCACTGATTCGCCATCTGGGATGCCAAGCTTAAGCTCTTTAATAAAGGTGGCTTTGTTATCGTTAGAGATAACCTCGCACTCCCACTGCTTAACGCCGAACACCTCTTCTGGCAGTTCGATATCCATGTCTTGCTTAACCGCTACCTGACAGGCCAAACGACAGCCTTCACGGGCTTCACGCTTGTTCACGTGGCTGGTTTCTGTTGGCAAAATATCGCCACCACCTGAGTGCACTTTAACGCGACACTGACCACATGAACCACCACCACCACAGGCAGATGAGATGAAGATGCCATTGCCCGCCAGTGCGCCCAACAGCTTATCGCCAGGCGAAGTGGTAATCGCTTTGTCGCCATCACCATTGATACTGATGGTTACGTCGCCGTCTGGTACTAATTTGGATTTCGCAAATAAAATAACGAAAACCAGCGCGATCACAATCGCGGTAAACATGGCAACGCCGAGTATAATTTCCATCGACTATTCCTTTAACTTCTCTACGTTAGCGTCGCTTACAGCGACACCCCGGAAAAGGACATAAAGCCCAACGCCATCAGGCCGGCGGTAACAAAGGTAATACCTAAGCCACGTAACCCATCTGGCACATCGGAGTACTTCATCTTTTCACGGATCGAGGCGAGCAACACCAGTGCTAGTGCCCAACCAACACCTGCACCTAAACCAAACACTACCGACTCACCAAAGTTGTAATCTTTGTTGGCCATAAAGGATACGGCACCAAAGATTGCACAGTTAACGGTTATCAACGGCAGGAAGATCCCCAATGCGTTGTATAGCGGTGGGAAGTACTTATCGAGGGTCATTTCCAAAATCTGTACCAATGCCGCAATCACACCGATAAAGGTAATAAAGTTAAGGAAACTTAAATCCGCTTCTGGCATGCCTGCCCAAGCTAATGCGCCCGGAGCAAGAATGTTGGAATAGATAAGCTGGTTTACCGGTACTGCTAATGTCAGCACCACAATCACGGCGATGCCAAGGCCAATGGCGGTGGACACTTTCTTAGACACCGCCAAGAATGTACACATCCCCAAGAAGAAGCTCAGCGCCATGTTTTCGATGAATATCGCCCGTACGAATAGGCTAATGTAATGTTCCATAGCGCCTCCTTACTCCTTTGGCTCAACTTGATCTGGCTTCCAGGTGCGAATCGCCCAGATGATGAAGCCAATCAAGAAGAATGCGCTTGGTGGGAATGACATCAAACCGTTCGGGTAATACCAACCCCCTTCAGAGACCTTGGTGAAGATCTCGATACCAAACAGGGTTCCGTTACCTAACAGTTCACGGAAAAAGCCAACGGTAAGCAAAATTACCGAGTAGCCTAAACCGTTGCCAATACCATCAACGAAGGCTGGCAGTGGTGGCGACTTCATCGCGTACGCTTCCGCTCGTCCCATCACAATACAGTTGGTGATGATCAAGCCAACAAACACCGAGAGCTGCTTCGAAATCTCAAAGGCATAAGCCTTCAATACTTGGTCAACTACGATTACCAACGAGGCGATAATGGTCATCTGCACGATGATCCGTACGCTCGATGGAATGTGGTTACGCATCATCGAGATAAACAGGTTAGAGAAAGCGGTTACCACGGTTAATGCCAACGACATTACCAAAGCGGTTTCCATCCGTGTGGTTACTGCCAAGGCAGAACACACTCCCAACACCTGCAGTGCAATTGGGTTATTGGACCAAATAGGACCAACCAGAACCTCTTTTAATGACTGCTGCTGACTAGCCATTGTTCAGACCTCCATTGCGAGCCTTAGCAATAAAGTTGCCATACCCTTCAGCACCCAACCAGAATACGAGACTGTTGGTCACGCCGTTACTGGTTAGTGTTGCGCCTGCGAGACCATCCACACCGTGGATGTCACCCACTTTAGCGCCGCCTTTAACTACCTTGATGGCAACATTGCCAGCCTTATCGAAGGCTACCTTTTCAGGCCACTTAGCTTTCCACTTCGGATTCTCAACCTCGGCACCCAGACCAGGTGTTTCACCCTGTTCGTAGTACACCAACGCTTGGATGGTATTGAGATCGCTTTCTAATGCTAAGAAGCCGTACATGGTTGACCACAGACCATAACCGTGGATTGGCAAGATAACGGTTTCAACATCACCGTTTTCTCCTTTGACCAAATACAACACACCATCATTAGCACGGCGGCTAATCGAGGCGATGTCATTGGCTGGTTTAGTCGAAGTTTCTGGGGCACGGGCAGCTTTACGTTGGTCATACAACACCGGGTCAACGCCATCGACGTAATCCCCGCTGCCGAAATTAACCAAACGAGGTTCAATGTACTTGTTGTAGGTAGTCGCGATATCGCCACCCTCTACTTCAATACCAGCCGCTTCCAGAATGTACTTTTGCTTATCTTGCAGCTTGTTTTGCAGCTGCTGTGGCTTTAACGCTACTGCGGTACCGGATACCACCAGTGAACACACCAGACACAGTCCTAAAACTACGCCTACGGTTTTGCCAAAAGAGTCATTGGATTTAGACATTACGTGCCTCTCTCCGCTTGATGTTGGCCTGTGCCACAAAGTAATCGAACAGTGGCGCCCACAGGTTGGCGAACAGGATTGCGAGCATCATCCCTTCAGGATACGCCGGGTTAACCACACGGATTAACACCACCATGACGCCAATCAAGATGCCGTATGCCCATTTACCTTGGTTGGTAAATGACGCCGATACTGGGTCGGTCGCCATAAAGAACATACCGAAGGCGAAACCACCCATAACCATGTGCCACGTCCACGGCACATTGAACATGTAGTTGCTATCAGAGCCGATGGCATTAAACAAACTGGTAAGGGCAATCATGCCGACCATCACACCACCGACGATGCGCCATGAGGCGATGCGGGTGTACATAATAACCAAACCACCAATAGCCAGAGCTAAGGTGCTGGTTTCACCAACACTGCCACCGATGAAGCCGTAAAAGCTGTTCCACCATTGCGGATCGGAGAACGCTTGCATCCAACCGTAGTTAGCGAAATCAACCGCACCAGAAGCCGCTTGACTCAACATGGTAGCGCCGGAAAAGCCATCTGCAGCGACCCAAACTTCATCACCGGAGATCTGCGCTGGGTAGGCGAAGAACAGGAAGGCGCGACCCGCCAACGCTGGGTTTAGGAAGTTACGACCGGTGCCGCCGAACAGCTCTTTGGCAACCACAACACCAAAGGTGATACCAAGGGCAACCTGCCACAGTGGAATGGTTGCTGGCAGCGTTAGCGCAAACAGCACCGAGGTTACGAAGAAGCCTTCGTTAATCTCGTGTTTACGAACTGAGGCAAAAACCACTTCCCAGAAACCACCAACGGCGAAGGTCACCGCATAGATTGGCAGGAAGAAGCAGGCGCCATAGAACATCAAGCCACCGATGCCAAGACCTGCCCCCATCTGCCCACCTAAGGCTTCAAACAGGGACACCTGCCATACATTCGGGCTTGCAAAGCCGGCTGCCAAGGCTTCTTGCGCCTGCAGACCGACGTTGTACATACCGAAAAACATGGCAGGGAAGGTACACAACCACACGGTGATCATCATTCGCTTCAAATCGATGTTATCGCGAACGTGAGTACCACCACGGGTAGTACTACCTGGGGTGTACAAGATGGTTGCCGCCGCTTCATATAGGGCATACCACTTTTCGTATTTACCGCCCTTCTCGAAGTCCGGCTCAATACGCTCAATGAAGTTTTTTAAACCCATTAGCCTTCCCTCTCGATAATATCTAGGCACGCACGTAGCTGTACCCCGTAATCGTATTTGCCAGGGCAAACATAGGTACACAGAGCCAGATCTTCCTCAGCCAACTCGAGACAACCAAGCTTCTGAGCGCCGTCGGTATCACGGGCAATGAGGTCTCGTAATAACAAGGTTGGCAACATGTCTAACGGAATAACCCGCTCATAGTTACCGATTGGCACCATGGCACGCTTCGAACCACCGGTACTGGTAGTCATGTTAAACAGCTTGCTTGGGCTTAAATGAGACAGGAATGTACGGGTAAATGAGTGTTTATTTGAGCCTGGCATAACCCAACCAAACAGCTCTTTCTCATCGCCCTGCTCTAGTACCGTCAACTGTTGGTGATAGCGGCCCAAAAAGCACACTTTACCTTCGGCGGTACGGCCGTGCAGTGCAGAACCAGATACCAATCGAACGTGTGACTGGGTTAATTGGCCTTTGGCGATCTGACTCAGATCGGCACCAACATGAGAGCGAACCAAACATGGTTGTTTAACGACAGGTCCAGCAAACGAGATAACCCGTTGGCTATGCAGCTGACCGGTAGTGAACAGCTGACCAATGGCAATAACGTCTTGGTAGTTGATATGCCACACCATGCGAGTTGCACTTACTGGCAACACATGATGGATATGGGTGCCCACCAAACCGGCTGGGTGTTTACCACCGAACGAATGAGACTCAACTCCAGCAATCGCATTTGGCAACGGTGACGTCGCACCATGGCACAGATGCACTTTACCGTCGGTTAAACGTGTCAATACCTGCAAACCCTGAGTAAACGCTTCGGTTTTCTCAGCGAGAATAACATTGGGATCAGCGGCTAACGGGCTCGTATCGATTGCGGTAACAAAGATTCCGGCAGGAACGGAACCTACGGCAGGAATTTTATCAAATGGGCGGGTTCGCAGGGCGGTCCATAAACCACTATTAACTAAATTGTCCTGCACGACTTGGCGACCAAGTTGACCTAACTGGTTTGCATCAAAGGATTCAAATGCAACTGCATCGTCCCCTTGAATGTCGATAACTACCGACTGCAATACTCGTTGAGCACCACGGTTGACTTCGGAGACTGTGCCACTGGCTGGGGCGGTAAATAACACCCCTGGGTTTTTCTTGTCTTCAAAGATCGTCTGACCTTTTTTGACGGTATCGCCCACTTTCACCTTCATGGTGGGGCGCATGCCAATGTACTCTTCACCTAAAATCGCAACCCGAGTGACTGTTGGGCCATCCTGAATTACTTGTTCTGGTTTGCCGGCGAGGGGCAAATCCAATCCTTTATTTATTGTAATCATACTCACTTGCACTGCTTTGCTGTGAAGTCCATGTGCCGGTACGCTGAGGAGATTAAGGAAGGAAAGTGTTAAGGGAGAACGAGGTTCAAGCCCTTGATGACACCTGCACACCTCAAGCGCAAACTTTTTATCTTTTTGCGACCCGCGTCACGGCGACTCGGGCGCATCATAACCCAAGCCAGCAATCTGAGCCACGAAAAATACAAGGTTCACCTACAGAAATGCACATTTCAATTAACAAAAGTTTCAAGATGGTTCTTTTTTCATCGTTTGTGAGACTTTATCCCTTTAAAAGCAATCACTAGGGAATGAGTACAATTAAAGAAAACAGTGCTGGGAAAAGCTGCATTAACGAGAAATTTGTACTGTTCACTATCCCAGCTGGAGTTGTACAAACGTCAGCCAAGTAGGTTAATTGACTGAGCTTAGTCGCATTGCCACAAGCGACATCACAGCCTCAAGTTGTCGTACTATAAAATGGCTGTGTACCAACTAAGTGTTGTTCTTTCCAAGGCTGTTAAAGCACCGGCTAGACGAGCGCCGATACAAGGGGTTAAGCACTGCCGCCGTTGACCTTCTGCCGTATTGGAGCAGCCCAGCGAAGCGTTTGGGGACTGTGACCTAAAGCAAGGGGGATTAAAAAGGCTGTGTACCAATTAACTGTTGTTGTTTCTAATACAGTTAAAGCACCGGCTAGGCGAGCGCCGATATAAGGGGTTAAGCACTACCGCCGTTGACCTTCTGCCGCATTGGAGCAGCCCAGCGAAGCGCTTTGGAGTGCGACCTAAGGCAAGGGGGCATTCCAAAGGGGGCGAAGCTCCCCGCTAATGCATACAGGAATGTGCCGTTGCCACCGCGACATAACCCCTTAAGAGTACTGCAACCGCTAGAGCCGAAGGCTTGATATAAACCTCAACACTTAACTGTGACACCGCCATAGAAATGGACAATTACCGACGTTATGAATGATGAAAACGGGATCGCCGATAACCTTAACTCAGTTTAACACCGTTAGAACGCATGCTAGCCCACACAGAAAAAATGAAATACTAGCGCTGCTGTGTTTTCGTTGGATACGACCATTAAGTGAACTCGTTTGGACTGCAAGCCAGAGCATAGATGGGCACATGTATCGAATAGATACAACACTTGCTGGTGCTGGTGCTGGTGCTGGTGCTGGTGCTGGTGCTGGTGCTAGCATCATCGCAATATCGTCACGTTAAACCACATTAGTCGTTATCGTCGTAGACTTGAGGCAAGCCTTAACAGTCAGCTTCGACACAACCTAAAAAGGCCCGCGACATCATCGATATCACAGGCCTTAGAACAAGCGATTAACTGATTACAACTGTTGCAGTTGTTCCGCCGATAACGCTAACGCATCGTTACGATTGACGCCGATGCCACGAGCGAGGATGTCGGTCGCAATGGCTTTAGCTTCATCGAGGGAATGCATCTCGTAGGTGCCACACTGGTATTCATTCAGCTCAGGGATCTGCTCTTGTCGCTCCACCGCCAGTACATCCTTCATGCTCGCTTGCCACGCGGCGGCTACTTCGGCTTCGGTTGGAGTGCCAATCAAGCTCATATAAAAACCGGTGCGACAACCCATTGGCGATAGATCGATGATCTCCTGCTCACCCTGATTGAGGTGCACACGCATAAAACCAGCAAAGAGGTGCTCAAGGGTATGAATACCACGCTCCGTTAAGATCTCCGCGTTGGGCAAACAAAAGCGCAGATCGAACACGGTAATCACATCCCCTTTGGGGGTTTGCATCGATTTGGCAACACGAACCGCCGGTGCCTCCATCTTTGTGTGATCCACGGTAAAACTGTCTAACAGTGGCATTGGGTTCTCTCCATAATTCCGTATGCCCATAAAAACTAACCCCGCTGAGAGGCGGGGTCAATTTGCAGCGAACACTTTTGCTACTGATTAATCATTTGGTCGTAGGCATTTTCTGAGATTCGGTGATAATTGCGCACCCCATTGGCGTAGGTTTGATAGGCCTCCAGCACCTTCTTCATCGCCGGATCCTTCGCCGCTTGCTCCGCCATCACTTCAGTCGAAGCAGCGCGCAGCGCCGCCAGCACTTCCGGTGGCCACGGCTTTAATTCGATGCCGTGATCTTCAGTTAGGCTGCGCAGTGCTTCGATATTGCGGGTGGTGTACTCATCCAACATAGCTTGGTTCACCGCTTGCGCAGCGGTAACTACAATCTCTTGTAGATCGGCAGGTAGCGATTTGAAAGCCTGTTCGTTGATCATAAACTCCAGCGCCGTGCCAGGCTCATGCCAACCAGGGTAGTAATAAAACTTTGCCGCTTTGTGCAGCCCAAACGCGAGATCATTGTATGGACCAACCCATTCAGTGGCATCAATGGCACCGGTTTGCAGGGCGGTGAATAACTCGCCTCCAGGCAGGGTAACCGGTACTCCCCCAAGACGGGACAACACTTCGCCGCCTAAACCAGGCAAGCGCATCTTAAGTCCCTCCAGATCCGCCAGCGAATTGATCTCTTTATTAAACCAACCGCCCATCTGCACGCCGCTGTTGCCGCCAGGCATTGGGATCAACCCAAATGGTTGATAGAGCTCTTGCCACAGCTCTAAACCGCCACCTTGATTCAACCAGCCGTTCATCTGTTGCGCATTCATGCCAAATGGGATGGTGGTAAAGACCTGCGCCGCTGGCACCTTACCTTTCCAGTAGTACGCGGCACTGTGGCCCATCTCGGCGGTACCTTGACTCACTGTATCGAACACCTCAAACGCCGGTACTAAATCACCGGCACCGTAGACCTTTACCTTCAAACGCCCAGCAGACATCGCTTCCACTTTTTTCGCGAAGTTTTCTGGCGCGACCCCAAGCCCAGGGAAGTTCTTTGGCCAGGTCGTAACCAACTTCCACTCATAGGTTTTTACCTCAGCGGCTGGGGCCGCCGAGTTAGGTTGTGATTGCTGTTCCGGGGCACAGCCGAGCAAGCTCATTAACGCCAAGCCGAGACTCAATCGTTTCCATGTACGCATTAGTTAGTTCTCCTTAATAAATTAACCGTAGATTTGCTGTGGCAACCAGGTGGCCAATCCTGGCCAGAATGCGAGCAACAGCATCATTAACAGCTGAATGGCGATAAACGGGGCAACGCCTCGGTACAACATGCCGCTAGTAAGTTCTGGTGGAGCAACTCCGCGCAAATAAAACAACGCAAAGCCAAAGGGGGGGGTTAAAAACGAGGTCTGCAGATTTAGACCAATCATGATCCCTAGCCAGACGGGATCAAGCCCGAGCATCAACAGGGTTGGCGCCACCATCGGCACCACCACAAAGGTGATTTCAATAAAATCGAGAATAAAGCCAAGTAGGAAGATAACCAGCATGACAATAACGGTTGCGCCAATCACTCCACCAGGCAGGTCGGACAGCGCCTGATGGATAAGGTCTTCACCGCCAAGGCCGCGAAAAACTAACGAGAACAGTGCTGCACCGATAAGGATCATAAACACCATGCAGGTCACCTTCACCGTCTCCTGCAGCACATCTTTCATCCGTACCCAGCTCAGTTGGCGCCGTAACAACGCCAAGATGATCGCCCCTAAGGCCCCTACAGCAGCGGCTTCGGTTGGCGTCGCTACCCCCATGAGAATCGAACCTAATACCAGCAGGATCAAACCGATAGGAGGCACCAACGCCGACAAGACGTTGAGCAATAGTTTGCGGTCCAGGGGCACCGCTTGTATCGGCTCAAATTTATCGGGATGACGGTAAGCAAGCCACAGGGTGTAGATAATATATAACCCCACTAAACAAACCCCCGGCACAATGGCACCGGCAAACAGATCGCCAACCGAGACAGTCTTAGGAGAGAAGCTGCCCATATTTAGCTGTGCTTGTTGATAGGCACTGGAGAGCACATCACCGAGCAACACCAAAGCGATCGACGGTGGAATGATTTGCCCTAAGGTGCCGGTGGCACAGATGGCACCAGAGGCGAAAGCCGGATCGTAGCCGCGCTTTAACATCGCCGGCAGTGACAGCAACCCCATGGTCACCACGGTCGCACCGACAATACCGGTACTGGCCGCCAGCAACATCCCCACCAACAACACCGAGATAGCCAAACCGGCACGAACTCGGCCAAACAATTGCCCCATCGAGTCGAGCAGTTGCTCTGCTAATTTGGAGCGTTCCAATACCAGCCCCATCATCACAAACAACGGCACCGCCATTAGGGTTTGGTTATTGAGAATACCGAATAAACGATTAGGTAAGGCGCCGAGAAAAGCGGCATCGAAATGACCAGTAGCTGCACCGATAAGGGCAAACCACAGCGCGGTTCCCGCTAAAGCAAAAGCAACTGGAAAACCACTGAGTAGGATGACGCAGACACATACAAACAGAGCGATGGCCATCATGACTTAGCACCTCGCAACGTCATTATACAGCGACTTATCTCCGCCACGGCTTGTAGGATTAAACCAACCACCAACGCCAGCAGCAGCGACTTTTGTAGATATACCAACGGCAAACCACCGGCTTCGCCAGACCCCTCCCAGCGTGCCCAACTCACCATAACGTAATTCCAGCTAGTGAAACCGAAAAACAGCGCAATCGGCAGCAACAGCAGTAGATAACCAGCTAGATCGACCAACGCTTTACGCCGCGTCGACCAATGCCGATAGAAGATATCAACTCGCACATGGCCTTGATGCAATAGGGTATACCCTGCGCCAATGGTAAATACCGCCCCGTGCAGATAGAGCACCGCCTCCTGCAACGCAATGGAGCCAATGGCAAAGCCGTAGCGCAACACCACCACCAAGCCAGCCAGCAGCACCATCAACAAAAGAAGGTAGCCACACAGCTGCCCAAGCCAATGACTGATCCGATCCAGTGGGCTAAAAGCGGTATAAGGTTCTGACATTTAGGACTGTTAATTTGAGAGAGGTAACAAAGTATTAACAGTATGGTAGAAGAAAAGGAACCGTTTCCGACTGCGGAAGCGTGTCTGTTAGACAAAAGTACTAGGGCTTGAGGGGTATCGATTGGCTGATGGCATCGGCCTATACCGATACCACCTCAACTACGCCTATTAGCTAACACAACTTGGGGTACGTGGCGCTCCCTGCTGCTCTGCCCACTCAGTTGGGGTATAGGTATGCAGTGCTAAGGCGTGTAATTCACCGCTAAGTTCATTCGCTAAAATGGCGTTAATACGGCGATGGCGAGCAAGTAATCGCTCACCTTCAAAACGGTCGCTGACCACAATTAATTTATAGTGACTGTCTTGCGCTGGGCCACGGTGCATATGGCTTTCATTGATCACGTCCAAGTGAGTGGTCGCCAATGCCTCGGTTACTTTTTCGGTAATAGTTTGCTTCATTGACATTGGGGGCTCCTTAACGCCACATCGGCGCTCAAATTTTGTCATTGATGGGCTGGTTATACCGCAACCTCAACGCCGATGATAGTGCGGAATAACCTGACGAAAGGTTAAACTTATCCGTGCCTGTTGAGCGGTACTGCTACCGAGCGAATGGTAAACCCCAGCAGGCAACCACAATAAACTACCAGCGGTTAAGGTAATCCCTTTCGATGGCCCAATTTGCCACCGCAAACGTAGGCTGCGACTCTGCCCCAAAGAGACAATGGCGAGGTCCGGAGTGGAGCCTAATTCCGGTTCATTATCTCGGTGCCAGCCCATCTTATCGTTGCCATCTCGATAATGATTTGCTAACACCGCATTGAAGCGCCAGCCACCAAAGTCATTTAACCGATGGGTTAGTTGCGTCAACGTCTCATCAAAGGGTTCTGGCTCAAGCAACATACCGCTGTAGCGATAAGCACAACCCGGCTGCCCCAGATAGCATTGCTGTCGAGGGATGCGGTGACGTTTACCAAACATCTGCAACAGCGGCTGCTGCCACGGTAACTGTTGCAATTGTGGCCATAATTGCCGCTGTTGGGCTACTGGCAGCCAATTTTTCCAGTAACTTGCCAACAATCGTCCACTATCATCAAATAGGCGCTGTTCTTGCATCGTCATGTTTGCGAAAATTACTCTTTTGCCACGGCCATCTATCATGACCCCTTTTGTAGTCAACGACATTGAGCTCAGCCTTGAGCGTTTCCCACCGGTTGCCGAGCAACAATTACAAGCGTGGGATGCCGCCGACGAGCTGGTTATCGCTCAACACCAATTTGATGCTGGCGAGATCTGGATCTTTAACGACCATTTCGGTGCCATCGCCTGTGGCTTACGCGCCGACGACAGCGACAGACCATTGCGCTGGATCAATGAGTCCTTTGTTGCTCACCAAGCACTAGAACAAAATCTTGAGTTGAACGGCTTTGAGCCGCTCGACGAGCTCCACCAGCAAGTAGAACAACTAAAAGGCGTTGATGCCCCAGTGGGCGTGATCATTAAGTTGCCGCGCAACCTCCGCCTACTGACCAACCAACTGGATTGGCTCAACCAATACTTACCCGCCGGTATCCCAGTGGTTATCGCCGCTCGCCAAAAAGATATGCCAACCACGCTGCCAGATCTCACCCGTCAGCTATTGGATGAGGTCCGCCCATCCCGCGCGGTGAAAAAAGCGCGCCTAATTTACGGCGTGAGCTGCGAGCGTAACAGCGGTCAACCGCTGTTGAACAGCTGGCACTGTGATGAGATCAACCAAACCGTTCACAATCTACCCAACACCTACGGCAGCCAACGGTTAGATATTGGCGCTCGAGTGCTACTAGATAATCTGCCTAAATGTGGCGGCACCATGATCGACCTAGGTTGTGGCAACGGCGTGCTCACCGCAGCTATGGCGCAGAAAAACCCCAATTGCGACATCATTGCCACCGACGAATCTTGGCACGGTTTGGAGGCTTGTAAGCTCAATACCACCCAATACAACGATCGTATCGAGTACCTGTGGAACGATTGTCTCTCTGGTGTCGATGGTGGCAGCGTTGATCTGGTGCTGTGTAACCCTCCATTCCACCAGCAGCAAGCGGTCACCGACCATATCGCCTGGCAGATGTTCCGCGACGCAAAGCGGGTACTCAAGACTGGCGGCAAGCTGCGCATTGTTGGTAACCGCCACCTGGCCTACCACATCAAGCTAACACGCCTGTTTGGTGGTTACGACACCATCGCCTCAAACGCCAAATTTGTGATTTTGGAAGCGCAGAAGCGTCGTCAAGAGATCGATTACTGAACAATATCCTCATCACGCGGGCTCTGCTATCCTGCCCGCGTTCTTCTATTTTGAGTAACTCAATGAAAAAACTGCTTTTAGTCCTTAGTGTGATCCTCGGTGGTTGTGCCACACAGCCGACTAATTTGGTATTGCAGCCTATCGACACCAGTAACCTGCAACACAGCCAAGTGGCACCGCAAGCCATCGCCATCAGCAGCCAAGATTTACGAACTGAAACCTACTTGGCTCGAGTTCGTAAGGAGGGAGAACCGGCACAACTGGTTACCGCAGGCAACAACCCGCGCATGTTGATGCAGAACGCCATCGCTACCGGTTTCACCCAGTTGGGCTACCAAGTTAGCGGCGACGCTACCACCCAATTGCAGCTGCAGTTAGACAAGTTACAGGTCGACGTTGCCCAAGAGACTTTAGAGCACAAAGGCAGCAGTATTGCGGCGGTAACGGTTAAGCTGATCAAACCCAAACAGGAGCTGACCAAACGCTTCGTTGCCAAGGGCAGTTTTAAAGGGGTTATGGCAGCAGATGCCGCGCAGATGGAGTCGGAGCTTAACGCTCGAGTTCAGCAGCTATTACAGGCGGTGATTAATGACCAAGAGATCCATCAATTCATCAACCAAGGAGTGGTCCAATGAAACGATTTTTAATGGCATTTACACTGATGCTGCCATTATTGGCCAATGCGGCTAACGACATCCAACAAGACAACCTATTCCCAACGGTTGAATTTGAAACCAGTAAAGGCACCTTGGTGGTTGAACTAGATCGCAGCCGTGCCCCCCTCACCGTTGACAACTTCCTCCGCTATGCCGTTGACGGCGCCTACGACAACACCATCTTCCATCGGGTGATTGCCGACTTTGTGGTGCAAGGCGGAGGTTACGATCCTGACCTCAATGATGTGCCTGAGCGTGATCAACTGGTGAATGAGTCCGGCAGCGGCTTAACCAACAGCTTAGGAACCATTGCCATGGCCCGTAGCAATGAACCGCACAGCGCCACCAACCAGTTCTACTTCAACCTCAATGACAACTACAACCTTGATCCATCGTCTCGTCGTTGGGGTTATGCGGTATTTGGTGAGATCACCGAAGGCGAAGATATATTGCAGCAATTGGGAGCGGTTGCTACCAAGTTCAGTGCTGAGTTAGGTGCTCCCAATGTGCCAGTCGAGCCACTTATTCTAAAAAAAGTGACCCTACGTCCAGAGTGATGCCAGAGTTGCTCTTGTTAAGCTCAGACCCATCAAGGTAGTCTGAGCTTAACAAACTGTTTTATGTCGCAAAGGATCTCGTGACTTCCCTCTCCCACCGGTTTGCCGCTTGGTCGGTATACGCCCATAAACGGGTGTTGACGCTATTTACCCTTGGCTTTTCATCTGGGCTACCACTAGCACTGGTGTTTGGCACCCTCTCTTTTTGGCTACGTGAAGCAGGCATAGAACGCTCTACCATTGGCTTTCTTAGTTGGATAGCGCTTACTTACAGCATTAAATTTCTCTGGGCACCGCTGGTTGATCGGGTTCCCATTCCCGGCTTAACCCGCTGGTTAGGCCGACGCCGGGCGTGGCTGATATTGGCGCAAAGCATCCTGATTGCGGCGTTGGCGGCTATGTCGTTCTCTGATCCACAGCAAAATCTGCAGCAGTTAGCCTTGCTCGCATTGGTGGTGGCATTCGCATCGGCAACCCAAGACATCGCCGTTGACGCTTTCCGAATTGAAGCGGCACCAGAAAAGATGCAGGCCGCATTAGCAGCCGCTTATCAGATGGGGTATCGCTTAGCGATGATCTTCTCCGGCGCCGGTGCACTCGCCATTGCCGCTTGGGCCGACCCCGACCCCAACGTTTATCACGTGGCAGCCTGGCATGCGGCCTATCTAGCGATGGCGGTCACTATGCTAGTTGGCGTCGCGGCGACGCTATTGAGCGCTGAGCCCGATGTCGACCGCAGCCAAGCGGAACAACTGCAACAACAGCTCAACGCTCGTTTTGCTCACCTGCCTGCACCAGTGGCGTGGATATATGGAGTATTTGTTGCGCCATTTCAGGATTTCTTTAGTCGTTACGGCAAGCAAGCGCTGCTGATCTTGGCGCTCATTGCGACCTACCGTATCTCCGATATCGTCATGGGGGTGATGGCCAATGTGTTCTATGTTGATATGGGCTTTAGCAAGGCTGAAATTGCTGCTATCTCCAAGATCTACGGCGTACTTATGACCTTAGTGGGAGCCGCGGTTGGCGGTGCCTTGGTTTATCGCTACGGCACCATGAAGGTTCTATTCTTAGGCGGTTTATTGGTAGCAAGCACTAACCTACTGTTTGCTTGGCAGGCGGTGGTTGGACACAACATTCCGTTGCTAACCTTGGCTATCTCCGCTGATAACTTTAGTGCGGGGATCGCCACTAGCGCCTTTATCGCCTACCTTTCTAGCCTTACTAACATCGCCTATAGCGCCACCCAATATGCGCTGTTATCGTCAATGATGCTGCTGTTCCCCAAGTTCGTCGCCGGCTTCTCTGGTGTGATGGTTGACAGTCTTGGCTACGTTGGCTTCTTTATCGCCGTAAGCCTAATGGGCCTGCCGGTATTGTTATTGATTGCGTTGGCAATGCGGCGTGAGAGCACAGCAGCCAAGCTCAATCCCGCCAGCTAAGTTACTGCACCGTCGAACGATTCTCAGCATCAAGCGCCACGTTGAGGCTACTTTGTCTGTTGCAAAGTCACCATTGGTCAACGTTTTAAGCTGCTTAAATAGGGTTCGTTAACAAGATCTAAATTTCTGAAAACACCATGTACTCCGCCACCGAGAAGAGCGTCACTGCAGCCAATTCAGCAATTGCGAAAATAGCTACCGACTCTTAAATCATCTGTTTGAAAGTGAAGGTGGATCATGAAAACTAAATTAAGTTTACTCGCAACGTCACTGTTATTAGCAACCTTGAATGCTAACGCCGGCAGTGTTGATGGATTGAAAGTTCGGCCAACCAAGGGATCGCCATTGGGCGTTGTGATCAACAACCCTTACGAGAACGCGCCACTGACTGCTTTGGTAACTTTACGTGGCCATAAGATCTCTGATGTTAAGGTAACCATTCAACCTAAAGATGATGGTGTTAAAATTAGCTATCCGGTTGAAGATATGCGTCTGCTTGATGAAGGTGGCGTACCTATCTTTGGTTTATATCCCGACTACTTGAACACCGTCACCGTTAACTTCACCGAAGACGGTAAACGCAAAAGCTACGACTACAAAATTCTGACACCCGATATCGACATGGGCTTTGGTCAAGATATGTGGGCAAAAGCACCAATCACCGACGTTCACCACGTCGACGCTGACTTTAAAGACCGCATCTACTTCCTCTCTTGGACCGGTAAAGACGGCAAACAAGCGAAGATGGCGCACAACAACTTGCATGCACCGGGTGCGATGGCATGGGAAGGGACTCCAGGCTTCTTTATGATCGATACCGCCGGTGAGATCCGTTGGTACCTGAACCCATACACCACCCACAACTCTGACGATTACTACGGTACCGGTTATGCCATGGGCATGAACGTAACCAAAGACGGCAACATGGCATGGGTTCAAGGTCAAACCTGGAAACACATGACCGTGATGGGTCGGATGATCTCAGAGCACCACCTACCTGGTGAGTTTATCGATGCTACTCACGAGGCACTTGAAGGCGCTAACGGCAACTTCTTTATCCGTGTTGCCAGCAAAGACTATAAAGCACCAAACGGCAAACTGGTTAACACCATTCGCGACCAAATCATTGAGGTAGACCCTAACGGCAAACTGGTTGATCACTGGGATCTGGCTGATATTTTAGATCCGAATCGCGAAGCAGCCTTGCTGTCGTTGGATGCTGGTGCAGTATGTTTGAACATTGATGTGGAACAATCTGGCCACCAGGTAACCGCAGAAGACCTTAAAACCGCCCCTTACGGCGATATTCCTGGCACTGGCGTTGGCCGTAACTGGGCTCACGTAAACTCGGTAGATTACGATCCAAAGGATGATTCGATCATCATTAGTTCACGTCACCAATCTGCAGTGGTTAAAATTGGCCGCGACAAACAAGTTAAGTGGATTCTGGCTGCTCGCGAAGGCTGGAACGATGCTTTAGCGAAGAAACTGCTGCAACCAGTAGACTCTAAAGGCAAAGCAATCTCTTGTACCGACGCTGGTCAATGTGAAGGCGATTTTGACTTTACTTGGACTCAGCACACCGCCTACATGGTGCCAGAAAAAGGTACCCTAACCGTATTTGATAACGGTGATGGTCGCCACTTAGAACAACCAGCAATGCCAAGCATGAAGTACTCTCGCTCGGTAGAGTACAAGGTTGATCCACAGAAGATGACCGTAGAGCAGGTATGGGAATATGGTAAAGAACTGGGCTCTGAAGGTTACGCACCGGTGACTTCCATCGTGAAATACCAAGCCGATAAAGACAGCCTGATGAGCTACTTCGCATCACCTGGCATGTTCGGTAAAGGCGGTGGTATGGGCAACATGAAGTGGGATGAAGATACTGGTGTCACCAAGTCTATCTTGGTTGAACACCGCTACGGCGAGAAGGAACCTGCGGTTCGCATCGATATCGATGGTAACCAGATGTTTAAAACAGGTTACCGTGCTCAGGTAATTCGTATCGACGATATGATGAAGTAATTTTATCGAACTTTAGTTCGAACTGAGACTCAGGGCTGCCATTAATCGATGGTAGCCCTTGTTTGATTTGATAACCTATATGGATGGAGTTAACTGAGCTGCAACAGCGCATCATCACCCATGCGCACTCATTAATTGAGACCAATGGTATTACTAGCTTCCGTTTTTCAGAGCTAGCAACCATTGCTGGCTGCTCCAAAAGCACCCTCTACCAACTGTTTCCCACTAAAGAGGATCTGCTGTGTTGGATTGCGATAAGCAACGTTAACGACATCATCGCATACGCTGAATCCATTGCTGATAATCCCAACCTTAGCTGGCGTGAAAAGATCCTTTCAAAAGTGATGTTCGATATCGTGCGTTCTTGGTATGCCACAGTGCCGCACCTGTGTTTAAGCTTCGTCATTGCTAATCGCTACGTCTTAGAACACGCCTGTAACGACACCATCAGCCATCTACAGAAAAACTTTGCCCACATTCAACGCTGCAATCAACACCTTTGGCACGGCGCCGTTATCGCCGGTGATCTCGACTGCAGTGACGAGGAGATCATCTACGTCAACAAACTGCTGCACATCTTTCAGCGCGGTGCCGTTTCTGTCGGTATGAATGAGTTGATGCGCCGAGCAGGGTTTCATATCCACTGCCTTGAACTGCTGACTGAGTGTGACCTGCTGTTAGAACGACTTAATTGGCATGACACTCCGGCACGGACCGAACTTATTCTTGCCGGCCTGCTCCATGACCTAGCCATCTCCACCGAGCAACAAACCATGATCTGCCAAGACCCATTGCGAGACGAACAAATAGCGCCAAGCATGGGGGACGGTTAAGCTCGCTTCAGATTGAACGTTACGCTGCTACCGTTGAAGAATAACGTACCCCACCTCCAAAAATTTCAAATAAAAAAGGAGCCGTAGCTCCTCTTTTAGATTAGTTGCCGCAGTAAATTAATCGCGCATGTTGTCAAACTGCAACGGCTGATCTTGCTCACCACTACGAAGCAACGCCATGACCCCTTGCAGATCATCGCGCTTCTTGCCAGTTACACGAACTTTATCGCCTTGGATAGAAGCCTGCACCTTTAACTTGGCGTCTTTAATCTGCTTAACGATCTTCTTAGCGTAGTCTTTCTCAATGCCCTGCTTAAAGGTGCACTGACGGCTTGCAGTTTTGCCGCTAAACTCGCATTTTTTAGCTAGCTCCATCGCTTTGGCATCCACCTGTTGCTTAGCTAGGTTGCCGCGCAGCATGGTTTCCATTTGACTGATTTGAAACTCCGCTTCCGCCTTGATGGTTACCACCAGCTCTTTCTGTTCGTAGCTGGCTTCCACCCCGCGAAAGTCGAATCGTGTCGCCAGCTCGCGGTTAGCGTTCTCAACAGCGTTACGAACGTTAACGGTGTCAACTTCAGAGATAATATCAAATGATGGCATTGGGGCTCCCAAACGGTATTTTTGCAATTTTTGCTAGTCTAACTCAATTTTGCCGAAGAACAGGATTGGCACAACAATATCACTACCAATGGTAGGGAAAACAGTGACACAGATCGGTGCTTTGCGTACCATCAGCGCATGCTAGAATTTTTTTCCCAACCTACTCGAACCCAACGCTGGTTAGGCCGTGGCCTATTGTTGATTGCGCTCGTGCTGGTGTCGTACTTTGTGTTCTCCCAACCGGTAGGCACACGGATCTCGATCCCTAATCTTGATAAGATCAGTCACTTTGGTGCTTTTCTTGGCTTGGCTTCATTGTTGCAACTTGCCAGTGGCTTACGCCGACGGTGGCAGATGGTGTGGCTAACCGCTTACGCAGCTCTAATTGAGGTGGTGCAATACTTCCTGCCCTACCGCAGTGCTGAGTGGCTCGATCTTGGTGCTGATCTAGCCGGAGCCCTTACCTTCTACCTCATTCTTCTGTTGGTACAGCAATGGCCGCGTCGGTTGCCCTCTTAGGTTGTGGCGCGATGGCGCAGCTTTACGCTGGGCTATTACAGCAGCAGGGGATCACCCCGCTGCTACTTGCACGTCCGCTTACCTCCACTCAACAGCTATCACTAACACTTGAGCTGCTTGATGGTAATGCGTTGCAACATACAGTGACGATACAACCCAGTGATATGCCTGCTGCCGTCGATGCCATATTGGTATTTACCAAGGCCCAACAGTGCCTCGATGCGGTCGCTCCGCTGTTGAGCTGGTTACCAAACTCAACACCAATAGTGTTGCTACACAATGGCATGGGCCCGCAGCACCAACTGGCAGCGCAACAGCCGGCACACAATATTTGGGTCGGCAGCGTCAGCGATGGCGCTCAGCGACTCGGTCAATATCGCGTAGCTCAGCGGGGGCTTGGCACCCGAGTCGCTGGTCAACTTGAACAATCAACACCTGCGCTACCAAGCTGCTTGCAAGCGCTCGAGTTTAGCCAAAGTGATGACATCACCACCGTACTGTGGCGCAAGTTAAGCGTTAATGCGGTAATCAACCCGTTGTGTGGACGTGATCGCGTCGCCAATGGCGCCTTGTTAGCACCAAAGTATCAGCAAGAGATAGCGGCGCTGTGCAATGAAATTGTGCAGCTGGGCCAATATTTAGGAATGCACGAAAGTGCCGCAGCATGCCAACAACGGATCTTAGCCATCGCTACTGCAACCGCCGCCAACCGCTGCTCTACCTTACAGGATTTAGATGCTGAGCGGCCGACAGAGCTGCCGGCCATTAGTGGTTACCTACTGCAACAGGCGCAGTATTTCAAACTTGAACTACACCATCATCAGCGGCTTTATAAGCAGTTAACACTGCTGGAGTCCGTAAGCTAACGTCCGTTGTTAACCGCGACGCTGGGCAACTGCTTCAGCCAGCTGTGCCATTAACTCTTCGCTGTCTTCCCAGCCGATGCAACCATCAGTGACACTTTGGCCATAGGTAAGTGGCTCTCCAACAACAAGATCTTGCCGCCCTGCGACTAAGTGAGATTCAACCATTACCCCAAAGATCGCCTTCTCACCAGCAACTAACTGCTGACACACATCGGCACCTACTACCATTTGCCGTTGGTATTGTTTGGCGCTGTTAGCATGGCTTAGGTCAATCATGATGTTCGCCGGCAAACCAGCCTTGATTAGCTGCGAAGTGAGCTGTTGTACATCTTCACTACTGTAGTTTGGCGCTTTACCACCACGTAAAATGATATGGCAATCTTCATTGCCGCTGGTCGATACGATGGCGCTGTGGCCAAACTTGGTTACCGACAAGAAATGGTGCGGTGCACTGGCAGCGCGAATGGCATCTATCGCAATGCCGGTGGTGCCGTCGGTGCCATTTTTAAAACCAACCGGACAAGAAAGGCCAGAGGCGAGCTCGCGGTGCACCTGACTCTCGGTCGTGCGCGCCCCAATCGCGCCCCAACACATTAAATCAGCAACATACTGCGGGGTGATCATATCTAAGTATTCACCGGCGGTTGGCATACCTGAATCATTAAGCTCTAACAACAGCTTACGTGCAGTGCGCAGGCCATCGTTGATGCGAAAGCTATCGTCCATACCGGGATCGTTAATAAGTCCTTTCCAACCAACAGTTGTCCGCGGCTTTTCAAAATAGACCCGCATAACAATCTCCAAGGTATCGCGGTATTTATGACGTAGCGCCAGCAAACGTTGACCATACTCCAGCGCCGCAACCGGATCGTGAATGGAACAGGGACCAACCACCACGAGTAGCCGGTCATCTTGTCCCGCCAGAATATTGTGAATGGCAGTACGCCCAGCCAATACCGTTGCTGCGGCGGCTTCGGTTGCAGGAAAACGCTCCAAAATGGCTACCGGGGGCAACAGTTCCTTAATCTCATTAATTCGAACATCATCATTACGATATGGCATCTTCTACTCCCTAGACCACCGGTAAACTCGACCCTAAACAGTAACAACTACAGCCACAGGCGTATAGCCCAGATCTACGTGATTTCGTTATTATCGCGATTGCCGTATGGTTGATGTTAATTGGGTGCTGAATTTGCTGCACTGGCCCATCAATCATGGAGTGGATAATGGCCTATCTAATTGAAACAGAGCGACTTGGCATGCGTCGCTTTACCTCAGCCGATTTACAAGATGTACTGGCATTTTCAAGCGACGAAGATGTTACCCGTTATACCGGCGATGCCGGCACCATTGCTTCGTTGGAAGATGCCGAACGGGTACTCAATGATATCTGGCTAGCGGAGTACGAGCAGTACGGTTATGCCCGCTACGCGCTGATCCACAAAGGCGACAATAAGCTAATTGGCTTTTGTGGCTGGAAGTTTATCGCTGAAGAGGGCAAAGCCGATCTTGGTTATCGGATGCTACCGGCCTACTGGGGCCAAGGCTTAGGTTACGAAGCCGCTGTGGCAGCGATGCACTACGGCCAAAAGATCTTAGGGTTAAAGCAGGTGTTTGCTGAAGCGGTGGCAGAGAATACTGGCTCAACTCGCATTATTGAGAAATTGGGTTTCAACTTCACCAAGCAGTATCAATTGACTGAAGGGGTGTTTGATTTTCAAATTCGCCGCTACGATATGGATCTGAGCCAGTGGCATAAGCCGCAATAACTATTAAGATTACGATCAAAAAAGGGCAGCCTAGTGGCTGCCCTTTGTCGTTAATGGCGTCGTTATGGACGGTATACCTTAACGTTATTGTGGCCCTGCTCTTTCAGGTACAGCGCCTGCAGCTTACTCATCACACCACGGTCACAGTACAGCAAGTAGGTTTTATCCTGATCCAAGCCGGTAAACTTGCTCGCCAGTTTAAAGAATGGCAACACGGTAACTTCGGTACCTTCGATGTTCAGAGGCGCTTCCTCTTCCTCTTCAGGTGCCCGAATATCCAGAACGATATCGCCAGCATCTGGTGCCGCAACGGTATCGATCTCAACCGCAGCGGTTTTACCGATGTTGGCCAAATCACGAATATCAAAGTATTGCGTTTCTTGTGCCACGCGCTCTACCAACCCTTCTGAGAATTTAGCTTCTTCAGCTTCAATCTTAGCAAGTACTGCTTTAACTGTTGGTTTCTGCGAGATCACACCACAATATTCGGGCATAACTTCAGCGTATGGCAGGGTACCAATCTTGCGTGACAAGTCGATGATGTCTTGCTTATCCCAATTGATCAGAGGACGCAGAATAAGCTTTTCGGTAGCGCGGTCAATGACGTTGAGATTGGTTAGAGTTTGCGACGATACCTGCCCCATCGCCTCACCGGTCACCAAGGCTGGAATATCGTAACGATCCGCCAAAGTGGCTGCGACCTTCATCATCATCCGCTTCAGTACTACGCCCATCTGACCGTTGTCGACCTTTTCAAGGATCTCTTCTACAACCTGCTCAAATGGTACCGATAGGAAACGAACCTTATGGGAGTTACCAAATTTGGACCACAGGTAGTACGCCACTTCCTGTACGCCACGCTCGTGATCGGCACCACCGAGGTTGAAGAAACAGTAGTGAGTACGACAACCGCGTTTGATAGTTAAGAAGCTGGAGACACCAGAATCGAAACCACCGGAGATCAACGACAGCACATCTTCTTGAGTAGCCAGTGGCATACCGCCTAGACCGTTATGGCGACGCTCGATGATATAGGCCAGATCACCTTCAATTTGAATGCTAACGGTGATGTCAGGATCTTTTAACTTAACGCCTGCGGCATCGGTGTTTTGGTTAAGGCCGCCACCAACGTATTTTTCTACATCTAATGAGCTGAACTCTTGCTTACCAGAGCGCTTCACCCGCACGCAGAAGGTTTTACCGGCCAAACGCTCAGCAAACGCTTTCTGGGCGTGTTGATAGATGTCATCAATGGTTTCGTAATGGTACTGAGTCACTTCAAAGAAGTGCGCGATGCCTGGGATTGATTGTAGTCGTTCAACCAGCTCATCACGCATTGGCTCATCGGCATTGCGGCTGTTCACCACAATGTGATCCCAGTTAAAGCTTACCGCTGCTTCCGGATCTACCTTGCGCAACACATTGCGAATGTTGGACACCAATAGCTTGGAGAAACGGATTCGCACCGACTTTGACTTGATCATCACTTCCGGATGCAGCTTAACGATAAATTTCATGAGGGACCTGCCACTGCGTTATTTAAGGCGCGGGAGTATACACTAGCGCCAATACCAAGTGCATTAAATAGTTGCTCCCTTGTAAGCTCACACAACAACGAGTCAACCTTTGTAAGCGATGCCCTCTAAGTCGGCGAATACCACACTGATGGTGCCTTACCAATCTCGCTTTAGAGCCACTATGGCATCAATTGACGCCCTAGCCTGAAGGGGTATACCTTTAGCCAAGTGCACAGATACTCAGCGTATTTGGTATTACTTTGCAGCATAGCTGAAATGCAACAAAGGGGACAAAAGTCCCCTAAAAATAGGCTGTGTCGTAGTTAGCTGTTGAAGTTTATCTTAAGCCTTCGGCTTCACCGACTGCGGTGCTTTTAGGGGACTATGTCGCGGTGGCGACGGCCCCCCAAGGGGAGCTTCGCTGGACTGCTCCAATGCAGCAGAAGAACAATGGCGATAGTGCTTAACCGCTTGTCTCGGGACACGCCTAGCCGCTGCTTTAACAGTATTAGTTAGTACAGCACTTAAGTTGCTATAACAGTCTAAAAATACCAATAGCGTGGTTACGGTAGTACTGAAATTGGCTCCGATTCCTTGGCCTTTCCTTGCTCAATGGCAATCTCAACCCGGCGATTACGCTTGCGGCCAGCCCAAGTATCGTTGTCGGCGATAGGGTGGTATTCCGCCAATCCCTGTACCTTCATCCGTTGCTCTTCGAAGCCATCAACCTCGGTGATTTCATGCGCTACCGCCACCGCCCGTTGACTGGAAAGTTCCCAGTTAGAGCCATACAGCTCGTTACTTATCTTGCCGGTATCGGTATGGCCGGAGATAGTAATGATCCCTGGAACATCATTAAGCAACTCACCAATCTTACGGATCACCGGGCGGAATTTAGGCTGAAGGAACGCCGAAGCGGCGGGAAAGGCGCCCTGCTCTTGGATGCGAATAATGATCTGCTGGCCCAGAGACTCCACCTCAATGGCACCATCAATGATCTGCTGTTGCAGCTCATCGGCCACCTTTTTAGCCAATTCATCTTGGTGTTTACCCGCAAGATTGTCGGCGCTGGTGCTGGTTGTTTTAATTGCGGCGGTGTCTTCGCTCGCGGACTTAGATGCGCCCTGCTCACGTTGTTCGCCGGCGTCCATGCCGCCAACTCGTGACGACTCTCCGGGCTGGTAGTTGAGGCTGTCTTCAGTGAACTCGACGGTTTGCTGATTCAACACCTCGATAGGGGTTGGATCCGGCCGTCCCGGACGAAACTCCATCGCAATGACCGAGGTGCCGCGGGGGATATCGGTCACTTCAATCTTGTTCTGTACCCCAAAGGCGTACTTCATCGAGCCCGCAACCTGCTTAAACTTAAGCACGTCCATCTCCGAAAAGGCGAGCAATAGCACGAAGAAACACATCAACAACGACATCAAATCGGCGAAGGTCGCCATCCATGCTGGCGATCCTGCGGCCTGTTTCTTCTGCGGCATATCTTCCATAGCTATGACTCTTGCAATACATCAAGGGCGCGGGACTTTTCCTTTATGTAGTTCTTCAGGAAACCTTCAATTACCCGTGGGTTTTGGCCGTCTTGAATAGCCAAAACCGCGTCCATGATAAGGCGACGGTTAAGCATCTCTTCATTCATCCGCAGCTCCAGCTTATCGGCAATCGGCATCGCTACCATGTTGGCCAAAATCGCGCCATATAAGGTGGTTAACAATGCAATCGCCATCGCAGGTCCAATCGACTTTGGATCATCCATGTTGTTCAACATCGCAACCAACCCAATCAAGGTACCGATCATTCCCATTGCCGGCGCCACATCAGCCAGCTTACGGAACAAATCAATACCGAGGTTATGGCGTTCCATAGTTAAGCTAATGTCTTTGCTCAAAGCCCCACGGACGACATCAGCGTCGTGGCCATCAACCAAAAGATCGATCGCCTTTTTCATGAAAGAGTTAGAAACTTCAACCTCTTCGAGTGCCAAAAAGCCGCCTTTGCGAGCGGAGTCGGCCATCGCCACCGATTGCTCAATCAACTCATCGGGCTTGTCGATTTTGAACATGAAAGCCTTGGCGGCGACTTTAACTGAGCCGAAAAACTGGCCCATGTTGTATTTCATCATCACCACAAACAGTGAGCCACAGAACACAATAAAGAAACTTGAAACACTCAAGAAAATTCCAACATCGCCACCTTCAAACATGGCCATGACCACGAATGCAAAGGCACCAATCAAGCCAATTAACGTTGCCAGATCCACAGATGCTCCTAATTTTTCTTATTGTTGCTGGTGGTGTAGGTTCAGGTCACCACTCAGTCGAATTAATCGGGTATAGTTTCCTTATCGGAACGATCCCCCGCAAGCTTGAGGGTTAAATTCACAAGCTGGGACACAGTTAATTGCAGTTACTGGGTCAAAACAGTACCTTTGGCGCGGTCAAACGTGGATGAGAACAGCTATTGTGGCGAAAAAACCAGAAAATCTAAGCTTTGAGCAATCCTTACAAGAACTCGAGCAGATCGTGGCTAACCTAGAGCACGGCGACGTGCCCTTGGAAAAGGCGTTAGCTCAGTTTGAGCGCGGCATCAGCTTGGTGCGAGCGAGCCAAACTAAGTTAGACAGTGCCGAGCAACAAGTATCAGTTTTAACGGAGCAGCAGGGACAACCCGAGCTAACCCCGTTTCAAGCTGAGGAGTAACCATGTTGCAAACGGCCATTAGCCACTATCAACAGCGGGTTAATCACAGCTTAGAAAGCCAGTTAGCCGCGCTGCCAGTTACCGATCCCAAGCTACTGGAAGCGATGCGTTATGCTTCTTTATTAGGTGGTAAGCGGGTGCGCCCCTTTCTGGTTTACGCCACTGGTACTATGCTCGGTGCCACTGAGCAAAGCTTGGATCCCATTGCGGCGGCAGTAGAGTGCATTCACGCTTACTCACTGATCCATGATGATCTACCGGCAATGGATAACGACGACCTACGTCGGGGCCAACCAACGGTTCATATCGCCTTTGATGACGCTACCGCTATTCTCGCCGGTGATGCACTGCAAACCATGGCATTTGAAATTCTGGCCAACTGCCCATTGCCTGTTGAGGTTGAACACAACCGCATTGCGATGATCAGAGTGCTGGCAAAAGCCTCTGGCTATCTTGGTATGTGTGGAGGCCAAGCGATCGATCTAGCCAGCACCGGTAAGCGTATTGAACAGCAAGAACTGACTCGTTTGCACCAGCTAAAAACTGGCGCATTGATCCGTGCTAGTGTGGAGCTAGGCGCCTTAGCTACTGCGCAATGCGCTGTTGAGCACTATCAATCGCTGACCGAATACGCTGAAAAGATTGGCTTAGCGTTCCAAGTTCAAGATGATGTTCTAGATATTACGGGTAATACCGAACAGCTCGGCAAGCCCCAAGGTTCCGACCTTGCTGCAGATAAAAGCACCTATCCATCGCTACTCGGATTGGATGGTGCACGTGATGTAGCTCAGAATCTATATCAAGACGCACTGACAGCAATCGCAAAATTGCCATACAATAGCGAACAACTGGAAGGTTTTGCTCGATACATCATCGAGCGCGACCAATAATAAATTAAGTATGCGAACCCTATCGAAATGAGCAACGCCCTTTCCGATTTCCCGCTGTTGTCTGAGGCGCTTACGCCGGAGCAACTGCGCAAGTTGCCAGTTCAACAATTGACGCCGTTGGCCGACGAAGTCCGCCAATTTTTGCTGCGCTCAGTTGGACGCTCTTCTGGCCACTTGGCTTCTGGTTTAGGTACGGTAGAACTGACTATCGCCCTCCATTACGTCTACAACACCCCATTCGACCGATTGGTGTGGGACGTTGGCCATCAAGCCTACCCGCATAAAATTCTGACCGGCCGCGCCGATAAGATGCACACCATCCGTCAAAAAGATGGGGTCCATCCGTTCCCATGGCGGGAAGAAAGTGAATACGACACCTTCAGTGTTGGCCACTCTAGTACCTCTATCAGTGCAGCCTTAGGTATGGCAATTGCTGCCGACAAAGAGGCCCTCGGCCGTAAGGTTGTCGCGGTTATTGGCGATGGTGCCATAACTGGTGGTATGGCCTTCGAAGGCATGAATCATGCGGGCGATATCCATAAAGATATGCTGGTGATCATCAACGACAACGAGATGTCGATTTCGGAAAACGTTGGTGCGCTTAATAACCACATGGCACGGATCATGTCCGGTAGCCTTTACACCACCATTCGCGAAGGTGGGAAGAAGGTACTGAGTACCATGCCACCAATTAAGGAGCTGGCACGTCGTGCCGAGGAGCACTTAAAAGGCATGGTGGTTCCGGGCACCCTGTTTGAGGAGCTCGGCTTCAACTACATCGGCCCAATTGATGGTCACGATGTAGATGGTTTGGTGAGCACCTTAAGCAACATGCGTAACCTGAAAGGGCCGCAAATCCTGCACATTATGACCAAAAAGGGCAAAGGCTATAGCCCGGCAGAGCAGGATCCGATCAGCTATCACGGTGTACCTAAGTTCGATCCAGAACTGTCGAAGCTGCCTAAATCTAAGCCGGGCCATCCGACCTTCTCTAAAGTATTTGGTGACTGGCTCTGCGATATGGCAGAACAAGACAG
Source organism: Ferrimonas lipolytica (assembly GCF_012295575.1). NCBI lineage: Bacteria > Pseudomonadati > Pseudomonadota > Gammaproteobacteria > Alteromonadales > Ferrimonadaceae > Ferrimonas > Ferrimonas lipolytica. Next base: position 189,941 of record NZ_CP051180.1, on the reverse strand, counting down.
CGATTTGGTAGCGATTACTCCGGCAATGCGTGAAGGTTCGGGCATGGTTGAGTTTTCTCAACGTTTCCCGGAGCAGTACTTCGATGCCGCTATTGCTGAGCAGCACGCGGTAACTCTGGCTGCCGGTTTTGCCTGTGAAAAGCTCAACCCGGTAGTTGCGATCTACTCGACCTTCCTTCAACGCGGCTACGACCAGCTGATCCATGATGTTTGTATTATGGATCTGCCGGTATTGTTTGCTATCGACCGTGGTGGATTGGTGGGTGCCGATGGTCAAACGCACCAAGGTGCTTTTGATATGTCGTTCCTACGCTGTATTCCTAATCTGACCTTAATGGCACCTGCCGACGAAAATGAGTGTCGTCAGATGCTGTACACTGGCCACAAGATGCAAAGCCCTGCTGCGGTTCGCTACCCTCGAGGTAACGGTATGGGTACACCACTGCAAGCACAGATGACGGCAATGGAGATTGGTAAAGCAGAGATCCGTCGCCAAGGACAAAGTGGCTTAGCCATCTTTAGCTTTGGCACTATGCTCGCGTACGCCCTAGAGGCAGCAGAGCAGCTGGACGCGACCGTGGTCAACATGCGCTTTATCAAGCCGCTTGATGAGGCGATGGTGAAGCAGATTGCTGAATCCCACAGCCAATTAATCACCTTGGAAGAGAACGCCATTATGGGTGGTGCTGGCACTGCGGTAATCGAATCGATGATGGCCCAAGGCGTAGCTAAACCAGTACTGCAGCTAGGTTTGCCGGACCGCTTTATTGAACAGGGCTCGCAAGAAGAGATGCACGCAGTGCTTGAGATTGATGCTGCTGGCATCGTCAAGCGTGCAACCGAGTTCTTTAAGCAAAGCTAACATCGCCGCTGAAACAGCAAAAGGCCGCCCTGAGCATACTTGGGGCGGCCTTTTTTGGGCTGTGTACCAATTAAGTGTTGTTCTTTGGAATACAGTTAAAGCAGCGGCTAGGCAAGTTTTGATACCAAGGGTAAAGCACTACCGCTATTGATCTTCTCCCGCATTGGAGCAGTCCAGCGAAGCTCCCCTTTTGGTGCCGTCGCCACCGCGACATAGTCACCTAAAAACACCGCAATCGGTGAAGCCGAAAGCTTAAGATAAACTTCAACAGCTAGCTACGACACAGCCCTTTTTTGTCGCTCTAATTGCTCAGCCGAAGAACAGGCGCCATAGCCAACCGTGTGATAGCTCCTCTTCACACTGACGGAACTGGCCAGCGTAACGTTTAGCCCGAGCATCAACCTTGCGGGATACCTTTACCAGCCACGGCTTAGCGTTGTAGCTGCCACGCTTATAACCGCCCCAACCTTCGTGATAATTAAGGTATTGACCATAAGCGTCCCACTTCGACACACCATTAATCTTATTGGTTTTATAGATAAACCAACCCATAAAGTCGTGAGCATCATCAAAGTCGCTGCGGCTAGACCAACTGTTGCCAGTCTCACGAACGTAATCATCCCAGGTCATGGTTTTTGCTTGAGCGTAACCATAGGCGCTTGAAGCGCGACCAATAGGAATAAAGCCAAGGAAGTACTCCATCGGCGGGCGGGCGTTATGCTTAAACGAGCTCTCTTGATACATCATCGCAATAGGAACGTGGACGGGAACCCCCCACTTTTCCTTGGTGTTAATCGAGGCTTCATACCAATCTCGATTTTCCTTAAAAATGCTACAGATGTTTTCTGGGTCTTGCGGTGGCGCTGTAGCACAACCAGTTAACAGGACTCCCAACACCAATGAGCTGCAAATAATTTTTATTTTTTGTATGTATTTCACGCAGTTCTATATCTTGAAGCAAAATAATTTAAAAATTGTGCCTGTTCATTGAACTAATTGAAAGGCTCCGAGTCCTACATAATGAACCGGAATTCCAGTTCATCATCATTATCCTCCAAGATTTTACGAGAAACGACCTGGCAGGGCATTTCTCGTTTTTTTTGTCTCGCAAAAAAAATTGCCCAACACATCACATTTCAACGCTTTTTAGTGAGATTTACCTCATCTTAAGTAGCCAAAATGTGAGTTCCTTCGTGGCAATAAAATATGACAGTTTTTTCGGCAAAAACTAGGAGTTCATCCACTTTACAGATGGTGAACACACTGTTCTAATGCGGCCTTCGTTTTTCAAAGCGCGAATAACTTATGTCGTTAGAGCTGTATCTTGTCTACCTAGCCACCATTGTGGTGTTGTTGGCGGCCCCTGGGCCGATGACCTTGATGACGCTATCCACCAGCGTTCGCTATGGTCACGGTAAGGCACTTTTCACCGTTATAGGCTCCAATCTAGCGGGTTTGATTGTAATGGCTCTATCAGCCACTGGGGTAGGCGCTTTGCTGAGTAGCCAACCAGTCCTGTTTGAGATGTTGAAGGTTGCCGGTGCTGCCTATCTGATCTGGTTAGGTGTTAGTGCTTGGCGCGCTAAAACCAACGATTGTTCGTGCAACAGTTTTGCCGAGCAAGAGTGTGAGCCGCTAAAGCTGTTTCTGAAAACGGTGATGATTGGTATCAGTAACCCCAAAGGGCTCATCTTCTTTGCTGCGTTATTCCCCCAGTTCCTACATGCGGATCAACCACTGCTGCCACAGTTAACAGTGTTGTGCCTAACCTTCACCGCTGTGGACTTTATTATCCTCAATCTGGTTGCAATGGGCGGTTGCCGCTTAGCCAACAGCTTGGCACACCCAACCTCACAGCGACGCTTTAATCGCGCCTGTGCGGTAGTATTTTTAGCCTTAGGCGGTTCGGTCGCCCTAGCCTAACAGCTAAAAACACGCCATAAAAAATGGCTGTGTCGTAGTTAACTGCTGAAGTTTATCTTTAGTCTTCGGCTGTACCGATTGCGCTGCTTTAGGGGAGGATGTTGCGGTGGCGACGGCACATTCTTGTATGCATTAGGGGAGAGCTTCGTCCCCCTTTGGCCCCTCCCTTTGCCTTAGAACGCGGTCCAAAATGTTTCGCGGGATCACTCCAATGCATCAGAAAATCAATGGTGTTAGCGCTTTCCCCCTGGTCTCTGGACGCGCCTAGCCGATGCTTAACGGTATTGGTTAGAACAACACTTAGTTGGTAAACAGCCAAAAAAATCCCCCGAGCTCAACACTCGGGGGATTTTTATATCCAGCCAATGGTTACTGCAGTCATCGGCTTCTTATTGGGCGAAGTAGTCCACTAAGAACTGGTCAAAACTGCCGCTATCAGCCGCCTCGATTGCCGCTTGCTGGGCATGTGAATCTACTACCGCTTGCTCCAACTGCTGAGCAGTGAGACGCTGAAAATCTCGATTGAGCAAGGTTTCACGATGCTTATCTGCCAATTTACCAGCCCAGTGACCATGGCCTTCTCGCAAGCTGATATCCAATACCTTAGCAGATAGTGTTTGGGTAGGATCAGTCGCACATCCCTGCCACTGCTGCAGCGCATCGCTGTAGCGGTTATCACCATTAGCAGCATCCAGAATCGGCGCCAGTTGAGCCCAACGCTCAAACAGCTCACTCATCCAATCACTCAGAGCCCGTGGCTCACCACGATACTGCAAGGTTTTATCTGGGCGGCGGCCATCGAGCACGACATCTTCGAAATTAGCGGCACTCTCCGCATCACTGGCTTCAGTCAAAGGCTCGGTTGGCAGCAGTAACCCATCAAGCAGGAACAGATCCAGCAGCAGCACTTGGCTGCGATCGATACCTACGGCAGCAAACGGATTGATATCGAGGGCACGTACTTCAACGTACTCAATACCACCGCGAGCTAGAGCATCTGACGGCGTTTCACCGCTGTCGGCGGTACGTTTTGGGCGCATCGAAGCGTACAGCTCGTTCTCAATCTGCAGCACATTACTATTGAGTTGGCGATACTCGCCATCAACCTTCACACCAATCTCAGCGTACTCGGCAGAGGGAACACTAATGGCATGCTTGAGATCGCGAACGTAATCCTCTAATCCATTCAAGCTCACCGACAACGCATCTTGAGCGGAGTTGGTGTAACCCAAATCGCTCATCCGTAGCGAGGTAGCATAAGGTAGGTAGACGGTGCCATGGCTCTCAACAAACGGCAGCGATGACTTAGTATCGCCTAAAAACGACTTACACAGTGACGGCGAGGCGCCAAACAGGTATGCCAGTACCCACGCTTTACGGCGGAAGTAACGCAACAGCGAAAAGTAGCGGTCGGTAATGGCAGCTTGGTCGTCGCTGGCGATTCCTAATGCTGGCCACAGCGCTGACGGCAAAGAGAAGTTAAAATGAAGGCCTGAAATCGCCTGCATCTGCGAACCATAACGGTTATGTAAACCAATACGATAGGTGGTCTTCATCCGTCCAATATGCGATGTACCATACTGCGCAATTGGGATCGCACCATCATCCTCACCGAGGAAACACGGCATAGATAGTGGCCACAAGCGCTGCTCACCAATGTTCTTTAAGACAAAGGTGTGGGCGTCTGATAAATGTTGCAGCAACTGGTCCGGTTCTTGGTAGACCGGGGTGATCATCTCTAACAGCGATTCACTAAAATCGGTGGTGATCCACGGGTGCGTTAAGGCTGAACCTAGCGCAGGATTGTGGGGATCTTGGGCCAGATGGCAGTTACTATCTATCCGCAGCGCTTCGCGCTCGATCCCGCGGGTGAGCTGAGTTAAAGCTCCCTGCCACTGAGGCTGCCGGAGGGTATCCACGGCCTGAGTAAAATTGCTCAATCCAATTCTCTTTATGTCAGAAAAAAACAGGTGGCAAAAGCCACCCGTTGTTAATGAGTTGCACTATAGCCGTTAGTTTACAGGGTTAACTCGATCACTTCATAGCCTAACTGTTGAAGGTTTTCTAGATTGCTGGCTTTATCGCCAACCACCAAAATCGCCATCTGTTCCAGCTTTAGCTCTTTGTTAGCAAGCCTATTGAGCTGTTCAACTGTTACGTTGTTAACAATATCAGCCTGTTGCTGTACGAAGTCGTCATCTAAGTCGTAACGTAGGATCTTACCTAAGAAGCGTGCCTTCTGGGCTGGCGTCTCAAATTTTAGTGCATCACGCTGACTAATTGATGCCTTCATAAAGGCCAATTCATCCGCGCTAATGCCGTTATCGTGATAACGCTGAATCTCAGTAATAAACTCCTGTACCGATTCGGCAGTCACATCCGCTCTTACACTCGCACTGGCAACAAACTGCCCCAGTTCTGGCCCTGCGCTAAAGCCGGTGCGTGCCCCATAGGTATAACCCTTATCTTCACGTAGATTAAGGTTGATACGGCTATTGAAGGCTCCGCCTAGCGGGTAGTTCATCAATCCCGCGAGGAAATGCTCACCGGTGGCATCAAACTTGTTGCTGCGCTTGCCAATGCGGATCACCGATTGAGCAGCTCCGGGCTTATCAAGCAGATAGATCTTGGGCTGAATTGTTGGCAACGGCTGCAACGGTGGCAGTGGCGTAGCCTCACCTTGCCACTGTCCTAAGAAAGCCAACTTGGTAATAATCTCCGCTTGCGGCAGATCAGAAACCGCCACCACCGAGGCATTACCAGCAGAAAATTGGCGCTGATAGAATGCTTTAACGTCAGCTAAGGTCAGTGCTTGCACCGTTGCAAGGGTGCCGGCTTGAGGCCAACCTTGAGGGTTATCTTCACCATTAGTGAGTTTGGCCCAGGCCGCTCCCGCTAACCATTCAGGGCGATTGGCATTCTGCTGAATATTCTGCAGATGATGCCCCTTTACCCGTTCGAAATCGGTGGCGTTAAAGGCGCTGTGCCATAAGCGTTGCTGCAACAATGCTAAGGTTGGGTCAACATTGCGACTGAGCGAACTAACCGACACATAGGTTCGATAACCGCTGCTACTGATGCTAATCGACGAGCCCAACTTCTCCAGCTCTTGCACAAACTCAGAACTGGTTAACGATTCCGTTGATTCTGCCATCATCGCGGCTGTTAACTGTGCTAACCCAGCTTGTGCTGGGTCTAACAAGCGGTTGCCACCGTTAAGTGCGATTAAGATTTCGGTAGTCGGGGTTTCTGTCGACTGAGAGCCAATAACCTCAATGCCATTAGCTAAATTTTGACGCCACAGGCTTGGCATTGTGATCACTGGGTTCGGTCCCGCCTCCGGCACCTGACTGCGATCAAAGCTATCAGTTATAACCACTTGTTGCTGCGGCATTCCCAGACTACTCATATCCGCCGTTATCGGCTGTGGCTGCCAATTGTCTTCAGCCGCAATCAGCTCACGCTGACCTTCAGGAACGATGCTCATGATCACTGCCGCTTTATCTTTAACGTAGGTGTTAAAGACACGCAGTACATCCGCTTCAGTAACGTTGTTATAGCGCTGCAGATCAACCTCGGTCAGATCCGGCTGGCCAAAAAAAGTTTGATTGTAGGCAAGGGTACTGACTTTGCCGCTAACGCTTTGCAGGCCATACAAGGTTCTGGCTTCATTCTGCACCTTAGCTTTGGCTAAGTCCTCAGCGGTAACGCCACGACGTTCAAACTCAGCAATCGACTCACGGACAATCCCTTCAAGCTTGCTCAACTCGGCCCCTTTCGAAGGGTTGGCAATAGCAAACAGCGTTAGCTCACAGGCTAACTCTCGACACGGGTGCCCTACTTGCGCTTGTACTGCAAAGCCGTTTTCGACCATGTTTTTGTAGAATATCGAGGTTTTTCCGCCGCCGAGGATCTTCGCCAATAGATCCAGCGCGGCTTCATCTTCGTGGCGCGCATAAACGGTAGGAATACCAATATAGAGCAGAGGCAGGTGGACCTTATCTTCCATTGAAATATAGCGATCCACATCCAGCGTCGCCGGTTGTTTCGCAGCATCCACAACCGCCGGTCCAGCCGGAATAGAACCAAAGTAACGATTTACCCACGCCAGCGTTTGGGCTGGGTCGATATCGCCGCCAATGGTTAGGGTGGCATTATTCGGGCCATACCAACGCTGAAAGAACTGGCGTAGATCCGCAACGGTGCCACGATCAAGATCATCCAGCCAGCCAATAACCGGCCACGAGTAAGGGTGGTCCTGCGGATACATCGCTTGATTAACCCGCTCCCACAGTCGCCCGTATGGGCGGTTATCGACTCGCTGGCCACGTTCGTTCTTTACCGTTTCCCGCTGAATTTCAAAAGCTTGTTCCGTCACTGCTGGCAGTAAAAAGCCCATTCGATCAGCTTCCAACCACAGCATTTTTTCAAGTTGGTTGGCCGGTACGGTTTCGTAATAATTGGTGCGATCGGTATTAGTGGTGCCATTCAAGGTACCGCCGGCTTCGGTAACCACCTTGAAGTGCTGTTCATCGGCAACGTTAGCTGAGCCTTGGAACATCATATGTTCAAAGAAATGAGCAAAACCGGACTTACCTAACTGCTCTCGCGCTGAACCTACGTGGTAGGTCACATCAACATGCACTAGGGGATCGGAGCTATCAGGGCTAAGTAATACCGTTAAGCCGTTATCGAGTTGATACTTTTGATATGGAATGTGGATGGCATTGCTGTCGGCACTGCTTTGTTCAATAAAGGTGACGCCATTGGGCAGAACGGGGGATTGTTGACTGGCACAGCCAGTTAAAAAAATTGCTGATGCCACCGCAGTAGCCAAAAACGTACGCAAAGGGCGCATAAAGCCTCCATGTAAAACACACTAAAGCTGTTGCAGTACTCCTAACGTCAAAGCGCTAAGCACAAGATATCGCAACAGTTTGCCGAGCAGAATTAACAGAGTACTGGATAGTAGATTAAAGCGAAACCAGCCTGCGAGTAATGGCAGTGCATCGCCGATCAACGGTAGCCAAGCCAACAACAGCGACCATTGCCCATAGCGTTGAACGATAGATAGCGCTTTGTTTTCTTTACCTTTTAATAATTTCTCTGGGGGCTTACTACGATGGACCCAGCGACCGAGGGCATAGCTGGTGAGCGAACCTAAAGTGTTACCAATGGTTGCAATAGCCACCAAGGTGGCGATTTGATGGGGGGATTGTTGGAGTAGATAGATTAATGCCGCTTCAGAGCCACCGGGAGCAAGGCTTGCCGAAACAAAAGCGGCCACAAAAAGACCAGTAAAGGTGTAACTCATAAGGTGTTATTGCGGCTGTAGCAACGCCACTAATTCATCTCGTTGTGATGACAGCATATCCGCAAGAGTGTAACTATCGAGCGTTTGCAAAAATGACTCACCCGCTTCTGCCAATACGTTTTTCAGCTTACACGCTGGAACGATATGACAAAATGGATTGGAGCAGTCGATCAGCTTCAGTGGTTCTAATGCACGTACAACATCGCCCAACCGAATATCTTCCGGCTGCTTAGCTAACTTGATGCCGCCGTTTTTACCACGGATAGTGGTAACGAAGCCCGCATGACCAAGTTTGTTGATGACCTTAACCATGTGGTTACGAGAAACGCCATACACTTCAGTTACCTTGCTGATGCTGGTTAGCTCCCCTTCTGGAAGCGTACCGAGATACAACAGAGCACGAAACGCAAAATCACTAAAGCTAGTTAGTTGCACATCAATCCCTCAAGGCGCTATTTCCATCGCTTATCGCAAGTGTTGAAAGCAGCAAATATATGTATTGGGGCAGCCGCTTCGTCGCGACCACCAAAAATTTACGGTGAAGCTCTAGGCCAACAACGCTCACTCCACTAGTGATAGTAAAGGCAATCAAACCAACTAACCTAGAAGGTCATCACATCAACACCAAAACTAAACCACAATTAAATCACGATTACGCACTAAACAGAAAAAGTTGGTCCGTTCGGGGTGAACCCTCACCGACTCCGCAGTGTATCAATTATAACCACCTACGTATGTGATCGATTACCAAGATCGTCGTTGTCTAGATTACCGTCGACTTTACCGCTAAAGTTAAAACAAAAGTGAGGCAAAATAGAATGATAGCGAGACTTTTCTTAATCCCCTTAGTTCTTTGCTTTTTGTGGCACTTGTATTTAAGAAGCAAGGGTTACAGTTTTAAGCAAGGTCAGCAGGGCTATGTCTATATTCTTAGCTTAAGCGGCGGGATCCTCGCCTTTATGGGGCTGATGCTGTGGTTGACTAACCGCTAGCCGCTTTTGCCTTTTCTCCAGATAGCAAAAAACCCAGCCAGAGGCTGGGTTTTTGCTTTTATATGGCGCGCTCAGGAGGATTCGAACCTCCGACCGCCTGGTTCGTAGCCAGGTACTCTATCCAGCTGAGCTATGAGCGCGCAGTGGTCTTTTTACTTCGACGACGAAGACTGATACACAGTTTGAAAATGGCGCGCTCAGGAGGATTCGAACCTCCGACCGCCTGGTTCGTAGCCAGGTACTCTATCCAGCTGAGCTATGAGCGCGCAGTGGTCTTTTTACTTCGACGATGAAGACTGATACACAGTTTGAAAATGGCGCGCTCAGGAGGATTCGAACCTCCGACCGCCTGGTTCGTAGCCAGGTACTCTATCCAGCTGAGCTATGAGCGCGCAGTGGTCTTTTTACTTCGACGATGAAGACTGATACACAGTTTGAAAAATGGCGCGCTCAGGAGGATTCGAACCTCCGACCGCCTGGTTCGTAGCCAGGTACTCTATCCAGCTGAGCTATGAGCGCGCAGTGGTCTTTTTACTTCGACGACGAAGACTGATACACAGTTTGAAAAATGGCGCGCTCAGGAGGATTCGAACCTCCGACCGCCTGGTTCGTAGCCAGGTACTCTATCCAGCTGAGCTATGAGCGCGCAGTGGTCTTTTTACTTCGACGACGAAGACTGATACACAGTTTGAAAATGGCGCGCTCAGGAGGATTCGAACCTCCGACCGCCTGGTTCGTAGCCAGGTACTCTATCCAGCTGAGCTATGAGCGCGGGGTGTGGTATTTTACCTCACCAACTTGAGGTAGCCAATTATAGGCTAAACAATTAAGTAAAAAACCGTTGGTTCCGACTTAATTACCCTAAAGGGTTGACCCTGTTAGGACAAAAGAAGAAGCCGCGCTATGCGCGGCTTCTCTTAAAAATGGCGGAGAGAGAGGGATTCGAACCCTCGATACCTTACGATATACGCCCTTAGCAGGGGCGCGCCTTCAGCCACTCGGCCATCTCTCCGTTGCGGGACGTATAGTACGTTTTGATGAAAATAAGTCAAACCCTTTTTTATCACAAAAACGTTCGTTCGCATGCTTTTTCAGCAACCTGTCTAAGCTATCGGCAACTTGAGTGAAAATGGGCCATTTCCGCTCTATCAAACCCTAGCCTATCGAAGCTTAAGCTTGAGATTTATCTAGCTCAAATTCCGCCACTGAGGCAGATCGGCTGCCATCTCACACGAGTAATGACGATTTAAAATGCCACTATCGTCATTCGCTGTCGCAGTTTGTTAATCTCTTGCAGCGATACCGCTGGCCATAACGCATCCAATCGCCGTCCTGCTTGACTCAAGTAAAGGATGAACCTCGATAGATTGAGCTGTCGTAACTCGAGAGTTTCCTAAGCTGCGTTGACAGGTTAGTAGTTCATATTCTGCAATTATGGCTAGGTAATCGGCTAGATGATAATGGTCACTGCGCAAGTGCAATTGTTTTAGGCGGTGTGGTGCAGAGACAACAAAGAGATTTCGCGCCCATAAGCACAGCGAGCTTACAACTAATGAGGGGGAGCCTCATACGTCGATGGGGTGACGGGTCTATAGATACAAAAAAGCCGATGCTATCGCATCGGCTTTTCTTAAATTAGAAATTGCCGCTAGTGCTATTTCCGCCTTCTTTCTCCGCTTGGATCCGCATGTAGATCTCTTCACGGTGAACGGAAACTTCCTTAGGGGCATTCACACCGATTCGGACTTGATTCCCTTTCACACCCAATACAGTGACAGTAACTTCGTCACCGATCATTAACGTTTCGCCCACACGGCGAGTCAAAATCAGCATTCTTTGCTCCTATTTCTCTAACTCATTCCGCAAAGGCGGTAGAATCTTTTAACGATATTATAAAGTTAGATGTGATTAAATCTATAGTCATCCGCAATAGATTTATGTTTTTTCAGCAAGATCAAAAGCACTATGTAGGCTACGAACTGCCAATTCTAGATACTTTTCTTCAATTGCCACTGAAATCTTAATCTCTGACGTTGAAATCAGCTGTACGCTGATGCCTTCCTGCCCCAGAGTTTGGAACATCCGGCTGGCAACGCCAGAGTGATTTTTCATACCAACACCGACAACTGACACCTTACATAGACCGTTATCAGATTTCACGTGCTGAGCTCCTAATTTCTTAGCAACTGGGGAAAGCAACGCCTTAGCCTGAGAAAAGTCATTTCGATGCACAGTAAAGGTAAAGTCGGCACAGCCGGCCACCGTAGTCGTGTGCACAATCATATCAACATCAATGCCGGAGTCACTGATCGGAGTCAATATTTGCGCCGCCACATTAGCTTCGTCTGGCACACCTACTAAGGTTAGACTAGCTTCATCTCGATTGAATGCGATACCCGATACCAAAGGCACTTTATCGCTGTTCTGATCGTACATGATCAATGTGCCCTCGCCGTCGCCGAAGCTAGATAGAACCCTTAAAGGTACATTATAGCGACCTGCATACTCTACCGAGCGGATTTGTAACACCTTAGCGCCTAAACTGGACAGCTCCATCATCTCTTCAAAGGTGATGAAATCCATTTTACGCGCTTTAGGCTCAACCCTTGGGTCGGTAGTGTAGACACCATCGACATCGGTATAGATTTGGCATTCATCGGCCTTGAGCGCGGCAGCAATCGCCACTGCGGTGGTGTCACTGCCACCGCGACCCAAGGTCGTCAGCTGACCAGACTCACTTCGCCCCTGAAACCCTGCAACAATTGGGATAATGCCTAATCCCAAGAGGTTGTTTAGGTTGTCGGTAGCAACATGCTGAATGCGTGCTTTGCCGTGGTGGTCATTGGTTAGGATCTGCGCTTGGTCGCCTAAGATTGCTTGGGCGCTAATGCCACGCTTATGCAGCGCCATTGCCATCAATGAAATCGAGATCTGCTCGCCGGTACTGACCAGCATATCCAATTCACGCGGATCTGGCTCTGCAGCAACACTGTGAGCCAAATTGAGCAGACGGTTAGTCTCCCCTGCCATAGCCGAAAGCACTACCACGATTTTATCGCCACTGCGTGATGCTCGAGCGATACGATCAGCAACAGCCTCAATGCGCTCTAACGAGCCCACCGAGGTGCCACCGAACTTTTGTACGTATAATGCCACTGATTACAACTTATCAGACAACCAGGCTTGGGCACTTTCCAGTGCAGCCGGTAGTGCCGCTATATCGCTACCACCAGCCATCGCCATATCTGGTCGACCACCGCCTTTACCGCCAACGGCAGTCGCAACCACGTTAACCAACTCACCAGCTTTTACTTTGCCGATTAGATCTTTGGTAACGCCGGCCGCGATGGTGACCTTACCATCAGCAATCACAGCCAATACCGCGATGCCGCTGCCAAGTTTAACTTTAAGCTGATCCATGGTGCTTCGTAGTGCTTTAGAGTCGATACCATCGGCCTTCGCAACAACCACTTTAACGCCACCAATCTCCTGTGCATCATCTGCTAGCAACGCGACTTCATGCCCCGCCAACTTGCCGGCCAGACGCTCGACCTCTTTTTCCAGCCACTTTGTGCGCTCAATCATGTTTCGAGCGGCATCAGCCAAATTTTTGCTGTCAGACTTCAAGACCCCAGAAAGGCTATCTAAACGCTCTCCCAGTTGATGCATGGCATCGATAGCGCCTTCACCAGAGATCGCTTCGATACGACGGATACCGGCAGCGATACCGCCTTCGGAGATAATCTTGAAGAAGCCAATATCACCGGTGCGGTTAACGTGAGTACCACCACACAGTTCAGTGGAGAACTCGCCCATGCCAACAACACGCACTTCGTCGTCGTACTTCTCACCAAACAGCGCCATGGCGCCAGCTTCTTTCGCCGCTTCAATATCCATCAAGCGGGTGCCTACTTCATGGTTAGCGCGGATCTGGTCATTTACCATCGCCTCGACGGTACGCATTTGAGATACGGTCACGCCTTCGAAATGGCTAAAGTCAAAACGCAAACCATCGAAGGAGCATTGGGAGCCCTTCTGGGTTACGTGCTCACCCAATACTTTGCGTAGCGCCGCGTGGAGCAAGTGGGTGGCGCTGTGATTCAGCTTAATCGCCTGACGACGCTCCTGATTAATGGAGGCAGTCAGCTCTTCACCAACGTGGATCTCACCACCGGAGACGTAACCGATGTGCATGATAGCGTCGCCGGACTTCTTGGTGTCAGTAACGGTGAATGCGCCGTCTTGCATAATCAGCTCACCGGTATCACCCACTTGGCCGCCGCTCTCAGCGTAGAAGCTGGTGTTGTCTAGGATCACCTGACCCTCTTCACCTTCTTGCAGCTGGCCTACGGACTCACCCTCTTTATAGATGGCAACCACTTTGGCCCACTGCTCGATATTGTCATAACCGGTGAACTCACTTTTAGCATCGATGCTGGTTACGTTAGCGTAATTAACGCTGAACTTACCGGCCTCGCGAGCACGCTGGCGCTGTGCTTCCATCTCGGCTTTAAAGCCATCTTCGTCAATCTCGAAGCCCTGCTCACGCGCCACATCGTTGGTAAGATCCGCTGGGAAACCATAGGTATCGTACAACTTAAATACAGTTGTACCGTCCAACACTTTGCCGTCTAGGTTTTCCAGTGCATCTGAAAGAATCTTTAGTCCGCGCTCTAGGGTACGACCAAAGTTTTCCTCTTCAATACGCAGTACTTTCTCAACCATCGCTTGTTGAGCCTTGAGCTCGCTACCGGCACTACCCATTACTGCGGCCAGTGGGCCTACCAATTTATGGAAGAAGGTATCGGTGGCCCCCAGCTTGTTACCGTGACGTACAGCGCGACGGATAATGCGGCGCAACACGTAACCACGACCTTCGTTAGAAGGCATTACGCCATCAACGATCAGGAAGGAACAAGAGCGGATGTGATCGGCAATTACCCGCAGCGACTTGTTATCCAGCGCGTCGGTACCAACCACAGCAGCAGCGTCTTTAATTAACGTCTGGAAGATATCAATATCGTAGTTGGAGTGACCGCCCTGCTTAATAGCAGCAACACGCTCGATGCCCATGCCGGTATCAACCGCAGGCTTAGGCAGCGGTTCCATGGTGCCATCCGCTTGACGGTTAAACTGCATAAATACGATGTTCCAAATCTCGATGAAACGATCGCCATCTTCCTCTGGCGTACCAGGGCGACCGCCCCAGTGTTGCTCGCCGTGATCGTAGAAGATTTCAGTACATGGACCACAAGGGCCAGTATCACCCATCTGCCAGAAGTTATCAGAAGCGTAAGCAGCGCCTTTGTTATCGCCTATGCGGATAATGTCTTTTGCTGGAACACCAATCTCTTTGTTCCAAATCTCAAACGCTTCATCATCGGTTTCATAAACCGTTACGCACAGCTTCTCTTTTGGCAGCTTCAACTCTTCAGTTAGGAAGCCCCACGCATACTTGATCGCTTCGCGCTTGAAGTAATCACCAAAACTGAAGTTCCCCAGCATTTCAAAGAAGGTGTGGTGACGCGCAGTAAAACCAACGTTTTCTAGATCGTTATGCTTACCACCGGCACGAACACAGCGCTGGGCTGAGGTCGCACGAGTGTAATTACGTTGTTCAGCACCAAGGAAACAATCCTTAAATTGGTTCATGCCTGCGTTGGTGAACAGCAGGGTAGGATCATTGTGTGGTACTAACGAGCTAGACGCCACGCGTTCGTGGCCTTGAGAACGAAAGTATTCAAGAAACGCTTCGCGGATCTCGGCGGTGGTCATGTGCATGCGGTCATCCTGAATTGTCAGACTTATGCCGGGCGCATCGTTGCGTCAACGCGGCAGTTTTTAGCGGCTTATTTAAACGGATAAGTATATCCGCAACCGTTAGTTGCAAACCAGCTTTTGCGAGGTATAGAAGGGAAAACAACATAAGATTGCACGGATTTTATGCGCTTCGGTAGTGAAACGACGCTGACTGGGCCATAACCGGTCCTGTATCAGTCGTAAAAACACTATGGCGACCGCAGCAGATTTTCAATTCGACTGACTTTTACCTCAAGTGCAGCTAGTTGCAGCTACAACCGTTATCATTTTTTAGCCTCAATTTGGTGTTGATAGAGAGCGCTAACTTCACAGTAACAACAGCCATTGCGACACACTCCGCAGCAACATCAACTTGAAGAAAAACTTAATACCCCAAGCCAGTTTAAGCTCACTTGACAGTCTCGACAACCAGAATAATACTTATATTAATCAACAAGATAAAATCAACTTCGAATCGGGTTTTGCAGACTGACTAATGACTGTATTAATGACAAATTAGAGCCGGTGGCCACAATTGTGCAGTTGAAATTTGATCGTGTTGGCCAGTGAACTGCCAAGGAAGAAGCGAACATTATGATTTACTTAGATCATGCTGCCACCAGTAACCCCAAACCGGCAACGGTCGTTGACGCAATGATGCACTTTATCAGCGATGGTTGCGCTAACCCTGGCCGCGCCAGTCACCCATTGGCCAACGCTGGGGCCCGACTTATCTTCGACACGCGCCAAAAATTGTTGCAGTTTTTTCACGCTGAGCCCACAGCCCATGCGGTGTTTACCGCCAATATCACCGAATCCCTGAATCTTGCCCTCAAAGGGCTGCTTCAAAGCGGGGATGAGGTGATAGTTAGCAGCATGGAACACAACGCCATGATGCGGCCGCTGCGCCAGTTGGAGCAAAACGGTGTAGTGGTAACGGTTATTGAATGTGATCCTCAAACTGGAATTATCGACGTTGATGCCATCAACGCGGCAATCTCTGCCACTACACGCCTAGTTGCCATCAATCACGGTTCCAACACCTTTGGTACTGTGCAGCCCATTGCGGAGATTGGCGCCTTGTGTCGCCAACAAAACTGCTTGTTTCTTATCGACAGTGCCCAAACCGCTGGCTGTACACCAATTAACATGAGCAGCAGCAACGTCGATTTGCTGGCCTTTACTGGCCATAAAGGATTACTGGGACCGATGGGGATCGGCGGCTTGGTGCTCAACGCTCGCGCCCAAGATGCCAATATCACCCCACTTATTTGTGGCGGCACCGGCAGTAATTCAGAGCTCGAAATACAGCCACAAACTCTACCGGATGCGCTAGAGAGCGGTACCCCTAACCTGCCGGGTATTGCTGGTCTAAATGCCGCATTGGATTGGCTCGAGCATACCGGGGTCGACACCATTAACCAACACGAACAATGCCTTACTGCACAGTTGATTGCAGGTCTAAAGCAGATCCCTGGAGTCTCGGTACTTGGTCCTGCTGCTGACCAACCGCGAGTTGGGGTGGTGTCGCTGCTTATCGACGGCAAAGACAACGGCGAGATAGACGAGCAACTAGCCTACGACCACCAGATATATTGCCGTACTGGCCTGCACTGTGCGCCGGCATCGCATCAAACCATGGGGACCTTCCCTAATGGCACTGTACGTTTAAGTGTCGGCGCCTTTACTCGTGCCGATGAGGTGCAATGCGCTATCGAAGCCATCGCTAAGATCGCCTCAAATTAACTGATTCTGGCCGCAGGAACGCGACTACCAATTCAAAAGGGAATGACATTATGACTGATATCGCCACTCAACCAGAGCAAAGCGAAAAAGCTCTGTTTGACTACTTTAAAGGGTCGATTTCCGATGAAATCGGCTATATGCGCGAGCAAAAAGCGGCTGGTCGCGGCATTGTCGGTTTCTACTGTGAATTCACTCCACGGGACCTGATTCTAGCCGCTGGCGCAATGCCAATCTGCCTGTGTGGCACCAATAAAAATACCATCAGTCACGCGGAAACCTTACTACCAGCAAATTTGTGCCCGATGATCAAAGCCTCATTCGGTTATGCGGTTACTGGTGGTTGTCCACTGCTGAACGACTCCGACCTGTTGGTGGCTGAAACCACCTGTGACGGCAAGAAGAAGATGTATGAGGTGCTCTCACGCGACCATAAGATGCACGTACTCGAACTGACGCAAAAGCCGCAACAAGAGGTCGCCTTCAAACACTGGTTAGCCGAAGTAGAGGAGCTGAAACAAACCCTCGAGCAGACCTTCGATACCACCATTACTGAGCAAAAGTTGCGGGACGCCATTAAAGCAATGAACGCTGAACGGCGTCAGATCCTTGCGATTCAACAACTAGGCAAACATAAACCGGCTATCGTATCTGGCCTAGAAATAGCCCAGACACGCTATCGAGTGGCGGGATTTGAGCGCCATCATAAACAGATGGAGTCTTTCCTTTCCATGGCTCAGCGCCGCCTCGATGAGGGCTACCAAGCCGCTCCAACAAACGCCCCACGAATACTATTAACCGGCTGTCCTACTGGCCAAGGCACCGAAAAGTTGATTGAGATCATCGAGGAGTGCGGTGGTTTAGTCGTGGTGCAAGAAGCATGCTCTGGCATCAAGGGCGTCTACGAGATGGTGTCTGAACAGGGTGATCCACTCGAAGCAATTGCCCGCAAGCACTTCAACATTCCCTGCTCGTGCATGACCCCGAACAGCAAACGAGAAACTCTACTGGCAACGTTAGCAAGCGAATATCAGGCTGATGCAGTTATCGATCTTGTCTGGCAGGCTTGCCATACCTACAACGTCGAATCGGTACTGATCCACGATTTTGTGCGCGACGAGTTAGGGTTGCAATACATGAAGGTGGAAACCGACTACTCCGATTCAGACCGAGAGCAGCTGAAGGTACGCGTTCAAACCCTGCTAGAGCTGCTCCAGTGATCAGTTGCGGCATTGATATCGGCTCACGCACCATCAAGATCGCGCTTTACGACGGCAGCGCTGTTGTTGATTCGATGGTTACCATGAGCGGCTCGGCGCCACAACAAATCGCCGAAGAGTGTTACCAACAGCTACTTAACCGTAACGATTTGTGTAGCAATGGCATCGCCTTCACTACTGCCACTGGCTATGGTCGTAATTACTTCTCACTGGCAGACAAAGCCTCGTCAGAGATAATTTGTCACAGCGCTGGAGTGGCTTTTCTGTGCCCCGATGCCAAAACTATTATTGATATCGGCGGCCAAGATTCCAAAGTGATGCAACTGTTAGACGGCGGTAAGGTTGGCGACTTCGCAATGAACGACCGCTGTGCCGCTGGTACCGGCAAATTCATCGAGATGGTAGCGCAAACCCTAAACATACCAGTGGCGAGTACCGGCGCCTTGGCGTTATCAAGCAACGCCAGCTGCGATATCTCCTCTATGTGTGCGGTATTTGCAGAGTCTGAGGTGATCGGTTTACTGCACAAAGGGATCCCGGCCGAGGTTATCTTACGTGGGATCTTTGATTCGGTCGCCAAACGAGTCGTGTCACTAGGTCGTAAGGTCGGCTTTCGTGGCCCAGTCGTCTTTACCGGTGGGGTGGCACAGAATCCCGGCGTAGTGGCAGCAATCCAGCAACAACTGATTGAGCACAACATTGTCACTCCCAATCAGCCCCAATTAACCGGGGCTATCGGTGCCGCCATCATTGGTTATCGTACCGCTGTAGCTAGGAATAGTGCCAGTGCCAGTATTGGAGCTTGCCAATGACCCTCAAAAACAACACCGCGCTAACAGACTGCATCATTACCTTTGCATCGGGCCATCTTGCTTTGCAGGCCGAACAAGCTCTTATCAACGCAGGGAAAACACCACGATTGATCACTGCGCCTCGAGCAATCAGTTCCGAATGTGGCTTTTGCTTGTTATTACCTCGATGCAACGGCAGCAAACTCGCTGCCGCCCTCACCCTGCTAACCATTCAACACAGCAACATTTACCAACGCTACACCCTTAATGGAGTAAGACACTATGCACAACAACATTGACGTTCGTGGGATTGAACTGGATAGAGCCGTTGACGCGGTTAAGCAGGTTATTAAGGCGAAAGAGTTAAGCTCACTAGAGATCCAAAGTTCGGCACAGTTAACCACCACGGCACTGCTGGATATCCTGCATCAACAAGGAGCCAACTGCGAAGTAATGGACGCAGCTGAGGGGCAAACCATTATTGCTAATCTGGGAAATGGCTCAGTGATGGAGCAAAAATCATATGTGGTTGGCTCCACCACTATTGGCAGCGGCGACGACGTTATTGGTTCAAAATTAATGAACGCTTTTTTCAACGTCAGCGCCGATTATGAGCAGATCCCTGCATCAATTTTCTTGCTAAATAGCGGTGTTAAGCTGTGCATAGAACAAGCAGATTCAGTACCCGCACTGACGTTGCTGCAACAAAAAGGCTGCGACATTATCGTCTGTGGCACCTGTCTGGATTTCTTTGGGATCAAGGATAAACTTGCAGTTGGCCGCATCGGCACCATGCACGACCTTATAGGTATCTACCACAATAAGGGGGATGTCATCTCGCTTTAGCTGGGTAACGCAGCTTGGCTGTGGATACCGCCTAAAACACTAAACTATCCTCGGTTAATACTGGGGATTTTTGTAGGTTTAGTGGTAAAGCTTGCAGTCATTTTATCCCTATCATGGTTGTACCCTCAGCGACGAATATCTCATCGCAATAGAAGCGGCTTGCTTGTTAAGGGGAAAATAGTCAAACAAGATGGCAAAGCACTATCGCGACTATTCGCTTGGAGAGAGCGCATAGCGGATCATATCCATTGAGAAACCACGATAGGCAAGATAACGTTGCTGTTTAGCACGCTCTTTAAAGTCAGCTGGTAATGCTTCACCAAACTTCCGTTGCCGCAGCGCTAAGCAGCTCTCAAAGAAATCGACCTCGGTTTGTGCCAACGCGGCCTTAATAAGCTCTGTATCAACTTGCCGTTCGCGCAGATCAGAACGAAGCCGTTGCGGCCCCAGTCCACGCTGAGAACGATAGCGCACAAAACTGTGGGCAAAACGCTCATCGTCTAAATAACCAAAATCGATAACTCGCCCAATGGCCGCCTCGATCTGCTCAGACGAAAAACCGCGGCTGTGCATCTTTCGTTGCAACTCGCCACGGCTATGATCACGGCGGGATAACAATCCCACCGCACAAGCCAAGGGATCTTGGCTTGACTTATCTTTAACAAACAACGGTTAACGCAGCTTTGTTATTAAGAAAGTTCTGACTCTTGCTCTTCAGCTTGATCAGCCGGTGCTGCCTTCACCAACAACTGCTCACGCAACAACGCTTCAATCTCGTCAGAGATGGCTGGGTTTTCTTTTAAGAAGCGGATGGAGTTCGCTTTACCTTGGCCAATCTTCTCGCCTTTGTAGCTGTACCAAGCACCTGACTTCTCAACCAACTTCTGCTTCACGCCCCAGTCGATCAATTCGCCGTGCTTAGAGGTACCTGCACCGTATAGGATCTGGAACTCTGCTTGCTTAAATGGTGGAGCAACCTTGTTCTTAACCACTTTAACGCGGGTTTCGTTACCAACCACTTCGTCGCCGTCTTTGATGGCGCCGATACGACGGATATCAAGACGAACAGAGGAGTAGAACTTCAGCGCGTTACCACCAGTGGTGGTTTCAGGTGAACCAAACATCACACCGATCTTCATGCGGATTTGGTTAATGAAAATACACATGGTATTGGAACGTTTCAGGTTACCGGTTAACTTACGTAACGCTTGAGACATCAAACGTGCCTGCAAACCTACGTGAGAATCACCCATCTCACCTTCGATTTCAGCTTTAGGGGTCAACGCCGCTACCGAATCGACAACCAGTACATCAACCGCACCTGAACGTACCAGCATGTCACAGATCTCAAGTGCTTGCTCACCGGTATCTGGCTGGGAAACCAGCAGTTCATTGACGTTTACGCCCAGCTTTTCAGCGTAGATTGGATCCAGCGCGTGCTCAGCATCAACGAAGGCACAGGTTTTACCCATCTTTTGTGCTTCAGCGATGACTTGCAAGGTCATGGTGGTTTTACCAGAAGATTCTGGACCGTAGATCTCAATCACGCGGCCAAACGGTAAACCACCTATACCCAGTGCGATATCCAAACCCAGAGAGCCAGTAGATACCGATTCAATATCCATCGCAGTGGCATCGCCCAATCGCATGATGGACCCTTTACCAAACTGCTTTTCAATCTGACCTAGCGCCGCACTGAGTGCGCGTTTTTTATTGTCGTCCATTTTCATGCTCCGGATTTGGCGATGCTGTAATTAAGTTGAGGCCAGTATACTGTATAGCCGTACAGTATCAACCCTGTATGTAAAATTCCTATCTCGATGGCAGCCATCGAAGATTTCGGGAGCATACTAGCGACATTTATCGTCGAGCTCATCAGACTGATTCACAACACTGGCTCAGAGTTGCCCGAGCTTACTGTAGGGCAGATTAAACCCCACTTATTACCGTGTTAGTCGACCGTGCCTTAGTGTCACTAGAACGGTTATTAACTGCCTAGCTTGAAGTTGCTTTTAGTGCAGTAGAGTGAGCAAACATTTGATGTACTTGGTATCATCTAGCGTTTGCATAACTCTCCCAAACTCGAGGTAAACCTGTGGCCAAAACGAAGTCTGCTGCCGCTGAAACTCATACCCCAATGATGCGTCAGTACTTGGCGTTAAAAGCGGAACATCCTGACGTCTTACTGTTTTATCGGATGGGTGACTTCTACGAGCTCTTCTTCGACGATGCTAAACGCGCTTCGCAGCTACTCGATATCTCGTTAACCGCCCGTGGCAGCAGTGCTGGTGAACCAATCCCCATGGCAGGTGTGCCTTACCATGCGGTAGAGGGCTACTTAGCTAAATTGGTGCAACGGGGTGAGTCCGCTGCCATCTGTGAACAGATTGGTGATCCGGCCACCAGTAAGGGTCCAGTCGAACGCAAAGTGGTCCGAATCATCACTCCCGGTACCATTACCGACGAAGCCCTATTGCAAGAACGCCAAGAAAATTTGCTGGCAGCCGTCTATGAGCTGCGTGGCCAGTTTGGTTACGCCACCTTGGATATTGCCTCCGGCCGTTTTATGGTGAATGAGCTCGCCAGTGAAGACGCGCTTGCGGCGGAGCTACAACGAACCAACCCTGTTGAGCTGCTTTATCCAGAGCAGTTTGCATTGATGCACCTGATTGAAGGACAAAAAGGCTTACGTCGTCGTCCAGAATGGGAGTTTGAACTAGGCACGGCGCGGCAGCTGCTTAATAACCAATTCGGCACTCGCGACCTAACCGGCTTTGGAGTTGAGCAAGCTGAACGCGCACTGTGTGCCGCAGGTTGTTTAATGCAGTACGTTAAAGACACCCAACGAACCGCTCTGCCCCACATTCGCGCCATCATCAAACAACAAGATGGCCACCATATCGTGCTAGATGCCGCTACGCGTCGTAACCTCGAGTTAACCCAAAACCTTGCCGGTGGTGCAGAAAACACTCTGGCGTCAGTGTTGGACGACTGCGCCACCCCAATGGGTTCACGTCAGCTTGGTCGTTGGTTGCATCAGCCTCTACGCCAACCAGAGGTGCTCAATGGTCGCCTCGAGATGGTCACCGCTATCAAGGAAGCGGGTCTATTTGTTGATCTTAGCGAACAGCTAAAGCCGATTGGAGATCTAGAGCGAGTGCTGGCTCGGCTGGCATTGCGCAGCGCCCGCCCACGCGATTTAAGCCGCTTACGTGGCGCCTTAGCACAACTGCCTAGTCTACATGAGCTGCTAGCGGAGCTCGCCAACCCTCATGCCCAGCAGTTGGCCACTCGCATCAGCCAATTCCCGCAACAGCTTGAGTTGTTGCAAGCGGCCATTATCGACAACCCACCGGTATTGATCCGCGATGGCGGTGTATTGGCTGCAGGTTATAACGCCGAGCTAGATGAGTTACGTGCCTTGTCTCAAGGAGCGACCGACTATTTAGCAGAGTTAGAACAGCGCGAAAAAGACCGTACCGGGATCGCCACACTTAAAGTCGGTTATAATCGCGTCCACGGCTATTTTATTGAGGTTAGCCGAGCCCAGTCAGCATTGGTGCCGACCGACTACATTCGTCGCCAAACCTTGAAGAATGCTGAACGCTTTATCATCGCTGAACTAAAAGAGCATGAAGATAAAGTCCTGAATAGCCAAAGCGCGGCGCTCACCCTCGAGAAACGCCTGTATGAAGAGCTGTTCGATCTGCTGTTACCGGTACTGCCACAGCTGCAAGAGTGTTCCGAGGCTTGTGCTAATCTGGACGTATTGCAAAACTTAGCCGAACGAGCGGAAACCTTAGGTTACTGCCGACCGCAACTGGTTGAGCAAAGCGGAATCCACATCGACGCGGGTCGTCATCCGGTGGTCGAACAGGTACTAAAAGAACCTTTTATTGCTAACCCTGTACAATTAACGCCACAGCGGCGCTTGCTGGTTGTTACCGGCCCTAATATGGGCGGTAAATCCACTTATATGCGTCAGACCGCGTTGATTGCCCTGATGGCGCACATTGGTTCGTTTGTCCCAGCAGAACAGGCCGTGATGGGGCCGATTGATCGGATCTTCACCCGTATTGGTGCCAGCGATGACTTGGCCTCTGGGCGCTCCACCTTTATGGTTGAGATGACAGAAACTGCCAATATCCTTAACAACGCTAGTGCCAATTCATTGGTATTGATGGATGAGATCGGCCGCGGCACCTCAACCTACGATGGCCTGTCACTGGCTTGGGCAGCAGCAGAGCAGTTAGCCAATAAGCTGCAAGCGTTAACGCTGTTTGCTACCCACTACTTCGAGTTAACTCAACTGCCAGAGCTGCTTGATGGCGTCTTTAATGTTCACTTAGATGCAGTAGAGCACGGCGACAGCATCGCCTTTATGCACGCGGTGCAAGAGGGACCAGCCAGCCGCAGTTACGGTTTGCAGGTCGCAGCATTGGCCGGTGTCCCAGCCGAAGTCGTTCGTAACGCCCGCCACCGCTTGGCACAGCTGGAAGCCCAAGAGCGAAATAAGGGAGCAGATACCGCGTTACCAGAGGGGCAACTGCCGCTACTGCCAGAGCCCCACCCGGCAGTTGAGCAATTGGCGAGTATTGATCCTGATAGCTTAACCCCGCGTCAGGCACTGGATCTGCTCTATCAATTGAAAGCGCAGTTGTAATAACTCAATCACTATTGCGGTTGATTAGCCAACCACACCAAGATAAAAACGCCGCTGACCAAACAAGCCAGCGGCGTTTTTCTAAAATGGAACTCAGTCGCAGTTAATCTCGAAACAACGCCTCAATAT
The DNA here is from genome assembly GCF_012295575.1 of Ferrimonas lipolytica. Lineage (NCBI taxonomy): Bacteria > Pseudomonadati > Pseudomonadota > Gammaproteobacteria > Alteromonadales > Ferrimonadaceae > Ferrimonas > Ferrimonas lipolytica. The sequence goes on along the minus strand of NZ_CP051180.1, from coordinate 165,659 downwards.
TGAGCCCCTGCCCAGCGATCAAATCACGTAAGCGCCGCAGTGCCTCAACTTGGATTTGCCGTACCCGCTCCCGAGTTAAACCAATCTCCTTACCAACGTCTTCGAGCGTCGATGGTTCATACCCTAATAGCCCAAAACGACGCGCCAATACCTCCCGCTGCTTTGAATTTAGGTCGTTTAACCAGCGCACTATCGACACCTTAATGTCATCATCCTGCGCTCTGACATCTGGACAGACCCGGCGTTCATCAGCGATAACATCCAGCAACGCTTTATCCGATTCGCCGCCAATAGGGATATCAACCGAGGTGATTTTTTCGTTCAACTTCAGCATCCGCGACACATCCTCTACTGGACGATCGAGTTTGGCGGCGATCTCATCGGCTGTGGGTTCGTGATCTAGGCTTTGCGCCAGCTCTCGTGAAGTACGCAGATAAACATTAAGTTCTTTGACCACATGAATTGGCAACCGAATGGTGCGAGTTTGATTCATGATAGCCCGTTCAACGGTTTGGCGAATCCACCAAGTCGCGTAGGTCGAGAACCGAAAACCACGCTCAGGATCAAACTTCTCCACTGCACGAATTAGGCCCAAGTTGCCCTCTTCAATTAGATCCAGCAGCGCCAAGCCGCGATTGTTGTATCGACGCGCAATCTTCACCACCAAACGCAGGTTAGATTCAATCATACGGTTGCGAGATTTGGCGCAGCCCTTTTGGGCACGGCGAGCGTAATAAACCTCCTCATCGGCGGTCAGCAACGGCGAGAAACCAATTTCGCTTAGATAGAGTTGGGTCGCATCAAGGTTTTTCTGCAGATCATCTTGAACCTGCTGATCTATTTCTGCTGTGATGTGGCGTTCGTTGATTAGGTCGCTGTTACTGGGGCCGCGCAGTTCAAGCGCGCTGTTAAGATCGAACGGTTTTGGAGTTGCTTGCATCAGTCTGTCTCCGGTTGATCCAACATCTTCTGATTGGGATACCAATCTAAGTAAACGGAGGGTCGTTACCACAACGCTGATGTAAACCGACGGTCAGCCAAACGAGCCACTACTTACCTAGAGCGGTATAACGGCGATCATCCTTGACTCATCCCCTAACGGCGGGGCAAATAACGTTTTGGGTCGACTGACTTGCCTTGGTAGCGGATTTCGAAGTGGAGCATATCGCGATCAGCATCGCTGTGGCCCACCTCTGCTATCTTCTGTCCGGCACTGACCTGTTGCTTCTCTTTTACCAATATTCGACTGTTGTGGGCATAAGCACTGAGGTAGTCATCACTGTGTTTAACGATAACTAGTTGCCCATAGCCACGTAGCGCACTGCCAGCATAGACCACCCGCCCAGCGGCAGTACTGGTTACCGGTGTTCCTTCGACGGCAGCGATATCAAGGCCTTTATTGCCTTGCTGCGACGAAGAGAAACCTCGAATCACCTTACCCTGTACCGGCCAACGCCACTGCGACACCTTGGCCGGTAACGCGGCGACACGGGTTGGTACCGTGGGGGGCACTGATTTACTAACCACTGCGCCAGCTCCAGCATAACTAGGCTGTTTTGGTGAATCAACCTTCGGCTTTATTTCAGTTTTTTGCGCCTGAGCAACCGTTTGTTGTTTTTTACTTGTACTGCTGGCTTTAGCCTGAGGTTTGGATGAAGCTTTAGCGGCCTTAGTTCCTTTAGACTTTTTTGGACTTTCCTTAAGCTTAATTCGTTGACCGGGATAGATGGTATTAGATTTATTCAGGCCATTAAGCTTGGCCAGTTTGCGATAATCGTTACCGGAAGCAAAGGCGATGGAATAGAGGGTATCGCCTTTTTTCACCACGTAGTTGCTGCCTTTAACGCTACCTTTGGGCATTTTATTGATTGGCGTGGTATTTAGCGTAGTTACCGGTGCCGGCCGAGATGCGGTGCAGCCAACTAAGGTACACAACGTCAACACTACAGTGGTTCTAATTAGCCATTGCCGCACAGTTTACTCAGTCTCCCCAGCAACTAACGGTACAAACCTAACCGCTTCGATATCATGGCTAAGAAATTGCCCGTCACGGCGTTCAATAATGCGCAAAACCTGTTGGCTTGAGCCCACTGGGATAATCAAACGGCCTCCCTCAGCAAGCTGCTGCAACAACGCTGAAGGTACCTCGGCTGCCGCAGCGGTAACCAAGATCCCAGCAAACGGGGCTTTTGACTGCCACCCTTCCCAACCATCGCCATATTTGAAGGCAATATTATGCAAATCCAGTTGCTTTAAACGGCGCCGAGCCACTATCTGCAAGCTCTTGATCCGCTCAATGGTACACAGCTGCGGAACCAAACGAGCTAACACCGCCGCTTGATAACCACTGCCGGTTCCCACTTCTAAAATCGGGCCCTGCGGCAAGTTGTGCAATAGCAGTTCGGTCATCCGTGCCACGATATAAGGCTGAGAAATGGTTTGCCCTGCCCCTATCGGCAAGGCGGTATTTTCCCACGCTCGGGGAGCCAACCCCCCATCAACAAATTGTTGACGAGGGATTGCAGCGATCGCATCTAGCACCGCTGCGTTGCTGATCCCCTGTTGCTGCAACTGTTGCAGCAAACGATTACTGTAGCCGTGAGTACTCACGGTCATAGCTGTGATACCCACTCAGTTAACGCTGGCAACTGATCATGGGCCGTAAGATCCACCTTCAGCGGCGTAATCGAGGCGTAGCCATTGTCGATAGCATGGAAGTCAGTACCTTCGCCGGCATCCTGAGTACCACCAGGAGGACCAATCCAATAGATACGACGTCCAGCAGGATCACAAGTTGGTACCATCCCCTCCGCTGCATGGCGAGCACCAAGACGAGTGACCTTAATCCCCTTAATTTGCTCCAACGGTAGATCCGGTACATTGATGTTAAGGATCTGATTGGTTGGCAGTGGGTGATTATGCAAACCGGCTACAACCTGCCGCACGATAGCCGCAGCACTGTCGTAGTGCTTCAGCTCCGAGCCACACAGAGACACGGCAATAGTAGGCAAACCTAGGTGTCGTCCTTCCATCGCAGCGGCGACAGTACCGGAATAGAGCGTATCATCGCCAAGATTGGCACCGGCGTTGATGCCAGACACCACGATCTCAGGCTCGCCATCGATCAATTCACGAATGCCAAGCAGAACACAGTCGGTCGGGGTACCGTTTACTTGGTAGTAGCCATTATCTAAACGTTGTACCCGCAGTGGGTTAGTCAGGGTTAACGAGTTAGAGGCGCCAGAACAGTTACGATCTGGGGCAACGGTGGTCACATCACCAATCTGGGCAAGGGCTTCACTAAGCGCCTTGATCCCCGGTGCGGTAACGCCATCGTCATTACTAACTAGGATCTTCATCCGTGGCTGGGTTTTGGTTGCCTCAGCCTGCTTCGCAATAGCCATTGGCTCGGCGATGGATTGGGCCGGTACTCGTGGCTCAGGTTGAGCGATAGGTGCCGGTTTAGCTAGAGGCTCCGGTTGAGCAACAACCGCGGCAGGTTTAGCTGCTGCAGTTAGTGGTTCTGGCCGCGCAACACTCTTAACTGCTGGGCTTTGTGAGTTGTTGTCGGTGGCACTAACCGTTACTGGGGCTGAATCGGTAGACACCACTCGAGTCTGCGCGTCGGTGTAATCAACCAGTTCACGTAATACACTGGTAGCAAAGGCGCCAGCTGGCAACAAAAATTGCACCCACAACAAGCCATCTTCAATCCGGTATTGCAGCTGTTCTGGCAACAGCAACGCACGACGACGGTCCGGTGCCATACGGGCATTGGTTAAGCCATCACACAGCTCTGGCCACGGGCCAACATGCTGCTGCTCAAATTGAGCCGCGTCACCTTGGGCACCGCCACCGCCATCGCCCCACATCGGTGCAGTTAAGCCAATATCATTATTGGCCAGACGCTGGGTTAGGTCACTGTCCCAGCTGTGGGCGATAAAGAAGCTATTTGAACCGGCCAACATCACGGCGTCACCGTCAAGGCAGCTGGTTCCAATAGCAGCTAACCGTGCGGAAAGAACATGGTTGAACAGGAAACTGCGGGCAGCAGAAAGGTAGATACTGCGCTTATTGCGATCTTTAACCCGCTTACCAGCAAACATCTGCGCTGACTGAAAGACATTACGGCCACCATGGCCAAAGCGTTGCTCACCGAAATAGTTAGGGACACCGGCTTTTAGTTTCTCCAACCGTGGCAGAAGCCCTTCAATATCAGTTAAACCGCTGATGGCAATCTTAAAACGGTTGCCCAACAGGGCGCCGGTGCGGAGTTTTTTAAGGTTTCGCTTAGCATCGAGGATGGTCAGCTGGTCGTTATTCAGCTCGGTCCAATTTGGCTCCGTTTTACCGGGAATGCGAACACTGAGCCACTGACGTGTTACGCCATGCTTATCCTTCAAGCCCGCCCAGGAGACGTCTTTCACCGGCACTGAGGCAAATTTGGCAAGCGTTTCGGCGACTTGGTGAGTAGTTAGGCCAGTTTTCTCCACATGGATCATATGGTTTTCACCTTCACCATCCGCGACAAACGGTAGGATCTCTTCCACTTGGAAGTGGCTTGGCTCAACGCGGATCTGACCCTGTTGAGTCGGTTTGCCGTACAGGTAGTGCCACTCGGGTAGGTTATACTCAGTCATTGGTTAGCAGTACCACCGCTTCAACGGCGATCCCCTCTTTACGTCCGGTAAAGCCCAACTTTTCCGTTGTTGTCGCTTTAACGTTGATTTGATCCAGCGAGGCATCCAAGTCTGCTGCAAGAGTTTGGCGCATCGCCTCAATGTGAGGGGCCATTTTCGGAGCCTGAGCGATAATGGTGACATCAACATTGCCAAGCTTATAACCCCTTGCCGTTACCTGTTCAAAGCAGCGGCGTAGCAACACGCGGCTATCGGCTCCCTTGAAAGCGGGATCGGTGTCGGGAAAGTGATGTCCAATATCTCCAAGCGCAACCGCCCCAAGCAGAGCATCACTGACCGCATGCAACGCTACATCCCCATCGGAATGCGCCAGCAAGCCTTGCTCGTAATCGATAGCGACGCCACCGATAATAACTGGCCCTTCGCCACCAAATTTATGTACATCGAAGCCGTGGCCAATGCGGATCATGAGGCACTCCTTTGTGCTAAAAACAGTTCTGCCAGACGCAGATCGTCTGGGTGGGTCACTTTGATATTATCAGGCCGACCACTGACCAAAGTCGGTTGCCAACCTTGCAGTTCCATCGCCGATGCTTCATCGGTAATGGCTGGATTCAGTTGATGTTGATTGAGCGCTCGCAATAGCTTGCTGGCAGGAAATAGTTGCGGCGTCAAGGCATGCCACAGCAACGCACGCTCGACGGTATGGTCGATGTTGCCATCAGAATTGGCGCGCTTCATGGTATCTCGTACCGGCATTGCCAGAATCGCCCCTTGGTCACCACACTGTTGTAGCAGCTGGTCAATATCACCGTGGGTTAAACAGGGACGAGCCGCATCGTGCACCAATGCCCACGCCTCGGCAGGCACTTGGCTCAAGGCTAAGCGCACCGAGTCTGCGCGCTCAGCACCACCAACGACTTTAATCAGATTAGGATGGGTCGCCTCAGGCAGATCGTCAAAGTAGCCATCAGCAGCACCGAGCGCGACCACGACCTTGGCCACCTGAGGATGATCCAATAGCACCCCGAGGGTATGGGATAGGATAGCTCTTCCTAATAGGGGCAGGTATTGCTTCGGCTGGGTGCCGCCCATTCGTTTACCTACACCAGCTGCAGGGACTACCGCATAGATCGGTGTATTAGCATCAATTGCCATGAATAGGCTCCAACAAACTACGACTTAGGTGAACGGCTAATAACTCGAAAGAACTGTTCATTTTCTTTAATCATACCCAGCTCATTACGGGCACGCTCTTCTACCGCCTCAAGGCCGCTGCCGAGATCTTCAATCTCACGCTGCAGCAACTCGTTGCGTTGCTCTAACTGAGCATTACCGGCCAGTTGCTGTTCGATTTTCTCTTGCAACTTCCAATTATCGGGCAAATTATTACTGCCATACCACAGTCGATACTGCAATGACCCGAACAAAACCAGTAATAGAGTCAATAAGATCCGCATGGAGTCCGCCTAAATCAATCGATAAGGTGATCTTGGCCTAAGCCCTAACAAAAGAAAAGCAAAAAGCCGCCCTAAGGCGGCTTTTTCATAAACAAACTGCAAGCTGCAGTCGTTTGCATTAATTGCTACTCGCAATCAACTGCATGTTACGCGCCTCGATTAACCTTGGCCGACAACTTCTTTCAAACCACGGTAAGGAGCAGAGTCACCCAAAGCTTCTTCGATACGCAGCAACTGGTTGTACTTAGCGACACGGTCAGAACGACACAGAGAGCCGGTTTTGATTTGGCCGGCAGCAGTACCTACCGCCAAATCGGCAATGGTGGCGTCTTCAGTTTCGCCAGAACGGTGCGAGATAACGGCGGTGAAACCGGCGTCTTTCGCCATCTTGATAGCGTCCAAAGTCTCAGACAAAGAGCCAATCTGGTTAAACTTAATCAAGATGGAGTTACCGATACCATTATCGATACCACGCTTGAGGATCTTGGTGTTGGTTACGAACAAATCATCACCAACCAACTGGATCTTGTCGCCAAGAATGGAGGTTTTGTAAGCCCAACCATCCCAATCAGACTCATCCAAGCCATCTTCAATCGATACGATTGGGAACTGCTCAACCAGCTCCGCTAAGTAATCGGAGAAGCCGTTGGAGTCAAAGCTCTTGTCTTCACCGGCCAATACATACTTACCGTCTTTATAGAACTCAGATGCAGCACAGTCGAGCGCAAGTGTTACGTCTTTACCCAATACGTAACCGGCTTTTTCTACTGCAATCTTAATTACTGCCAACGCTTCCGCGTTCGAGGCTAAGTTAGGCGCAAAACCACCTTCATCACCGACAGCGGTATTCAGACCTTTGCTCTTCAACACAGATTTCAGGTTGTGGAAGATCTCAGCCCCCATACGCAGGCCTTCACGGAAGCTGGCTGCACCAACTGGTTGCACCATGAACTCTTGGATATCAACGTTGTTATCCGCGTGCTCACCGCCATTCAAGATGTTCATCATTGGCAGTGGCATGGAGTAAACACCGGCGGTGCCGTTTAGTTCTGCAATATGTGCGTACAGAGGTAAGCCTTTGGCGGCAGCTGCAGCTTTAGCCACAGCCAAAGAAACAGCCAAGATCGCATTCGCACCCAGCTTGTCTTTGTTATCGGTACCGTCCAGCTCAATCATGATTTGGTCGATGTTACGCTGCTCCGTTGCGTCTTTGCCCAACAGCGCTGGAGTAATCAAATCGTTTACATTGCTTACAGCCTTCAATACCCCTTTACCTAAGTAACGAGACTTGTCGCCATCACGCAATTCCAACGCTTCACGGGTACCAGTAGAGGCACCAGATGGAGCGCAAGCCATACCAACGAAACCACCTTCTAGGTGCACTTCCGCTTCAACGGTAGGGTTGCCACGAGAGTCCATAACTTCGCGACCAAGGATTTTTACGATATTAGCCATTTGGCGTCCTTAATTTTCCGATATCAAAAACAAAAAAAACCGGACCTATTTGAGGCCCGGCTTTAAAATTCTGTTACTTCATCTGCGCTTTGGCGTGGTCACCAGAGGCTTTAACAAAGCCTTCAAACAGTGGGTGACCATCACGCGGCGTTGAAGTGAATTCCGGGTGGAACTGACCCGCTACAAAGAACGGGTGGGCTGGGATCTCAATCATCTCAACCAACTTCTTGTCTGCTGACAAACCTGAGAATAGCAGACCTGCCTTCTCCAGGGTGTCTAGGTAATTGTTGTTCACTTCATAACGGTGGCGGTGGCGTTCGATACAGGTATCGCTGCCATACAGTGCTCGCGCCTTAGAACCTTCGACCAAGTGGCATAACTGTGCGCCTAAACGCATGGTGCCGCCAAGATCTGAAGTTTCAGAACGTTCTTCGATGTTACCTTCGCTATCCAGCCATTCCGTGATCAGTCCCACAACCTGATGTTTCGATTGTGGATCAAACTCGGAAGAATGAGCACCTTCAAGACCTGCTACGTTGCGAGCGAAGTCGATAAGCGCAACCTGCATGCCTAAACAGATACCGAAGTAAGGTAGGTTATTTTCACGGGCGTAGGTTGCGGCCATGATTTTGCCTTCTACACCACGCTCACCGAAACCACCAGGAACCAAGATACCATCGATACCTTCCAAGGCTTCGCGGCCTTTGGTCTCAACGTCTTGGGAGTCGATGTATTTGATCTTCACCTGCAGGCGGTTCTTCAGACCGGCGTGCTTCAGCGCTTCGTTTACTGATTTGTAGGCATCTGGCAGTTCAACGTACTTACCAACCATGCCGATGGTCACTTCATCGGTAGGGTTAGCTTCTTGGTAGATTACGTTTTCCCACTCGCGCAGATCAGCTTCAGGCGCGGTCAAGCCAAAGCGTTTCACAAAGATCTCGTCAACGCCTTGAGACTTCAGCAATGCTGGAATTTTGTAGATGGAATCAACGTCCTTCATCGATACCACTGCGCGTTCCTGTACATTACAGAACAACGCGATCTTCTTACGCTCGTTAGCTGGGATAGTGCGATCACTACGGCAAACCAACACATCAGGCTGAATACCGATAGACAGCAGCTCTTTTACACTGTGTTGAGTCGGCTTAGTTTTCACTTCACCAGCTGCGGCAAGGTAAGGCACTAAAGTCAGGTGCATAAACATGGTGCGCTCACGCCCCAGCTCAACCGCCAACTGACGCAAAGCTTCCAAGAATGGCAATGATTCGATATCACCGACGGTTCCACCCACCTCAACCAACGCCACATCATGACCTTCTGCACCAGCAATAACGCGCTCTTTAATGGCGTTAGTGATATGCGGGATCACCTGAATGGTTGCGCCTAAGTAGTCACCACGGCGTTCTTTACGCAGAACGTCAGAGTAAATCTTACCGGTGGTGAAGTTGTTGCGCTTGCTCATCTTGGTGCGGATGAAGCGCTCATAGTGACCGAGATCCAGATCGGTTTCGGCGCCATCTTCAGTCACGAATACTTCGCCGTGCTGAGTTGGGCTCATAGTGCCTGGATCGACGTTAATGTACGGATCCAGCTTCATCATAGTCACATTAAGGCCACGCGCCTCTAGCAGTGCCGCAACTGAAGCGGCAGCAATGCCTTTACCCAACGAGGAGACAACCCCGCCCGTAACGAAGATATAGTTAGTTGTCATGCTGAACCTGAATATATTGGGGATTTCACTGAACAATGACGCCGAGAGAAGGCTCATTTTCAGTAACAAATAGGACGGGACGACATTTTACTAAAAAACACTGAGTTCAGCAATTAACCGACGCAGATTTTGTTACCGTTTTTCTGCAGCCTTAACCTGTTGCCAGTATAGTTCGAGTTTATCGATTCCGGCAGAGGGCATTGATAAGTTATCGTTTTGGCAGTGTTGTTCGACCCCGCGAAAGCGTCGTTCAAACTTAGCATTGGCTTGACGCAGTGCTTGCTCTGGCTCCACCTCAAGGTGGCGAGCCAAATTAACCACAGCAAACAACAGATCACCGATCTCCTCTTGCACCAACTCCTGTTTAGCGTCCGCTTGCAGCGCTTCAACCATCACTTCATCCAACTCTTCCGCGACCTTCTCGGCCACCGGTCCTAAACTGTCCCAATCAAAGCCAACTCTGGCGGCACGTTTTTGCAGCTTATGGCTGCGCACCAAGGCAGGGAAATTAAGCGGAACGTTATCCAAGGCACTGGGTTGGTTATTAGCTTGGCGTTCTTGTGCTTTAAGCTGTTCCCATTGCCCAGATACTAACTCGGTGCCAGCAAACACATGGGGGTGACGCTGTTCGAGCTTGGCATTCAAACGCTCGACCACCTCGATAAAATTGAAATGGCCCTGCTCTTGTCCAAGCTGGGCGTAGAACACCACTTGAAACAATAGGTCACCCAGTTCACCAGCCAACTCATTGTAATCGCCCCGCTCAATGGCATCCGCCACTTCGTAAGCTTCCTCAATGGTATGAGGCACAATCGAGGTAAAGTCTTGCTGCCGATCCCACGGGCAGCCGCTATCTGGATCACGCAAGCTGGCCATAATGGCCAGCATTCGTGCTATCGGTTCAACCGGCAGACTCACAAGCGACGCGCCTCTATTACGCCATTAAGCTGTCCTAAACGGGATAAAATCCGGCTTAGTGACTCCATATTAAACAGCTCTAAGCGCAACTCGACCGTTGAGGTTTGTTGCTTCGGATCCAGGCTGGAGCGCATCTCCGACACGTTACTCTTCTCGTTAGCCAATACGGTGGTGATGTCGCGTAATAAGCCAGAGCGATCGGTCGCGATAACCCGCAGGGTTACCGCATAGCCACCACTTTGGCTCTCGCCCCAAAGCACCTCAACGCCACGCTCTGGGTGCTGACTAAGCAGATTGTTTAACTGTTCACAAGCTTCACGGTGTACCGATACCCCTTTGCTTTGGGTGATGTAACCGCTAATCGCATCCCCAGGCAATGGCTGGCAACAATTGGCAATGTGGGTGAGCAAATTGCCGACCCCATTCACCTCAACATGCCCCTTGGCTTTCTTCGGCCGCGAGCTTTGCTTGGCCATCAAATCCGCCACCGCTCGCTGCTCGTCGAAATCATCCCGTGAGCTGCGACTTTGAATGTGATTGATCACCTGAATCAAGCGAACGTCACCACCGCCAATAGCTGCCAGCAGGTCGTCATAGCTGTGCATGTTGAACCGCTCGATAGCGCTATCAGCATTACTGGCATTCAAGCCGTGCTTGGTCAACTCAGACTCCAACATTTCTCGGCCGGCGATGATATTTTTGTCTTTGTCTTGCGCTTTAAACCACGTATGGATCTTCGCTCGGGCACGACTGGTATGGATATAGCCCAAGTTAGGGTTAAGCCAATCGCGTTTCGGATTGGGGTGTTTAGAGGTGATGATTTCAACCCGTTGCCCGGTTTCCACCTCGGTGGTGAATGGAGAGATCCGCCCATCGATCTTGGCACCGATGCAGCGATGCCCGACCTGACTATGAATGTAATAAGCAAAATCAAGCACAGTGCTGCCAGCGGGCAGATCAATAACGTCACCGTTTGGAGTAAATACGTAGACGCGATCCTCAAACACTTGGGAGCGGATCTCCTCGACCAAGTTGCCTGATTCAACCACATCCTCTTGCCACGCTAGGATCTTGCGCAACCAATTAATCTTGTTTTCAAACCCAGAAGTACGACCGGTGCTGCCCTCTTTGTATTTCCAATGGGCTGCCACCCCAAGCTCAGCGTCTTCATGCATCTGCTTGGTACGGATCTGGATTTCAACGGTCTTGCCTTCTGGCCCCATCACCACGGTATGAATGGATTGGTAACCATTCGGTTTTGGGGTTGCAACGTAATCGTCAAACTCTCCAGGAAGGTGATGCCAGAGGCTGTGTACTGCCCCTAAAGCGCCGTAACAGTCTTGTAAACGCTCGGCGATAATACGTACTGCACGAACGTCGAACAGTTCATCGAAGGCGAGGTTCTTCTTCTGCATCTTACGCCAGATGCTGTAGATGTGTTTCGGCCGGCCATAGACTTCAGCGCGGATCCCCTCTTTATCAAGGTTGCTTTGGAGCGTCTCGACAAATTGTTCCATGTAGCTTTCACGGTCGAGGCGCTTACCATCGAGCCATTTGGCAATCTGCTTGTAGGTGTCAGGGTGGAGATAGCGAAACGACAGGTCTTCCAGCTCCCACTTTAATTGACCAATCCCCAAACGGTTGGCCAGAGGTGCATAGATGTCATTCACTTCACGGGCGAGCACAACCCGTGTTTCTTCATCAAGATTTTTCACTTCCCGAAGCAATACAACCGCCTCAGCTAGCTTGATTACCACGGCGCGAACGTCTTCCACCATCGCCAACAGCATCCGCCGCAGATTATCAACCTGATTGCCATTGGGGTTGCCATTAATGCGCAGCATCCGAATCGCGTCCATCACCTGCACCGATTTCACTAACGCGGTAACGGATTCACCCTGCTCTTCAACCAACTTGTCTAAGTCGAGCAGTTTACAGTCCGCGAACACATAGAAAACTGCAGCTCGCAAGGTTTCAATATCCATATGCAATGGCAGTAGGATCTCTACCATTTCGCGGGCACGCAGCAACCGCGCTGACGCCAGCGCAGGATCATCGCCTTGGAGTGAATCACAGTAGTGATAGGTTTCCAGTAATATTTTCTGATGCTCAGCGCTTATCTCTAAACGCTGTAACCACTGCCCTAAATCACCTTCTGCATCATCAAAGTGAATGTGTCTAACCGAAACCATTAATGACCGTCCTTTTTCTTAACCCCGGGAACCGTTACTTCTTAACGTTGGCAACAAACAACGCCATCGACTCCAGATGGCCAGTATGCGGGAACATATCTATCAGACCAAGTTTGCTAAGCGAATATCCTTGAGCTTGTAACACTTTGGCATCTTGCGCCAAGGTCAGCGGTGAACACGACACATAAAGAATGCGCTTAGGGGCCAATGCGGTCATCCATTGCAAGGTTCCAGCAGCACCGGCGCGAGCAGGATCCAGCAAGACCCAATCAACGGGCTGACTGGCCCAGTCAGCCGTAGGAATTTCACCATTAAGATCGGTGCTAAAAAAGTTAACGTTGCCAACCCCAAGGGCTTTGGCTTGCTGTCGCGCGCGTAACGCCATCGACTCTATTCCCTCGACACCTGTAACTTGCAGGGACAAGCTTGCCAACGGAAAACTGAAGTTACCGCCACCGCAGAACAAATCTAAGCCTACCTCATCGACTTTAGGTTGGAGCCAATCGATAGCTTGCGCAATCATCTGTTGGTTGACACTGTCGTTAACCTGAAAGAAATCCCCTGGCATAAACGCTACCGATGGCAGTTCTGGGCCGGTTTGGTAATGCAGCAGCTGTGGTGCTTCGCCATCTAAGGTAGTGAGCTGGTCACCATCGTGCAGCAACACCATACACTGATGTTCAACCGCTACCGCGGTTAACCGCTCCAACTCCTTCGGCTTAGGGGCACGCATAACTCGCAAAACTGCCACTGCTCCCTCGTCCGCCAGCAGCAGATCGATATGACCCAATTGCTTCGCAAGCGGCGTTGGTCCAATCGCTTTGGCCAATGGTGCAATCAGGTTATCAAGTGGCTTGGCCAACACCGCACAGCTATCGATACTCACCAAGTTGTTGCTTTGCTCTTGACGGAAGCCCAAACACAGTTGACCTTGATGCACCTGTGCGCCCAAGCGTGCGCGGCGGCGATAACGCCAAGGATCAGCCTTGATGGTCGGCGCTAACGTAATCTCGGCAACACTCAGATGGTGCTGCACCAACTTAGTCAGGGTTTGCTGTTTAAATTGCTGTTGTCCTTCACTGCTGGCGTATTGCAGCTGGCAGCCGCCACAGCTATCAAAATGCGGACAAGCCGGGGCTACTCGAGCCGAGTTGGCACTCAACCGTTTGATCAGCTTGCCCTTAGCATAACGACCCTTGTCTTTTTCGATTCGAACCTTGGCACGCTCCTGTGGCAGCAAGCCATCGACAAACACTATTTTGCCCTGATGCTGCGCGACCGCTTGACCTTGATGGTCGAGGCTATCGATAGAAACCTCAATTGCAGCTGCTAACGATTTCTTTTTATTGGATTTGGGAGAGAAGAACTGTGCCATAGGTGCTCGAATTGATTACAATGTGCTGATGATAATGGCCCGCTTATTGGGCATCTAATGAGTATATTTTCCCACAGATGAAATCCGCGGCCCAATACAGTTTGCGCACCTGGGTAATGGTGCTAGCGCTCGCACCAACCGTTTTGGTGGGCACTATCTTAGCGGTCTACTTTACCAGTAATCGCTTTACCGAGCTGGAAAATACCTTGATGCGACGAGGAACCAATCTTATCGCCCCAATGGCAATCGCCTGTGAGTATGGCCTGCAGTATAACAACCGGGAACACACCAAGCGCTTAATCGATACCATTCACCAGAGCAATGCTGGCTTTATTCAAACCATCACCGTGTTTGATGTAAACCATCACGCCTTTGTTAGCAGCAATTACAACCACGATTTTGAGTTGCTACAGCTGACTGAGAGCCCAACCTTAAAACAGGGGATAAGCATTGAGCACTTTGGCGACACCGTGGTCATGCGTGCGCCAATTTTTAGCAACATCAGTCTTTACGGCAACGCCTTAGATACCGATACCCAGCTCGGCTATATCGCTATTCAACTCAATAAGCATGAAGCACTACTTAGCCAATACCGAGCCGCCATTGTGGCCTTTATCGTGGTATTGATTGGGGTGCAACTTAATCTGTTGTTTACCTTTCGTTTGTTGAAACACGTTACTCAGCCAATCTCATCAATGGTAAGTGCAGTAGCCAAAATCCGCGAAGGCAAGCTGGATACCCGTCTTAATGGCGACCTGATTGGTGAGCTAGATGATCTCAAACGCGGCATCAACGCCATGGCTGCGTCATTGTCGGAATACCACAATGAGATGCAGCAAAACATCGATCAAGCCACCTCTGATCTGCGTGAAACCTTAGAGCAGATTGAGATTCAGAACGTTGAGCTAGATATTGCCAAAAAACGGGCTCTTGAAGCGTCGCGGATTAAGTCTGAGTTTTTGGCCAATATGAGTCACGAACTGCGTACGCCACTGAATGGCGTTATCGGTTTTGCCCGCCAACTGCTAAAAACGCCGCTGCATGAAAATCAGCGTGATTACATGCAAACGATTGAACGCAGCGCCAACAACCTGTTGTCGATCATTAATGACATTCTCGACTTCTCTAAACTCGAAGCGGGCAAAATGGTGCTGGATAAAGTCCCGTTTGCACTGCGTGAAACCGTAGATGAAACCGTTAGCCTAGTGGCCGCTAGCGCCAACGATAAAGCCCTCGAGTTAGTGGTTGATATTGATCCAACCATCCCTGATAGCCTTAACGGCGATTCAATGCGAATCCAGCAGATCTTAACCAATCTGCTTGGCAACGCCATCAAGTTCACCGAACAGGGCACCATCAAGCTGTCGCTTGATCTGGTCAGCAGCCAATCAAAACAAGTCATCCTCCGGGGTGAGGTATCCGATACCGGCATCGGAATTCCTGACGAACAAAAACCCAAACTGTTCCAAGCCTTTGGCCAAGCCGACGGTTCCATTACCCGCCGCTTTGGCGGCACCGGTTTAGGCTTGGTAATCACCAAGCGCTTGGTCAATCAGATGGATGGCCAAATCGGCTTTAGTTCTCAGAATCAACAGGGCTCCACCTTCTGGTTTACCATGACTATCGAACGTAGCCTGTTCCAGTTAGGCAATGATCTCGGCCTCGATAAGCTGGCACAGCAACGAGTACTTGTTATTGAGCCACGCCGTAATACCCGCCAAAGTTTAGAGCGGCTCTTGCAAAGCTGGCAGATGCAGGTGGATATTAGTGCAGAACTGCCGCAACCGAGTGGTGCTAATCGCCGCTATGATCACGCCTTAATCAGCAGCAGCTTATTGACCGATCCAAGTCAAACTTTGAACGTTATCGATGGGATTGGCATCGATAACCCGATCATTATAGCCTTGGGTAAACCGACCCAGTGGCAGCAGGACCTGCACCACCATTCAACAATCAAACTGCTCAATTTACCATTGAGCCAACGTCGTCTTAGCCAAGCACTTAGCCTGCAGAGTTTGACCGAGGTAATGCCTGCACAATCGACCCCGCCGGTGGCTGCAGCCCCAATCATCAGCCCGTCCGAGAGAATGCCGCTGCGTGTCTTAGCGGTTGATGATAACCCCGCCAACCTCAAGCTAATCTCGACCCTACTAGGCGAAATGGTGGATAGTGTCGACTGCGCCTCCGGCGGCCGCAGCGCCATCGCGATGTGTCAGCAACATCAATACGACGCCATCTTTATGGATATCCAAATGCCTGACATCGATGGATTAAAGGCCACCGAGTCGATCCGGGCCAAATCGCAAAATCGCCACTGCCCAATTATCGCCGTTACCGCACACATCTTAGGTAAAGAACGGGAGCAAATCCTTGCCGTTGGTATGGATGACTACCTGACCAAGCCGATTGATGAACAAAGGTTGCGAGAGCGCTTAGTGCAGTGGGCTAAACCTGCTGCCAGCGCCAGCAATGGCATTATCGATTGGGAGCTTGCACTCACCCAAGCTGGTGGCAATAACTCACTGGCTAAGGAGATGCTGGCGCTATTGATCGAAAGTCTACCTGAGGCGCTAACCGGCATAGATAACGCTATTGCTGCCAACGACAGTTTGGCGTTGCAGCAACGAGTGCATAAGCTTCATGGAGCCACCTGTTATTCTGGCGTTCCAGCACTGCAAAAATTGTGTCACCAATTGGAGTCCAGTTTAAAGCAAGGTGCGACCATCACCGATCTGGAACCCGAACTGCTTGAACTGCAAGACCAACTTAATCAAGTCACAACCGCTGCCAAAGCATTTTTGGTAGCCTGATGGAAATAAACATGACAGCAAAAAACGGTTTTTTTAATCGAATCAAAGCCCTAGATACGTGGCAAAAGACCCTATTCGCCGCGGCACTTACTGAGCGCATGCTGCCTAATTACCAGTTGTTCGCGCAAATAACCGAACAAGAGAACGGTGACAAACCGGGCATCGCACTGGACTTGTTATGGCAATCACTCCATGACCGTAAATTCAAAATGAACTACGAGCGCCTGATCAATCAGATGGATGAATTGGTGCCAGCAGAAGACGAACATGATTTTTATGGCGTCTACCCCGCGACCGATCTACTGACCTCGCTGTCGACCATCTTCACCGCATTGCAGCAAAAAATTGAAACCGACCTAGTCAACATCTCCAAGCTTTCGAGCTCAACCGTGGCAGCTTTTATTGAGGCCAGTGAGCAACCGGAGGTAAAGACCGAGGAGGCGCTAGACGACTTTATCTTCCAGCACGAACTGATGGCGCAAGAGCGTGATATTCAGGAACAACTGCTTGAGTTTGTTGAACAGCAAAACGGCGTGTGGCCAGATGCGATTAAGGGCCTGCGCAAAGAGCTACGTGATCTCGGCGTATCCAATATCGGTATTAGCCTTGACGATTAAGTTCGAACGCTTGCAACAGATGTAGATTTGTTACAACAACGCCGTGGTTTAAACCACGGCGTTTTTTTAGGCTGTGTACCAACTAAGTGTTGTTATTTCCAATGCAGTTAAAGCACCGGCTAGGCGTGTTTTGATACAAGGGTAAAGCACTATCGCTATTGATCTTCTGCCGCATTGGAGCAGTCCAGCGAAGCGTTTTGGACTGCGACCTAAGGCAAGGGGATTCCAAAGGGGGCGGATCTCCCCCTAATGCATACAAGAATGTGCCGTCGCCACCGCGACATCCTCCCCTAAAGCACCGCAATCGGTACAGCCGAAGGCTTAAAATAAACTTCATCAGCTAACTACGACACAGCGTTTTTACGGCTACGATAAAACACAAAAGCCGCCCTATGGGCGGCTTTTTCTCAACCTTAACGGCTTAACCAAACTCTGGCAGCATACCCGCTAAATGAGCAATCTCGACTAACACCGCCAGCACACCGAAGCCTAAAACGAGGTTGATGCGCAACATGCCACCGCGAGCTTGAAACTCTTGGCTCTGACCACGTTGACGTAACACCTTAGCCATCAATGGTGGCAACACTAGGACGAATACCGATGCTGCCAACGCAGCAAAGCCAATCGCAGTGATGAAACCGTGTGGTGCAATCGCACCCAAGATTGCCGGTGGGAGGAAGGTAATAGCACCGGCTTTGATGGTTCCCTTCAAGCTATCATCAAGCTTTAAGGTATCTTTTACCAAATCCAACAAGCCAAGTGATACACCAACAAACGAGCTGGCCAGAGCTAGGTTACCAAATACCATCAGCGCCGACTCTACCCCGCTAACATCGGTAGATTGGCCAACAGCGGTGATCAAAGTCGCAACGTTACCACCCTGAGCGATGATGTCACTGAACTGTTCACGGGGCACGTTACCCATGATGATCAGCTGCCATACCACATACACTAACAGGGTAACCACAGAGCCTAATAGTAACGCCTGACGCACACGGCTGATGTTACGCTGGTAATGCTTTACCAAAGACAATACGGTGCCGTGGAAACCAAAGCTGGTCACCAACATTGGAATTGCAATCCAGATGTAAGAGCTGCTTTCCGCTAATGGGATCATCGGTAACAGGTTAGCGCTAGAGACTGAACCAGTCATCATCCCAGCAGAACCAAAGAAGGTAATCACCATGCCACCGAGCATAATGGTAGAAACACGATCAACCATACGCGAGCCTGCCAAAACGATGCTGGAGAAAACAACTGCGAAGATAATTGCTGCAGCGCTATGGGACAGTTCGACCCCTACGTTAGCCGCAGTTTGGGCTACCACCGAGCTGCCGCCAGAGATGTATGCGTAACAAAGGATAAAGCTAACAAAGGCAACGGTACCGGTAGCGATTAGTTTACCCATCGGCCCTAACGTATCTTCGGCTACCGTCGTGTAGTTAGCACCATCGCGGTAGTTCATACCCGATTCGGCAAGATATAAGCCAGAGCTATAGGCACAAAATGCACAGAACAGCAGCATCGCTATCGACACGCCAAACCACATACCAGCGCTTAATACTGGCAAAGCAAACATACCTGCACCAATAGAGGTGCCGGCGATAATCATCGCGCCGCCGAGAATACCCGGCATTTTAGTGGTTTGGGCGGTGCCCATGGTGGCTGTGGTGTCAGACATTACGTCACTCCGACTTAGTAGTAATTATTAACGTTGTAACAGTTGCGCTAGCGTATCGCGCTCAGCGTCAGTCATCGTTTTAAGGTTGTTAGAAGCTCGGGTGATGGTGGCAATACTTACCCCCAATTGAGCCGAGATCTGACGCTGGCTTAACTCACCGTGGAGCAGAGCTTTAATAACGGCCAATCGACCGCTGACGGACTGACGTTCATCGTGACTCAATAACAAAGACAAAATCTGGTCAATAAGCTCGATTGAGCTTTGCTCAGTCAATAAATTCAGGACATTTTGCCAACGTTGTTCAGTCATTTCTCTCGCTCCACTGTAATGCCGCGCCAGTACACCATTACAGTAATCACCTCCACAACCACAAAACCTTGAAATGAGAGCGAAATCACACTGTAAATTGTCTAGCCATTGAAATGGCTACAGCGCTACAATCGTTTCGTAACAACTTAACTACAGGGACGAACCACATGAAAGCTTTAGCAGTAGCAGGTGTATTGTTGATGTGCGCTAGCGGTGTACATGCCAAAGGCGCATTTGATGACGGGAAGGATGCCATTGAATACCGTCAAGCCGCCTTTAGTCTGATAAAAGAAAACTTTGCTGATATGGCCGCGATGTTGAAGAAGAAAAAGCCGATGGACAAACAAGCGTTTGCTCAGCGCGCAGAGCATCTTGCCCTGTTGGCACCGATCCCTTTCAACGGTTTCAAGGTTGCCGGCTCCGATAAAGGCGACACTGATGCCCTAGCGGCGATTTGGACTGACGGCGACGAATTCAATGCAATTGCTGAAAAGTTCCAGCAAGCAACTAAAGAGCTGGCTAAGGTTAGTCAACAGGACGACATGAAGGCAATCGGTAAGGCCTTTGGTGCAGTTGGCAAAAACTGTAAAGGTTGCCACGACCAGTTTAAAGCGGAATAACCTCTAAAGGATGAGTTAATCGCAGTAAACTTTAAGGGCCTCTCTTGAGGCCCTTTGTCATTTCGCAATTGTCGACTCACCTAGCTCCGCCCACCAAGCTATCACCACAGCGGCAAGACCAGTCCATAGCCAAACACACCCAGCCACAACATTAACAAACCCATACCTAACAGAGGGTGTTTCATCTGTGGCTGAGGGACATCTATCTTGGCCTTACCGTGCAACATCGGCGGCAGCAATGACATGCCACGCATGCGATAAACCACAATGGCAATAACGTGTAACACCACAATACCAACTAAGACGTAAAATGCCTGATGGTGGATAAAAGTTAAGGTTGATGAAATCGACTCACTAACAGCGGCATACAGCGGCCCTTCGGTAAGGATATCGTCAGTGGTAAACAAGCCCGAGCCCCACTGCAACAGCATCAATGTCCACATCACCAACACCATATAGCCGCCTGCAGGATTATGGCCAAGATGAGGAGTGCGAGCTTGTCGCCATGTTACGAGATAGCCAACAACGGCAGAAGGGGAACGAACAAAATGTGAGAAACGAGCGGTCTCACTGCCAATAATGGCCCAACAGAGGCGAGTGAACAGTAATGCAGCGAGGAGATAAGCAAAGGTTTGATGCCATTCCATCTCCCCCTCTTCTGCACTAAGCCAACAAAGTGGTAGCAGGACAACAATCCCCCAGTGACACAGGCGCACTACAATGTCCCAAACCCGAATAGACACGACTACTCTCCCTCTAAAGCCTTATTCCCATCCTTGTTATCCATTCCAATATCGACCTAAAAGCATCCGATTACAAGGGCGAAACAGTCACTTTTCACTCATATAACTCTGTTCGATGGTTAATCGTTCAACCGTACCAAAACATGACAAAGATCACTTTCAGTTCCGGTCATAGGGGGGTAGTCTGGTGTTGAAGAAAGCAAAAAGGTCGCTAAGGAGACACAGTATGCGCATAGAGATCACCAGTAAATCTGTAGCCGTAACCGAATCCATGGAAACTCATATTGATAGCTGTTTTGAAAAGCTAGCTCGTCACGACATCGACCTAATTGGGCCGCACATCATCATTACCCAAGAGGGCAAAGAGTTTCAGGTAGAAGCAACGACCAATAGCTCCGTCGGCCACCTATTCGCCAAGGCTAATGCTGAAGATCTGTACGCCGCTATTAATCAACTAGGGCAACGACTAGAGCGTCAAGTAAACAAACTGGTAGATAAAGCAACCAGCCGCCGTCACGACCGCACCGCGGCAGTTATCGATGCCGACATCGCCTGATTGCTAATCCGCAATTTTGAGATAACCATAAACACCCGTTAAGGCGGGTGTTTTTGATCTTGACAGTCACCGCCACCAATGAGTAATTTGCTTAGTATGCAAACCTTAATGATTCGCCCAAACACTCGATTTATGGAGTCCCGATAGTTCGGAGGCGATGGCGTGTCACTTGCACAAACCCAATCATCGAAAGCCTCCCACAGTGGGAGGCTTTTTTGTTACGGAGCGACAATGCAACAGGACAACCCCTTAGAACCGATCCGCCAGCAGATAACGGCATTAGATCAACAACTGCTGCAGCTGTTTGCCCGGCGCCGTGAACTCAGTATTGAGGTAGCTCAAACTAAAGCCGACGCCGTCAGCCCGGTGCGCGACGTCGATAGAGAGAGTGCCCTCCTCACTCGATTGGTACAACAAGGGCGTGAATTGGGGTTGGATGGCCAGTACGTATCGCGGTTGTTTCATACCATCATTGAAGATTCAGTGTTACGACAACAGGCATGGTTTCAAGAGCGCATCAACCCGACACACCCCGAGCAAGTCAAAGTCGCCTACCTAGGTGCTAAAGGCTCATACAGCCACATTGCCGCTTATCATTATTTTGAGCGCAGAGATCGCAAACTGGTGGAGATGGGGTTACCCAACTTCGACGCGATCTTTACCGCCGTCGATGAGGGCCAAGCAGACTATGGCATCCTGCCAGTAGAGAACACCTCATCTGGCGCCATAAACGAGGTGTTTGATCTGCTCCAAAACACCAACCTTTACATTGTCGGCGAAACCACTGAAACCATCGCTCATTGTTTATTATTGGCCGACGACGCTAAGCGCGAGCAGATCACTACGGTATTCGCTCACCCACAGGTGCACGCGCAGTGCAGCGGCTACCTCTCTAAACAGGGTTGGGATCAACAGTATTGTGCCAGCAGTGCCGAAGCGATGACCCGCGCCAGCAGCGAACCAAACACCGCAGCTATCGGCAGTGCCCGTGGCGGCAGCTTCTATGGTCTCAACGTCATCGAAGCGAACCTAGCTAACCAAGCACGCAATGAAAGCCGTTTTATCGTTGTTGCACGCAAGTCGATATCGGTGCCGCTGCAGGTGCCGGCGAAAACAACTCTACTGATGGCGACTTCACAACAAGCCGGTGCTTTGGTTGACGCCCTATTGATCCTCAAGCAGCTTGGACTGACCATGACTAAGCTCGAATCACGGCCGATCCACGGTAACCCTTGGGAGGAGATGTTCTATTTAGATATCGCTGCCAACCAAGAGAGTCAAACGATGCAGGATGCATTGTTACAGCTGCGTAAAATCACTCGCTTTATTAAGGTACTGGGCTGCTATCCAAGCGACACTATTTTACCCACTGAACTTGCGGCGCCAGCGTTAGCGGATGACCCCCGTTTAACCGGCACCGCTGCCGTACAAACCAGCGCTCCGTTGTACAGCCGCCAACTCAAACCCGAAAATAGCCAGATTAACCTCAATAACTGCCAATTCGGTGGTCAACAGTTGCAGGTCATTGCCGCCAGCAACGCGGCAGTGACTCAAGCTGAGGTCAAAATTAAGGAACAAGGGGGTCATGTCCTCCTAACCGACAGTGACGATGTGGCCACGACACTGCCCACAGCTAAGGTCATCAGCTCTGAAACTCAGCTAGCCAATATCAACAGCCATCTGCAACTGCTGCTAATTGAAGCTGCACAAATGGCCAACCAACAGCTGCTCACCCAAGTAGGTAAACAACCACGACCAGTATTATTGAGCCGAGGCTATGGCGCTTCATTGCAGCAATGGTTGGACGCCGCCGAGGTGATCCTGCAACAGGGTAATCAACAGGTGGCGCTGTTAGCTCAACGCCATCAAGACATAGTCGATTTCCACGATCTTGCTGAGTTACAGCAACTCACACACCTGCCAATTGTTATCGAACCCGGCCGAGCTGATGACAGTGCGACCACCCAGGCAAACCTTGCCAAGGCGGCTGCCTCGATTGGCGTTAGCGGTGTGCTCGTTAGCCTAAGTGAACAGCGCCAACCAGATGACTACGCCGTGTTTATGAAGGCACTCTACGCCTAACCTATCTCCGCCCTCAGGAGAGTACATTGGGTACTCTCCTGTCCCTAGCCCCCTTCCGCACCATTACACTAAAAGCATGAACACTATTTCTGCATATAAAAATTGATCTCAAACAAAGAGTGTTCAGATCGCTTTTGTGTTGCTTCAATGTTCAACCCAGAATGGTTCCTGAAACAATTTCAAAAAATATGTCCAAAAAGTGTGTAACATGTTAGGCGTTAGTTGTTGGGAAGGAATCTATCAATTACGTTATTACAGGAGCGACAGGCTTTATTGGTCGCTTCTTATTGCGCTCTGATTCCTGAAACAATTTCAAAAAGTGTCTCCCAAAGTGTGTTAGTTGTTAGGAAGGAATCTATGAATTACTTTATTACTGGAGCGACAGGCTTTATTGGTCGCTTCTTATTGGCTCGATTGGCCAAGCGACAAGGCAACCTTTATTGTTTAGTGCGTTCCGAGGAAGCAGCCAACAAACTCAAAAAGATTGGTGAACAACTCGGCCTAGAACCGGATCGTCTGTTGCCCATCACTGGTGACATCACTGAGCAACTGCTCGGTGTTGATGACACCAATCTCCAACGCCTTCAAGGTAATATTGACCACTTCATTCATCTCGCTGCACTCTATGACATGAGTGCCAGTGCCGATTCTCAGGTACGCGCTAACGTTGACGGCACCAAACACGCACTGCAACTGGCGGAAAATCTCGACGTAGGTTGCTTCCACCATATCAGTTCCATTGCGGCAGCCGGTTTATACCGCGGCACCTTCACCGAGCAAATGTTTGCTGAAGCCGAGCACCTTGAACACCCCTATTTCCTCACTAAACATTTAGCTGAAAAAGCAGTACGAGAGAACACGAAGGTTCCGCATCGTATCTACCGTCCGGGTATCGTTGTCGGTGACTCCGTTAACGGTGAAGCCGACCGCGTCGACGGCCCATATATGTTCTTCAAGCTGTTACAACAGCTGCGCGACAATCTCCCTAAATGGGTACCACTGCTAGGGGTTGAGGGTGGTCGACTCAACATCGTTCCAGTTGATTTTGTCGCTAATGCCGTTGACCACTTGATGCACGAAGCGGATCTAAACGGCCAATGCTTCCATCTAACCGATCAGCACCCGATGCGAGCAGGGGAAGTGCTTAACCTATTCGCGGACGCTGCCCATGCGCCGAAGATGGCGATGCGCCTTAACATTCGCTTGTTTAACATCATCCCTCGTAGCATCGTGCAGATGGTCATGGCATATCCAACGGTTAAGCTCACCATCGAAGCAATCTTAGCTGAATATGGCCTGCCTAATTCAGTGCTAAAGATGATGAACTATCCCACTCGATTTGAGTGCAGCGATACCCACCAGCGGCTAGCCAAAGCCGGCATTGTCTGCCCTCCATTAAGCCACTATGCGACTCGTGTATGGGATTACTGGGAGCGTAACCTCGACCCAGACCTATTCCCAGACCGAAACCTGTGCAACAAGCTGGCAGGCAAAACGGTACTGATAACCGGTGCCAGCTCCGGCATCGGCTTGGCAACTGCAAAGCGCCTTGCATGCTGTAATGGCAAGTTCCTATTGGTTGCCCGAGATCCAGAACAACTGGCCGAAGCGAAGCAGCAATTGCAGGCAGAGCACGATGTTGAGGTATATACCTACCCAGTCGATTTGGCTAATGCAGAAGACAGCGATGCCTTCTTAGAAACCATTCATCGTGAGCACGGCAACGTCGATCTGCTAATCAACAACGCTGGCCGCTCTATTCGACGTGCCATTACCGACTCGAAGGATCGTTTTCACGATTTCGAGCGGACGATGTCACTTAACTACTTTGGAGCCTTGCGCTTGATCCTAGGCGTACTTGAAGGAATGGAGCAGCGTAAATCTGGCCACATCATCAATATCAGCTCCATTGGTGTGCTAACCAATGCGCCACGCTTCTCCGCTTATGTAGCCTCAAAGGCAGCACTGGACTCATTCAGTCGTTGTGCCGCGGCTGAATACTCGGATATGGGGATCCGCTTTACTACCATCAATATGCCGTTGGTACGTACGCCGATGATCGCCCCGACCAAAATGTATGACGATGTGCCAACCTTAACACCGGAAGACGCCGCAGAACTGGTGGTAGATGGGGTGCTGCGTCAGCCGAAACGGATCGCAACTAAGTTGGGGATCATGGGAGCAGTACTCCATGCCATCGCGCCTAAATTCGCTGAGCTGATCATGAACTCTGCCTTCCGGATGTTCCCTGACTCAAAGAACGTACCGAGCTCCGGTGCCGCGCTGGCAGACAAGCAAGAGCAGATCCAGTTTGCAGCCATGCTGCGTGGCATCCACTTCTAGGAAACAGTAACCATGGTAAAGATTGAAGCGGTCCACCCATACCCATGCCATGCATCAGAACTGCTCGCGTATTTTATGCAAGAAGCATTAATCGTCGAAAAGTATCAACAGATCGGCTCTCACGAGGTTCATGTGACTGTGTCAGATCGCGTCGATTGCACCGAAGTGTGTAGCCAACGTTTAGTCGCCAGTGAGATCCCGGCCAAGCTTAAGTCGTTCTTAGGCGATACCAATAAGCTTACCCAAACTGAGCAGTGGCAAACCGTTGCTGATGAACACTTTGAGTGTCAATTCATAACCAAGCTTGATGGGGTTCCGATCACCATCGATGGGCAAATGGAGCTCATTAACGTTGCTGATGGTTGCGAGAATAGGGTCACGCTAACACTCAAGTGCGCGCTGCCCTTTGTCGGCAAAAAGCTCGAACAGTTCGTGGGAAGTAGCAGCGAACAGATGATGGAAGATGAGTTTCAATATCTACTTTCATCCTTTGTAGAGGCGTAACCATGAAAACTCGGGACCGGATCTTAGAGGCCAGCATAAATCTGTTCAATCGTGCTGGTACCGTTCAAGTAAACTGTGTTGATATTGCAGCAGAGCTTGGGATCAGTCCCGGTAACCTGTATTACCATTTTCGCGGCAAGGAGGAGATCCTTACCGCGTTAATGGCGGAGTTTGAACTGGCCCTACTTAAAATCTATCAACGGTTTTCAGACCAAATCAACTCCGACGACGACTTCCGCCTCTATGTTCACTCTTTGCTGAAGATCGGACATCACTTCCGTTTTCTATTCCGCGACCAATCGGCGTTCCGCTTTGCCGATAACGCAGTACGACGCAGTTGGGCCCGCATGATGCGACAACTGCAGCAGATATCACGACAGATGCTCGACAAGCGCGAGCAGTTTGAACCATTGGGATTATTGGTGAACCTGCGCCATGAGTTAGCCGATAACCTATTGCTTAATGGGTTGGCGACCCTGTCGCTCGATCAGAACCTTAACGATGATGCAGAGACGGTAGCAGCACGTGGCGTCGCTGCTATTACTATGCTTTTGGCACCATACCACGTACCACCGCTATCAACTTCTCAGTAAGAGCACGTCAACGTGAATTCTGGCCGCTGTGTTGGGTCATAAACTGACAGATCCTATCTATCGCCTCTTTTGACTCGGGCAGCTGGTAAAACAACGGAAAGACATGAGCCATGCCTGGCCATATGGTTAGATCCGCCAGTCCATGCTGACGCCGGATTTGCGCTGCTAGTCGCACTGAATCATCTTGCAGTATCTCCAACGAGCCCACATGAAGCATCACCGGCGCTAAGTCATGCAGCTCGGCGTAGAGTGGCGAGACTTTTGGATCGCAGGGGTTGTGGCCATTGAGATAACTGTTGCGCAGTAACAACAGAGTGCCGAGATCGAAAAAGGGGTCATCATTGCGCAGCATAAAGGCAGAGTCGCCATTAACCGCCATATCGATAGCCGGCGAGATCAACACCCCTGCCGCTGGCTGGGGGAGGTTGTGCTCTCTAGCTGCTACTAAGGTAGTCATTACCAGATTACCGCCGGCGGAATCGCCGGCGAGAATGATGTTGTTGGCGTTATAGCCCTGTTGCAACAAAGCCTCATATACAGCAAAGGCATCTTCAGCTGCAGCGGGAAACGGGAACTCCGGTGCCATCCGGTAGTTCGCCATTAATCCACGGGCGTGAGTCATCTCCGCCAGCCGAGCTAACAAGGCATTGTGCAGCAACGGCGACGCAAAACAGAAACCACCGCCATGAAAGTAGAGAATGATTCGACTTCCTGCGGCCTTGCCAGTGGTGACCCAATCACAGGGAACACCAGCCAGATCATCGATAATGGTCTCGACACCAACCGGCGGTGCGATGTAGCTTCCCAGCTTCTCCAGCTCGCCAACGACGCTGCGTACACCATGAATATCTTCACAGCGAGCCAAGCGAGAGCGCACGATCCGGTACAATACTTTATTTAATCCAGCTGCACGCCAACTTGGCATAGTAACTCCTTACACAGCGCCTTGGTGATCAGCCTGTCGGCTGGTACAGCACCTCCGCCACCGCTCGCAATGTTTCCTGTTCTAGCTCAGTTACTGACTCTTGTAGGTATCCAGTCATCGCATCAAAGCCCGGCAAGGAACGGCGGCAACAGACAAAGCTAAAGTTCAAATCTTCACCATAACTGAGTAGAGTAACATTGAGAGTCTGTCCTGGCATCAATAAAGATACTGGATAGAATTCAGACACTTCAGCTCCCATGAAATACTGCTTAGTCTTCGGCCCTGGTACATTCGATATCAGCATATTGGTGGTTGGCGGCACCCAGTGATCCAGATCCAAACGACCAGCTAACACGCCAATACCATTGATCAAAGTCGCGTATTGGTAATAGGCGTCCGGTGAGATATCCAGTGCTTCCTGCTTAGCACCCACGGTGGCATCACGAATCGAATGTAATCGCACCAACGGTAGATCATCACTGCGCCCCAGCTCAATCATGCCAAGGGTGAACTTATTGCAACCATGAAACTCCTCGCCCTCTCGACGCAGATTGATTGGCATCTGTGCCACCATCGGCTTATCGCTGGCCCAATTATGCTGAGCAAGATAACGGTGCAGCGCCATGTCGGTAACGGTAAGGATGATATCGTTTACCGTGGTGCCGGTGAGCTTGGCCAAGCGATGTAAGCGATGCATCGGTACTTTAGTCAGCGCAATAGTGCGAGCCTTATCGCGACTAATGTTAAATGGCGTTCTTGGCGCAGTAAACGGGATGTTTAAGCGGGTCGTGGCCAGATTGGCCCAGTTCATCGCTAACCGTGTCCCCAGCTTAGCCAAGCCGATATTGGCCTTAAATTGTCGTTTCAGCATGGCCGTTATCACCTGCTGTCGACTACGCTCGAGCTTGTCCGACTCGGACTGTGGCAGCTGCCACAGCATTTTGCCGGTGTCTTCTGGGGTTTCACTGCAGCAGTAGTTAAACATGCTGACCGATTTGACCCCGTCAGCCATGGCATGATGCATCTTAATAACCAAAGCGACCTGGTTGTTCTCTAAGCCATCAATCACCCAGAGCTCCCATAGCGGACGGGAACGATCGAGGCGATAGCTGTGGATCCGACCTACCAGCTCAAGTAGCTGATGGCGATCACCTGGTGCCGGCAAGCGTGACTGTCGAACATGGTACTCCATGTCGATATTTGTGGTGGTTTGCCAACGTGGTAGGTGGGTCAAACCGAATGAAAGAACTTGATTAAAAGGAGCCTGATCCGGCACCTCCGCTTGGAAGCGTGATACCACATGCTGGGCAAACCCCTCCTCCTTTCCCGCAGGAGGGGTCAGCACTACTAGGCCGCATATGTGAGTTGGATTGGTGTCTCGTTCCAATACAACAAAACCCAAATCCATTAATGACAAAGTGGCCATTGGTTCTCCTTAACTGGCACAGCCTGAATTTAGGCGTCAGCCATTTTCTCAACCATTTTGGTTAGCTTATCTACCTTGCTGTTCAAGGTTTCAATCCGCTCTGGATCAACGCCGCTCATCTTGGTAAACAGATCTTGAACTCGTTTTTCCACATTGCGATTGGTGCTAGCGACTTGGGTTTCAATGGTGTCGCGTGTGCGGCTTTCCACTTCACGGCCTTGCTCAACCAAGCTGTCGAACAGCTCGGTGGTTTTACCTTCAAGCCCACGACCCTCTTCCAACGTTTTGCCGTAAACCCCTAAGCCTGCCAACCAAATGTTACGTGCCATCTGTTCGCTGTCTTCCAACCACTCTTGTCCTTGGGTACGAATGTCCATGTGACCTCCTAATTAGCTTTCTTTTTTAGCTACTGGTTTTGCCGCACGGCGAGGTGCTGGCGTTTTCACTGCGGGTTTAGTCGCTGCAATTTTTGGAGTTACAGGCGGCTTCGGAGCTGCGGCTTTCGGTGCAGCAACTGGCTTTGCTGTTGCCAGCTTGTCCATGGTGGCTGCCAGTTGATCGAGCTTGGCGTCGAGTTCATCCAGTTGAGTAGGATCCAAACCAGTAATCTTTTGTACTCGAGAGTTAACCCGCTCAGCCACGGCTTGGGTAGTTTGCTCTGAGGCATCACGCCAACGATCCTTGGTGCCGTCTTCCATTGCTCGACCGTGGTCGATCAAATCATCTAACCAAGTGCGGCTACGATCGGTGATATTAGTGATTTCCTTTGAGCCCATAGCGTAGGCCCCAAGACCTGCTAACCAGATCTTTCGAGCTAGAGCGTCTTCTTTACGAACTGTCTTTTTTGCTTGGCGAGTAGACATAATTGCCTCCTTTCGACTAATAACAATGAACTTCTCTTTTCAATTATCAGTCTATGGGGAGACATTAGAATGGGCTTTCTAAAGGCAGGGGGGAATTTGATATAGATCAATAAACAAACGGTTAGTGACTTAATCCAATAATTGATCTAGACGCTGCTCAATGGCGCGATGAATGGAGCCAGCTAAAGGCCGAAACAACATACTTAACTCCATTGAGATGATCACCTTATCTGACAACGCTCGCAGCTCACCGCGGGCACCAGAGCGACGAAATTGAATGTCGTCGCCATCAAATTTGAAGCGCAGTTGATACTCTTGTTCGAGATTTTCAGCAACATCACGCACCATGGTTTGCAGTTGCTGCGGTTCCAGCTGGTGTAACCGTTCGATATAAATTGAAGCCATTAAGTCATCCTTACACAATACTGCTCAACCCTAGCAGCCAACTTAAAAAAACGCCAACTTGTAGCAACAAGCCTGTTGCCACAAGTTGGCACCGTTAGCCGCCTAGTTGCTGCGGCTGTCGTTGGCCATCATCAACATGTTGGCGCTTTCATGTTGGAACTGTTGGGCAAAATCACCAAACCAATCAGCAACATCGGCAAATGTTTTGTTAAAGCCCTGTTTATCACCACTTTCAAGCAGTTCGAGCGCTTGCTGATAGCGATCTAAATAATGGCGAGCGCGCACTAATGAATCTGGCTGACTAAAGATAATATCCGCATACAGACTGGCGTCTTGGGCAAACAAACGGCCAACCATCGCCAGTTCCAACCGATAGATTGGTGACGAGAATTGCAACAATTGTTCAATGTCGGCGTGCTCGCGCTTAAGATGCATGCCATAGACAAAGGCGGTGAAGTGACGCATTGCCTGTACCAGTTGCATCGCTTGATCGTGCTCTGTGGCCGCGGCTTCGTGTAAACGAGCACCCCAGATAGTAATCTGATCCAGCAACCACTGGTATTTCTCTTGGCCACGCCCATGACACACCACAACTACCTGCTTAGCCAAACTGGATACGTCTGGGCCAAACATAGGGTGGAGGCCAAGCACTGGACCGCTATGGGCTTTAAGCATCGCCGCCAAAGGTGCTTGTTTAATTGAAGTAAGATCCACCAACAAGCACTCTTTCGGCAGTGGCGGCAGCTGCGCGATCACCTGCTCAGTCACATCGATAGGTACGCTAACCACCACTATTCCTGCATCGGCCAACAATGCTGGTGCATTGTCCCAGTCGTGCTGTTCAATAATATGAACATCGTAGCCGGACAGCTGGAATAGGTGCACAAACAAGCCACCGAGCTTACCGCCGCCGCCAATCACGACCACCGAGCCCAACTCTGGGTTGATGCGCTTAAAGCCAACGTCTTTTTCCGAGACATAGGACTCACGCATCATGCGCCGAAGCAGATCTTCAATCAGTTGTGGCGAGATCCCCATCGACTCGGCTTCTGCACGGCGCTTTGCCAACATATTCGCTTCCCGTTTAGGAGCGTAGATTGGCAAGCCTTCAGCGTGTTTGATGGTGCCAACCTCTGCCACCAAATCAAGGCGACGACGCAACACCTCCAGCAGTTCTTTATCTGCTTGATCGATTTTGTCGCGCAATTGATTCAACGCGGCACTGCTAGGCTCAGCCATTAGGCCTCCTTAAAACGCTCAGGTAGGGTTGGCGCTAACGCCTCAGCGCCGACACGCAGTAGTGACTCAGTAGTATCCCAGTCGATACAGGCATCAGTAATGGAGACACCATATTGCAACTCTCCCGCACCGGAGCCTTGGTTGCCTTCAAACAAATGGCTTTCCAGCATCAAGCCGATGATCGAGGTGTTGCCATCTAGGATCTGGTGAAAAACATTTTGCGCCACCAGTGGCTGTCGGGCGTGATCTTTGCTGGAGTTACCGTGGCTACAATCAACCACCAAACGCGCATTAAGCCCTGCTTTATGCAGCGCCTGTTCACTCAAGGCCACGTTTACCGAGTCGTAGTTTGGTTGCTTACCGCCCCGCAGAATGACGTGGCCATCAGGGTTACCACCGGTGGTTAGCAACGCAACCTGACCATCGCCATTAATGCCCATAAAGCGGTGACTGTGGGAAGCGGATTGCAACGCGTTGATGGCTACGTCGAGCTTACCTTCAGTGCCGTTCTTAAAGCCAACCGGCATGGATAGGCCTGATGCCATCTCTCGGTGGGTTTGTGATTCGGTGGTGCGAGCACCAATGGCAGACCAACAAAACAGTTCACCAAGGTACTGTGGGCTAATTGGATCAAGCGCTTCGGTTGCTACTGGTAGGCCAAGTTCAGCCAGCCACAGCAGCAGTTCGCGAGCTTGACGAAGCCCCTTCTCGATATCGAAAGAACCGTTCATATCCGGATCGTTAATCAAGCCCTTCCAGCCAACGGTAGTCCGCGGCTTCTCAAAGTAGACTCGCATAACAATGTAGAAGGTGTCTTTGAGTTCATCGTGCAGCTTTTTCAGCTTCAATGCGTACTCTTTAGCGGCATCGATATCGTGAATAGAGCATGGCCCTGAGATGATCAATAACCGATGATCTCGCTTTTGTACAATATCGCTGACTTGCGCGCGGGCGCTTTGAATATAGTTGCGGGCAGAATCGGACAGTGGCAGCTGATGTTTCAGCTGATTTGGATTGGTCAGGACTCGCTCTGAGTCGATGTGAATGTTGTTAATACTGTCCTGTTGCATAACTGCCTCGAGATCTAAGGTCACGCCGTACTATCACGGTCTACCTTCCAGAGTGCCAAGTCAGTCAACTTATGTAAACAGGCAGTTGAGTACAGTTTCACCGTTAAATCAGCGAAATAAGCAATTTAGCTAGATTAGGCGACCTTTTATTAACCACAAACAAAAACAGGCCCGCCAAATGGCGGACCTGTTTAAGACTGAAACGTCAAATCACATAGCCGTAACGGCTTAGCGATCCTAGCCCAGACGCTCACGGATACGTGCAGACTTACCACTGCGCTCACGCAAGTAGTACAGTTTCGCACGACGTACGCGACCGCGACGTTTAACAGCGATGCTTTCTACCAGTGGAGAGTGAGTCTGGAACGCACGCTCTACACCTTCACCATTGGAAATTTTGCGAACAGTGAACGCAGAGTGCAGACCGCGGTTACGCTTAGCGATAACTACGCCTTCGAATGCCTGCAGACGAGTCTTCTCGCCTTCAGTTACTCGTACTTGAACAACAACGGTATCACCAGGGCCAAAGGCTGGTACGTCGCTCTTCATCTGCTCTTGTTCAATCTGCTTGATGATATTGCTCATAATATTCTCATCCTAGATATACTGAAAACTCTAACGTTTAACCGTTTTTCTCGGTTACAAACTCGGCAAGCAATTTAGCTTGCTCGTCAGTCAGAGCTAGGTTATTCAAGAGTTCTGGTCGTCGCTCCCAAGTGCGTCCTAAGGACTGCTTGAGTCGCCACTTCCGAACTAATTCATGATTGCCGCTTAGCAATACAGGCGGTACCTGCTGCCCTTCCAGAATTTCTGGTCGGGTATAGTGGGGACAGTCTAGCAAGCCGTCCGAAAACGAATCTTGCTCTGCCGAGGCCGCTTTACCTAATACACCGGGTACCAAACGGGACACCGCATCAATTAGGTTCATCGCCGGCAGTTCACCGCCACTTAAGACGTAGTCACCAATGGACCACTCCTCATCCACTTCAGCTTGGATAATGCGTTCATCGACACCTTCGTACCGACCACACACCAACACCATGCGCTCATTAGTGGCCAACTCTTCTACCCCTTGTTGCGTCATTCGACGCCCCTGCGGAGATAAGTAGATCACCTTAGTGCCTTCCCCACCAGCCGTTTTGGCGGCGTGGATAGCATCACGCAATGGCTGCACCATCATCAACATGCCTGGGCCGCCGCCATAAGGGCGATCGTCCACAGTACTGTGTTTATCATGGGTGAAATCACGAGGATTCCACGTTTGCACCGAAAGTATGCCGTTTTTTACGGCTCGACCGGTTACCCCAAAGTCCGTGATAGCACGAAACATTTCGGGAAAAAGGGTTACAACCCCTAACCACATAAAAAGCTCCTAATTAGAAACTTGGGTCCCAATCGACTTTAATTTGTTTTCCAGCCAAATCGACCTCAAGGACGAATTGACCAGTGACAAACGGAATTAAACGTTCACGCTTGCCAAAGGCATCGTTACTCTTAGCTTTTACTTCCAGCACATCATTAGAACCAGTCTCTAGCAAGCCAGATACTTCGCCCATGTTGTAACCTTTGGTGTTCACTACTTCACAGCCAACTAAATCGCGCCAGTAGAACTCGTCTTCTGGCAGGTCTTGTAACTGATCAGCCGCAATGGAGATCTCTGCATTGGTTAGGCGTTCTGCTTCGTTGCGGTCATCGACCCCATCTAAACGACATACCACACCACTGCCGTGTCGGCGCCATTCCAGCACCTTAATCTCACGCACCGCGCCTTGAACATTTAACGTCCAAGGAGAGTAAGCAAAAATACCTTCTTGCTCGTTGGTAAAGGCGGTTACCTTAACCCAACCGCGGATCCCGTAGGCGGAGCCAAGCTTGCCGACTACGATCATTTCCTGATTGTTGGTCATAAGTTGCCCTACCAAACCTGATTAAGCAGCCGCTTTACGCGCGTCTTTGATCAGGGTAGCAACACGGTCAGATACTGACGCGCCTAAACCAATCCAGTGCTCAACACGGTCTAGGTCCAGACGTAGCTTCTCAGATTGACCTTGAGCTACAGGGTTAAAGAAACCCACTTTTTCAATGAAACGGCCGTCACGAGCGTTACGAGAGTCCGCTACTACAACAGAGTAGAATGGACGCTTTTTAGCGCCGCCACGAGCCAAACGAATGGTTACCATACGGTGTACATCCTCTAATGGTGAATAAAAATTGGGGCCATAATGGCCCCAAGGTAGAAAGCCCGCCGATTTTACCTGAACTTAGGCTCAATGCAAGGTCACGGGCGATTTAATGGCCATTAAACTGATGCTTCTTTGCCAACAGCTTGAGCCAGAGGAAGTTTTTATCGAGGCATCTTCATGCCTGGGGGCATCATTCCACCCATGCCGCGCATCATTTTCTTCAATCCGCCGCCTTTCATCTTCTTCATCATCTTCTGCATCTGGGTGAATTGCTTCAGCAATTTGTTCACCTCTTGGATGGTGGTGCCAGAACCAGCAGCGATACGTTTCTTACGGCTGCCTTTAATCAACTCAGGGCGAGCACGCTCTTTGGGGGTCATCGAGTTAATGATCGCTTCCATCTGCTTGGTCATCTTATCACCCTGCACCTGTGCCAGTGCTTCCGGTGGCAAGTTACCCATGCCAGGCATCTTCTCCAGCATGCCCATCATGCCGCCCATGTTTTTCATCTGTTGCAGCTGATCACGGAAATCGGTTAAGTCAAAGCCTTGACCTTTTTGGATCTTCTTAGCCAGCTTCTGCGCTTGGTCTTTATCAACCTTGGCTTCTACTTCCTCAATCAGAGAAAGCACATCCCCCATGCCTAAGATACGCGAGGCGATACGATCCGGGTGAAACGGTTCCAATGCGTCGGTCTTCTCACCGACACCTAAGAACTTAATAGGCTTGCCGGTAATATGGCGGATAGATAATGCAGCACCACCTCGAGCATCACCGTCGACTTTGGTCAGGATAACGCCGGTTAATGGCAAGGCATCGTTAAACGCCTTGGCCGTATTGGCCGCATCCTGACCGGTCATGGAGTCAACCGTAAACAGGGTTTCAACAGGGTTGATGGCACCATGTAGGTCGATGATCTCATCCATCATTTCGCCATCAACGTGGAGACGACCAGCGGTATCGACAATAACGACATCAAAGAATTGCTTCTTGGCCGCCGCAATGGCGCCATTGGCAATCGCGATTGGTTTTTGCGAAATATCGGAAGGGTGGAACTCAACGCCTACTTCATTGGCCAAGGTTTCCAACTGCTTAATGGCTGCGGGACGATATACGTCAGCAGAGACCACCATTACTTTCTTTTTGTGTTTTTCTTTTAAATGTTTAGCAAGTTTAGCTACCGATGTGGTTTTACCGGCACCTTGCAAGCCAGCCATCATAACCACCGCTGGAGGCTGACAGGACAGATCCAACGCTTCGTTGGCTTCGCCCATGGCCGCTTCAAGTTCAGATTGAACGATCTTGATGAACACTTGACCAGGGGACAGGCTCTTGTTCACTTCAGCGCCAACAGCACGTTCGCGTACGTTCTTAATGAACTCACGTACTACTGGTAAGGCGACATCCGCTTCCAACAGCGCCATGCGCACTTCGCGCAGGGTTTCCTTAATATTGTCTTCGGTCAAACGACCGCGACCGCTGATGTTCTTTAGCGTCTGGTTTAAACGCTCGGATAGGTTGTTAAACATCGCCTAGCTTTACCACTTAAATTCGAAATAGTGGGTCATTATAGCGGGGCGCAGTCGGTAAACCAATTAAGCAGTGGTCGTTTTCTCATTCTGGTGATGTTGAAGGGGCAGATCGAGGCGGTCACAATCCGACTTGGATCACACCGGAACGTCGTCCGTCGCTGCCCGAGAACAAACGAGCATGTTATGCTTGCTGTATAGATGTCTTGCGCTCGGGCTCAAGCAACCGCGTGCCATTGTTCAATAAAGGGAAATCATGGAGTTTTTATCCATTGCGGCGATCCTTGGATACGTCATTGTGTTTGCGTTATTAGCTAGCCGGATGCTCCATCCCGATGGACCGGATCGTACCAAGGCGACCATAGCTGGTGCCGTAGCGGTTGCATTACATGGCATCGTCTTAGCTGATGCGATTTTTTTGCAACAGGGGCAAAACTTCAGCCTCACTAATACCTCATCGCTTATGGTCTGGGTAATCGCCCTTGCCATTACCACGGTGCTACCACGCATTAAGGTGATTGTGGTGGCTCCAGCGGTATACTGCTTAGCGGTTCTGTCAGTGGTGGCGTTGTGGTGGTTACCACCTGAGCACATAACCAACTTTGAGGCGAAACCAGCGGTATGGTCCCATGTGATTATCTCACTGATGGCGTACGCCACATTGATGCTTGCTGCCTTGTATGCGCTGCAACTCAATGGCATCAACAAACGTTTAAAAGACCGCCAACTGATGCTAAATAGCCCGATGCCGCCACTGCTGACAGTCGAAAAGCAGCTGTATCACTTCATCTGGGTTGGCTTCATGTTGCTGACCGTAGGCCTTCTTACCGGTTGGATCTTCTTGGATAACTTCCTCGGTGATGGCCAAGGCCACAAAGCAACGATTTCGATGATCGCTTGGGCCATGTACGCGGGTATGTTGCTGCAGCATCATACCCGCGGCGTTCGTGTGCGCACCGCTGTCGCCTACTCGTTATCTGGTGCAGCTTTGCTTACTTTGGCCTATTTCGGCAGCCGCATCGTCAAAGAGTTGATCTTAACTTAAGTCGTAAAGCCCCTGCTTTTGCTTGACAGCGGGGGCCATAGGCCGTTTCATTACCGTTCTATCAGTGTTAAGAGAGCCCTTAATTGGACGACATATCCACCAGCAGTTTGCTGCTGATCCTTACCGTACTTATTATTACTTCTGCGTTTTTCTCCGGTACCGAAACGGCGATGATGTCGCTGAACCGATACCGTTTGCGCCATTTAGCGCAAAATGGCCATCGTGGCGCCAAGCGAGCGGACCAACTACTACAACGACCAGACCGCCTAATTGGCCTCATCCTTATTGGCAATAACCTCGTCAATATTCTCGCCTCAGCCATCGCCACCGTTATTGGTACCCGCCTATATGGTGATTGGGGTATTGCTATTGCTACGGGCGCACTCACCATGGCGGTGTTGATCTTCGCTGAGGTGACTCCGAAGACCCTAGCTGCACTACACCCTGAAAAGTTGGCTTACCCCAACTCGATTGTGTTGAAGCCACTGATGACCCTGTTCTACCCATTCGTGTGGTTAGTGAACATGTTCAGTAACGCCATCTTGCGCCTGTTTGGGGTTAAAACCCAACATAGCGATGGTGACAGTCTATCAGCGGAAGAGCTACGCAGCGTGGTACACGAAGCTGGAGCGATGATCCCTCGGCGTCACCGTGAGATGCTTGTGTCCATTTTGGATCTGGAAAAGGTCACCGTTGAGGACATTATGATCCCTCGGGCGGAGCTATTCGCTATCGACGTTAATGGCGACTACAAAACCATTATGCGCAAGCTGACTCGCAGCCCGCATAGCCGTGTATTGTTGTACCGCGATAACATCGATGACGTGGTTGGCATGATGCACCTGTCCGATGTATTACGCTTAATCACTCGTGAACAGGGCGAACTGGATAAGTCTACCCTTCTCCGTGCCGTCGAGGAGCTGTACTTTATTCCTGAAGGCACGCCGCTGAACGTACAGTTGCTAAAGTTCCAAAGCGCGAAAGAGCGAATGGGCGTGGTAGTCGATGAATACGGCGACATTCAAGGTCTGGTTACCCTTGAAGATATTTTGGAAGAGATCGTTGGTGACTTCACCACCGGCTTACAAACGCCGCCAAGTGAAGATATCACTAAGGAAGATGGCGGTAGCCTGCTGGTTGATGCTTCTATTACTTTGCGAGACTTCAACCGCGAGACGGAGTGGCAGTTACCAACCGACGGACCAAAAACGCTTAACGGTTTGATCTTAGAGCAGTTGGAAGATATTCCAGCGCCAGGTACCACCTTAGAGGTGGCTGGGCATCAGCTTGAAGTAGTTGAAGTTGCTGAAAATATGGTCAAGATGGTGCGATTGAAGAAAGACAGTTAATACCGATTTCATCTAAATCGAGTAACGAAAAACGGCAGCCACAATGGTTGCCGTTTTTGTTGATATTGATCAGCGAGCGCCTTTAATCTCCAGCCCTAACTCTTGCGCTAACAGCTGCAATTGCCCCTCATCGTCTAACTGCAGCGACCAGCTCACCCCACCACCAAAACCGGTAATGACATTGGCGATCCCAACCAGCTGAATATTATCTGCTGCCGCTTGAAAGGTGATGCGTGCTGGCCCTTCGAGGCGCACCATCAACTCATTGGGGTTTGCTATCAGCACCCCCTGAGAAAAGGTCAGTTTCACTGATCTCCTTTGTGGCGGAGCACCGCCATGGTTAATCGGCTGGTACATACCAACCGTTGTCGTTCATCGGTTATCTCTATCTGCCATACCTGCGTGGTAGCCCCTAGATGAGCTGGTGTTGCCGTAGCAAACACAGTACCGGAGCGGGTAGCACGAATATGGTTAGCATTAATGTCTAAACCAACACAGTAGTAATCTTTACTAACGCACATGTTCGCCGCAATAGAACCAACGCTTTCCGCTAAGGCGACACTGGCACCACCATGGAGGAGTCCCATCGGCTGGTGAGTACGACTGTCTACCGGCATGCTCATGGTAATGGAGTTATCATCATAGCTGATAAGTTCCATACCAAGATGGCTTACCATCGAGTTCGCACTGGTATCATTCCATTGGGATAGGTCAATTGCACGCTTCCAGATTGCCATAATCACTCCTTTAGATAGTCGGCAACTAGCATACTGGCACTATTCAACACTGAGAAGCGCTTTTCATTCTGTTAAAATAGCGCCTTACCTTCTAAGAGTCGTTTCAGATGAACTACATCGAATTGCAAGATTACCCCCTGCACTGGGTCTACAAACGAGCAGATATGGGGATCACCGAAGCGGATCTCGCTACCATCAAACCAATGACCAGCAGCTTCGCTAATCAAGTATGGCAACGTGATATTAGTGCTGAAGCCATCGATCTCGACCGATTAGAAGACAGTGACTGGCTCAGCGACAACAGCCACTGGCCAAAAACCGAAAACTGGGAACGGGCGTTTGATAGCGAAGAGCAAGCGTTACCTGAAACACTGGCTGGCCACCTCAATTGGGACCCGCAGACTGTGGTCTTTGTTTGTTACGACGCCGAACATATTATTGAAACCCGCTACGGCACACTGCAACGTAACTGGAAGGCATTTTTGTTTGCTGCAGAGCAAGCGTTAGTTCTGGGTCGTCGTCGCAAAGAAGCACTGTGGTTTATTGACGAGAGCAAGGTCAAACTCGGCCAACGTGACTAGCCAATACTAACTGCTACTCGCCAACTTCAGGCAGTTGCGCCCTGCCTTTTTGGCACGATATAACGCATTGTCAGCGGCTTTGAACACCGAGTCGCTGTCATTGCGCTTAGCGGTGCGATTGGCCACGCCCAAACTAATGGTTACCTGCACCGTTTTACCGCCGCCGGCTCCCCGTTGTGTTTTCCCCTGCTTACCATCATTTGGGCGTTGTTTAGCGCTGCGCACAACAAACCGATAATCGGCAATATCGGTGCGAATCTGCTCCAGTGCGGCTTGGCACTGTTTAGGATCCTTGCCGGCAAAAACCACGCTGAACTCTTCACCACCATAACGATAAGCCTTCCCACCGGCGCCGACGTTATTGATCTGTTGTGCCACCATCTGCAGCACTTCATCACCGACATCATGGCCATGGGTATCATTAAATTTTTTAAAATGATCGATATCAACCATAGCGATGGTGTAACGCTTGCCCAATCGCGCTAACGCCATGTTCAATGCGCGGCGTCCGGGGATATTGGTTAACTCATCAATAAACGCCAATTGGTGCCCTAGCCCCAACACCAGAATAAAGTGCGCGACCGCGAGCGTCGTCGCTAACAGCGCCACAATCGCTGCCTGTTCAATCCACACCGTCGACAGCAACAGAACCGCCTGCGCCAATACAATGGCAATCAAATCATGACTTTTATTAAGCAGATAATTCACCCAACTCAACATCACGATTATCAATTGGATGGCCAAGATAATCAGCGGCGCTGGCGACCAATCAACCAACGCTAAGCTGCGATGCTGCATCCATGGGTTAATAACACCGAGCTGCTCAGGTTGATGCCATAACCACAATGCAACAGTCATGGCGATAACAATCAGCAACCAATGACCAATGGCCCGACGATGAAAAACCAGAGGCACCGCCAGTGCGGTAATTAATTGCAGCAACACCGGCGCACTCAAGGCCCACAGCCAATAGAGCGATTGCGTTGGTGGCTCGGTTACCAAGTGCTGCTGTAGCTGTATCGCAATACCGTAGTTAAGCAGTGACAGTAAGATAACAAAGCCCATCCGCCCCTGCTGGTAGATCTGGCTGAGCAACAGCGCAACGGCCATGGTTCCCAGCGGTAGCCACGGTAACAGAGCCAGCATGGCTGGAGGTAGCGCCACATACATTGGCACCACAACGGCACAGGCTAACAGCCCAAGCAACAGCAGCAAAAAACGATCTAGAGCTAACAAGAATCACAACCATACATCAGTAACACCTCCTCCCAATATACCGTGCATTCTGAAATTTAATGCAAAAAAAAACGCCTTAAGCCAGAGGCTTAAGGCGTTTACTAAAACCGGACTATCTTAGTCAACCAGTTCTAGTGCGGTCTCTACTACGTTATCAACGGTAAAGCCGAACAGCTTGAACAACTCACCGGCAGGGGCTGACTCACCGAAGGTGGTCATGCCGATAACGCGGCCATCAAGACCAACATACTTGTACCAGAAGTCAGCAATCAGTGCTTCTACCGCTACACGGGACGTCACATCTGACGGCAGTACCGACTCACGGTAAGCGGCGTCTTGCGCATCAAACACTTCGGTTGCAGGCATAGATACAACGCGGACCGCTTTGCCTTGAGCTTCTAGCTTTTCAGCAGCAGCCATAACCAGTTCGACTTCAGAGCCGGTAGCAATCAGGATTAGCTCTGGCTTACCTGCGCTATCTTTAAGGACGTAACCGCCTTTAGCTACATCGGCTAACGCTTGCTCGTTACGTGCCATTGGCGCTAGGCCTTGACGCGAGAAGATCAGCGAGGTTGGGCTATCAGTGCTTTCTACTGCATGGCGCCACGCTACTGCAGATTCCACCGCGTCACACGGACGCCATGTGGTTGAGTTAGGCGTCATACGTAGTGAAGCGACCTGCTCTACTGGTTGGTGAGTAGGGCCATCTTCACCCAAACCGATAGAGTCGTGAGTGTAAACAAAGATGGTTGGCTGTTTCATCAGTGCGGCCATACGCACAGCGTTACGGGCGTATTCCATAAACATCAGGAAAGTCGCGCCGTATGGCTTAAAGCCACCGTGCAAGGTGACGCCGTTCATGATGGCGCTCATACCGAACTCACGTACACCGTAATGCATGTAGTTACCGGAAGCGTCTTCAGCCGTTACTGACTTAGAGCCAGACCAGTTGGTCAGGTTCGAAGGAGTCAAATCCGCAGAGCCACCTAACAGTTCAGGCAATACTGGACCGAAGGCGTTCAAGCAATCTTGCGATGCTTTACGGGTTGCAACCTTATTAGCATTTTCTTGCAGATCTGCGATATAAGCTTGAACGTGAGCATCCCAATCCGCTGGCATTTCACCGGCCAAACGACGCTTCAGTTCAGCGGCTAATTCAGGGAATTCAGCAGCGTAAGCAGCAAACTTCTGGTCCCAAGCACTTTCGACAGCGGCACCTTGAGCTTTGC
Organism: Ferrimonas lipolytica; assembly: GCF_012295575.1. Taxonomy (NCBI): domain Bacteria; kingdom Pseudomonadati; phylum Pseudomonadota; class Gammaproteobacteria; order Alteromonadales; family Ferrimonadaceae; genus Ferrimonas; species Ferrimonas lipolytica. The sequence continues at coordinate 123,233 of NZ_CP051180.1, read as the reverse complement.
CACCCCATGCTTCGTAAACGTTAGCTGGGATCTCAAACGGCGCATGTGGCCAACCCAAGAATTCGCGAGTTGCTGCGATCTCTTCGTCGCCCAGAGGAGCGCCGTGACAATCGTGAGAACCAGACTTGTTCGGTGAACCGAAACCGATAATGGTCTTGGTACAGATAAGTGTTGGTTTGCCGGTTTCGGCTTTCGCAGCTTCGATAGCAGCTTTAATCGCCGCAGAGTCGTGGCCATCTACCGCAGGGATAACGTGCCAGCCGTAAGATTCAAAACGCTTAGGGGTATCGTCGGAGAACCAACCATCAACTTCGCCATCGATGGAGATGCCATTGTCATCCCAGAACGCCACCAGTTTTCCTAGACCAAGGGTACCAGCCAAAGAACAGGCTTCGTGAGAGATCCCTTCCATCAGACAGCCATCACCCATAAATACGTAGGTGTGGTGATCAACAACGTCATGACCCGGCTTGTTGAACTGCGCGCCCAACACTTTCTCAGCCAATGCCATACCAACGCCGTTGGTGATGCCCTGACCTAAAGGACCGGTGGTGGTCTCGATACCAGGAGCATAGCCGTACTCTGGGTGACCTGGGGTCTTGGAGTGCAGTTGGCGGAACTGTTTCAGATCTTCGATAGACAGATCGTAACCGCTGAGGTGTAACAGCGAGTAGATCAGCATCGAGCCGTGGCCATTGGATAGGATGAAGCGGTCACGATCCGCCCATTCTGGGTTAGCCGGGTTATGCTTGAGGAAATCGCGCCACAGCACTTCAGCAATATCTGCCATACCCATTGGGGCACCTGGGTGACCGGATTTGGCTTTTTGCACAGCATCCATGGACAACGCGCGAATCGCGTTTGCTAGCTCTTTACGGGACGACATTGTTGCTCCTGAAAACAGAGAATAAATTTGTAGGCGGCGGTATTCTCTAATTTTGGCTACTAAGACGCAATTGCAACGTGTTATTTCGTGCAAATCGCTGGCAAAAACAGTGAATAGCCGAAGCTAAGAGTGGCAAACAATGTCACTCTTATGGAGGAATTTTAGGCGCGGTTGCAATGGAATGGGCTACAAACCAACGAAAGTTCTGTCAAAGCGAGCGAAACGAGGCAGGCCGTTATCGGTCAAACCGTTGTAACGATATGTCACCACCTGGCCAATTTCAGGCGGATTGAGACGCTGGGCCTTGCTAAAGCCACTACCTAATTTAAAGCGAGTGCCATCACTGCGCTCAACCAACAACGAGCCCATCATTCCCTCAAATTGGCCTTTACCGGGAATATGCTCAACAACTACGGCTTCGGCATCTTGGTAGGCTTTCATCTTCAACATTAGGTGTGAGCGTCCCACCAAATAGGGCGAATCGTAACGTTTCAGGATCAACCCTTCCGCGCCTTGGTGCTGATACTCCAGCAGCAACTGTTCCAGCTCGATATGGCTATCAACACGATACTGTTTGATTGAACGGATCTGGGGTTGATGCATGGTGGCCACTAGGGTTTCAATCTCGCGCTGGCGGACAAAAAACGGATTAAGGCTCATTGGTTTGTCAAATACCATAAAGCTCACTTGGCGCCATTGGTCATCACTGCTATCACTAGTACGGACCAGACTCATCAGTTCCTGAAACTTACCTCGCCCCAACCACAGTTCACCGTCCAGCGGGTATGAAGGCAACTTAGCGATAAACCACGCAGGAGTCTTAATATCGTTGCCGCCACGGCTCACCAGTTTACTGCCGGTCCAATAGGCGCGCATACCGTCAAATTTTTCACTAATCAGAAAGTTACTGACGTCGATGCCTTGAAAGTAGCTTTTGGCCAGCATGAGATCCGGCCCTTTGGCGTATACCGCGCACGGAAGTAGAGCGGCCACACCGCTCAACAGTAATCCGGAGTAGATTGATGCCATCGGAGCCTCCTTGCCCGTATGCCTCAATGAATGCCAACACCATGTGCAGGCTATAACATGGTCAATTATCAGCTAGTTATAGAACAAATCAAGCCAAATGACCGAATCCGGCCCTCAGCCTCTAGCAACATGACCACGCTCTGCCCCACCAAAGCAGCGAAACAGCAACTAAACTTGCCTCGATTGTGCTAATTAATCGTCACAATTTGATCTTCAACGCTGACTTTCCTAATTAAAGTCCATAGAATAGCCGTCCAGACGTAGATGCTTCTACACCCTAATTTGTTTCCCCGACGAGAGAGTTCCTTATATGGCACGTCATCTATTCACATCCGAATCCGTATCCGAAGGCCATCCGGATAAAATTGCTGATCAGATCTCTGATGCAGTACTGGACGCCATTTTGGCGCAAGATCCTAAGGCACGCGTTGCCTGCGAAACTTACGTAAAAACCGGCATGGTGATGGTAGGTGGTGAGATCACCACTTCCGCTTGGGTAGATATCGAAGAGATCACTCGTCAAACCGTACGTGATATTGGTTACACCCACTCTGACATGGGCTTTGACGCTAACTCTTGTGCAGTGCTGTCTGCCATTGGTAAACAGTCTCCAGACATCAACCAGGGTGTTGATAAGACCGATCCTCGCGAGCAAGGCGCTGGTGACCAAGGTTTGATGTTCGGTTACGCCTCTAACGAAACCGACGTCCTGATGCCAGCACCTATTACTTACTCTCACCGTTTGGTTAAGCGCCAAGCTGAAGTACGTAAAAACGGCACCCTGAACTGGTTACGCCCAGACGCTAAGTCTCAGGTTACTTTCGCTTACAACAGCGATGGCAGCGTTGCTGGTATTGACGCGGTAGTACTGTCTACTCAGCACGCTGAGTCTGTATCCCTAGACGATTTGCGTGAAGGCGTGATGGAAGAGATCATCAAGCCGGTACTGCCACAAGAGTGGATCACCAAGGACACTAAGTTCCACATTAACCCTACCGGCCGTTTCGTTATCGGCGGCCCAATGGGTGACTGTGGTCTAACTGGTCGTAAGATCATCGTTGATACCTACGGCGGCATGGCTCGTCACGGTGGTGGTGCATTCTCAGGTAAAGATCCATCGAAGGTTGACCGTTCTGCGGCATACGCAACCCGTTACGTAGCGAAAAACATCGTTGCAGCTGGGCTGGCTGATCGTTGTGAAATCCAGGTTTCCTACGCCATTGGTGTGGCTGAACCGACCTCCATCAGCATTGAAACCTTCGGCACCGGTAAATTGCCTGAAGATAAACTAATCGCCTTAGTACGTAAGCACTTCGATCTGCGCCCATACGGCCTGATCCAGATGCTGCACCTAGAGCGTCCTATCTACCAGCCGACCGCATCTTACGGTCACTTTGGTCGCGTTGAGTTCCCTTGGGAGCAAACCGACAAAGCAGAGGTGCTGCGCGAAGAAGCTGGTCTGTAAGACCGCTTTGCAAAATAAACCCGCCTTGTGCGGGTTTTTTTATAATTTTTATTTATTCAACAACTACTTGGCTTTGCCCATTAACACTTAACAAGGTAAGTTAACTGCAATATTTCGCTAAAGGAGTAGCGTTTCATGACAGCTAAAGCCTTATTTGCCTTATCACTGTTAACCAGTACCGCATTCGCTGCACCGATGAATATCGAAGAGCAACGATACACCAACGCCGTCACCGAACTAGCCGATGTTACCGGCCGTTATCAACCACAGATCGAGCAGTTGCTCGGCCGTTATCGCGCCGACAGCAACGAATTGACCGTCACTCATAAAGTGGCTGAAGATGGTAAGAACCTATGGCAACGTGCGGTTAACGACGTCCGTAGTGGCCATTTTGATGATCGCTCGCTCTACTGGGATCGTTTAGCCGCACGTATTGCTTTGAAACAACAACAGCCGAGTTTCAATATGGTGCAATGGCAGCGAGATATTCTGCTAACCAGTTTTGAAAAAGCTTCCCGTGGTTTCAGTGATGTAAAGTTTGATCCCAACAGCCACGTTCGCATCCTATTGACTGGCTTTGACCCGTTCCAACTGGATAAAAATATCGGCCAGTCGAACCCTTCAGGTGTCGCGGCACTGGCGCTCGATGGCATGACCTTCCAGCTCGGCTCAAAGCAGGTACAGATTGAAACGGTGATGATCCCAGTGCGCTTTCAGGATTTCGATGATGGCCTGATTGAGTCGCTGCTTACCCCCTATTACCGCGATAGTAGCGTCGACATGATCCTAACCGTATCGATGGGTCGTGATAATTTCGATCTCGAGCACTTCCCAGGTCGTAACCGTTCGGCCGCCGCGACCGATAACCTGCAGATCTTAACCGGAGCCAGCCAAACACAGCCGTTACCACCACACCTTAACGGCAAGGTATTGCATGGCCCCGAATTTGTTGAGTTCAGCTTGCCATACCAGGTGATGCAACAAGCCCCAGGACCGTACGTCATTAACGATAATCGCAACGTCGTTACCACCAACGGTAAGGTCAATGCCACCTCGCTATCACGACTCGACGACAGTGTGTCGGTACAAGGCTCCGGTGGTGGCTATCTCTCCAATGAGATCAGCTACCGCGCAGTACTTTTGGGGCAACTGATGGGAAGCAACATTCCAGTCGGTCATATCCATACACCACGTATTGCCGGCTATGATGAAGCCGCAATCAAGGCCATCGTCAGTCAACTTGAAGGGATGATCGCCGCAGGGGCAGCAACGCTATAGCCAAATAAAATCAATAAACTAGGTCGACCTTCTGCGGTCGACCTAGTGCTTCTTAAGCGTTCAACTCAAGACCTCAAGGTAAACAGCGTAGTCGCACTTCATTAAGCGCGGTATAATTCGCGTCAATGACTGCCTCTATCCAACAACGACTTTGCGCTCAAGTAGAACACTGCTATCAACAAGCGGAAGCCCAGCTCAAACAACAATTTCCCCGTCCTGAGATTAGCTTTGCCATGCGCGGCCAAGCCGCTGGGGCAGCTTACCTGCAGATAAACAAGTTACGATTCAATCTGGTTCTGGCCAAGCAGAATCCAACTGAGTTTATTAATCAGGTGGTTGCCCACGAAGTGGCACACCTGTTGGTGTGGCAACTACACGGTAAAGTTAAACCCCACGGCCGCGAATGGCAGCGAGTAATGCTTGGGGTATTTGGACTCGAACCAGCGGTACGTCATCAGTTTGATGTATCAGCAGTTAAGCCGCAAACCTTTCGTTACCGTTGCAATTGCCAAGAGCATCAACTTACTATTCGCCGCCACAACAAAGTGGTGCGTGGTCAGGCACAATATCAGTGCCGTTTATGTCGCAGCCCTTTGCAATTGTCTTAATTTATTCAGTAAGTTGTTCCCTATATGCCTGTTGTCGTTGTTTTGTTGGCAAGCTTGCTCAGCGTTTCCGCTGTGGCAGCACCAAGCTCATTTCGCTCCGCGAAGAAAACCCTTTCCACGATGTACCAAGCAGAATTGCCGTTAAAATCGGTCTACTGCGGTTGCGATTTCGAAGCTCAAGGCAAGAAATTGGTACCGCAGTTAGCTGACTGTGGTTATCAAATTCGTAAGCAACAAACCCGTGCGACTCGGATCGAGTGGGAGCACGTAATGCCGGCATGGCAATTCGGCCATCAGCTTCAATGCTGGCAGCAGGGTGGCCGTAAGAACTGTCGTAAAGACAAACGCTTCAAAGCGATGGAGGCGGATATGCATAACCTTTACCCTGCCATTGGCGAGGTTAATGGTGACCGCTCTAACTACGCTTTCAGCGACTGGAATGGTCGACCAACCCAGTACGGTCGATGCGAAATGGTAGTCGACTTTAAAGCCAGAAAAGTACAGCCGCCACAGCGTGCGCGCGGCCAGATAGCCCGAAGCTACCTATACATGGCCGAACACTACCGTATCAACCTGTCAAAATCGCAGCAAAGGCTCTATTCAAGCTGGCATACTATGTATCCAGCAACTGAAAGTGAATGTAAGCGACACCGATTGGTTAGCTCAAAGCAGGGTTGGTCAAACCCTTACATTGCTCAACAATGCACATGATTTGGCGTTTATTTAGGTAATCAGCATGCGGATCCCAAGAATTTATCAAACTGGCTCTATTCAAGTAGGGCAAGCGTTATCACTGGATGAAGATGGCGCCAACCACGTTGGTCGAGTGCTGCGGATGCAACCGGAGCAGCAGTTGATGCTGTTTAATGGCAACGGTGATCAATACCTTGCAACCATCACCGCCAGCGGCAAAAAGTCAGTCGAGGTAATGATCGACGAACTGCAGCAGCAACACAGCGAGTCACCACTGGATCTCGAATTGGGCCAAGTGATCTCCCGTGGCGACAAAATGGAGTTCACTATCCAAAAATCAGTTGAACTCGGCGTGAACACCATCACCCCGCTGTGGTCTGAACGCTGTGGTGTCAAGCTAAGCGGCGATCGCCTCGAGAAAAAACTGCAACAGTGGCAAAAGATTGCCATTGCAGCTTGTGAACAAAGCGGTCGCAATGTAGTGCCGCGAGTTCGCCCAGTAATGAAGTTAGAAGAGTGGCTACAAGAGCCTTACGATGGGTTAAAGTTGAACTTGCATCCACGGGCACAATACAGCATCAATACGCTACCAACTCCGGTTGAGCAGGTGCGATTACTGATTGGTCCTGAAGGTGGCTTATCTGCCACAGAGATTGCCACCGCCAGTGAGCAGCGTTTTACCGATATATTATTAGGCCCGCGAGTGTTGCGTACTGAAACTGCAGCCTTAACCGCCATTACCGCGTTACAGGTTCGCTTCGGCGACTTAGGTTAGGAGAACCCATGATCAAACTCGGCATAGTAATGGACCCAATTTCGTCCATTAACATTAACAAAGACACTAGCTTTGCGTTTCTGCTTGAAGCACAAGCCCGTGGCTACGAGCTGTATTATATGGAGATGGCTGATCTCTACCTAGAGCAGGGAGAACCGCTTGCGCGCATGCGTTCACTCTCGGTACAGCGCAATGCCGATGACTTCTATCAGCTTGGGGAGGCCCGTGAAGCGAAACTGGCCGAGCTCGATGTGATCCTGATGCGCAAGGATCCACCATTTGATACCGAGTTTATCTACGCCACCTACATGCTAGAACGTGCTGAAGAGCAAGGCACCCTGATCGTCAACAAGCCGCAGAGCCTACGTGACTGTAACGAGAAGCTATTCACTGCCTGGTTTGCCGAACATACCCCCACCACCTTGGTGACTCGTCGCGCAGATAAGATCCGCGAGTTTCATGCCGAGCATGGCAATATCATTATCAAACCACTTGATGGCATGGGCGGGGCATCCATATTCAAGGTCGGGCCTGAGGGCGATAACCTCGGCGTTATCATCGAAACCTTAACGGCACTAGGTAGTACTTACACCATGGTGCAGAAGTTTATTCCTGAGATTAAACAGGGTGACAAGCGCATCTTAGTGGTGGATGGTGAGCCGGTTCCATACTGTCTGGCTCGTATCCCACAAGGGAAAGAGACTCGCGGCAACCTAGCTGCCGGTGGCCGTGGCGAAGCTCGTCCGCTGTCTGACAGCGACTGGGCCATCGCTCGCGCTGTGGCTCCAGAGCTTAAAAAACGTGGGCTGATCTTTGTTGGCTTGGATGTGATTGGCGACCGCCTTACCGAAATCAACGTCACTAGCCCAACTTGTGTACAGGAGATCGATAACGCCTTTGGTACCAATGTCAGTGCGATGCTGATGGATTCGATCGAGCGTCGGTTAAAGTGATTAAGCCAATCATCACATTGGGATTACTCCTGATTGGGCCGCTTGCAGCGGCCCAAGATTGTGTTGAAGCCTCTTGGCGTAAAGAGGCTTGCCCAAATCTGGTTTACCGCGCGACACCGCAAGAACCGCTCAAGAAGATGGTGTGTATCTGCACCTCAGATTTCGACTATCTCAACAACTATCGCAATGTTAATAGCTTCGCTGCACAAAACCTATTGAGCAAAGAGCTGCAACGACTTGGCTCTATCCACCAGCTTGAGCCAACAACGCTGCGAAAATTGCTTGGCTTGCCTATTTCTCACTAGGTGAACGTCTTCCCGATAAACTCTCTGAATCGCTCCAATTAAGCTCTGGGCCAAGCTTAACCATTGAGCTTACTAATTGATGTTCATCCATCGGCGCTGCAAACAGATAGCCTTGGGCATAGTCACAATTTATTCGCTTTAAAAACTGACGTTGATCATGGTTCTCGACTCCTTCCGCCACTACCGAGCGATTAAGGGTATGAGCGAGATCGATAACATTGGTAACAATATTGCGGTCAACATCGGAGTTGTCTAAATCGGAGACAAAGCCTTGGTCGACCTTAAGCAGATCAAAGGGCAATTGTTTCAGGTAGGTCAAGCTGGAATAGCCGGTCCCAAAATCGTCAATGGCGATCTGGATCCCCATATCTTTAAGTTGATGCATCACTTGCATCGCCACATCCAAACTTTTAATCAATACCTCCTCTGTCAACTCGAGCACTAACCGGTTAGGTCGCAGTTGATGCCGTTGTAACTGCGCTCTAATGTGTTCCACTAACCCAGACTGAAGGTACTGACACGGCGACAGATTAAGCGATAAGTAAAACTCATCGTTGGCTAACTTAGTCGACAATCGAGCCAGCAATTCACAAGCTTGTTCAATTACATAAAAACCAACCTTGCGACCAGAGACGGAGTCATCAATCTCCTTCATAAAGGTGCCTGGCATGATCAACCCTCGCACTGGGTGGTGCCAGCGGCACAAGCCCTCAAACCCAACCACACGGTCTTGCTGTAACGAGATTATCGGCTGCAGCGCCAAACTCAATTGCTGCTGATCTATCGCTAACTCAACATCTTTAGTGAGCTGCAGCCGTCGAGAAGCGCTTTGTTGCATCTGTTCATTAAACACTCGGTAGTTACTGCGTCCGGCCTGCTTGGCTTGATACATGGCCAGATCGGCCCGTTTGATCAACTCATCTGAGTGCATCATCGGGTTATCACAGAAAGCCACACCGATACTGGTGCTAATGAGCAGGGTTTGATTGCCCAGTTGCAGCGGCTGCTGCAAGCTGGCAAATATTTGATGAATAATACGGTGGATGTCGGGCTCAGACTCCAAACCACGAACAATAACGGTAAACTCATCGCCTCCTAGGCGACAAACAGTATCCATAGAGCGAACGCTCTTTTGTAGACGATTGGCTACCGCCTTAAGTAGTTCATCGCCAATATCGTGACCGAGGGTATCGTTTACTCGCTTAAAGTCGTCCAGATCCAAAAACAGCAGTGAGATCTGATCGTCGGTTCGACCAATACTACTGAGCGCCTTAGAGAGTTCGTGCTGAAACATGGCCCGATTGGGCAACCCGGTTAACGAGTCGATCATCGCCATTCGTTGCAACTCTTCGGTATAGCGCTCTAAATCGCCCTCTAAACGCTCCAATTGCCCAGCCACGTCAAGCGTCGCATTCTCCAAAGAAATCAGCTCATCGCCCCAACGCTGATCAGAGCGACCTAAGCGACGGCGAAGATCATCAAAGCGACTCTGCCCCAACAGCGGTAATACCTTGCTTAAGCGACGAATACGAGCCAAAGGCAACCAAAACAACGCCAATCCCAGCACACTCGCCAGAACCCCAGCTATCAGCAGAATAGAGACTAGATCGCGAATAAATGAGCGTTCGCCCTCGGCCAAGCTGCCGATATCTTTAAACAACAGTAGTTGTTCACCCTCATTCGTTAATTCCCAGCCAGTAAAAGACCAACTTTTGTTGTGAAAGCGCAATCGCTGCGGTTCTAACAGAATTTTTTGCAACGGCAAACGTTGGCTCACTTCTGCTAACACATGAATATTACTTGAGCGATTTGACAAGCTAAGCACATTACGGCCCCACGCCCCTTTCCTTGGCTCACTAGCACCACCAAGCACAGCCAACTGGACCTGATGAAACTCCACCAAGGGGGCTATCACGGCTTCAAAACTAGTGGTGTACAAAATGAAACTGGGTTTGCCGTCAATCACAATCGGCACCAATAAACCGACGTAACAAGCCTGTTCACAATGGATATAACTGCTTGGGGTGCCGATAGCTCGCTGAGCGCTGGTCCAAACCGGTTGGAAGTTCAGATTAATGCCTGCGATTAACAGCGGTTGTAACTCAGCGTCGAGCAGCTGTAATCCATATAAGCCGCCAAATAACTCAAAATCGCTCCAGTTTTCATCGAGCTCGGAGCGCAAATGTTGCAGCTGCAATAGGCCCTTTTTGTCACTCAGACGGAAAAGGATCTCTCGATTCAGCTCGATCAGACGGTTGTGCTCCGCTCGAAGTCGGTGCTGATAATCGCGGTAGAGGCTATCGTGTTTTTGGCTAATCACCTCTTCAAGCTGTTGGTTAAAGCGGTTCATCGCCATTACGCCTATTACTACGCCTATTAGCATCAACATCGCGACAAACGACAGAATGAACTTCCAGCGCAGGCTAATTATGAATTGCTTAGGGGCGTTCGTCATTGCGAGTGACTCACAACAACGTACCAGCAGCTACAACCGCAACGCTTAAATAGATATTGCTGCGGCTGCCTATTGGGCAATGCCATTACGTCGATTAACATATTGCTGTACAAGGAATTGCTCCCAACGCACACCATCCTTGTCCATCCCATTATTGCGTCATATCCCAGTGATAAATATTCGTAAAAACAGAGTGTAGGCTAGGAACCCTAATTGAGCGTATAATTGCCACCAAACCAGCCGTTACAACGATATTATGAAGCTCTCCAATCCCAGCCGTTTAGTTGAAAAGAACCTTGAAGAATTTGACGGCAAGCACCTGCTAATACTCAATGCAGATGGCGACAACTTGTTGCCCCTGCTGGTCGAACGCTGTGCCTCAGTGACGGTTTTGGCTCAAGATCTCACCCACTACCAACTGCTGCTAAACAACAACGTTGGCGCCACCGTGCTTTTTGGCTGTCATCCCAATCAGTTACCTCGTAACAACTTCGATGCCGCTCTGATCCGCTTGCCAAAAGCCAAGGAGCAACTCGCCTTACTAACCGCATTGGCCAGCAGTGTCGTCAGCGCCGGTGAGAATCTGTTTTGGGTTGGAGAGAATAAAGGTGGGATCCGTACCGCCGCTAAGGTAGTCAAACCTTGGAGCCAATTTGCACTGAAGCTGGCTTCCGGTGCCCACTGCCAATTACTGCGTGGGGTTAACTTTGAACAGCAACCGTGGCAACCAGAGCGCTGGTGGCGGCACCATAATGTCGCAACTCCTGATGGTGACCTGTCACTGGCCTCACTACCAGGGGTGTTTGGTCACGGTAGTTTGGACCAAGGCACCGCCTTACTGTTAAAGAATTTACCACTGTTACCGCAGGGTCGAGTACTCGATTTTGGTTGTGGGGACGGCATCATCGGTACCTTTTTGGCCAAACGTAATCCAAAGATCGATCTACATATGGTCGACATCAATGCTATGGCAATTGAAGCAGCTAAAGTGTCATTGCAAGATCATCAGCTTATGGGTGACGTATACCCATCAAACGGCTTGGACCAAGTGGAAGGCAAGTTTGACCTTATCGTCTCTAACCCACCATTTCACAGTGGTCTGGATCAATCGTTCAATGTGGCTAAGAAGTTTATCCGCGATGCGGCAGCGATGTTGAATCCCGGTGGCCAGTTGATCATCGTCGCCAACCACCACTTGCCCTATGGGGACGATCTAAATCACGTTTTTGGTCGCGTAAATATCGTAGATCAGGACAGCAAGTTCAAAATCTATGCAGATGCGAGATAAAACAGCTTTCGTGGTTGACCGAATCGGCAATCTCTCTATAATGCGCCCCCGTACCAACGATGATTCGCAGATGTGGCGGAATTGGTAGACGCGCTAGCTTCAGGTGCTAGTGTTCGAAAGGACGTGGGAGTTCAAGTCTCCCCATCTGCACCAAATCATCGTAAGGTTGTATTGTTGTTAGTGCCGCAGATGTGGCGGAATTGGTAGACGCGCTAGCTTCAGGTGCTAGTGTTCGAAAGGACGTGGGAGTTCAAGTCTCCCCATCTGCACCAACAACACTCAATCAGGTCAATATGCTCAGGTGGCGGAATTGGTAGACGCGCTAGCTTCAGGTGCTAGTGTCCGTTAGGACGTGAGAGTTCAAGTCTCTCTCTGAGCACCACATTTGCAGATGTGGCGGAATTGGTAGACGCGCTAGCTTCAGGTGCTAGTGTTCGAAAGGACGTGGGAGTTCAAGTCTCCCCATCTGCACCAGATTTAAACCCCTTGGTTCTTATGAGCCAAGGGGTTTTCTGTTTCTGTGATTAATTCGCTTGAACTTCCCTACTAGAATGAAACATCATTACTCAAAGTGGTAATGGAAGTTCTAACCGGATGTTGAATACACAAGCGTTACTATGGGAACCGGCATCCCGTCAGGTCAGCATCAGTCTCGATCCCCAATTGCACCAACAACTCAACGTCGATGATATTGAAAAGCTACTCAAAAAAAGTCGCTTCCGAGAGTTCGAACCACACCATGACCTATGGGAAAAAACCTTAACTGAACTCAAGCTTGAAAACTGCGATGCACCGATCCCTCTGCGGGTAGCAACCCAAGTCGATGGCAGCTGGCAGCTTCAAGTTGAACCAGATCTGATGGCCCTCGTCGCCACTATCACCCTCCCCCGCGGTGGCAAGCCCGCCACATTGGAGCAATTGCTTCCGTTAATTAAGGCGCAAAAGGTACAACACGGCCTCAGCCGCAGAGCCATCAAAGGCTTGTTAGAGTGTAATAGCAGCGCCCAACCAGGTAGCAAACATCAAGCAACCATTGCCCAAGGCAAGCCACCTTCAAAAGGCAAAGATGGTTACCTAGAACGTTTGGTTGCACTTCCTAGTGAGCGCAAGCTCACGCCACAAAAAAAGGATGAGCAACGGGTTGATATGCGTAATCTAGGCAGCCCGAAGATGGTTGGTCGTGGTGACTTACTGATGCGTCGTCACCCGCCGCAACCAGGCAAGAATGGTTACGATCTTTACGGTACCGTGTTACCGGCCGAACGTGGTCAAGTCGCGGCCTTTATCGCCGGTGACGGCGCCGAAATCAGCCCTAATGACCCGCACCTGATTATTGCCGCTCGCACTGGCCTACCGATGGAAATTAATAACGGTATCGCAGTAGAAGAGCTGCTTTCCGTCAACGAAGTAACCGTACGCACCGGCAACCTTAATTTCATCGGTGCGATAGAAATCAAAGGTAATGTCGAGGAAGGCATGCTGGTCGAAGCCACTGGTAGCATACACATTGGCGGCTCGGTAGAGGGAGCCATCATTAAAGCTGGTGGTGACATCTTAGTAAATCAAGGTGTCATTGGTCGTCAACGCGAGGACGGTACGCTAGCAGCGCAGCTACAGGCCGGCGGTAATATTCAGGCACAGTACGCTCAATACACCGACATCAATGCAATTGGTGACATAAGTGTTGAACTTCACTGTCAGCATTGCCTATTGCAGTCGGAGCAGAATATCTTTATCGGCGACCCACAGCGAGGTCAAGGCGGTTTGATTGGCGGCAAAGCCACCGCAAGACGACAACTCTACTGCGTTGAACTTGGTGCCAAAGCTGGCGCCGAAACTCGGGTGACCATTGGTCGTGACTACCACGATCTTAAACGCCAGATAGAACAACTACACCACGTCCCTTCAGAGATATCCAAAGAGATCATTACCCTGCAGCTGCACAAGAAAAAGCTACTCACCGAGGGTACTGGGCAAGCGGAAATTACTGCCATCGATTCGCTGGTCGCCGATCACCAATCTCAACTCAACGAAAACCAACAACAACTGGAACAGCTGGAAACCACGTTGGCGGATTTCTACCAGCACGTAAATGTACAGGTACTGAAAAAACTGCACCCACGGGTTGCCTTTGAGATAGGCAAAGAGCGCTTTACCTCAATCGAAGAAGCTGGGCCAAGCAAGGTGGCTGTTGACCAAGGTACCTTGATCATTGAATCATTCGCAGTACCGAAATGGCGCTAACCTATTGTACCAAGCTGGCAAAACTGTTGCTCTCATTGCCTGCCCCCATAAACTCCAAATATTGGCATTGAGATTGCTTATTTTTTGACAGTGCCAATATTGTGACGAATAAAATGAATAACTTTTGGGAATACCTCAGCCGTATTGATTGGGGCAGCATAAGTAGTCGGTTGGCGATGTGGTTGCTCACCGCTAGTTTGGCGTTACTGACCTTGCCAATTCCAACACTGCAATCGCTCTACCTCCAACAGTGGGTACAACAGCACGGTTTCGGCATTGGTCTAACCGTGGTGCTGTCTGCTTGCTTTCTCGGAGCCCAGTGGTTGCAGTGGGTACTATATAAAGCAACCTATAAGCGTCGTCAGCTAGAACAAACTCAGTTGATGGAACAAAAAATCTCACTGCTTGATGGACAGGAGCGGGCGATTCTGCGGGAATTTTTCTTGCAAGGGACCAGTGTAATTAAGATGCCATGCAAACATCCTGCGGTAAGTGAACTACTCAGAGTGGGGATCCTAGAGCAAGCTGAAGATATTCAGCACTATGCAATCGAAGGTCCGGTTGGATTACTGCGGTTAAACCCCGATGCGAAAAAGCGCTTAAACCGCCAAGCCTTGCGCCTTCCGGAAGCCAATATGAGCGACGAACAACGTAAACAGTTGCAGGCGGCCAGACCAGAATTTATCAGCACACTTAATAACAGCAACCGTCGTCACGCAGCTTAACTCAAACTGGGCAACGGCTCAGCGTTGCACCGACACTACTGTCATCGCAAATGATTAGGCTGTGTCGTAGTTAGCTGTTGAAGTTTATCTTAAGCCTTCGGCTTCACCGATTTCGGTGCTTTTGCGGGGAGGATGTTGCGGTGGCGACGGCACATTCTTGTATGCATTAGGGGGGGAAGCTTCGCCCCCTTTGGAATCCCCCTTGCCTTACGGCAGAAGGTCAACGGCGGTAGTGCTTAACCCCTTGTATCGGCGCTCGCCTAGCTGGTGCTTTAACTGTATTAGAAACAACAACGCTTAATTGGTACACAGCCAATGATTAGCCCCAGAGGCTAGAATCAAAAAAGGCTGCAATCGCAGCCTTTTTCATATCATCCAATCAATTACAGTGCGTTTACTAGCTCACGTTCCCGCTCGCACTCCGCCAATTGGTGTTCAACTTCAGCCATTACTCTCTCATAAGAGTCTGCTCGTAATGGCGCATTCCAATTCAGTGAGTTGATGTAGATAGCGCACGCATCAAAAATCTGACGGCTATCAAGCGGCTTAACCGCATTACTCATTAACTCGTTACCGAGGATCCCACAAGCTCCGCGCTCAACATAGGTCAACATGCTGTGCACCAAAGAAACCTGTTCATCCGTAGCAGAAAGTTCACCTTGAATACGAGCGCCCTCAACCACACGAAGAATCGCGTGATAGAACTGATCTAAGTACATTTTCAGTTCCTGAACTCGGTATTCAGTAGCTCGGTCAAGTACTTTGGGAGCACCACCTAAACCATTAATACCGATAGTCCAGCTGCTACGTTGGCTAGCGAGCACCGACAGAAGATGCATCGCTACCCAGCGCTCAGCGAAGCTGAGATCGCAGCTCATCAAATGTGGCTGACGTTCAACAAGATGCTCAATATGATGCGCAAAAATAGCGATCAAAAGGTCTTCTTTACTAGAGAAGTGTTTATACAAGGTACCGGCACTACACCCTGCTAATGGGGCCAATTCTGAGAAGCGAAATGACACCAACCCCTGCTCTTTCAACAGTTTTTCAGCCAAACGAACTAGTACCTGATCTCGTTGACGAAACCGCGCTTGATTAGGCGAGCCCCAGCTCATTGAAGAGTTGGTTTCCATGGTTGTCATTTTAAACTCCTAGAACGTTACTTCTTGATTAGCGCACACTGTAGTCAGCATTCTGGGTAACAACTGTGCTTTATGCCTAACTTTTAAAACGAAAGGGACAAAATGTCATATAAAGTGCCCTAACTTCATCCAAAAATCGCCCCAAACATGTTCTTTAGAGAACAAAGACGCCAATTCAAACCTATAATGATAACGTAATGTCACATTATATACCTAAAGAGCAAAAGTGAGACAATGTGACCAACCAGAAACACCGTATCCAAACCGCGCATTCAACAAGGAAGTTGGGATTTTGCACCGCACCTTGCACTGCACTTCCTGATTAACAATTTGATTAACAACAAATTTAATAATGCGCCGAGTTCTCTGCTGTGACGCCACAGTCGCAACTTTAAGCTATAAATACTCAAATTGGTCGATATTCACTCAATTCAATGCTATTTAAAGAAAAGGTTTAGCTGTTAGACAGGCAAGATGATGGAACAGAACAATCAGCAAGAACAATCGACGGAGTCGGTACAGGAAAGCAACAATTCATGGCGCGACGGCGCAGTGGGTCACCAATTGGTTGATCTACTCGAGCAAAGCCGCGAACTGCCTGAACAAGAGTAACAAGCACACAGAGCCCAGAATTGCAGTTCTGGGCTGGTTTTCAAACTGGTTGTGGCTTAACGGATGGCCCAGACCAACAACGCTTGGCTCGACAATACTATGGTTGCCCCCGCGCAAACCATTAACCATTTCAGCTGACTTCTCGACATAATCGCAATCTCTGATGATCTTAATAGCGAGATACAAGCCAATATCATGCCAACAACAAAGCTATTGATATATAAGAACTTTTTGTTAAATTGGATATATTGAACGGCCAAAGCTACTGCTTTATGGTTAAATCCGCCACAAGTCGATACAACGGTTGTCCAGATTGCCCATACTTACGCTCAAATGGCGTCAATGGCTGATCGTTCGGCATTGGGGTAAATTCACCATCATGCCCGGCCAGTTGTAGCGCCCGCTGAAATTCACTCAAGTAGATTTGCCAATTCGAGCGTAGCTCCAGTTGCCCGCCCAATGCCAATAATGACGGAAACAGCGGTCCGCCGTGCCAGCGTCGCTGCAGATGGGACGACTTTGGCCATGGGTTAGGGTACAACAGGTAATGATGACTTGGCTGCCAGTTGTCCTCGGCCATCATGCGCCATAGATCATTGAGATTGGCACGGACTACCCGATAGTTATCTACACCACTATGGTAATGCTCATGTTTATCCACCCGCGCAGCAGACTTGTCCATTCCTAACACAATCGCGTCAGGGTGACGCTTCGCCAAGTTAGCGGTGGATTCACCGACCCCACAACAAGAGTCCAACACCAAAGGGCGTCCATCTTGTTCTTTCCACTGCTTTAGTTGCTCAAACAGCTCGATGCTGTGAGCAGCATACGGGGCGCGAAATTGATGCTGTAGGTGCCGCTGTACCGTTGCATCGAGGTTTTCATGTAGCCCTTGTTGATTAGACTCAATCGCCCGAGAATTGCCGTTATTCATTAGCTACGTAGCCCTATGCCTTTGTCGATCAAGCGGTAAGCAACCGCAGTTAACACCACAATAAATGTCGCCATTAGACCCAATGACATGGCAACGCTGACATCGCTGACACCTAAAAAGCCATAGCGGAAGGCGTTGATGGTGTATACCACTGGATTCAGTTGCGATACCCCCTGCCAAAAGTCTGGTAGCAGCGAGATTGAATAGAACACACCACCAAGGTAAGTCAACGGCGTTAATACGAACGTTGGGATAATGCTAATGTCGTCAAAGCTTCGAGCAAAGATCGCATTGATCAGGCCGCCGAGAGCGAACATGGTTGAAGTCATCAGTACCGTTATCAGCAACATGGCAAAGCTGTGCACCTGAATATCAACAAACATCATCGCGACGCAGGTAACGATAACACCGACGCACAAACCTCGAGTCACGCCACCAGCAACATAGCCTAGGATGATCAATATATTAGGTACCGGCGCCACCATCAGCTCTTCAATATTGCGTTGGAATTTGGCGCTGTAGAAGGAGCTAGCAACGTTAGCGTAAGAGTTAGTTATCACCGCCATCATGATTAGGCCTGGCATAATAAATTCCATGTAGCTGAAGCCGCCCATCTGGCCGATTCGAGAACCGATCAGGTTACCGAAGATCAAAAAATACAGGGTCATGGTGATCGCTGGTGGCACCAAGGTTTGCACCCAAATCCGAGTAAAGCGATTGATCTCTTTACGTACTAAGCTGGTTAGGGCGATCCAATAAGGGTGGCTCATGCTTTATCCTCGCGACCGTTCTCAACCAAGTTAACAAACAACTCTTCCAAGCGATTAGCTTTATTTCTCATCGACAACACTTCAATCCCCTGCTCACTTAACTGAGCAAACACGGCGTTAAGGCTAGCGGTTTTAGGGACATCAACCTCTAAGGTATGATCATCCAGTTGACGACTATCAAACCCTTGTAGCTGCGCTTTAGGGGCATCAACAGGGGTGTCTAAAACAAAGGTTTCGACATCCAGTTTGGCCAGCAACGATTTCATGCTGGTGCATTCCACCAATAGACCTTTGTCGATAATGCCAATGTTACGGCACAGCATCTCAGCTTCTTCAAGGTAATGGGTGGTTAGAATAATGGTGACGCCATCTTCATTTATTTGTTTAAGAAACTCCCACATGGAGCGACGGATCTCAATATCCACTCCTGCGGTAGGCTCATCTAAAATCAGCAGTTTAGGACGGTGCATTAGCGCACGAGCAATCATCAGGCGACGTTTCATGCCACCGGACAATTCGCGCGCGCGCGCATCGCGCTTTTGCCACAAATCCAGTTGAGTTAGATAGGTCTTAGCGCGAACCGCCGCTTCAGCTCGTGGCACACCGTAGTAACCGGCTTGGTTAACCACAATCTGTAACACGGTTTCAAACTGGTTAAAGTTGAACTCTTGCGGAACGAGGCCAATACAGCGCTTAGCGTCATTAAGTTGCCGGTCGATATCATGGCCAAAAACCTGCACGCTGCCACTGCTTTTGTTGACCAACGCACTGATCACCCCAATGGTGGTCGACTTACCGGCGCCGTTAGGGCCAAGTAATGCAAAGAAATCTCCCTGCTCAACGGTTAAATCGATACCGCGGAGGGCTTCAACACCACCGTCGTAGGTTTTGCGCACAGCAGACAACGCCAATGCACTTGGGGAGTTACTCATGGTGTTTCCTCTTTCGTCTTAGCGCGACTAACACTAGCCAAGACCATAAAAATGAGTGGCTGGACAAACAACAAAGGCGCCAATCGGCGCCTTTGTATATGCAGCCGATCTGGATCAAATGGCGTCGTCGTTCTCTTCGCCGGTGCGGATCCGAATTACCCGTTCAATCTCAGTGACAAAGATTTTACCATCACCAATCTTGCCCGTCCGCGCGGTGTCAACGATGGCCTCAATTGCTTGATCCAGCATATCATCGCTGATCACGACTTCAATCTTCACCTTAGGAAGGAAGTCGACCATGTATTCAGCGCCGCGATAAAGCTCGGTATGGCCTTTCTGACGGCCAAAACCTTTCACCTCTTGCACCGTCATACCAGAGATACCGATCTCGCCAAGGGCTTCACGTACGTCATCTAACTTAAATGGTTTAATTACCGCTTCGAGCTTTTTCATCGTTGTCCTTTACCAGTTTGCTTTGCCAAAGCCTGAGGTGATCGGATAGCGACGATCTTTACCAAAGGCTCTAGGGGTCACCCGCGGTCCTACCGCGGCCTGACGCCGTTTGTATTCATTCAGATCGACCAAGCGGATCACCCGGCGCACATCCGCTTCGTTATGCCCTGCAGAAACAATATCGGCAACACTCTGATCTTGTTCAACATAACGTTCTAACATATCGTCCAGTACATCATAAGGAGGCAAGCTGTCTTGATCCACCTGATCTGGTGCTAATTCCGCCGATGGCGGTCTAGTAATTACTCGCTCTGGGATCACTGGAGACAGGCTGTTACGGTAACGAGACAGGCTATAAACCAACTGTTTAGGCAGATCCTTAATCACCGCAAAGCCGCCACACATATCGCCATAGAGGGTACAGTAGCCCACCGCCAACTCACTTTTGTTACCGGTAGTTAGCAGGATTTTCCCAGTCTTATTCGATAGCGCCATTAGCAAAACCCCACGGGTGCGTGCTTGGAGATTTTCTTCGGTGGTATCACGCTCAGCACCAGCAAACAGCGGCTTAAGCTGACCCATAAAGGCATCAAACATTGGTTCGATGGAAACGCTGTCGTAAGCCACTCCCATCGCTTCAGCCTGCGCCGCGGCATCGGTTTGGCTGATGTCTGAGGTGTATTTAAACGGCATCATTACCGCTTGAACCTTATCAGCACCAATGGCATCTGCCGCAATAGCCAAGGTTAAAGCGGAATCAATACCGCCAGACAGTCCAAGTACCGCGCCGTTAAAACGGTTTTTATTGATGTAATCACGAACCGCCAGCACTAACGCATTATAGATCTGCGCGGCCGCTGCCGGTGGTGTTACTCGCTCGCCCGGCTGTGGCTCACCATCAACAAACTGCACCAGCGCCAAAGTGGACTCAAATTGAGCCAACTCTTGGGTGATCCGGCCATGGCTATCAACCACCATTGAGTGACCATCAAAAATCAACTCATCTTGGCCACCGAGTAAATTAAGATAGACCACCGGCAACTCTGCTTCGGCACTGCAGGCTTCGAGTACGTTGAGTCGCTCATTCAGCTTGGTCATGTCAAACGGCGACGCGTTGATGGTTAGCAGGATCTCGGCGCCTTGCTCACGTAGTTGCGCCACCGGCTCTGGATGCCAAATATCTTCACAGATCAACAACCCTAACCGATGGCCCGCAAATTCGACCACACAGCTACTATCGCCACTGGCAAAGTATCGCTGTTCATCAAAAACGCGGTAGTTAGGCAGCTTTTGCTTGTGAGTAAGCGCAAGGCATTGGTTGTTATGAAACAGGCTGGCGCTGTTAAACAACTCGCCCTCTTCCATATGCGGATGACCAACCACTACACCGATGTTAGGGTTGTGCTGCTGTATCACCTCAAGCTGAACCCGACAGCGATCCATCAGATCTGGACGCAGTAATAGGTCTTCCGGCGGATAGCCGGTTAATGCCAACTCAGGAAACAGGATCAGATCTGCTCCACGTTGTGCAGCAGCATCAATGTCTAGACAGATGGCACTGGCGTTACCTTCGATGTCTCCGACTATATAATTTCTTTGCGCTAAGGCGATATTCAACGACTTACTCATACCCTACCAAGCTATCCATTAATCAGCTCGGCAAGTGTAAGGCAAAGTGTCTGGGGAATATAGAGGCGAAGCTTTTTGCCGCGGGTATTGGCTCGACATTCGAACCATTACCAACAGGCCGGCGGCGTTTTAGAACCGGTCATAGTAAGCACTAACGTCGGACAATCTGAATCAAGGGTAGATTGCGCTCCTTGTGCCGTCGCGGTAAGGGTATACCCCGCTGCTGAGGTTACCGCTATGGTGTAACGGCCACTGTCGGTTTCGATGGCGTCCCCGTTAGCGGAGCTGGTGACTAGACCTAAATTCTCCAAATTCATGCTAAATCGGCGTTGGTCGAGGTAATACTGCTCCTGTAGATTGGCAATCTGCTGCAACTGGCTATGTGCCTCGGCTCGATAACTCCGCCCAACATAGGACTGATATGACGGGTAAGCGATGCTGGAGAGGATCCCCAAGATCACCACGACAATCATCATCTCAATTAAGGTAATTCCGAGCTGCTTATGCATCGTTATTGCGCCCCATATTGATAGTAAACACGACTCGGCGTGAGCATCAGCCCTGTTTGCGTAGTGTCGGTATCGTTGACCAGATCAGGCGCGATAAGTCTTAATTCAGGGCTCCAGTCGGAACCAACACTTTCAGGAGCTGGCGCCACAACTAATTGCGGCGAGTCGGGCAAGCTGTCTCCTAATGAGGTGGTGACAACATGCAGCCCTTGCTGCAAGCCCAATCCATACAACTGCCCACCGCCACTGGATAAACAGGTAGCGCTGTCCACTTCTCCGGGGGTAAAGGTAGTGAAATAGGCTATCCCAGCGATGGCAACCGGTTGTGCCAGCGCCTTCTCTCGTTCAACCAGCGGCAGATACCAACCTTTAGCTTCGCTCAAATCCAAATACTCCTGCTCACTGGCTCCATCGGTAGTAAAGGGATCGCCGGCTACGCTGTATAGGTTGGCAACCTTAATGGGCTCAGGCAAACCATCAGATGGCCAATTTTGGCTGACAATATTGAGATCTTTTAACGCGAATAGGTAGTTATCGGTACCCGTTGCATTGGGATGAGCACGATTGCCGGAGCCAGCCAATACCGCGTCATAGGGGATCTCTTTGGATACCGTCACCGAAGTTGATCCACTACCACTCCCAGAGATTGATACGGTTTCGCGCATCTCCGCTGAGGTTTGGGCCACGCTTACCCCAGCAAAAAAGCGTCGGTCGCTAACCACTGTATCGCCCCCAAGTTCAGCAAACTTATAAGCACTCCATTGGCTGCTGTCAGTACCGACCAAATCGATACGCCAGATATTACCGCCAGTATCGGTAGCATAAAGCCGATCGGTAACACCATCGGCATCGCTGTCCATTACGGTCACGGTAGCCGGGATTGAATCGGTTATTGCCACATTGGTGGTATCGTCACCGGTACCGTCGGCAATGAATCGATGCACCAGTGCTCCGGTTTCCGCGTCGACAATAAAGATCCCACGGCCCATGGTATCGGTACTGCCAACACTGATGGCGTCTTTACGCTCATCGTAGCCAGCACCGAAGATCAATACCGGCTTACCGGCATCATCCCCAGCCCGTGGAATGGTAGTTATTACCGGTTCTGACCAAGACTGACCGAGTTCAGTAAAGTCATTATCGGTATGATCCAGACGCCACATCATCTTAGGTGCATCAGGATTGGTGATGTCCATGGCGTAATAACCACGCCCGCCGCGTCGAAGACCGAAGTACAACCAGACCTTATCGCCGCTGCCAATGGTGGCATTGTTATCACTTTGCAGCACGTAAGCGGTCGGCGAACCATCGATGCCGTAGACCGTATGCCCACCGGTTTGCTCGTTTTGTCGCAGTTCATCTAGGGTTGGCAACATATCTGGGAGATAAAAAGCCCAGCTCTCTTCAACTGAGGTGCCCTTATCTTTAAACATGTGTAGATAGCCATGATTGGAGCCCATGATAACGCGAGTACCATAGCCGCTGCCGTAATCAATAGCTAACGGCTTGGAGTGTAACGGGTCACCAATCAGGGCACTGCGAGCATCGCTGCTACTGCCGTCCTCATCTTCATCATCAACATCAAAACCTTCAAGCCAAGCGACATATTTACTCAGATCGGCCGCACTATCTACTTGGAGAGCCGAGCGCAGATTCTCGTCACTACCGACGCTGGCTTGAAGACTGGCAAGGGTAAGATTAACCAGCACACCAGTGCCTGTTGCTGGGATGGTTAAAATCTTACGACTGCTTGGCGTTATCGACTCCACCGCGCCACCAACCAAGACATCATTGCCATCGCCACCACCGCCGGCTGCCGCACAGGTTGCTTTACTGGTCCAGTAGGTACAGGTGTCATCAGCAATCTCACCATCAGCGTCAACCCCGGCTAAATCACCGCCAGTAGTTCCGGTACCGACAATGTTACCGTCGCTATCGAGTTTGAGCTTTTTTAAGTTACCGGACCAACGGGGACGATCACTGGGCAGGAACATGGAGTAGTAGACAGAATCCAGCGTCTGGGTTCGGTCAAAGTTACTGGCAGCAACCGAAGGAGAGGTAAATGCGGCATTTTTAGCCAAAATGGTACCGATAATCTCCTTGAAGGAACTCTGCAACGAGGTGGCGTCATTCGCTTCGTAGGCTTCAGTGTCAGCCCTTTCAGCGATCTCCTCACCGAAGCTGGACTCCACCGAGTCACTTGAAAAACCAAAGCCAACCGGATAAACCTTAACCGCTTGCCGCCCTTGAATCAGTGGCGCCATATCGACCTTCTTCGACATTCCTTCAGCTAACGCCGGAAAATAACTATTAATGGTAAAATTTTGCTCGTACCAATTCCCATTAGAATATTTAGTACGTTTTCCTGAATGGACGTATTTGGACGCAGTGGTGATGGAAAACGGTTCGCCATCTTCAGTATCGTAGTCTTCTCCGAGAATCTTATAATCGAAGTCATTATCTGATTCTGGGGCGCCATCAGACATAAATACCATGTAGGCTTCACTTTGACAGGTGTCGAAGGGGCTAATGTAGTCACCTGACGAGTTGATAACGCTACTATCATATTTCGGCGTTAAATCTTTGACTCTATTAGTTAATAAAGGCTTTCCGCCGCGAAAGTAACGATACATCTCAAAACCCGTTTCAGCATACGGCGTGCCCCCATTAGCAACCAAATCATCAATGGTTTGTTGCAGCACTAAACGTCGGTCTGAATCGGTTGGTTCAATGCCATGAATGACGCGCCCACCGTTATGGCTGCGGTTATAAATGGCTAAGCCAAAATCTACCCCTGGGGTAGAGTCAATGAGGCGGATAAGTACGTCTTTAGCTACCTCGATGCGCGTTGGGTTGCCTAGATTTTGGCTCTCATTGCGACTGTGGTACCACGCTAGGTAGTTCTCGGAGTAGATAGTAACAATTGGAGCCTCATCGATTCCGGTTGCTGCTATCGAATTGGCTGCCGCTTCTTGTCGCTCACTGGCACTGGCCGTCACTGCGATATTGTCATACGCCTGTGCGGTGTTTAACGGAAAGCCGGTGTTAGTAAAATTGGATGACGAGGCATTCACGGCATCGGCATCACTCAAGTCCTGATAACACTCAATAACGGTGTCTTTATTATCGGCGCTAAATTGTTCGGGAAAATCTTTCCACTGATTGTTGTTATCTGCGTAATCAAAGTATTGGAATTGGTCGGTGATGTAACCGGTGTATTCAAGCCGCGAATATCTCCAACTTAGTCCATGTTGCTGCTGAGCATAGTTACACCCGTTAGTGCTCGCCGCTAACACCCGCTTTTCGGTACTGGAAGAGGGGTCTGGCAAGTCGTCACCATCATTGCCAATAACGTAGAAAATTCGTTTGCCCGTTGAGTAGGTCTTGCTGGGGTCGAAAGGGAGCGAGGTATTTTCTAGCTTCCACGCCATTGATCCAGAGGTATCCATCACCAAGAGCACTTTCGGCCGAGAATTCGCTACCAAGGAACCGTTAGAGACATACAGTTCAGTGTCATCAGCACTACTGGCTTGCAAACCACAAAACAGGTACAGAGCAACACCGCTCCCTATGCTTAATCTTTTCATCCTAGTTCCCTAACGATTGCAAAACTGGCTGTTCAATCCCAGAGATGACAGACAGGCTACCTCGGTCATTTCGACCAAACACTGCTGTGCTGATTAACTCGCTTTGCCGACAGACAATCACCCCACTGGAAGTGGCATTGCGGCTCCTTCTGCATCCCGTCTCGGCCAAAAAGTTGACCTGATTCGGCCCAGTGTTAGTGCTCGGCGTTACCACAAAGGCGCTACTGCCACTGAGCTGCCGTTGCTGGTCAATAAACTCCTCTTGGATACCATTAACCTGCTGATTGGCCTCCTCTCTGGCCACCCCAGCAGCCGCCATCTGAACCGTTAAGCGACTACGGTCAGCCAATGAAACGGCAACTAGAGTTAACGTCAAAAGAAGCAAGATACTTGAAACTAAGGCGATGCCCGTTTGCTTGCTCATATACCGTTCCTTTGGTTAACAAAAATCGGATTACGCATCATCACGGTGATTGCTACCTTTTTCCTGCGGTGGCCGTCGTTGCTTATATTGTCCGGCCCACTTGGCATCGAATAGGTAACGGTGTCCGTTAGGTAATTACTGTCCTCTGACACGCTCATCACAATCATGTGAATACGGACCGCTACAATTCTAGCTATGCCCGCTTCATCCCAGATCTCGTCGCTAACATCAACAGTTGCCAAAAAGGTATCAGCCACGCTATCGCCGTCTTGATCGACACCAAACTCATATTCAATATCTTCAACCCCCTCAACCAGCGCCGTTGCCGATGCCATTCCGGCTGAGCTCAAGTCATGCATGTAGAGCGACGGGATCCCAGCGGTATTGTTCTTAACGTAATAGACCCGATGAATATAGCGATAGGCTTTGCTGGCACTAAAGGTCGGCATGGTGCCACTGCCAATATGAAATGCTCCTTCATTCGTATTCATTACAAAATAGGCTTCATCCATATCCCTAACCGCAGGATCCGCCAGTGCTGTGCCATCGAGTCGCTTTAGCTGTAAAACGTCGGTACCAACTAAAACACCGTTGGTTGCGCTCTCACAGCTGATCGCTTTTTGTGCGGATGTTTTATGGGATGCCCAAATAGTGCGGAAATGAAAATGCTGATTGGTCGAATGGGTTGAGGGGAAGCTAGCATTGTTGAGGCCGTCACCAACGCAATCAAGTGCGCTATTTAACGACGCTGATGTGGTCGAGACAGTCACCCCAGGCATCAAATCGGTGCCGGTTAAGTCGCCGAAAAAACCCACTTGGGCGATATCGTTTTGCAACATACGCAGTCCCATGCGGGCGCTCTCTTGTAACTGGCTATGCTGTCCGGTCGAGTGCACGCTGCTTGAAGACATGCTAAATACAACGTAGGTCGCACCTAAGATGAACAACCCCACAACCATAGAAACCATTAGCTCAGGTAAGGTTAAGCCTCTTTGCTTAATCATACGGTATCCATTATTACGCTGTTTAAGACAACCTGCCGCCGCTTAGTACCGCTGGCACCGCAGCTTTTGGCATTACTCGAGTTACCAACCCGATCTGCGGCATCGCTGCTGTCTACCAACCCCTGCCATGAGATAACAACCTCAACGTCGTTTCCGGATACGAAAATACAGCCGACTAACCCTGGCACCGCACCAATATTGACCCCTGCAATCGTGGCGTTCGTGCCTTTAAGGGTTTCATTCCATTGATATTGATCCCAAGCACGCAGCTGTTCTGGGGTGCATTCGTTGATACTACTGTCGAGCGGATTTTTAGTGCAGTGCTGACTGCTGTCAGGTTGAGCAACAAAGATACTGCCGTAGCCGCTGCCATTGTCGTAATTAGACAATACATAGTTGTCGCGCTGATTAGGGTTTAAGCGGATGCGGTCGAGCATGTCGGCTGCCATATAGGCGGCTTCTGCATAGTTGATAGAGGCATGGCTACTGCGTTTAGTATACAAATGCAGTTGGAATACGCCGAGCAAACCAATACTCAGTACGACACCTGCCACCATTACTTCGATCAGCGTAAAGCCTCGCTGATGAATATTACTATGTCTAACATCCATGTCAGAATCCCTATTTAAAATAGAAATAAAAAACCCAATATTACTTTGTACATCCTAAACAAGTTAGATTAAAAATGTAAGAAGATAGCTTTTCCCAATTTAATTCAATGTGTTAATTAGCAAATATAAAAATAGCACTAGCGACAGTAGAATTCATTAACAACACAATGGGTAAATTTGGTTGCCACAATGTTAAGTTAATGATAATTCAATCGCTCGGTAATAATAAGATTGGCAGAGACTAAAAATGTCAGCTTATAATCACTCAAGGTGAAACGTAAACCGAATCGATACTAGTTCAACAAATAGATTTCTATATGGTCGAAATTGTCAATTTCAGGAAGTACCAATGAAACACCAAGATGGCTTAACCTTATTAGAGCTACTGATTACACT
This sequence comes from Ferrimonas lipolytica, assembly GCF_012295575.1. Classification (NCBI taxonomy): domain Bacteria; kingdom Pseudomonadati; phylum Pseudomonadota; class Gammaproteobacteria; order Alteromonadales; family Ferrimonadaceae; genus Ferrimonas; species Ferrimonas lipolytica. The sequence continues at coordinate 95,526 of NZ_CP051180.1, read as the reverse complement.
AACAATAGCTGGGATTATGCTTAGTGTTGGAGTGCCATCGTTTACGCAATTGCTTCAATACCATCGAGTAGAAACCAGTATCGATAGTTTATATAAAGACTTAACCTACGCTCGTCAGCTTGCCGCTGCATACCAAAACTCGGTAACCGTCTGCCCTCTTGATAACAACAATAACTGCCATAATGACTGGAGCAACGGTTACACTATATTTGTTGATGCTGGTACAGCAAATCAGTTTAATTCTGCCAGTGACGAGCTACTACAAACACGAGCGGAATTTAATGAGGACGATTACCTTGATGCTGCCACACAGTATCGATTTAGTTCCGACGGTTTTGTTAGTAATAACACCACCATTCGTTATTGCGCCACCGCTAAAGACGGCAATCATAAAAAAGAGCTGACCATCTCTGTTACTGGCGTCATAGCCAAAGCGACCGCAACTAGTGACTGTACCTGAGCCAATAAAGGTCATAACAACGTTTACCAACAACACAGGAGTACACCACTAACTTAACGACAGCAAATGGATCGAATCAAACTCATCCAAGCATTATTGCTGACAACACTGATGATCTCACCAATGTATGTAAGCAAAGGATTCAACCTAATTGAAGTTGTTATAACTATGGCGGTAGTCACTATTTTACTGCTGGTGATGAGGCCTTCGTGGGTTTACTCAATGGCGTATTCTCGCGCCTCAGCAGAAATAAGTACTATCTATCAAGATCTTAAGTTCGGGCGTCATTTAGCAGTTAACAATCACAATACGGTAACCACCTGCCCATTGGATCAAGCCAACCAATGTCATAACGATTGGACGCAAGGCTACGCCGTCTTCATTGATGGGGCAACCAAGGGACAGTTCGATGATGATGACCAGTTACTGCTTGAACGCGGGCCCATTGACTCTAAAGATCTGATCCGCTCAAGCCGTAATCAGGTTCGTTTCACTCCTGACGGATTTACCGGCAATACTGGCTCAATTCGTTACTGTCCACTCAGTGCCGACCATCCGCTTCGCCGTCAGATCACCATTAGCGCTACTGGTGGCATTCGCTATAACAACAAACCCGGCAACTGTTAGCCATTAGAAAAGCAAAAAGCCAGTCATATGACTGGCTTGTTCGTTATGTCGGCAGCGATAAGTTAGCGCAGTTCAGCAGGAACATGGAATACCACGTTCTCTTCGGCGCCACTGGCTTCCTCGACTGTAGCGGCCCCTAACTGTTTCAAGGCCGCCACAACCCCTTGAACCAATACCTCTGGGGCGGAGGCACCTGCAGTAACGCCGATGGTATCAATACCATCGAACCATTCTGGCTGAAGATCTTCGGCGCCATCAACTAGGTGTGCACGGCTACCAGATTTCTCTGCCAGCTCGCGCAAACGGTTCGAGTTGGAGGAGTTCTTAGAGCCCACAACCAAAACCAACTGGCTTTTCAATGCCAGCTCACGTACCGCATCTTGGCGGTTTTGAGTGGCGTAGCAGATATCATCTTTACGGGGTCCCTCAATCACGGGGAAGCGTTGTCGTAACGCATCAATCACCGCCGCGGTATCGTCCATTGAGAGCGTAGTCTGAGTAACGAAGGTAAGGTTGGTTTCATCTTTTACCTGCATGGCCGCCACGTCTTCTGGCGACTCAATCAGGTAGATGCCACCATCCGCGTTATCATACTGACCCATAGTGCCTTCGACTTCAGGGTGACCAGCATGGCCGATGAGCACACACTCAATCCCTTTACGGCTGGCACGGGTAACCTGCATATGAACCTTGGTTACCAACGGGCAAGTGGCATCAAACACCTTGAGGCCACGTTGCTTCGCTTCATCACGAACCGCCTGTGAAACACCATGGGCAGAAAAGATAACGATGCTGTTGTCTGGCACATCCACCAAGTGATCGATAAATACCGCACCGCGATTGCGCAGTCCTTCCACCACATAGCGGTTATGCACCACTTCGTGACGAACATAGATCGGCTTTTCAAACAACTCTAACGCACGCTCTACAATGGTGATCGCACGATCAACCCCAGCGCAGAACCCACGTGGATTAGCCATTACGACCTTCATTACGCCTCCTTGGCAACGACGTCCAGAATCTCTACATCAAATACAACCGTTTGGCCCGCCAGTGGGTGGTTGAAATCTACGGTCACTGAGTCACCAGCAACCTCACGGATAACACCTGGGTATTGGTTACCGTCCGGCGCATCAAACGCCATAATGGTGCCAACGGTCATATCGGCGTCTGCGGCAAACTGAGTGCGAGTCATATGTTGTAGGTTGTCTGGGTTGGATTGGCCAAAGGCCTGATCCGCTTCAAGGGTAAACTTCTTAGTGTCCCCTTTAGCTAACCCCAGTAACTCTTTTTCCATACCTGGGCTCAAACTGCCGTCACCTAAGGTTAGCCGAGCAGGTTGACCGTGAGCACGGGTGCTGTCAGCAACGCTGCCATCGGTTAGGCCAACATTGAAGTGCATAAATACATGGGAACCAGGCCCTACTACTAAGTTGCTCATTGAGCCTCCTTCGGCTGCTTAGGTTGCAGCAACGAATCCAAAATCATAAGTACCGCACCAATACAGATGGCGCTGTCGGCAATGTTAAACGCTGGCCAGTGCCAGTTACCGACGAAAAAATCGATAAAGTCGATCACATAACCGTAGGCGACCCGGTCAATCAGGTTACCGATGGCACCACTGATGATCAGTGCATAGCTGATGTTGATCATCTTGTTCTCTTTGCGCTCGGCGCGCAGCATGGCGATAAGCGCCACACTGACAATGGTGGCAAAGATAGCAAAGCCCCAACGCTGCCAGCCACCAGCATCCGCTAGGAAACTAAAGGCGGCACCTGGGTTATGAACATAGGTAAGGTTTACGTATGGAATAAATTCCAAGCGCACGCCGTAATCGAAATTAGCTGCTACCCATAACTTGGTGGCTTGGTCAGCCAGCAGTGAAATCACTGCCAGCCACAGCCAAGCGCAACCACTGCGCGTCCATTGCGCTGGGCGGTTAGCCCAAGCTTCCTTAAGCATAAGTGCGTGCTTCCCCTTCGCCATCAACGTTAGTTACACAGCGACCACATAGGGTTGGGTGTGCTTCAATGCTGCCTACGTCTTCACGATGGTGCCAGCAACGCTCACACTTCTGAGCTTCGCTCTTGGTCAGTTTCACCTTAAAGCCTTCTAGCTCGGTTGCTACTGCATCGGTAGCATCAGTCAAATCAGCGATAGTGACATTGGAGGTGATCAACGCAAAGCGCAGTTCGTCACCCAGCTTCTCCAGCAACGCTTTCAGTTCGCCATCGGCGTACAGGGTGACGTCTGCGCCCAGACGGTTTTTAATGCCATCTTTCTTAGCCGCTTCCAACGATTTGTTTAGTGCAGCTAACACGTCAACCAACTGCTGCCACTGGCTGTCGTCTAGCGCCGCGTTATCATCCATTGGCGCTAAGCCATCGAACCAGTCTTGGGTAAACACAAACTGGTCACGCTCACCAGGCAGCTGCGCCCAGATCTCGTCAGCGGTAAAGCTTAAAATAGGTGCCATCCAGCGCACCATCGCTTCTGAAATAAGGAACAAGGCACTCTGACAAGAGCGACGAGCAACACTGTCACCTTTGGTGGTGTACTGACGATCTTTAATGATGTCTAAGTAGAAGCTGCCTAACTCTACTGAACAGAAGTGCATCAGTTTTTGTGTAACCTGATGGAAGTTGTACTGATCGTAAGCAGTGATAATCTCTTGCTGCAGGCTATGAGCGCGACCCACAACCCAGCGATCCAAGGCCACCATATCTTCCAGAGCAACCATATCTGTGGCTGGATTAAAGCCATTCATGTTGGCCAGCAGGAAGCGCGAAGTATTACGGATTCGACGGTATGCATCAGCAGAACGTTTTAGGATCTCATCAGAAACGGTCATCTCACCGGCGTAGTCGGTTGAAGCAACCCATAGACGCAGGATATCGGCACCCAGCTTGTTAACTACATGCTGTGGGCTCATTACGTTACCGATAGACTTAGACATCTTACGACCCTTGCCATCTACGGTGAAACCGTGAGTTAGCACTTGGCGGTAAGGGGCTTTGTTCTTCATCGCAGTGGATGAAATCAGTGACGACATAAACCAGCCACGGTGCTGATCAGAACCTTCAAGGTACAAATCGGCTGGCTGACCTTTAAACTCTTCACGAGCATCAACCACACTGTGATGCGACACGCCAGAGTCGAACCATACGTCTAAGGTGTCTTGCACTTTGTCGTAGTTAGCCGCGTCGTCACCCAGTAGCTCAGCAGAATCAAGATCCCACCAAGCTTGAATGCCTTTCTCTTCCACCAGCTTCGCTACCTGCTCCATCAATTCGATGGTATTCGGGTGAAGTTCTTGGGTCTCTTTATGAGTAAACAGTGCGATTGGCACCCCCCAAGTACGTTGACGGGAGATACACCAGTCTGGACGGTTGGCAACCATGGTATCGATACGGGCTTGGCCCCAATCTGGTAACCATTGCACCTTCTCGATCTCTTCACGGGAACGCTGACGCAGGCCCGCTTGATCCATAGATATGAACCACTGCGGCGTAGCACGGAAGATGATTGGCGTCTTGTGGCGCCAGCAATGTGGGTAACTGTGACGGAATGCTTCAATGTGAAGCAATGCGTCGTTTTGTTTCAACACTTCGATCACTGAATCATTGGCTTTGAATACATGCTGACCAGCAAACAACTCGGTGTCTGGCAGGTAAACGCCATTGTTGCCAACGGGGTTAGCAACTTCCAAGCCGTACTTGTTACCAACGATGAAATCGTCTTGACCATGGCCTGGTGCGGTGTGTACACATCCGGTACCGGATTCGGTGGTTACGTGATCGCCCAGGATTGCAGGCACGGTGAAATCGTAGAATGGGTGTTGGAACAGCATCAGCTCCAATGCAGCACCTTGGCAGTAACCCAACTCTTTGAAGCTGTCGATACCGGCACGTTCCATCACGGACTTAACCAGATCAGCGGCGAGGATCAACCGTTCGCCATCCAGCTGCACCAAGGCATACTGAACTTCAGCGTGCAGTGAAATCGCACGGTTGGCTGGCAAGGTCCACGGAGTGGTAGTCCAGATAACAGCGCTGATTGGGCCAGTGCCCGCTGCGCCGTCAAATTTAGCCGCAACAGCCGCTTCGTCGGCAGCAACGAATTTCACATCGATGGCCGGAGAGGTCTTGTCTTCATACTCTACTTCAGCTTCAGCCAAAGCAGAGCCACAGTCCGTACACCAGTGCACAGGCTTAGCGCCTTTATGCAAGTGGCCATTATCGATGATTTTCGACAAAGAGCGGATGATGTTGGCTTCGGTACCGAAGTCCATGGTCAGGTATGGCTTATCCCACTCACCCAATACGCCCAAACGGATAAAATCAGCCTTCTGGCCATCAACCTGTTTAGCTGCGTATTCACGGCACTTCTCACGGAACTCTGCCGCAGTAACCTTATGGCCAGGCTTACCTACTTTACCTTCAACCTTCAGCTCAATCGGCAAGCCGTGACAATCCCAACCCGGAACGTATGGGGCGTCGAAACCAGCTAAGGTCTTAGACTTAATAATGATGTCTTTGAGGATCTTGTTGACTGAATGGCCGATATGAATATCGCCGTTCGCGTACGGAGGACCATCATGCAAAATAAATGGCTTGGCGCCCTGACGACTGGCACGAATCGCTTTGTACAGCGCCTTTTCGTCCCAGTTTTTCAACATTTCCGGTTCCCGATTGGCAAGGTTGCCACGCATTGGGAATTCAGTTTCCGGTAGGTTCAGAGTCGTTTTGTAATCAACCATTTAGGGCTTCACCATCAAGGAGTTCAAACTAAGTATTCAGGTGCAGACAAGCAGGCTTTGGCCTTGGCTACGTCTGCGCTAATTTGAGCTTTAAGTGCATCAAGTGACTCAAAGCGTTGTTCATCCCGCAGCCAGCTAACCAGCTGAACCTGCAGTTGCTGACCATAAATATCGCCAGCAAAATCGAATATATGTACTTCTAATCGACAAATATTGCCGCGCACCGTTGGTCGCGAACCAACATTGGCTACACCGAGTTTTCGCTCGCCGCTGGCTAATTGAACCGTTACCGCGTATACGCCACGAACCGGTACCACCTTGCGTTTCAGCGGAATGTTTGCCGTTGGGAAGTTTAAGGTGCGACCCAACTTGTCACCATGAGCTACTCGCCCGCTGATCCGATAAGGGTAACCCAACATCTGTTGTGCTGCGGCTAGATCGCCTTGCGCCAGTGCCTGTCGAATTAAGGTGCTGGAAATCCGCGCCTTAGCTAACAAACAGCTGGCCGTGTCTTGCACGGTAAAGCCATGTTGCTCGCCGGCTTGCTGCAGCATGGCATAGTTGCCTTGGCGCGCTTTACCAAAGCAAAAATCATCTCCCACTACTAAGTGGCGAACCCCAAGCTGATTAACCAACAACTGCTCGACAAACTGTTGGGGGTGATAATCAGCAAACTTCTGATTAAAACGAACACACAACACTCGCTCGACACCCAGCTGACTCAATCGGGTTAGCTTGTCTCGAAGCAAACTCAACCGAGCAGGTGCATTGTCGCCCGCGAAAAACTCTTGCGGCTGAGGATCGAATAACATCACCGTTGCCGGCACTTGGTGCAATTTGGCTACTTCGACTAAGCGAGCAATAACCGCAGCATGGCCTTGGTGGACACCATCGAAATTGCCAATGGTTAACACACAACCATGATGTTTTGGGGTGAGATTATAAATCCCGCGCACTAACTCCATAGGGGATAGTTTATCTTTTGCTATGAAAATCGCCGGATTATACCCCAGCTTAGGGGTAATACCAATGGAGTGCACAGCGGACAGTGGCGAAGTTTCGCCACTGTCACGTCATTCCTTTAACTGCACAGGTAAAACCGTTACGCCGTACGCAGGTGGCGCGGGCGGATCCCCATAACCAGTAACGATAAAACGTAGGTTGCCCCACCCAAGGCGATGTAGGTAAACAGCCACATAGCACGCTCGGCAAAGTCCCAAGCCAGCCATTGCGCTTCTGCTGGTGACGCATAGGCTACCGTCGCCGCCATAATGACCCCAGCAACCATCATTTTGGCTATCAAGCTAAGGCTATGGTGACTAACTTGATACACCTGTTGCTTAACCAAACCACGATAGAGTAAACCGGCATTTAAAGTAGCGGATGCCGCCGTAGCTAACGCTAAGCCAACATACCCAAATGGGATAGCCAGAATGATGTTAAAGCCCATATTGGCGACCATGGCGATAATACCGTAGCGCACCGGAGTTTTCGTATCTTGCCGAGCGTAGTAGCCCGGCGCTAACACCTTAACTAACATAAAGCTGAGCAAGCCGGAGGCATAGGCAAGCAAACTCATCGACGCCATTTGGCTGTGCTCAACGGTAAACTCACCACGCATAAACAACACCATTAACATCGGTTGAGCCAACACCATCAAGCCCAGCATCGCCGGAATGCCGACCAGTAAAACCGAACGCACACCCCAGTCCATCGTGCTGGCGAACTGACTCGGATCACCTTCAGCTTTATTTTGCGAGAGTGCCGGCAAGATAACCGTCGCGATAGCAATGCCAAACAGACCCAGCGGGAACTCCAGCAAACGATCAGAATAGTAGAGCCAACTGATGGAGCCGGTCATCAAGAAGCTAGCAATAATGGTATCGAACAGCAGGTTGATCTGACTTACTGAAACCCCAAACATCGCTGGGATCATCAAGGTGCGGATCTTAACTACCCCAGGATCGTTCCAACCCCAACGCGGGCGCACCAACATATTGCTACGGTAAAGAAATGGAATTTGAAACAGGAATTGGATTAAGCCACCGAGAAACACCCCCCACGCTAAGGCCAGTTCAGGTCGCGCCAATTGCGGAGCTAATAGCAGCGCACAACCGATAATGGCGACATTGAGAAACACCGGCGTAAAGGCTGCAACGGCAAACCGGCCTAAGGTATTAAGAATGGCGCCAGAGAGTGCCGTTAAGGTGATAAACCATAAATAGGGAAAAGTAATTTTGAGCATCAGCGACGCTAGCTCAAATTTTTCACCGCCTGGGGCATCATTAAGCCAATCGATAAACCAACCTGTACCAAACAGTGCTGCTAACACCGGTGAGCCAATCACCCCCAACAGCGTGACCACCGTAATAATGGTACCTAAGGTGCCACTAACCCGAGCCAACAACTGCTTCACTTCATCAGGACGATTATGGTAATAATCGGCTAATACCGGCACAAATGCCTGCGCAAATGCGCCTTCAGCAAACAACCGGCGCAGAAAGTTAGGGATTTTATTGGCGAGGAAAAACACGTCGGCGGCAGCCCCAGCGCCCATAAGGTTAGCTACCACGACATCGCGCACCAACCCCAACACTCGGGATACCAGCGTCATGCTGCTGACGATCAATCCTGACCGCATTAATTTTTTACTCAACGAAAGTACCCATTTGAACCGAAAAAGTGCTGAATTTATCTTCAATGACGTAATAGTCTGCAAAAAAAGTGTACGACTACTGTCACCGTGGCAGGAATGCTGCTAGAATTTCGCACCATCTTAAACCGTAGGGTTGTAGAAGGCCAAAATTGGTTTCTGGGCCAATATATTGGTGTCATTTTGCTCGTCGTCATTGACATTGGCGAATGAAATGCGTAAATTCGCGACCCTTGTAAGAATCCAGACCGCACCGTTTTTAGGAGTTCGCACTTGGCTAACATCAAGTCTGCTAAGAAGCGTGCCATCCAAGCAGAGAAGCGTCGTCAACACAACGCTTCTCGTCGCTCCATGATGCGCACCCTGACCAAAAAAGTAATTGCTGCTATCGCTTCTGGCGATAAAGCTGCTGCTACTGAAGCTTTTACTGCTGCCCAGCCTATCCTGGACCGCATGGCCACTAAAGGCCTGATCCACAAAAACAAAGCTGCTCGTGCTAAGAGCCGCTTGGCTGCTAAGATCAAAGCTCTGTAATAGAGTTTCGATTGCACAGAATTAAAAACCGACCCTTGGGTCGGTTTTTTTATGCCTGATTTCCACTATGTCATTCTCCGTTACATAAAGCCTTGAGCTGCAACAGCTTGCATTTGCTATGGTGTCCCTCTAAAGGAATTAACATCATTGCAGGGACATTATGCAACGCGCCATCCTCGCTTTTTCGCTTTTCAGCGCCAGTGCTTTGGCTAGCCCATTTTCGCCACAAACCATAGAAATAGCAGAACAACTACAACTACAAGCCATGGCCTCTGATGCGGCTTATCAAATCGTTGCGGATCTCACTACCGAGATCGGTCCGCGCTTACCAGGTACCGTTAACGACGCTCGGGCCGTCGCCTGGGCAAAGGCCCGATTCGAACAAATGGGGTTCGATAAGGTGTACCTCGAGCCGGTTGAAGTCCCTCATTGGGAACGTGGTGGCATTGCCGCTAAGGTAACTAGCCCCTTCCCGCAGCCGTTGCTGATTACCGCGTTAGGTAATTCGGTTAGTACCCCACCAGATGGTATTACCGCTGAAATCGTCCGGTTTGCTAATTTGGCGGAGCTGGAAGCGGCGGCAGCTAAAAGCCTCGATGGTAAATTAGCGTTTATCGACCATAAAATGGAACGCTCCCGCGATGGGCGCGGTTATGGCCCCGTCGTCACAGCCCGCAGTAAAGGTGCCTCTATCGCAGCCAGCAAAGGGGCGGTTGGACTGATGCTGCGCTCGGTAGGCACCGACAGTCACCGCTTTGCCCACACCGGGGTAATGCGTTACGCCGCTGGTATTGCCCAAGTTCCGGCGGTAACGCTATCGGCGCCAGATGCCGACCAACTTACGCGGATGCTACAACGGGATCCGCACGTGGAAGTAACCCTTAACGTAAAAAACCAAGCGTTTCCCCCTAAAACCTCATACAACGTCATCGGTGAGATTAGCGGCAGCAGCAAGGCCGATGAGATTGTATTGATTGGCGCCCACCTTGATTCATGGGATGAAGGTACCGGAGCACTCGATGATGGCGCAGGTGTGGGGATCGTTGTTGCTGCAGCTAAACAGATCATTGATGCCAATCTCACGCCTGAACGAACCATCCGGGTGGTGCTATTTGCCGCTGAAGAGATCGGTTTAGTGGGCGCCAAAGCCTATCGAGATGCCCACCAAGCGGAACTGAGTAACCACTACATCGCCGCAGAGGCCGACTTTGGCGCGGGTCCAATCTATAAGATTCACAGCCGCGTGGGAGAGCACGCCTTGGCTGACTTTGATGCCATGGCTAAGCAGCTAGAATCCCTAGGGGTAAAGCGCGGTAATAACAACAGCTGGGGGGGGCCAGATATGTCAGTACTGCCTCCACTTGGGGTACCTGTTGCTGGGCTCGCGCTAGACGGAACCGATTATTTTGATTATCACCATACCCCTGACGATACCCTCGATAAGGTGCCACCGGCGGCGATTCAACAATCGTCGGCCGTATACACCGTATTCACCTGGTTGATGGCTAACTCCGAAAGTAACTTCCGTCCAATTCCAATACCGACAAAGTAACCACTAACTAACCAATAAACCAAAACGCCACAGCAAATGCTGTGGCGTTTAGTGTTCGTTAAATAGAGGATACTAGTTCTGCTCTTCGCGCAGAAACACCATGCTCTCAGCGGTTGATTGCTCGGCACTGAAATAGTAGCCAGCGTAATCGAACGCCTCTAATTCCTTTGGTGTTTGCGGCTGTTTCTCAATCATAAAGCGGGTCATCAGGCCACGAGCCTTCTTGGCATAAAAACTAATGATCTTGTACTGGCCGTTCTTACAATCCTTAAATACTGGGGTTATCACTTTGGCTTCAAGTAGCTTCGGTTTAACCGATTTGAAGTATTCATTCGAAGCCAAGTTAATCAGCACTGCATCGCCCTGCTCTAGTATCGCCTCAGACAGCGCTTCAGTGATCTGGTTACCCCAGAACTGATAAAGATCCTTGCCACGAGTGTTCGCGACCTTCTTGCCCATCTCGAGTCGATAGGCCTGTATTAGATCCAAAGGCCTCAATAGCCCATATAAGCCCGATAGGATCCGTAGGTGCTGTTGGCCATATTGCAGTTGCTCTTCAGTTAATGAAGCGGCATCCAAGCCGGTATAAACATCACCATTAAAGGCCAATACCGCCGGTTTGGCGTTCGTTGGAGTAAACGGAGTGTGCCAATCAGCAAAGCGAGCGGCGTTTAACCCAGCTAACTTGTCAGAGAGCTTCATCAACGAGGCCAGATCAGTTGGGGTTAACTGCTTGCAGGTTGTCATTAACTCCTCAGCATCAGCCAACAACTGTGGTTGCGAAAAGCTGGCGACATGAGCCGGTGTATCAAAATCCAAGTTCTTCGCTGGGGAGATAACTGCCAACATAATCTGATTTCCTATCCATGCTTTATTATGGTGGCCAATATAACATTGGCCGAAACGAAAAAAACCACGTCAAGTGACGTGGTTTTTCGATTGGTATTATCGGCGAGGCTTAGTGCTTCTCGTCGTCAAACCAAGTATTACATACCAGCTGCTCTTTCAATCGAGCGATACGGTTAGGATCAAACTCAGGGGTCTTATCCGCCTTCAATTGATCTTCGTAATCTTTGATTACCGCATAAGCGACTTTAGACAGCAACACGATAGCAGCAATGTTAACCAGAGCCATCAAGCCCATGGATACATCTGCGAAGTTCCACACCATGCTTAGCGAAGCCATGGAGCCAACCATTACAATGGCCAGCACCAACAAACGGAAGATCAACAGCATTGGCTTGCTCTTAGTCAAGAACATGATGTTGCTTTCAGCGTAGCTGTAGTTAGCAATAATGGAGCTAAAGCAAAACAGAACAATAGCAAACGACAGGAAGTACTTAGCCCAATCGCCCAGCTCGTTGGTCAGAGCCAACTGCAACAAACCGATGCCCTTTTGACCTTCAGATGCATCAAGTACACCGGAAAGTAGGATAATGGCAGCAGAAGCGGTACAGATAACGATGGTATCAACAAAGACACCGATCATCTGGACAAAACCCTGAGAAGCAGGGTGATTTGGGTTTGGCGTTGCAGAAGCAGCAATGTTTGCTGCAGAACCCATGCCCGCCTCGTTAGAGAACAGACCACGAGCAACACCAGCCATGATTGCGCCTAATGCGCCACCAGCGGCTTGTTCAAAACCAAAGGCACTTTTGACAATCAGGGTCAAGGCAGCAGGAACTTCGGTAATGTTCATCACCAGTACAATTACCGCTAGCGCTAAGTAAGCGACTGCCATTACTGGAACGATCAGCTCAGATACCTTAGCTACCTTCTTCAGGCCACCCATGATTACATAAGCCGTAACCAGAGTAATTACCACACCAATGATGGCTTTATCGATGTCAAAAGCGTTATGCAGTGCATCAGTAATGGTGTTTGCTTGTACTGAGTTAAAAGCAAAACCAAAGGCGATGATAAGCAGCACGGAGAACAGTACGCCCATCCAACGTTTACCTAAGCCTTGCTCCATGTAGTAAGCCGGACCACCACGGTATTGGCCATCTTCACCGCGGACCTTGTATACCTGCGCCAAAGTGGACTCGACAAATGCAGTTGCCATACCAAGCATAGCAATCAACCACATCCAGAAGATTGCGCCAGGGCCACCGGCGGTGATAGCTACAGCAACACCAGCCATGTTGCCAGTACCTACCCGTGCCGCCATTGAGGTACAGAATACTTGGAATGATGAGATGCCATCAGTCTTGGTGCGACCTTGACGGACCAAGCGGACACCGTGACCAAACAGTCGAAACTGAATAAAACCGAGACGAATAGTAAATAGTAGACCTGCCGCAACCAGTACGTAGATCAGCAGCGAGCCCCAGAGCAGCCCATTGGCAAAACCGATGGCTGCGTTCAGAGCAGCAGAGATAGATTCAATCATATTTAGTTCTTCTTAAGGGCACCAATAGATCCACGACCAACAATAATAGTTGACGTGATATATGGTGACTAACAGTAAACTTCCCATCTTGAACGCAAACGGTTCAAGCTAGTTATCAGCTTTTTTATCGCTAATTTATTATGGTTTAAGGCGCTTATCGTACGCCCCTGCGCTAATAACGAGCGGCACATTAACACAGCCACTTCCGATTCGCAGGTGACGCGAGTCACAGCGAACCATCTTCGCTACAGCACGAAAACAAAAAACACACAAGAGCCTCACCTTTAGCTTGCACGGATAACCCTTTGGTATCATCAGCTAGCAAATTGAGAGTTACCTTTACATCCGTAAGTGATACTAGCTTGCGACAAGCGATCAGAACAACTTAACTATGAATAGAGTGAGCTAATCTTTGTGGTTTAATTTCACAAAAAATAATCGATATGGTCCCGTGAATGGCGCTTAGGTCGACAAATTTAAGACCATTGGTAATTAGTTTACGCAAGTGGTTGGCAAAGTAGTGTAAATCACCTTTAATGATCATTAAAACCCGATGTGGGCGCATGCCCCCTTATTGCAGTATGGAAATAAAGCCAATGGCAAACGCACTAGAGCAGTTAAAAGCATTCACTACCATTGTTGCTGATACCGGCGACATTGAAGCGATCCGTCGCTACATGCCAGAGGACGCGACGACCAACCCATCGCTTATCCTTAAGGCATCACAGATCCCTGAATACGATGCCCTGATTGAAGATGCCGTTAGCTACGCCAAGTCTCAAAGCAGCGATGCCGAAACCCAACTGGAAGACGCTGCTGACAAACTTGCAGTAAACATTGGCCTAGAGATCTTGAAACTGGTTCCGGGGCGCATCTCTACTGAAGTAGACGCACGCCTATCGTTCGATACTGAAGCCTCCGTTGCTAAAGCGCGTAAGCTGATGGCGATGTACAACGAAGCTGGTATCGGTCCAGAGCGCATCTTGATCAAATTGGCGTCAACCTGGGAAGGTATCCGTGCCGCTGAGCAGCTGGAGCAGGAAGGAATCAACTGTAACCTGACTCTGCTATTTAGCTTCGCCCAAGCTCGTGCCTGTGCGGAAGCGGACGTTTACCTGATCTCGCCATTCGTTGGCCGTATCCTTGATTGGTACAAAAAGAGCACTGGTAAAGAGTACAGCGCTGAAACCGATCCTGGCGTGGTATCAGTAGCCAGCATCTACCAGTACTACAAGCAACACGGTTACAACACCGTAGTAATGGGCGCCTCTTTCCGTAATACCGGTGAGATCTTAGCCCTAGCTGGTTGTGACCGCCTTACTATTGGTCCAAATCTATTAGCTGATCTTGAAGCCAGCGACGTTGCCGTTACCCGCGTACTAGAATACACCGGTGAGATCAGTGCTCGCCCGGCAGCAATGTCTGAAAATCAGTTCCGCTGGGAGATGAACCAAGACCCTATGGCAACCGAAAAATTGGCCGAGGGGATCCGTAACTTTGCCATCGATCAAAATAAGCTAGAAACTATGCTTATTAACCGTTTAGGTTTATAAAACTGAAATAACTATTATTTAGCCCGAGCCTTTGCTCGGGTTAATTGTCTGGGGAAGGGAATAATGACTACACTGACTCAACTTTCCACGTGGCAACAGCTGCAGCAGCAGCGCACCAGCTACGATAAATTCTCACTTCGTGCTAGCTTTACCGCCGATCCCGGCCGTGCTGCGCGAATGTCCATCAAAGCTGCCCAGCTTAAGCTCGATTTTTCAAAGAACCTATTAACCGATGACACGCTCACCACCTTGTGTCAGCTCGCTCGTGAAGCGGGTTTAGAACCGTTGCGTGATGCGATGTTTAATGGTGAAGCGATCAACAATACTGAAGGCCGTGCAGTGCTCCATACTGCCCTTCGTAACAGTCAACGCAGCCACATCGAAACCGAAACTGGCAGCAACGTGGTTCCAGAAATCAGCGCAACATTAGCGAAGATGAAACAGTTCGTTGCTGACGTTCACCAAGGTGTGCTCACGGGCTACAGCAACAAAGCCTTCACCGATATTATCGCCATCGGCATCGGCGGCTCCTTCCTTGGCCCTAAAGTCGCCACTGAAGCGTTGCGCCCATATGCTCAAGCTGGGATTAAACTGCACTTTGTCGCTAACGTTGATGGCACCTCATTGGCAGAGAAGCTCAAACGCATTGATCCCGAGACGACTTTAGTGGTGATGTCATCTAAATCGTTCTCAACCCAAGAGACCATCACCAATACCCAAAGTGCCCGCGATCACTTCATTGCTAACGGTGTTCCGATAGAGGCTATCGGCGATCATTTCGTGGCGATCAGCTCCAACGTTGCTGCTGCTGTTGAGTTTGGTATGAAGGCCGAAAATGTCTTCCCAATGTGGGACTGGGTAGGCGGACGCTACTCGCTATGGTCTGCCATTGGCCTACCAATCGCCTTAGCGGTTGGCTTTGACCACTTCGAACAGCTACTGCGTGGCGCCGAAGCGATGGATAAACACTTTTGTGAAGCACCACTAGAGCAAAATATGCCTGCAATTATGGGCTTATTATCGCTGTGGTACAGCAACTTCTTTGGTACCCAAAGCCAAGTGCTTTTGAGCTACGACCACTATTTGCGTGGCCTCCCCGCTTACGTACAACAGTTGGATATGGAAAGTAACGGCAAGAGCGTCGACAAAGAAGGTAACCCGATCGAGTATCACACCGGCCCCGTGATCTGGGGTGGTGAAGGCACCAATGGTCAGCATGCGTACCACCAGTTGTTGCACCAAGGCACTGGAATTATCCCAGCTGACTTCATTTTGCCGCTGCAAAGTCACAACCCGATTGCTGGTCACCATAATATGCTTGCGGCTAATTGCTTTGGTCAAACCCAAGCGTTGATGCAGGGCAAAACCTTAGCTGAGGCTAGAGCAGAGTTGGCGGGCCAAGGCTTGGCTGAGGAAGAGCTAGAACGGTTAGCACGCCATAAAGTCATGCCGGGTAATCGCCCCAGCAACACCCTATTGATGGATAAACTCACGCCGTTCACCTTGGGCTCGTTGATTGCACTTTATGAGCACCGCACCTTCGTTCAAGGGGCGCTTTGGGGCATCAACTCGTTCGATCAGTGGGGCGTTGAGCTAGGAAAGGCGTTAGGCAACGGCGTTTTGGCTGAGATAGAAGCTAAAACACAGCCAAATCAACTGGATGAGTCTACTAATTTGCTGGTTGCAGCCCTACGTCAAGGCCATATTTAAAACAAGTGAAAACACTGCCTTTTGTAGCGAATATGTTGCAACTGGTTTCCAGTCCATGATATATCCATATACGACTACAGGGCATAGTATGTAAGGGGAAGTTATGGAACGACTGGATTACGGATCGCCGGTAGGCAGTGTGGTAGAAAAACCAACCCGTTCACGCGGTGGAAAAAAGCGTAAATGGCGCGAGATTGAAGCAATTAAGGAACGTGCTCGTCTTCGCAAAGAGTTGGAAGATATCGATTTTTGCTTCGATCTAGAAGCAGAGCTACTGGAGGAGTAAATCCCCCCAAACATAAAAACACCTCGCTCGCCGAGGTGTTTTTTTATGCAAAAATAAAAATCAAAAAAAGACCCAGCAGCATAATAGAATTAGCTAACTGGGTTAAAAGCCAGCGAGATGACTGGTGTGCGGCATGTCCGAGCCGCGTATCTCTCCGGTGCTAAATTCACCTTCGCACGAGAGTTTAGCTCTCGCAAATTAAGTAATTACTCTAAACTGGTGTATTTCACCGACAAAACGATCATTGTCATTCTCTAGAGGTGATACCAAACACTTTTTAAGAAGATAATCTCGATAGGCCGAGCTTTATAAGAGAAACACTTTGTATGGCATCAATATTCAGAAAATATAACTAATGATTCTCAATGTGGTTGCGGCGGTTATGATCGCCGATGGTAAAATTTTTGTAGCCCAACGCCATCGTTCACACAGTCAAGGAGGTTTATGGGAATTTCCCGGAGGCAAAGTTGAGCCTGGTGAAACGGCAGAAATCGCTTTGGAACGTGAGTTACAGGAGGAGTTAAGCATCAACGTCACCGTGACTGAGTATCTTGCGACCTCAGTGCATCAATACCCCGATAAAACCGTTAAGCTACACGGATACCTATGCCAGTGGCACGGTGATCAAATTGAGTTAACCGGCAGCCATGAACAATACCGTTGGTTAGCACCGCAGCAGGTCGATAGAACTACCTTGGCACCAGCGGATCTGCCACTACTTGATGCCTTAATCAACATGCTAAATAGCTGATCTAAACCGCGAAAGTTAGTTGATGATTTGACCCTAGCGCAAACTCTCCCTAGCCTTTACTTCATCCCTTAGTGAAACGAATAAGATTATGACTAAACCAGTATCTGACATTTTTGACCCAACCCTATGGGATAAAGTCCCAGGGTTTGACTTTGAAGACATCACCTACCACCGTGCTAAAGATCAAGGCACCGTGCGTATCGCCTTTGACCGTGCGGACTGCCTTAACGCCTTTCGTCCTAAAACCGTGGATGAGCTGTATACTGCTTTGGATCACGCTCGCCAGTGGTCTGACGTAGGCTGTGTACTTATCACCGGTAATGGCCCGTCCCACAAAGGCCAGTGGTCATTCTCCTCCGGCGGCGATCAACGCATCCGTGGTAAAGATGGCTACAAGTACGAAGGAGAAGAAGGCACTGCCGACATTGCTCGTATGGGTCGCCTGCACATCCTAGAGGTACAGCGCCTCATTCGCTTTATGCCTAAGGTGGTTATTGCCGTAGTGCCCGGTTGGTCCGTTGGTGGCGGCCACAGCCTTCACGTAGTCTGCGATCTTACCCTCGCCTCTAAAGAGCACGCGGTATTCAAGCAGACAGATCCTGACGTCGCTTCATTTGATTCTGGCTACGGCAGCGCTTACCTCGCCAAGATGATTGGCCAGAAACGTGCTCGCGAGATCTTCTTCTGCGGCTTTAATTACTCCGCACAAGAAGCGTTTGAAATGGGTATGGTGAATAAGGTAGTTGAGCACGCCGAGCTAGAGAACGAAGCATTGCATTGGGCTAAAGAGATCAACTCAAAGTCACCAACCGCCATGCGTATGCTCAAGTACGGTTTCAACCTGCCGGACGATGGTTTGGTTGGGCAGCAGTTATTTGCCGGTGAAGCAACTCGTCTAGCCTATGGTACCGACGAAGCTCAAGAGGGTCGCGATGCCTTCCTAGAAAAACGCGCTAAGGACTTCTCTAAGTTCCCATGGCACTACTAGGCCTCCGGCTTTAGTAACAACAAAAAACGTCAGCCCTAGGGCTGACGTTTTTATTTGGCGCAGTATTAGTGCTAATTCACATCGCTAGCTTGGAGCGAGTCATCCATACCGACAGATCCCCCATCAGTGGCACCAACCATACCGCGGTATCGTCATCCTGATAGACTCGGTAGAAATACAACTCCTCATCAAAGATGCTTTGTTTGCGCAGCTTGCGATAGAAGTTTAGTGCCGCAGGGCTCACTGTTTCTGGTTCAGTTAGCTCTTTGGAGGTAAGCGTTACATGAAATACCTCAACGACCTCATCACCAATATGTTGCTCATATTGTTCGAAGCGCCCAGTCATCTTGTACTTAACCGGAGTGGTTTCACAGGTTTCGTCAGTCAAACAGGTAGATGAGAAGAATACCCCTCGGTTCTCCGCCTCATAGACGAACGACATACTAAAATCAGCCCGAACCAACAGTTGGTCGGCAACCGGGAAGTAAATATTAGTGTGGTAGTAATGCTCCAACACCTCACCGTGATAACCGTCGTTCGGCAACATCGGCATCCGGTTGTACTTAATCCGGTCTTCCATAACCTTTCGAGTGGTCAAAAACTTATCAAAGTTAAGCCCTGCTGGCTTATGTTCAGTGGCGGCAATGTTCAACAATTTCTTGCCTGAGCAATAACCCTCAACGTAATCGGGACAGATCCCAATCGAGTAGTTGTTGCCATCGGAACTAGCGAAAGCACCAAAACGTCGGAATAGATCCGCATGATTGTGCTCTGGGGCCAAATGCTTCTGCCACATGTTGGCTTCAACATTGATATTATCGCCACGATAAAACAGCTTGGCATCACCCCGAATGCCACCGACATTTAGGGTAACTTTGCTGTCACTTTGCCACTGCAAACGCTCCTGTAGCATGTGGTGATAATCACTCATGTACCAGACAAAAATGATCACCGACAGCAACACCACCATAAAGGAGCCCAACATAGTATTGGTGCGTGGAGATTTGGCCTCCTCCGGCGCTTTCTCTGGCTCTACTGGTGCAACCACGGGACGCTCAATATGTAATTGATAGCCGCGACGAGGCAGAGTTTTTAATTGCAATTGGGGATAAGGCTCAAGCTTCTTTCGCAGGGTACTAATGCATTGCGTCAACGAAGTAGCTGCAACCACTCGTTCTGGCCAGCCAACCTGAAGCAGATCCTCTTTCGAGATGATCTCTCCTTCCGATTCGGCAAGGCATGCTAATACCTTAGTTTCGGCAAATGTTAAGCTGATCTCTTCACCACTGTTGCTGTCGCGCAGCAATTTAGCTTGTTGATCTAACACAGCATCAGGGGTCAGCTTCACCTAAGTTCTCCCAAAACTCACGTGCACAAAACACGTTTTAAAGCAGTATGTATCCAAAAATTATCCCTAATTGGGCCAGATCTTTCCGTGATCATCGGCGCACTTAACTACCGAGCTATACCGCCGAGTAAGCAAAAATGATCAAAGATCCCATTATCATCGATCATTCTGTTGTTTTTTCCATTGTTACTTAGTTGCCAATTGCTTAGCAGCCGCAAAGCCCAATAAAAACAGCCATGAGAACAACGCGGTAGTGGCGATTCCCCAATGAAGGTCCACATCAGCAAACAACGACAATGCCCCTGTTACCGACTCCGACTGCTGGGCGAGTAGGGTTGTTAATCGGAACAGGTCAACGGGATTAAACCATACCATATAACCGACGACGCCAGCGAAGCCCGCATCCGCAACTAACAGAGCTAACAGAGCCAGATCCCACAGCAAAACTAAGGTCACCCAAATTCCAAATAACTGAGCCAGTGCCCGCCCTTTGCTTATCGCACGGCAGCTCAACCACAGCGCTAATGCCATAAATACCAAACCGAGTAACAAGCTGTTAAAACCGAGTTGGACAAAACCTAGCGCAACGGCTTCGACATCAACGTTATAGGGCAGTAGCGACAGCGCACTAATGCAAAACGTCAGGGACAACGTTAATCCTAAAATCGCCCCATGGCCGACGAACTTTCCCAACAGCAGTTGGTTTCGCGATAACGGGTAGCTTAACAACAACAGTAGCGTGCCTTGTTCCTGCTCACCAACAATGGCGTCGTAACTGATCAAAATAGCGATCAGCGGCACCATTACCGCCATCAAAGTACTCAACGACAGCAGCATCTGCTCCAGTGGCACCAATTCGCTGCTGCCCTGCCCAGCTCCGCCAAAATGGCAGATCAACAACGATAGTGCCGTCAGCAGTATGGTTAACAACAGCAGCCAGCGGCTACGCACCCCATCGCGGAACTCTTTCCCAGCAACAGTTGTAGTCATACTCATTGGCTCAGCTCCTGTTGTTGGCAGTGGTGATAAATCTCACCAAGGCCAACGGTAGCAATAGAAAAGTCACTGCAACCACAATGATTACAGAGGTGCTGTACCAGTTCAGCCTGTTCGCTTGGGGCGAAATGAATCGCATGTTCGTTCCGATCGTACTGCCTGATGTACGGATCACTACCCAGCAACGGCGGCAAGCTGTCAGGCAACTGTAGTTTGCTCCGCAACCCGCTGCGTTGTTGCAGTTCAACTAGAGTACCTAAGCCTCGGTTTTGGCCTTTGGCTAAGATCAATGCTCGATCTAGGTGTGGCTCAATCAGCGTTAATTCGTGGGTACAGATGATCACCGCCGTGCCCTGCTGCCGCAGATCTGCGATCTGCTGATAGAAGGCCATCGAAGCACTGGGATCAAGCCCTACCGTTGGTTCATCCAACAGCAGCAGCTTCGGTTTAGTTAGCAACGCTTGGGCTAACCCTAACCGTTGTTTCATCCCCTTGGAATAGGTCGCGACACGTTGATGAGCCGCCGCCGCTAAACCCTGTTGCTGTAGAAGCGCGTCAACTCGTTCATCATTGCAACCACGTAGTTTGGCAAAGTACTGCAGTACTTCGAACCCACTGAGGTTATCGTACAAATTGACCTGTTCGGGCAGATAGCCCATCGACAACTCTCCACGATGAGCCTTATCGGCGGGATCCTTGCCCAACACCCGTACTTGTCCCTCATCTGGAACAACCAACCCTAAAATCTGTTTTATCAGTGTGGTTTTACCCGCACCGTTGTGGCCCAGCAACGCCAACAACTCGCCTTCCGCTAGGGAAAAGCTAAGCCCTCGTAGCGCCCACTGTTCACTGAAGTGTTTCCCCAGTTGGGTCACTTCAACTACGTTTGTCATCTATACCCGTTCCAATAAGTCAGCGCATTATCACAGCGCTGGAGACTCTGCCCCAAGTTAGGCATTAGATGTCGTTACCGCCGGTTCTCCCAGCAGATGTAAGTAATGGGTTGATGGGGTTGCTATCGCGCTGCACCATCAACGGAAATGGATCGTAAACCCCTGTCGGCGCGGGCTTGCTTAATTGACTATCAAGCCAACGCAGCAGCGCTACTACCGGGCTGTCCATTAAGAAGCGTGCTTCTGGATAGATCCAAAAGAGACGATCGAGTGCGTCATTAGGAACAAAGGCCTGATCGCTGATGCCATCGCGGTTTAGATCCCAACCTTGGTGATTATCCCAATAGTTGCCTTCGCCTTGGTAACTCCAGTTCACTGCACCGCTGCCTACGTATTTCACCTGTTGTTGGTTACCCAAAAACTGATTACCGTAGATCAGGTTACCTTCACCGCCCAGTGCCATCGAAATACCGATCTCAGAGCCGATAAAACGATTGTGGTGCACCGAATTATCACGAGCTCCGTAGATAAACACCCCTTTGCCTTCGCCATCAAACATCTCTTTTGCGCGGGGGTTAATCACCGCTTCTACGGTATTATTTAGTACCTCACAGGCGGTCGACATGTTCAACAATATGCCAAACTCGCGGGCGCCACTGACTTGATTGTCATCAAGCTCAATGTTTTCCGAGCTCATTAAGGCGTAGCCACCATCACTGTCATCGGAGCGATTACCATTAAGCGTGGCGTTGTCAAAGTACATAAAATGGACTGGGTACTGACTAAAACGCACCACATTGTCATCAATGCGGGCACCTTTGCCTGTTTCGAGGTAGATTGCGTCTCGCACCGAATCGATTTGATTAGCCTCAACCACGATATCATTCACTTGCTTAAGATGAATGCCATCGCCACGCATGATGACCGGCACGGCCACATCGCCGTGGATAGTATTGCCACTGATATTGATGCCGTTGCTATCGTCGACACGAATACCAAAACCGGGACCGCTGAGTAGATTGTTGCGCAGAGTAATATTGCTCTGCCCTGCCTCGATTAAAATGCCAGCGTCTTTGTTATAGAGATCGCCGCCGTAATTGCGTACAGATATCCCACTCACTGCAACGTCACTGGCATTAATAATGAGCCCAGAACCTATCCCTTGAGCATCAAAAACCGCATCACCAGTACCAACTAGGCGAACCGCAGTAGCTATCTCCACTCCACCTTGATACAGCCCAGGCGCCAACGTCAGTACATCTTTGGCTTTTGCTTTAGCTAACGCCGCTGCAAGGCTAGCGTCATCGTTAACCAGCCAGGTCGCGGCGATCACGCCATTGCTGCCCAGCAATAACGCCAGTAACAACGCCAGCCGATACACCTTAGTGTTTATGATGATGACCACCACCCATAGCGCCCTTTTCCAGCAGGTCTAAGGTGATTTCTTTAAAGCTGTAAAGCTTGCCACCAAACATAGCAATATGTTCTTCAGCCGCTTCTTTGGATGAGAAAGGTACAACAGCAGGACCCATTACCGCTTTGGCGGTAGTGCCGTATACATACACTGCACTGGAGGCATCAATAAACGCCTTATCATCCGGCTTGCTCCACTCGGTCTTACCCATATCGTGAACATGCATGGTTTCGATTTGGCGTTGGTTCTGTGGCTGCAGCGCGAACTGGAACATGTCGCGGCTAGAGCAGAACGCTAAGGTTTCATCTTGGCCATTAATGGTGATCACGCCCTTCGGTCCAGGGTACTTAGTAATCATCATGCCGCACTGGTGGCAACGGCGCGAATCGTCGATGCTAAGGTCAACAGTTTTTACTGGTTTATCAGACGATTCAGCTGAGTTACACGCGCTTAAACCAAACAGCGCAATAACCGTCAAAATCGGCAGAAAAATCTTTTTAATCATAGGGAGCGGCTCTTTTCTTAATCGTTGTATAACAATAAAGCCTGCAGAGCAGGCTTTAATTTAAATCAATCACACTTTACGGTTTTAGCGTATATCAAATTGAGTAAATTTGACCTGCGTACAGTAGGAACATCCGCAAACACATCATGCCGCAAACCACACTGGCGCTGGTCATGTAGAACGCTTGGCTAGAGTGGGCAAATTTCTTGCCTAAGCCAAAGCTAAACAACAGTGGTAACGCAAAACCTAAGCCAACTACACCAAACCAAAATAGATTGGTCCAAACGCCACCTGAGAATGCCATCAAAGCGTTACTGCCGGCGCTGCCACCAAAGATCAAGCTGCTAAACAGCATAAAGATGAACAGAGCTTCAACCGCCATTACTGGCCACTCAACCTTGTGCAATACATTCATTTCAGCACTGTGCAGATCTTCTTTGAAGAACTTCACTGCCAATACCTTGGCTACCGCTGCACCGGCAGACAAGCCAGAGGCAACAAACAACGCTGGCAACACTGAAGTATTGATCAACGGGAAGCGGATCAACGCTGAGATAAGGAAACCGGTGTAAGCACAGACGGCGATAGCCAGTACCAGAGTCAACATCTCCAATGGGCGGCGGAAGCGTACTAATGCATCGACCACTGGCAATATGAAGTGCAGTGATTTAGGCAGTTGATTCAGCTCTTCGCGTAAAGCGTAAGCGGCCAACAGTGCGCTCAGCGGAATGAACGCCATTAATACAACCACACCCAAGCTCATTACTGACTGGAAGTTATAGAAAACCAAGATCTTCCAGAAGAACAGCGGGTTGGTTAAGTCGAGAACCAGACACAACATACCCAGAGCAATACCAACGAAACCAGCAACGGTGGCGCCTTTCAGCAGTGGCGTGTTGTCAGTTTGGTTCTTGTAAAAACGCATCATCAAGGCGATGGTTAACGCACCACCGGAGATCCCAGCGAAAAACAGGTAAACGGCAATCGGCCAAGGCCACGCAACGGTGCCGCCTAAACCGGTAGAGAAATCGATGCCAGTCATGATCAAATCTCCTCTTTAGTGATGGCGATGTAGTACAGGCTTGGATCAGTACCAAAGTGCTCTTTCACACGCTCAGTGTTCTTCGCTGCCAGCAGCTTAGAGACGTAAGAGGACTTGTCGTTGGCGTTGCCAAACTTCAGCGCACCAAACTTACACTCTTGCACACAGCCCGGCAGTTCACCTTTGGCAAGGTTGGTGTGTAAACAGAAATCGCAGTTGTCGGCGACCTTGGTGTCTGGGTTGATCTGACGAACGTTGTAAGGGCACGCTGTGATGCAGTACTTACAGCCAGCACAGGTGTCTGGGTTCATGGTAACAATGCCAGTCTCTTCATCACGATGAGCAGCACCGGTAGGACACACCATCACACAAGGGGCGTTCTGACACTGCTGACACGATACGCGCACGTATTTGCGTTCACAGTTACATTCGGTCTTGCCACATTTAGGACAAACCTCACCTTCAACTCGGTCAGTTTGGCGCTCTAAGTCTAAGCGAGCCATGCCTTCTGGTAGGAAGTTAACCTTGTTACAAGCGTCCTTACAGCGGCCACAACCAACACACTTGGTTTGGTCGAACACCATTACGTAGTGGGGCTTATCTGTATCAGCGGTGTCGTTGTTAGAGCTGCAACCAACCACGGTCAGTGCAGCGCCACCAACGCCTACGCTTTTAATAAAGCTACGGCGATTAAGCGTTGAGTTATTCACGTTATCCTCCAATGCTGCACCACAAAAAGCGGAAAGCAGCAGTCCATCATCATCGTTATAAATTGGCCGCCGCAAGCTTGGCTTGGGCGTTTGCCACCGCGCGTCGTATCGGCGTTTGGTCTAGTCCTACTGGCGCAGCGGTCAGCAACGCTTGCCAGTGAGAAATAGCGAGGGCGTAATCCTGTTGCAGGTAAGCGTGGTTCGCTAACAGCAACAGAGTTTCAGGCTCAACAGGGTTGAGCGCTAAACTTTGGTCGATCAGTTGTTGAGTTTCGACACTGATAACGCGGCCATCGCGGTAGTAGCTGAACTTCGCTTGCAGCCCCAAGTAGAGGCTTGTCGGTTCGAAGTACTCCAACAACCGCGACATGGTCGCAACGGCTTGGTCGTATTGGCCAACCTTGGCATACCCTTGCGCCAACTGTTGCAGCTCAACGCTGGTATTAGCGTCTTGCGCGAGTTGCTGTAGCTCCGCACGCAAGACGTAATCCAACTGACGATCCGGGCTCTGCGTAAAGTGGTCGTGGTAGCGACCCATTTGCAGATACAACGTACTACTGAGTCCAACCACCACAATGGCCAATGCCGACACAGCAAGAGCGGAACGCGGTATAGCCGGTACCACAGTCACAGCCGTTTCTGGCAGGATGGCTAACGCACTGTCATCAGCAGCCACAATGCGTCGGTGTTGCCAGCCAAGAACAGCAGCGGCAACAAATAGAATGGCGGTTAAAATAATCAGTAGCATGATGTTGGTCTTACTCGGCTGCTTGGTGGCCTAGAGCCTGATCCATGCTCATGCCATGCATCATCTGTTTGATTGGGTTGTTCACCCCAGGTTCATCCACCGTCACCAACTCAATATCGAAAATCAGCGTGGATTGCGGGTTGATGTCACCCATACCTTGGTTGCCGTAAGCCAGTTCCGCTGGCACTACGAAGCGGTATTTACCGCCCTCTTTCATCAGCTGTAGACCTTCGTTCCAACCATCAATTACGTTGATCAACGCCACTTGAGCTGGGGCACCCTTGGCGAAGGTGTTTTCAAATTCAAAACCTTCGATGGTCTTACCAACGAAGTTTACGGTTACCACGTCTTCTGGCGCAGGCTTCGGACCCGTGCCCTTGCGCAGTACCTGGTATTGCAGACCGGATTCAGTCTCAATTACGCCATCCAACTTCTTGTTGTTGGCCAAGTATTCTTTACCGGCTTTTTCATTTTCTTTAATGAACGCGGCTTTTTGCAGTTGCTGGGCTTCATTCAAGCGGATGGCGCGAGCGTTCAACATGTCTAACATGGTATCGGTGTCCAGCTGGGGCTGCTGGCGTAACGCTTCGGCGAAACCTTCGATAATCAGATCGATGTTGGCGTTTAGGCCCATCTCTTCTTGAGTAGCTAATTGGCCAGCGGTGTACTTCGCAAGAGAAGCACCGATGGCATAAGATTCTTTGTCGGCATCGCTGTTTAAGTCAGCTTTTGCCAGTGCTAGAGGGCTAGCCATCGCTACCACAACAGATAGGGCAGCTAAAGTTGGTTTAATCAAAGTTTTCATTGTGCTCTCTCGCTTAATTCAATTTGTGGTCAATACGACTGTTAAGGTTGTTCGGTCGGACGACCAGACATGCGCCAACCAAATATACCGTCCGGCATTTGACGAACGTGGGTGTAACCAAGTTTCATCACAGAATACGCTGCGATTTCACTGGCGTTACACAGACGGTTTGCGCAGTAAAAAATAAGGTGAGCATCCTTGTCTTCGGGTAATAGAGACTTCCAATCCTCTACAAAAAAGTGCACCGCACCAGGGATAAAGCCTTCGGCCCATAACTCCAGTGTGTTGACGTCATAGAAGTAAACGTCCTCTTGACCCACCAAGCTTTCCGCTTCCTGCATGGTGATGAAATCGAGGGTTAAGCGGTACGCTTGCGCTGGCGCCATATCATCACCACTGCCGGCCAAGGCCGAAACAGGCAAAATGCTTAAACAGGTGAATAAAATTGCAATCAATGTACGCATGGTATCTTCTCGAAAAGCCCCAGCGCCGAAGCGCCGGGGTTATCTGGATTAACTAATTACGACTTGTCGTAACCAGCGTTGTCCATGGTCTGCTGAGCATCTTGTACAAAGATCCACGCTTCGTTCATCAGGCGTTTCGCCATGGCAGGACCGTGAACACCCCAAGAACCGTCTTTCTCAATCAGAGCAACGTTCTGGCGAGCTTTGTCTACCATCATCATTACGCTGGCTTTCTCAGAGATAGACAGGCGAGTGATGTTCATCAGTTCGTCAATGCGAGCGATCTGGTTAATAACTTTGGCGTGCAGCTCCTGTACCGGACCCTGCCATTCCATTACTTCACCGTAGATCTCTTTCTGGTCTTCGAAGTGCAAGCCTTCATCCAACTCAGACTGGAACTGAGAGTGACAGCCTTTACCGTTCAGAACCGTGATGTCCTGTGAAGAAGTACGAGCACAGGTCCACATCAAATCAAGGTAAGCGTGGTTGTCTTCGTCTTTCGCTACAGTCCAACCCTTCACGTCAGAAGTACGTGGCTTGCCTTCTGGCGGGTTCAGAGTCTTCGCGATTGGATCCACTTTGATGTTCCAGATGTGCGAAGCACGAACGTTGTCGAAGCCTGCTTGGTCTGGGAACTGGATCGCAGTGAACTTCTCACAAGAGCCCATGTTCGGCATGTGACAAGAAGAACAGCTGTTTTCGCCGTGAGGTGCGTTGGTCTTAAAGAACTCAAGCTGAGTAGCGTGACAGTCTTCACACTCTTTCTTCAGGTTGGTCTTGGTAACGCTGGTCAGGTAGCTGCCTTCAGTCACTTCGTGTGGATCGTGACAAGTAGTACAGCGCATGCCTTTTTCGTAGTGAGCGGAGTTGAACATCTGGGAACCTTCGGTACCACAAGATGGGCAAGAACCCTTCATCTTCACGTTAAAGCCATCTTCAGGCTTGGCGTTAGGGCCTTCAGCCATATCAGACACGTAGTTGAAACGCTGGTGACAACGTTCACAGTTAGAAGGCATACCGCCGCCTACACCGCCATCCAAGTGAGCGCCAGCGCCGTGACACTCTTCACAAGAGATACCTTTAGAGATGGTGTGCTCGCGCAACGCTTCTGGGTTACCCAGATCAGCGAAGAAGTCTTCTTTGGTTTGGTAATCGAACTTGAAGGTGTGACACACTTCACAGTAAGAAGAAGCTGGCTGGAACAAGAACTCTTTGTCTTGCTTAGCACCGTAGGAGTTAACACCCCAGGTGTTGGAGCCAGAGTTACCAAACTCTTCCATCTTGGTTGGGAAGGTTGGGATCACTTCAGCAATCTCACGCGCCTTCTCAGGAGTCAGGAAGGTGGTCCAGTTCATGGAGAACTGGTTAGAACCCGCGTGAACAGTACCAGTACCGTCTTTCAGCAAGCCGCCACGTACGGTGTAAGAACCACGTACTAGGTAAGAATCCAAGAAACCGTATTTGGTACGTGGAGTACCAATAACCGCGTAGATGGCATCAGCAGTGATACCTTCTGGCAGCAGGCCGTTTTTGCCACCGTGAGCAGGCTTCTTCAGATCGCCGCCAACTTCTTCCATTTCATCTGGGAAACGAACCACTTTAGCGTGACGGGAGCGAGACCATTTTTCGTACTGAACCGCGTGACACTCGCCACAAGCTTCAGGACCGATGAACTTGTTAGGGAAGTCCAAGATAGACTTAGCGCCCAAACGGTACTGAACCGCTTTGGTGCGGTGAGAACCATCATCAGAATCTGCAGTGTATTGCTCGGAGTTACCAGTGTGCAGGTACTCTTCACCACGGTCAGAGATGTGTGGCTTACCGACGATACGACCTTCTGGGATGTAGGTTTTGAAAATCGGGTGATTTTCAAACAAGAAATCCCACATCTCTTTTTCAGTGATGATGTAGTCGTGCAGTGTTCGTACACCGCGAGTTTCTAACGTTGGTTTAGGGTTAGCAAATACACCGCGAGATTGCGGGGACATTTGATGGCCGTCAGCACTGCGAGGGCCGATATCTGGCGCATCGCTGTGACCGCTTGCTTGAGCGCCCAGTGCAGCAGCGCACAGAACAGCAACAAGGCTTGCTTTGGTTTTCCAGGTTTTCATCATTCTCTCCTAGTTATCGTTATCGCTAAATGGCCAGCAGAAGTCAGTTTTTCTCTGGCCACCGCAAGTAACCGAAACGCATTTTGCCGAATAACAACCAAGAAAAAGTGAGCTGGGAACACAATTCATTTAGCGTTCACTAATCAAACTTAAGGGAAAATTAATTCACTTTAAAAACAGTAATTTATTTCAAATTAATTGAAACTTTTTCATTCTTTTTTAGGTTTTTTTAGATCTTTTAGCGAATCGAGATTCACACTAAGATCACAAAAATACAGTAACAACCTACGCTAATCACGCAGACCATATTCTCAGGAGGCAATGAGCTTCAATGGGGCGAGCTACGGCGCAATTAACCTAGCGCATTAAAAAAGCCTGCATAAGCAGGCTTTGGGATTTCGATCTAGTTATCGGGCTGTCAATTAGATTGAGTAGATCTGACCTGCGTACAGTAGGAACATCCGCAAACACATCATGCCGCAAACCACACTGGCGCTGGTCATATAGAACGCTTGGCTAGAGTGGGCAAATTTCTTGCCTAAGCCAAAGCTAAACAACAGTGGTAACGCAAAACCTAAGCCAACTACACCAAACCAAAATAGATTGGTCCAAACGCCACCTGAGAATGCCATCAAAGCGTTACTGCCGGCGCTGCCACCAAAGATCAAGCTGCTAAACAGCATAAAGATGAACAGAGCTTCAACCGCCATTACTGGCCACTCAACCTTGTGCAATACATTCATTTCAGCACTGTGCAGATCTTCTTTGAAGAACTTCACTGCCAATACCTTGGCTACCGCTGCACCAGCAGACAAGCCAGAGGCAACAAACAACGCTGGCAACACTGAAGTATTGATCAACGGGAAGCGGATCAACGCTGAGATAAGGAAACCGGTGTAAGCACAGACGGCGATAGCCAGTACCAGAGTCAACATCTCCAATGGGCGGCGGAAGCGTACTAATGCATCGACCACTGGCAATATGAAGTGCAGTGATTTAGGCAGTTGATTCAGCTCTTCGCGTAAAGCGTAAGCGGCCAACAGTGCGCTCAGCGGAATGAACGCCATTAATACAACCACACCCAAGCTCATTACTGACTGGAAGTTATAGAAAACCAAGATCTTCCAGAAGAACAGCGGGTTGGTTAAGTCGAGAACCAGACACAACATACCCAGAGCAATACCAACGAAACCAGCAACGGTGGCGCCTTTCAGCAGTGGCGTGTTGTCAGTTTGGTTCTTGTAAAAACGCATCATCAAGGCGATGGTTAACGCACCACCGGAGATCCCAGCGAAAAACAGGTAAACGGCAATCGGCCAAGGCCACGCAACGGTGCCGCCTAAACCGGTAGAGAAATCGATGCCAGTCATGATCAAATCTCCTCTTTAGTGATGGCGATGTAGTACAGGCTTGGATCAGTACCAAAGTGCTCTTTCACACGCTCAGTGTTCTTCGCTGCCAGCAGCTTAGAGACGTAAGAGGACTTGTCGTTGGCGTTGCCAAACTTCAGCGCACCAAACTTACACTCTTGCACACAGCCCGGCAGTTCACCTTTGGCAAGGTTGGTGTGTAAACAGAAATCGCAGTTGTCGGCGACCTTGGTGTCTGGGTTGATCTGACGAACGTTGTAAGGGCACGCTGTGATGCAGTACTTACAGCCAGCACAGGTGTCTGGGTTCATGGTAACAATGCCAGTCTCTTCATCACGATGAGCAGCACCGGTAGGACACACCATCACACAAGGGGCGTTCTGACACTGCTGACACGATACGCGCACGTATTTGCGTTCACAGTTACATTCGGTCTTGCCACATTTAGGACAAACCTCACCTTCAACTCGGTCAGTTTGGCGCTCTAAGTCTAAGCGAGCCATGCCTTCTGGTAGGAAGTTAACCTTGTTACAAGCGTCCTTACAGCGGCCACAACCAACACACTTGGTTTGGTCGAACACCATTACGTAGTGGGGCTTATCTGTATCAGCGGTGTCGTTGTTAGAGCTGCAACCAACCACGGTCAGTGCAGCGCCACCAACGCCCACGCTTTTAATAAAGCCGCGGCGATTAAGCGTTGAGTTATTCACGTTATCCTCCAATGCTGCACCACAAAAAGCGGAAAGCAGCTGTCCATCATCATCGTTATAAATTTGCCGCCGCAAGCTTGGCTTGGGCGTTTGCCACCGCGCGTCGTATCGGCGTTTGGTCTAGTCCTACTGGCGCAGCGGTCAGCAACGCTTGCCAGTGAGAAATAGCGAGGGCGTAATCCTGTTGCAGGTAAGCGTGGTTCGCTAACAGCAACAGAGTTTCAGGCTCAGCAGGGTTGAGCGCTAAACTTTGGTCGATTAATTGTTGAGTTTCGACGCTGATAACGCGGCCATCGCGGTAGTAGCTGAACTTCGCTTGCAGCCCCAAGTAGAGGCTTGTCGGTTCGAAGTACTCCAGCAACCGCGACATGGTCGCAACGGCTTGGTCGTATTGGCCAACCTTGGCATACCCTTGCGCCAACTGTTGCAGCTCAACGCTGGTATTAGCGTCTTGCGCGAGTTGCTGTAGCTCCGCACGCAAGACGTAATCCAACTGACGATCCGGGGTCTGCGTAAAGTGGTCGTGGTAGCGACCCATTTGCAGATACAACGCACTACTGAGTCCAACCACCACAATGGCCAATGCCGACACAGCAAGAGCGGAACGCGGTATAGCAGGTACCGCAGTCACAGCCGTTTCTGGCAGGATGGCTAACGCACTGTCATCAGCAGCCACAATGCGTCGGTGTTGCCAGCCAAGAACAGCAGCGGTCGCAACCAAAATACTTACTAGGATCGTCATTAACATGGTGATTGCCTTACTCGGCCGCGTTGTGACCCAACGCCTGATCCATGCTCATGCCATGCATCATCTGCTTGATTGGGTTGTTCACCCCAGGTTCATCCACCGTCACCAACTCAATATCGAAAATCAGCGTGGATTGCGGGTTGATGTCACCCATACCTTGGTTGCCGTAAGCCAGTTCCGCTGGCACTACGAAGCGGTATTTACCGCCCTCTTTCATCAGCTGTAGACCTTCGTTCCAACCATCAATTACGTTGATCAACGCCACTTGAGCTGGGGCACCCTTGGCGAAGGTGTTTTCAAATTCAAAACCTTCGATGGTCTTACCAACGAAGTTTACGGTTACCACGTCTTCTGGCGCAGGCTTCGGACCCGTGCCCTTGCGCAGTACCTGGTATTGCAGACCGGATTCAGTCTCAATTACGCCATCCAACTTCTTGTTGTTGGCCAAGTATTCTTTACCGGCTTTTTCATTTTCTTTAATGAACGCGGCTTTTTGCAGTTGCTGGGCTTCATTCAAGCGGATGGCGCGAGCGTTCAACATGTCTAACATGGTATCGGTGTCCAGCTGGGGCTGCTGGCGTAACGCTTCGGCGAAACCTTCGATAATCAGATCGATGTTGGCGTTTAGGCCCATCTCTTCTTGAGTAGCTAATTGGCCAGCGGTGTACTTCGCAAGAGAAGCACCGATGGCATAAGATTCTTTGTCGGCATCGCTGTTTAAGTCAGCTTTTGCCAGTGCTAGAGGGCTAGCCATCGCTACCACAACAGATAGGGCAGCTAAAGTTGGTTTAATCAAAGTTTTCATTGTGCTCTCTCGCTTAATTCAATTTGTGGTCAATACGACTGTTAAGGTTGTTCGGTCGGACGACCAGACATGCGCCAACCAAATATACCGTCCGGCATTTGACGAACGTGGGTGTAACCAAGTTTCATCACAGAATACGCTGCGATTTCACTGGCGTTACACAGACGGTTTGCGCAGTAAAAAATAAGGTGAGCATCCTTGTCTTCGGGTAATAGAGACTTCCAATCCTCTACAAAAAAGTGCACCGCACCAGGGATAAAGCCTTCGGCCCATAACTCCAGTGTGTTGACGTCATAGAAGTAAACGCCTTCTTGACCCACCAAGCTTTCCGCTTCCTGCATGGTGATGAAATCGAGGGTTAAGCGGTACGCTTGCGCTGGCGCCATATCATCACCACTGCCGGCCAAGGCCGAAACAGGCAAAATGCTTAAACAGGTGAATAAAATTGCAATCAATGTACGCATGGTATCTTCTCGAAAAGCCCCAGCGCCGAAGCGCCGGGGTTATCTGGATTAACTAATTACGACTTGTCGTAACCAGCGTTGTCCATGGTCTGCTGAGCATCTTGTACAAAGATCCACGCTTCGTTCATCAGGCGTTTCGCCATGGCAGGACCGTGAACACCCCAAGAACCGTCTTTCTCAATCAGAGCAACGTTCTGGCGAGCTTTGTCTACCATCATCATTACGCTGGCTTTCTCAGAGATAGACAGGCGAGTGATGTTCATCAGTTCGTCAATGCGAGCGATCTGGTTAATAACTTTGGCGTGCAGCTCCTGTACCGGACCCTGCCATTCCATTACTTCACCGTAGATCTCTTTCTGGTCTTCGAAGTGCAAGCCTTCATCCAACTCAGACTGGAACTGAGAGTGACAGCCTTTACCGTTCAGAACCGTGATGTCCTGTGAAGAAGTACGAGCACAGGTCCACATCAAATCAAGGTAAGCGTGGTTGTCTTCGTCTTTCGCTACAGTCCAACCCTTCACGTCAGAAGTACGTGGCTTGCCTTCTGGCGGGTTCAGAGTCTTCGCGATTGGATCCACTTTGATGTTCCAGATGTGCGAAGCACGAACGTTGTCGAAGCCTGCTTGGTCTGGGAACTGGATCGCAGTGAACTTCTCACAAGAGCCCATGTTCGGCATGTGACAAGAAGAACAGCTGTTTTCGCCGTGAGGTGCGTTGGTCTTAAAGAACTCAAGCTGAGTAGCGTGACAGTCTTCACACTCTTTCTTCAGGTTGGTCTTGGTAACGCTGGTCAGGTAGCTGCCTTCAGTCACTTCGTGTGGATCGTGACAAGTAGTACAGCGCATGCCTTTTTCGTAGTGAGCGGAGTTGAACATCTGGGAACCTTCGGTACCACAAGATGGGCAAGAACCCTTCATCTTCACGTTAAAGCCATCTTCAGGCTTGGCGTTAGGGCCTTCAGCCATATCAGACACGTAGTTGAAACGCTGGTGACAACGTTCACAGTTAGAAGGCATACCGCCGCCTACACCGCCATCCAAGTGAGCGCCAGCGCCGTGACACTCTTCACAAGAGATACCTTTAGAGATGGTGTGCTCGCGCAACGCTTCTGGGTTACCCAGATCAGCGAAGAAGTCTTCTTTGGTTTGGTAATCGAACTTGAAGGTGTGACACACTTCACAGTAAGAAGAAGCTGGCTGGAACAAGAACTCTTTGTCTTGCTTAGCACCGTAGGAGTTAACACCCCAGGTGTTGGAGCCAGAGTTACCAAACTCTTCCATCTTGGTTGGGAAGGTTGGGATCACTTCAGCAATCTCACGCGCCTTCTCAGGAGTCAGGAAGGTGGTCCAGTTCATGGAGAACTGGTTAGAACCCGCGTGAACAGTACCAGTACCGTCTTTCAGCAAGCCGCCACGTACGGTGTAAGAACCACGTACTAGGTAAGAATCCAAGAAACCGTATTTGGTACGTGGAGTACCAATAACCGCGTAGATGGCATCAGCAGTGATACCTTCTGGCAGCAGGCCGTTTTTGCCACCGTGAGCAGGCTTCTTCAGATCGCCGCCAACTTCTTCCATTTCATCTGGGAAACGAACCACTTTAGCGTGACGGGAGCGAGACCATTTTTCGTACTGAACCGCGTGACACTCGCCACAAGCTTCAGGACCGATGAACTTGTTAGGGAAGTCCAAGATAGACTTAGCGCCCAAACGGTACTGAACCGCTTTGGTGCGGTGAGAACCATCATCAGAATCTGCAGTGTATTGCTCGGAGTTACCAGTGTGCAGGTACTCTTCACCACGGTCAGAGATGTGTGGCTTACCGACGATACGACCTTCTGGGATGTAGGTTTTGAAAATCGGGTGATTTTCAAACAAGAAATCCCACATCTCTTTTTCAGTGATGATGTAGTCGTGCAGTGTTTGTACACCGCGAGTTTCTAACGTTGGTTTAGGGTTAGCAAATACACCGCGAGATTGCGGGGACATTTGATGGCCGTCAGCACTGCGAGGGCCGATATTTGGCGCATCGCTGTGACCGCTTGCTTGAGCGCCCAGTGCAGCAGCGCACAGAACAGCAACAAGGCTTGCTTTGGTTTTCCAGGTTTTCATCATTCTCTCCTAGTTATCGTTATCGCTAAATGGCCAGCAGAAGTCAGTTTTTCTCTGGCCACCGCAAGTAACCGAGGCAAAGTTTGCCTAATAACAACCCATAAAAAGTGACCAGAGCACACAATTCGTCACGC
This sequence comes from Ferrimonas lipolytica, assembly GCF_012295575.1. Taxonomy (NCBI): domain Bacteria; kingdom Pseudomonadati; phylum Pseudomonadota; class Gammaproteobacteria; order Alteromonadales; family Ferrimonadaceae; genus Ferrimonas; species Ferrimonas lipolytica. The sequence goes on along the minus strand of NZ_CP051180.1, from coordinate 59,883 downwards.
ATTCAGCACTAAAAGCGAAGCCAATCAAAAAGTTATTTAAAAACAGTTACTTGATGTGTTTTTGTTGACATTTTTTTATCGTTTTTTAGAGGCTTTTTAGAACTAAAAAACCGAAACTTATTCACCAAGCTAACGTTTGGGTCACGTACTGCTGAGGAGTTCCACCGTATCTCGCAAACAATCTCAATCAAGACGAACAACTTTCACTTTAAGGGAGGGACGAAACTGTAAAGTTGAGGTATCGGTGGTGTGGAATTCAGGCTAAGAAGAAAGCGTATCGCGGTGTAATCGATGATATGAATCAGCACAACAGTTTGTAGACGTACAACTGAATTAATTCTCACTATCACTAACGGTCTAGTCCAATTGCCAGCTTATTATTTAGGCTGTGTCGTAGTTAAGTGTTGAGGTTTATATCAAGCCTTCGACCCTACCGATTGTGGTGTTTTAGAGGATGATGTCGCGGTGGCGACGGCACATACTTGGTATGCATTACGGGGGGAGCTCCGCCCCCTTTGGAATCCCCACTTGCCTTAGGTCGCCGTCCAAAACGCTTCGCTGAACAGCTCCTATGCGGTAGAAGATCAACGGCGATAGTGCTTTCCCCTTGTATCAAAACTCGCCTAGCCGGTGCTTTAGCGGCATTGGAAAGAACAACACTTAATTGGTACACAGCCAATATTTACCGCCACTTATATAAGGCGACAAACAATCCTGCGCGGGTAACTCCACTTCAACATTTAGCAGCTGCGTTCGAGCACAATTCGTCGTTGAATGCTGGCGAGTTATCAACATCCGTAAATTCCTTCAATCCATATCACAAAGTGGGTAGTTAATACTGATTGTTCCGATCCCCCCTTGATAAAATTAAGCACATGTTTGGTTGCCTCACACCCACTTGTTGGCAGCCGTTACCTATTGGAGCACCGTTGTGTTTGCTGAAGTCGGCCTATTGCTACTATTACTAGGCACCGTTGCTGCCGCAATACGGGGAGCAATCCCGCTGCTGTTTTCGCAGCTATCGCCTTTGCGCCATTACTGCCGCTCACTATCACAGCTGTGCAGCACCGCGCTGGTGTTGTCAGTAATTAGCCTGGCCATCTGTTTCGTAAGCGACGATTTCTCGGTGCGTTATGTTGCGGATCACTCCAATAGCCAGCTGGCCTTCTACTATAAAGCCGCCGCCGTTTGGGGCAGTCACGAAGGGTCACTGCTGTTTTGGTTGATGGCAATGACTGTCTGTATGACCCGAATCCATAAGCAAAATCAGTTTGGATTTGATAGCGCTACGGTAATGGCGTGGATCAGCACTGCCTTTGGCGCCTTCCTTATTTTCACCTCAAATCCCTTTGCACGGATCCTGCCCGATGTACCGATTGAAGGACGCGATCTCAACCCGATGCTGCAAAACATCGGCTTGATTGTGCACCCACCAATGGTCTTCTTAGGCTATGTTGCCGTTTCAGTATTGTTTGCCGGTGCCATGGCCATTCTTTATCGGGGCGAGTTGAACCAGTTACGTCAACAATGGTTACGGCGCTGGACCCTCATCAGTTGGGTACTGCTTACCGGGGGGAATGTTCTCGGTGCTTGGTGGGCCTACAGTCAATTAGGCTGGGGGGGATGGTGGTTCTGGGACCCAGTGGAAAACTCCTCATTTATTCCTTGGCTGGTTACCACGGCGTTATTACACAGCTTATACCTTAACCAAGAGAAGCAGCTGCGCTTAACCACCTTGCTGCTGTGTATTAGTGCCTTTAGCTTAAGTCTGCTCGGCACCTTCTTAGTTCGCTCTGGCGTTATTCAATCGGTCCACGCCTTTGCGTCAGATCCGAGCCGGGGTTATAGCATTTTAGTGATCTTAGCGCTGGTAGCGGTTGGTGGCTTTACCCTATTCGCTCGCAATGCAAGTCGATTTGAGTTCAAGCAGCTGCCACCACTTAATGGCCGCCAAGGTTTACTTGCCCTTGGGGTAGTGCTGATACTTGTTGCTACCGTTGCGGTCGTTCTCGGTACTATCTACCCGGTGATCTTCCAAGCATTGGATCTTGGTGCTATCTCTGTAGGCCCTCCATATTTCAACAGCATTTTTGTGCCGCTCACCATCGCCTCTGCCTCACTCCTAACGCTGTTGCTGTCCAATAATACACCGCTGCGAGTGTTGTTATGGGCCTTAGCCATTGTTTTCGCCAGCTTGTGTAACTGGGCTTGGGCGGAACAACCATACTGGCTACTATGGCTAGGGGCATTTGGCGGCAGTTTACTGTTAACCAGCTGCATCGTGGCAGCCTTGCAGCAACGACAATCCTTGCCTGCGACATTGGCTCACACCGGTTTGGCCATTGCCATTTTGTCAGCCACCGCGGTATCGAACTTCGAACAACAAGCGATGGTACAGATGGGCCCAGGTGAAGGCCGCTTTGTCGGTAATATCGCCTTTGTATTTGAATCCAGCGAAACGGTTTCTGGCCGCGGCTATCAAGCCCAGCAGGCAACCATTCGCCTAGAGGATAGCGACGGCAATGAACTCAGTTACCTGTACCCACAGCGAAAACATTTCGGTGCCACTAATATGCAGCTTACTGTGGCTGCGGTTGAGCACGGTATTATTGAAGACCGCTACATATCTATGGGGCCGACACTGCAGTCGGGCAAACATCTGATCCGCATCAGCCGTAAACCGCTTATCAATGGCCTATGGTTTGCCGGCATTATGATGATCGGAGCTGGCTTTATCGCTTTATGGCAGCAACGGAGAAGACGCCAATGCGCTTAATCGTATTCTTAATGGTGCTGTGGACTAGCCTCTGCAGTGCCGAGCAATCACTTGGTGAGCAAGCCTACGCAATTGCCGCCCAGTTGCGAGATCCGGCCTCGGTTAACCAAACCTTGGCTGAGTCTGAAACCCAGATAGCCTATGAATTAAAAGGTCGAATCGGTCAAATGTTGGCTGAAGGTAAGAATCGCCAACAGATTGAAACGGCTTTGGTTGCTCGCTATGGCGAACAGATCCGTTACCAACCACCATTTTCCCTCACTACAGCCATGTTATGGATACTGCCGTTAGCCTTGTTATTGCTAGGGGTTATTGCCGTGTGGCGTCAACAACGCGCTTCAACAAGGAGTTATTAATGCGTCACCTGATCGTAACCGCCCTACTTGCCTGTGCTTTGATCCCAACGGCCTTTGCTAGTGCCCTGCCTAAGGCCTACTCCAACGGCCCTAAGATCGAAGACAAGCCAATGCACATGTCCCGCTTTGTGGAATACACCAATGCGCGCATCCCGCCGCTGGTTGATTTTACCGACATGCAGGGTAACAAAGTAAACCTTAGTCAGCACAAAGGCAGCTTGGTGATGGTCAACATCTGGGCTACATGGTGCCCACCTTGCGTTAAAGAACTGCCAGAACTGCGTGAACTGCAAGCACGTTACCAAGATAAGGGCCTTATCGTTCAGCCAATCTCGATTGATGAAGAGCCTAGTGACGTAGCGCCGATGCTAGAGAAATATGATCTGACCGATATCCCTACTTGGATCGACCCTGAGATCAATATGGAGAAGATCATCACCACTGAAACCGTACCGGCGACCTTCTTCTTCGACGGTAATGGCAACATGGTTGGCTTTATTCGTGGTTACCTAGAATGGTTAGACCCAGCAGTAGCTCCGTACTTAGAAGCGTTGATTGAAAAATACGCTGAGCCGAAACAGCATTAAGCCAGTAACAATTGCAAACAGACCGAGATTCGGTCTGTTTTTGTTTCTGCCTATATAAAGTCGTCTAGCTCCGTCGGCTCAGGTGCCCACAACTACTACGGAGCTCAGGCTAACCCACTAACCGTGACCGACGGCTGGTCGGCCGCGGAGTTACTGATATCACAGCCCTGTTGTCGTTGCAGCTTTAACCAAAGCATAAGATTGGTTAGTCCGCGTACTTCACTGCTGTTTGCTCTAATGCCTTACCGCGCAGGCTTTGCACCAAAGCTTAGGTAGAGATTGGAGTCATCCCGCCATACCAGTTGCGCTAGCATCGGGGTGGACTCCATTTCCATCAGCAAATTCGCACATGGGCGCTAGATACAAAAAGCCCCGAACAAGTTCGAGGCTAAATGTGGAGCGACCAGCGGGAATCGAACCCGCGTCATTAGCTTGGGAAGCTAAGGTAATACCATTATACGATGGTCGCACTGTATCGTACGTCCCTGATACTACTGGGCCTATAAACCAAAGTATATGATTAACTTGGCCTTTAAGCTTTCAACTGCAGCTTATTTAACCACCGTCATCTCTTCGATTAGGTTAGTCGCACCATCAACCTTCTCCATCTGCCATAACATGTAACGGCTATCTACATGGATAGAGCGCGCCTTGGCTGGATCATAATCCCAGTCGGCAATAATGCTTTCATAGACGCCATCAAATAACAGCCCCACCAGCTCACCGTTGCCGTTAACGGTAGCCGAACCTGAGTTACCGCCGGTGGTATCAACCGTCGATAAGAAATTCACCGGTACCGAACCAACATTCAGATCGTAGTAATGACTGTAGTTCTTATCGGCAATTTGCTTTAGCTGCGCAGCTGAGGCATCAAAGGGCTCTACCCCTGTAGCCTTGTTCGCCAAGCCTTCCAAAGTGGTGAATGGTGCTGCGTATAAGCCATCTTTAGGGAAGTAGCCTTTAACAGTGCCGAAGCTGACCCGTAGGCTTGAATTGGCATCAGCATAAACCAGATCCCCCATGCTTTGCTTATGGGCAATAATGGCATTCATATAAGCGGGGCGCGCTTTGAGCAACTCACCATCGATCTTCTTATCTAAGGTTTCTTTAGCTATCACGGTATCGTAATAAGCCACCGCCAGCTTGATAAATGGGTCATCAGAAACGTTAAATTGCGGCACGGTTTTATCCAACCACGCTAAACGATTAGCGCTACTGGTTAAGGCGGTATTGGCGTACATCGCATCTAACTGAGCCGCAACCTTGTCACGGTTGAATGACTCGCCTATCAAGAAGGCAACATCTAACGCCTCTATGCGTTCATCACTCGGCAATTGCGCGTAACGCTCTAATAGATGCAACAGGATCGCCTTATCTACCTTAGGATCAAAGCGCCGCTCCATTCGAGTAATACGCGCGCGCATGTTGTCCCAATCCCGCTGCTGATAGCCTTTTTTGCGCTCTAGATCCGGTTTCTGTTTCTCATTGGCTAAACGATAGAGGCTCTGCGCTGTGGTAAACATTTGGTTGTAATAGAGGTAACCAAGGATCAGATCACGGTCGAGGTGCTGTTGGGTTTGTTCGACCAGACTATCGAGCTTAAGTTTAACCTTGCCATACTGAGCCGCGCGTTCATCTTCAGCTTCAATCCACTTCAACAGCGCTTGCTCTTGCGCTCGTTTGCGCTCGATAAAGTCCGAACTTTGATAGCCTTCAATCATCGATTGGAAGTTTTTAGCGTAGTTGGCCAAGCCAGCTAGAGTGCCTGCGTAAGCCAAGCGAGCGGTTGAGCCCTCGGCGGCGTTGGCCTTGATGATATCGATCAGCTCGTTACGCAGATCCATTGATTTGGGGTAGTTTTGCTCAAAGGCAAACTCGACCTCTGCTGCTGTACGGTAACGGTTGGTGCGGCCTGGGTAGCCCATCACCATGACAAAATCGTTATCTTTTAAGCCTGCACTGGAGACCTTAAGAAAGCGCTTTGGCACATAGGGAACGTTATCTTTGCTGTATTCAGCCGGTTTACCATCTTTGCCAACATAGGCACGAAAAAAGGAGTAATCACCAGTATGGCGTGGCCACATCCAGTTATCGATATCGCCACCATATTTGCCCACCGACATCGCTGGGGTGTAAACCAAACGTACGTCGCGGATCTCTAACTCTTGTACCAGAAAATAGCTGGCACCGTGGTGAAAGTTATAAACACCACAACGGCTGGATGGTGCCTGTTCACAAGCAGCAACTAAGCGCTTTTTATTACGCTCTATCGCTTCAAAGTAATCGGCACCGGTGAGCTTGGCGGCAGGTTCAAGCACCTTGGCGGTAACATCAGTCATCGATTCCGTTACCCAAATTTTGTAACCGGGAACCGGTGGTTTCTCTTGCTCTAATCGTTTGGCAAGAAAGCCCTCGTTAAGAATGTTATCTGCTGGAGTCGAGTGGTAAGCGATGGCGCCGTAACCACAGTGGTGATTGGTAACGACTAAGCCCTGAGGGGAAACGAATGATGCACTGCAACCATTGAAGTTGATCACCGCATTCATCGGAAAGGCACCAAGATCAGCCATCTTATTGGCATCCATGTTGAAGCCTAAGGCATCCATCTTAGCCTTCAAAGCCGGTAGCTGATGCGGCTGCCACATCCCTTCAGTTGCTTGAGCAACACCACTGCTGGCCAACGCCAACAAAGGTAACATCCACTGTTTCATCCCTTACTCCATCTCTAGCCTTGCTGATAATCAGCAAGGCTAGCATGGCTTTGCTCAGGAGGTTAAGAGCATGGAAACAAGTACTTACCAACTAGTGTAAAGCTGAGCGGCAATCACTAAGGTGCCGGCAAAGGTAGCGCCGTTCAACGCCATATTGCCCCCCCTCACTTGGTATTCAGGTTCACGCTGTTGCCGGCGCAACTGACGAGCCATCATCACTGGCAGTACTACCATCAATACGATTAATGGCACCGCCGCATAACCCAACACCGCAACAAACCCTCCAGGGAAGAAGACAGCCAATACCAGTGGCGGCACGAAGGTCAGGCCCCAGTTTAGGACTCTGCCAGTGGCGTTTTTACCGAGGCGAAACAGCTCAGCAAGGTAATCAAATAGACTCAAGCTGACACCGAAAAATGAGGTAATTAACGCCAGATCAGCAAACAATGTTAAGGCTTGGCCAATACCACTCCATTGCGATTTTGCACTCAAGCTTTGCACTAACGTAACTAAGGCATCGCCCTCAGACAATGCTGCACGCTCTTGCATCGACAAGCTTCCTAGTGCCGCCAGTAACCACAGGCCGTAACACACCATCGGTAATAGCGAACCGGTTAACAAGGCACGGCGCAGGGTAACAACATCACCGTCAAGGTAGCGCACTAACGTTGGGATACACACATGGAAACCAAACGAAGTGATCAGTACTGGTACCACCGCCATCCACACGTTGGTGTCGGCGCTACCGGTTGCTGCAACATAACTAAGATCCAGCTGCGGTAGTAAGCCGCACAGCACTACGCCTAGCGCGATCATCTTGATAGTAAACAACACTCGGGTGGCAGCGTCGATGTACTTTACTCCGCCAGCAACCAAAGAACCGAGTAATATCGCAAATAGGATGGCACCAACAGTAGGGGAAAGCTCAACAAAGCCATTGAGCTTCAGCAGCAATAGTGACGAGCCCCCACTTAAGTAGGCCGCGGTTAAGGCGTACAACAAGGCCAGCATAGCTGCCATGCCCAACCACTGGCCTTGAGGACCAAGTACTTTGCCGGTCATGCTGTGCAGGTTGAGGTTTTCACCGGTCTTAAGGTTTACTTCCAGCATCAACAAGGCGCTGTAAGCGGATAGTGCCCAGGTGACTGCCATTAATGCCATCGCTGGCCAGAAACCAATCGCGGCGGTGGCAAGGGGCAGTGCCAACATTCCAGCACCAATGGAGGTGCCTGCGACAATTAGGGTTGCCCCAACAAATTTACTGCGATTCATCATGCGTTGTTCAACTTCTTAGTAGTTTGAATAACGTCAGGACGGGGAATTGGGAAGAGGAGGAGAGAGGCTGCGCGTCCGAAACCAACACCATCTTGCCAATTGATCCGCGACCTTCGGTCGGTTTTCAATTAGCCCTAATGGCAGTTAGTTCAGTGGATTACACTCAACTTATACCATTAGGGCTGGCAAAATCGAGCGTAATAATAAGTTACGCAAGTCATCAGTTTTCTCTCAAAAGGAAGCGCAATTAGGTTAAGGTGTAATAGCGGCACACCACAAGTGATCTTCATCACAGTTCCCTTGGTTGGCATACAAGTGCTGTTTTTTACCGCAAAGCACCATAACTCTCCCTTATGTGGCGTCAAACCACATATTACCCAGCGGAATGAGGTCAAACGACATGGTTAAAGTCTTGTTGCTGCACGGACTCTATATGAAAACGGTAATGATGTGGCCCCTAGCAAAGAAGCTGCAACAGCTCGGTTGGCGTACCAAGTGCATCGGCTACAACACCGTAAACATTGACCGAGATGAGTTATTTGCCCGCCTCGATGCGGAGCTCAGTGCTGACCAACCCTGCTATCTAATTGGCCACAGTTTAGGTGGGGTAATGCTGAGCCACTATGTGCATCAGCGTTCGCTTCATCCCAAATCGCGAGTGGTAACCTTAGGCAGCCCATTACGCAGCTCGCGCATGGCCAAACGAGTGAGTGAATGGGGAATGACCAAAATATTAGGCAACTCAGTCGAACACGGCCTCATATTCAATGCTCTAACTGCGTGGCAAAGCCCAATTCAACTTGGCAGCCTCGCCGGTAATCGCAGCGTTGGTATCGGCATGGTTACCGGTGCCACCAGCAGTGACAGCGACGGAACGGTAGAGATAGATGAGACAGAACTGGAGGGGATGAGCGACCACCTAATTCTGCACGTTACCCATACCAGCATGCTGCTAACCAATGAGGTCGCCGATCAATGCAATGCGTTCCTACGTAACGGTAAGTTTGCTCGTTGGGAGCGATAGAGAAAACAGCAGCAAAGATGCCTATGGCTAAGCCTCAACCATCTCACAACCCAGCTGTCGCCGCCCGCCTCAGTTCGATTACAAATTGGCGTTCCAAATCAATTAATCGACCGCCCCGATAAACTTTTCCCGTATCGAATTAAACTAGAAGTTTATATTCCCTAAACTCAGCAAATATCAGTCTTTCGACTGAGTCGCGTTTACCTTACATACCCTAAAACTGATCTCAGTATGGCGGCGGCCACGCTCCATACAGCCCAAGAGTTGGGTCATTATTCACGTAAGGAAATCAGTGATGAAAAAATTTGTATTAACTGCAGCAGCACTGCTTGCTGCATCGAGCGCTATGGCAGACGAACGCTCTGCACAAGTTCAGATTATGGAAACCGTAGAAGAGGTCTGCTCCATCGGTTTGGCCTTCGGAGGTTCGGATGAAGCAGGAGTAGGCGTCAGTGGCTTGAGTTCTAGTTATACGTCAACCGGTGAACTCAACATCTTAGATGGCGATGCGCAACAGCTAATTACCGGTGCGGTAAAATGCAACGCGGCCAATGGTTACAAAGTCACTCTGGCGATTGCCCACGGCAAACTAGTCAATGGCGCTAACTCCGCACATGCCGTTCCATACAAACTTAAAAACGGAACCCCACCAGGTACAAATAACCTCGGCCAAACCATCAGCGCATTTGACGCAGTCGGGGTAACTGCAGCAATGGGGACCTATGATGTGGCAGATAGCTCTGGAGCGGCCAGCCCTCTAGCGGAAAATACCTTCCGACTCATTATGACTGAGTATGATTTCAGCATGGTTCCTGCTGGTGCTTACAGCGACCAATTGACCTTCAGTATCGTTACTCTTTAACTGACGGAAATAAATGAGGGGGAGCCCTCCCCTCATTCAGTAACAAGGAGGTTATATGCGTCGCTTGTCTCTCGTAATGCTGTTTCTGCCCGTCTGCGCTTGGGCTAATTTCACTATCTCACCGATGAACCAGACCATCTCGCCCAAGACTAAAACCATCAGCTACACCCTTGAAAATAAAGCAGCAAGTCGAACCGCATTTGAAATCAGCACATACCACCGCTTACTCGATGATGAAGGCCGAGAGTTTACTGAACCGGCAAAGGAGTTAAGGCCATTTCCTGCCCGGGTAATACTGGAACCTGGGCAAACCAAGCGCATTAAATTAATGTATTTAGGCAAGCGCTCTCTTAATAGCGAAGTCGCTTACCGAGTCAATTTTTTGCAAAGTGATAAAGATGTAGACGCTTCAGAGTTATCGGGAGTAAAAGCAAAGTATCAATTTGTCACCGCGCTTTATGTCAGCCCAGAGAAGGCGATGCCAAGTCTCAACGTAACCGCACGACAAGATGAACAACTGCACCTAACCCTAAGTAATAGCGGCACCAAACATAAAATATTGCAAAACTGGGGGTTATCTTTAACAGACAGTAGTGGACAACAGCATCAGTACAGCCATCGCTTACCCGATGTTAATGTACTTGCTGGCAGCCACTTCACCTTAACATTGCCAGCCAGCTCTCTGGATTCAGGCTCGCTGCAAGCAGAACTTACTCAACAACAATGAAGTCCATCTCAAACTATGGCCTTAGGCTATGGTTGGCACTGCTGATAGCCCCGTTACACGCTGAAATCATTCCATTCGCTATCGACGTTGAGCTTGCTGGACGAGCGCTAGAGCTAGAAGGATTATTGGCTGATGACGACCCAGATTATTGGGCTTTAAATGGCGATGAACTATTACAAGCCCTGCAGCCACTTCTTAGCCCCGCCAAGTTAACTGAAATCAGCCCACTAATGAGTGAACGGATGATCAGCGCCGATGAACTCAACGGCTTAGGCTGGCCAACCCATTACGATGAGGACACGTTGCAATTGACGGTGACGATTCCAATAGCGGATCGCAAACGGCAGCAATTGAATTTCGGTTACACCAACCCAGGAGTACCAGACGGATTTTATAAAGCTCAGCCACATAACTTTTCAGGGGTAGTTAATGCCTACTTAACCCACAGTCACAACCTGTCGGATACTGAACAGTTTGGCGATACTCTCGCCTTAAGAACCGGGGTGGCTTGGGGACCAGTAACCTTAGAGGATGGACACAGTTACTTCTATCTGAAAGATGGCAGTAACAATGGGTGGCAACGAGACAGAACTCGACTGATGGGCGATTTACCCAACGACACAGGGTTTATTCAATTTGGTGATATTCGGACCGAAACTGATATCCAACGGCAGATTGATGATGACCTATTTGGATTAAGTTACTCTTATCAGCCTGAGTATATCCGCACCTATCGGCGCAGCAACAGTCTGCCGTTTACATTAGAGTCGGCGGCGCGAGTCGAGATTATTATCAACGGCGAGCCATATCGAACCGTGCGCTTAGCGCCAGGGCAGTACAATCTTAATGACCTTCCCACCACTGGTGGCGTCAATGAAGTGGAGGTTCGATATCAAGACCAATCTGGGCTCCTAGTTCAACACTTCTTTAATGTGGTTGACCATCCTAATTTGCTGCAACAAGGGGATATTGAAACCCAATGGGTGTTGGGCTATCGACAAGAGTATGACCAAAGTGGAGTTAAAGAGATCCTTGATGATGAGCCTGTTGCTTCCGCCGTATTCTCCTATGGGCTAACCCCGAACTGGACTCTATCGCCGATTGTCGACTGGTCCCAAGACAACCGATACTTAGGGTTACTGCACTACTTTGCCCTAGGGGATAACTTCCTTAGTATTGATACAAACTGGCGTAAACAACAGCAACAAGAACTCTACCAAGGAGCCGTTGCGTTGTTTGTCCCACATTGGCCAATCAAGTGGTTACGCTATTCCAATATCCGCTATGAGTTAAGTGACAGTAATCAGGACGACAGCGACTTACTGCACCGAGCCACTATTTCCACTGGAATTGATATTGGCCTCCCCAACAGCTACTTCAGCTTCAATTACAACGTCGATTGGCAATCATCTACGGTCAATAGCCAACGAGCCAGCATCAACAGCAACTTTACTCTGCCTAATAACATCAATGCCGGACTCAACTTCAGCTGGCAAGAGCAACAGGGTAGGTACGAACAAAATGTGACGTTATCCTTTTCCATTCCTTTGGGAGTTGCAGGTAAAAACCTATATGCACGCAGTCGTTATGATTCGCAACGTTCTCAACTCGAAAGTGAACTCAACCTATCCCACTATGACCCGCATAAAGATTGGCGCGCATCAGTCAATTTCATCGATGATAAATATGAGAGTGCTGACCTTTTTTACCGGCAAAAATTGGATAACTTAAACTACCGTGCTCGCTTAACGAGCCGAAATGAAGACTCCGATGCCCCCCAACGCACAGCTGAACTAGGATTAGAGTCAGGCATCGCTTGGGCTGGCAGCAGTTGGGCGTTAACCTCACCTATCGAAAGCAGCTTTACCATTGTTTCCCTGTCCGAGCAGATGGAACACTATGCGTTACAACAAGGAGATTACGGGCGATTAAGCCTGATTCGGGCTGAAGATGGTGGAAGCAATAGCGCAGTAATCTCCATCGATAATCGAGGCAGTCGAGCATTCAGGCTTGATAGTGACGTGCTCGAGTTCGACGAAGAGCTGAATTATAGCGACTTTGTGGTTTATGGCGGACTGCGCCGCGGCAGTAGCATTAATTTGGACTTACTAAAGGGTTACTTTGTCAGCGGTATATTAATCGATAAGTACCGGCACCCCTTAGTCGATAAGGTCGGCGAGCTCGTCTCCCCTGATAACGATAATAGCTATCCCTTTTATACTGGTCTGAACGGCGAGTTTGAGCTCGACATGATCCCAGAGGGGTCTTATCACATCGAAATGTACGAGCAGTTAGGCCGCTCAAACTCGATAACTGTTAAGGTGACGAACTCTGACCAAGTTCTAATTGAGTTGGGTGAGATTACGATAGAACAGTAACAACAGAATTTCTAAACTAGGTATTTATAAGCTCTGTTGTTAGTTAATAAATGCTAAGGCGACAGCCTCGGTTCTACTGTGAACATTCAACTTTCTAAATATATGATACAGGTGGGATTTCACTGTGTGTTCACTCATGCACAAAGCTGCAGCAATAGTGCTATTACGGCAACCTAACTTTACCTTAGACAACACTTCAAGCTCTTTAGTCGTTAACAGGTCAACCGGTTGCTGCTTTACTACTTTATTGCCACCACACTTGCTACCCAACAACCAATAACCCCCGAGAGAAATACAGATTATAGCTCGTTGTAATAGGCTATCATCACGCAAAGAGATAACTCCCCGACTCTGAGGGTAATGTTCAAGCCATGCTTGTTCAGGTTTAGTAGAAGCGCTAACAATCAACCAAGGAAGTGCCATCATAGAACCCAGCATTGCCGCTTCAGAATTCATTAACCATTCTGCGTTTACTAAAGCAACATTGGCTTCAGTAGTACCGAGTTCGCTTTCTGAGTTGGCTATGGTGATGACCTTTATTTTATAAAAGTCAGCTTCTATCTTTATCTTTTTCAACTCATTTGTGCTAAAACCAAATGGGTAAACCTTAATCGCTAATGGCACCATTATGATTTACCCCATTTTGCCTCAACAATATTATCCATTTGTTTGATATCATTAAGTCTGTTGATAACATCCTTTTTATTATGTACATCAAAAACACGATATATATTATGTAGGTGAACCTTAACAGTATTAATGCTAATGAAGAGTTGTTCGGCAATTTTTTTATTATCATAACCCATAAGTAATAATTCAAGGATCTGTCTTTGCCGGTTACTTAACTGTGCTTCAGAGGGCTGCGATGAGTGGTGGTGGTCAAAAAAGGCTTCCATCAATGACTTAGGGAGCCAAATCCCCCCTTTTTTAAGATGAGCAATGGCCTTGTTGCATGTGAGCTCGCTATCGTCACTATGTAATAACCCTCTAATTTTATTGAATCGATATAATAGCTCCAAATTAATATTTTTGGGGCAGTTCATCAGCACAATTGCTCGACAGCAGGTGTAAGCAACTAACCGGTCAGCCATATTAGAATCAATAAAATTAATTGCTATTTGATAATCAATCAGCAGCAGATCACCCAATACTTGCCCTAGTAATTTTTCAGGCTCAACTGCACTTTTAAAATCTTTAGTCTTGCTATCACAAAACAGTGATTCACTATTACCAGTAATCATAAAAAATCCTTTTTAAATGATACCTTAAAACTTGTATCAAGTTAACGATTTACGGTGTCTGCATAGATAAATACGGTAGGAAAAATACAGCATGATGACTATAGTTCAAATCCTTACAGTTCGTAGGTGAAACGCTGTGTTCACAGCAGATTAAAAATCTGTAAACTGAGTAAATTACTGATTTAGAGTGGAGATTAACAAGCTTATCTTCAACAAAATAAACTTTTAATTAAATTATAAACTCTGACGGCATTACCCTACTGCTCAACGTCAGCAGTTAATGCCGTTAGGTTAAAAGCATAAAATTCTCCAAGTAATTTTCATTTTATTATGAAACAAATACTTACAAACAACCGTTTCCACAAATATAAATTCAAGTCGTCGACGCTGCACTCGATACCGTTATCCATCAATGATTACAACTGATTGGCTTCATGACGATAGATCTGAATCAGATAGTAGACGTTAATACAGACGATAAAGCCGTTCACCAGTGCCACTGGGGTCGCCCCAATCGCGCTGCCGTAGGCCACGAACAAGATGCAACCACATAGGTTCCACCAACGCAGTTTTTTGATGTCAGACATCATCAACGATATCGCTACTACGACTGAGGCTAGATAGCCTACCCACTCCCAATATTCGGCGGTCATAAACTACTCCTGAACATGCTGTTATGCCCTATCGATATCGCGCCACCATGACGGCGATCGACGTGTTGCCACAAGCCAATTAATTTTAGCTAACTAAGCCTATGTTGGCTTACTTAGCTAACACTTGTTGCAACCGATGCATTGGTTTGTTCCTATTGAATCAAACTACTAGGGAAGTTGTTGTTATGTGTATTTGCGCTTGGAACTGGCAACCAGACAGTCAAGAACCGTTGCTGCTTATTGCCAATCGCGATGAGTTTTATCAACGCCCAGCCACTGCAGCACACTTTTGGCCAGAGTCTCCCAGCTTATTTGCTGGACAAGATCTTCAAGCTGGCGGCAGTTGGATGGGCGCCAGCCTTAACGGTAAGATTGCCCTGGTTACTAACTACCGTTCGATGCCAATGGCTGCAGCTCGGCGCTCTCGGGGCGACTTAATTCGCGACTACCTAGGCACTGATAGCAGTGCCCACCAATTCGTGCACCAACTCCGCCCGCAGGACTATCAAGGCTATAACCTACTTTTGCTCGATGACAATGGCTTGCACTACCACTCCAACCGCGGCCAAACCACGGTTACCACGTTAGAGCCCGGCCTCTACGGACTATCCAACCACCTACTCGATACACCGTGGCCCAAGGTGGAGCGATTAAAACGTGGACTCAGCGAAAACTTGGCAGTTGGCAGCGATAAAGCATTATTAGCGCTGCTGCGGGATCCAACCCAAGCTACTGCGGCAGCACTACCTAGTACTGGGGTCCCAGCATCGATGGAGCAGTTATTGTCGTCAATATTTATCCATAGTGACCAATACGGAACCCGTAATAGCTCAGTATTACGGCTCAATCAGAGCGGTGAATTACGCTGGCTGGAGCAGAGCTATAATCAGCATGGCGCTGGGTTACTTCAACAACATCAATTACAGTTGCCGCAACGACGCTAATAACCGATCTCTTGTGAGAATTTTTGCATCGAAGCAAACCACCACTCCACCGTGTCCATAAAGTTATCGCGGCTCACCCCCCAATTGAGGTTAACCGCCATCTCGATGGTGGGATCGCCAACGTCATCAAAAAAGGCTTTGCCGTAACGGTTATTGCTGTTCCACTGATTTATCGTCGCCAGTTCAATGCCGTTGTTTTCCCACGCGGCATTAAACATAAGATCTTGGCAAGAATGGCCACGAATACAGCCATAGAAACTAATGGTGTAATAGGCCCCTTGAAACTGGCCTATTATCAGCGGATCACCCACAGCATCACGATCCATCACCGCCTCGCCATGGGTTTGTAATAGCGTGACTAACGTATCCGGCTCGCTGGCATCAATTAGCGTATCCGCTTGCGCAACGGCACCGCAAGCTAACGTGCAGGGTAACAACCAGTGCCATCGTTTCATGACAGCACCTCCTCTGAGTTAACAATCTACTGTAACCCTATACCTATTTAGCAATTTCAGCTGGAATTAACTCAAAAATGCCACAACTTCGGCGTGAGTAAGGTGGCGCCACTCGCCCGGTTTAAGCTCTTGGTCGAGCTCAATCGCCCCAACCTGTTCACGATGCAAGCCAACAACTCGGTTATTCACCGCAGCAAACATACGCTTCACTTGATGATATTTGCCCTCGCTGATCGTCAGTAGCACCTCAACCTCAGAGATTCGAGTTAAGGTCGCTGGTCGAGTTAAGCCATCATTATGTAGCTCAACACCCGCCTCGAACTGCGCCTCAGCCTCCGCGCACAGCGGCTCAGCCAGAACAACACGATAACGTTTGGGGCAGTGATAGTTTGGTGAGGTGATCCGATGGCACCACTGCCCATCTTCGGAAAGCAACACTAACCCAGTGGTATCGGCATCTAAGCGCCCGGCAATACGCAACCGTTCGGTCAATGGTAGATCAATCAATCCGAGTACCGATGGGTGTACCTCATCGATATTGGAGCAGATGGTATTTACCGGCTTATTAAGCATCAGGTAACGAGTATTAATAGCGCCCACAGTCTCGTGATGCCAGCATACATCGCTATCTTCAGATACTTGGAAACCTGGGTTCTTGACCACCTCACCATCACAGGTGATAGCGCCACTTTTTAGCTCACGTTTAGCTAGGCTGCGGGTGAGTTCGGTGTTGTCGGCAAGGTATTTATCTATTCGCATTACATTGGCTACTGAGGAATGTCAGTAGCCATTATCTCCCGTTCTGCTGCTAAGCGCAGGCATTTTCTGATTTTGGTTTTAACCACAGCAACAGCATTGCAATGAGTAACGCGCCGATGGCATAGAACATATGGGTACCAACGCTGTAGCCCAGTAGCAAAATCAATACTGACGCCATTGCCGTCACGACTTTATAGCGGCGCCCAAGCAAACGCCATCCTGCCAACATCGATAACAGATACACCAACACAAAAATCCCATTGGATGGCGCTAGCAGATGCTCAAAATCCCACTGCAACCAATACGAAAGCAGCAATGATGCACCCTGCAATAGTGCCAACATCACCAGCGCTCGCGCCGGCACCTGAGCGCTGTTTAGTTGCACAAACTGCTGCGGCAAATAACCTTGCTTAGCTAAGCTCCAGGTTAATCGCGCCATCGAGTTAAAATAGGTATTCATAGTGGCGATGCCTGCCAATACACCAAGGCCACCGATAACAACCGCTCCGCCGCCGCCGAATAACTGATCAAACAGTGTAGCTATCGCTACCCCCTCCTGCTCCGCATCCAATACCAGCGCGGTACCAGCCATATAAACCAAACCAACCAGTATCGTGCCCCACATCATCGCAGGCATAAAATCCCGCTGCGGATCCTTAAACTCCGCGGAGAGGTGGCTAAAAGCTTCGACGCCCAGAAATGCCCACAGGGCAACGCCAGCTGCAGTTAGCACCGGCGCAGCGCTGAGTTGATCCAACTGAGGAGCCCTAATCTGCTCAACGTTTCCCAATATCATCGCGGCAAAAACCGCTAAAATAACAATGGTTAAGCCAAACTGGAGCTGACCAGATAGCTGTAAGCCACGGTAGTTCAGCGCCAACATCATCGCCATCAAACCCAACTCGAATAGAAGCTTTGCCTCCTCACCAAGGGGCACCAAGAGATCGGCAAATGCCATGGTCATCATCATCGCTGCAGGCAAACCAATCGGAGCAACCGCCAAAAATAACAAACCGATCGCTGCCCCTGCCCGCTCACCAAATGCCTGTCGGACATACCATGACGGACCGCCAGCATCTGGGTAAAGCTGACCCAACTTAGCAAACACCAATGCGACAGGCAGCATCGCCAGTAGCAACAATGCCCAAGCAAACACGGCTCCATCGGCCGCCAATTTAACGGTTAATTGCGGTAGGATAAATACGCTGGTTCCCAGCAGCGCGGTAGAAAGTAACCCTACCCCCTGCCAACGCGTTATGGTGGGATTTAACTGAGTCATTTGGGTTCCGAATTAGGACTGAATCGCTACAGTATACGCCGAAGATTGATACTGAGATGCCGGTTGTAACCGTCAATTTAACGGTTGTAACCATAATTTTAATAGGAATATAAATGGTCGATTTAGATCAATACGATCAAGCCATCATTGCCGCACTGCGTCAGGATGCTCGGCAAAGCACTTCTGCACTCGCTCGACAGGTAAATCTATCTCGCAGTGCTGTTGCGGATCGGCTTAAAAAGCTCGAGCAAAGCGGCATAATTCAGGGGTATCGGGTGCTATTGCGTTCCAGTGCGGCCACTGATGTCAGTGCCTACTTTGAGATCCAACACAATCAGAAAAGCTGCCAATTACTGGCGCAACGGCTGCGCCTATTTCCCGAATTGCACAGTTGTCATGGGATAAGTGGTCAGATCGATCTACTGATATTGGTTAGAGCACCGTCGATGCAGCGGTTACATCAATTGCGTGAAGAGATAGAGAGTTGGGAAGAGATCAACAAAATCACTACCCACGTAGTGATGAATGAATGGTTTTAGCCGGTTATCACCCCCGATTGGAAACCAACGGTCGCTTCTATAGCTAATCAACAGCTGAGAAGCGACCGAACAGTGGATCTATGAGCCTACAGCTTGACCAACATTTTGCCGGTATTAGCACCACTAAATAAACCTAAGAAACCGTCGTAGGTTGATTCAATCCCCTCTACTACGGTTTCCTGATTAACCAACTTTCCTGCCATCAAGTAACCACCAACATCAGCAGCAAACTGTTGGTAATCTGCCATAAAGTCCGAAGCAATAAAGCCCTGCATGCGAATACGGCGACGGATAAAGTCTGCCATATTGGTTGGCCCAGCTACCGGCGCTTCAGCATTGTATTGATCAATCATGCCGCAAGAGACAATACGGCCAAAGTCCTGCATGTTGGCCATTGCCGCTTGCAGATGAGCGCCCCCGACATTATCAAAAAACAGGCTGATGCCTTCCGGAGCCAATGATTTTAACGTCGCAGTTAAGTCGTCACTGTGCTTATAGTTAAAAGCGGCATCAACACCAAGTTGCTGGCTCAACCAAGCGACCTTGCTGTCACTGCCAGCGGAGCCAATTACCTTGGCGCCAGCCAGCTTTGCTAGCTGGCACACAATTGAACCCACCGCTCCAGCAGCACCAGAAACAAACACCACATCATCTGCTCTCAGTTGCCCCACTTTGTTCAAACCTGCCCAAGCAGTAAGCCCTGTTAACCCCATCACCGACAGATAGTTTTGCAGCGGTAAACCGTGGCCGCCAACCGCTGTCAGATCACTGCCATCGCTAATAGCTAACTCTCGCCAGCCTTGCATGTGCATTACTTCTGCGCCAACTGGGAACTGCGGGTTATTCGACTCAATCACCTTACCAATGGCACCACCTTGCAACAGTTCACCGGGTTGAAATGGTGGTACATAGCTTTTGGTGTTGATCATCCGTCCACGCATGTAGGGATCCACTGACAGCCATAGGTTTTTAATTAACACCTGCCCCGTGCTGAGATCACCGAGCTGCTCCTCTACTAAGGTGACGGTGCTGCTGTCTGGCATACCTACAGGATAATGTTGAAACTGCCAGCCTTTAAAACTGTGGCTCATCGTGTCGCTCCTTTGACTGAATGCCATAATGTAATTGCTTAATTTGCGACCACTTTAGCTAATTGTTTGATGTGACAGCAATAGTTACCGGAATATGGCCATTGCGTCATTATTAAAAGGCTCCCACAATCTGCCTCAGTTGGTTCATTGGCTAGCAAAATGAAGGATAAACTATGGATAAGTTGTTTTGGTTGGTGCCGGGACAAATTGCAGGACGCAGTGGCCCTAATAAGGATCCGTGGAAGATTGCTGAACTGGCTGAGACTGGGATCGATTTAGTGGTGTCGCTCAACGATGCCGTTGGGGTTGATAGCAAAGAGCTATGCCAATATCAGATTGAACATCTGCATATTGAACTGCCGCCTAATATTCCTCCTAAGGCTGGCGATGAACAACACTGTTTAGCGGGATTAACTCAGGCATGGCATCAGCTAGAGCCGGTATTATCCTCAGGCCAAACCGTCCTTATCCATTGTCGCAGTGGCAAAGACAGAACCGGCTTACTGATGGCCTACTTAGTGATGCAGTTAGAGAAACTGCCCCCAAGTGAAGCCATCGCAATGGTTAAAGAGGTTCGCCCTATCGCTTTAAGCGCCGAAGGGTGGCTCGACATGGCCGAGCAGGTGCTGAGCCAATTGGAGCCACAATTAGGCCAATTTAGCGCGTAGCTAAGCGATTTTTACCGCCCAAAAACAGCAGCCAAATAGCAACAACAGCAGCGACATACACCCACATCGCGCCAATTGCGATGTGGGCCATTCCTTGCATCATCAAGATGGGAACCATCGACACGATGATCAGATCGGTTATCGAACCGGGAACATAAGCGATGGCGTAATCATCCAGTACCTTAGAGCGCATTTTCGGATCGGCGATACGCAGCAAGGCGATCCCCATACCCACGGTCCCAGTTAACCATCCCCACGAGAAAATCGCTTTTTCAAACCAGTTGTCACCTAAGATCCGAGGCGCTACCACCAAAACTAAGAACAGGTTGAACAATAAGCCGATAATCATCAACACCGCTATCGGCAAGGCATAGTTCATCAAGATGGTGATCTTGATGGCGCCGACCCCAAAGACAATCAGAAAGTCAGTTGCACTGCCGGTGGCATGACTGAAGATCGCATCGTCAAAATAGCGGTTGGCTTGGCTCTTACGCATCAACAAGCGGGCTACTAAGCCCAACACAAAGGCAGCTACAAACGCCGGTACCTGCACCATATGGTGAAAGCTAGAAAGGTACTTAGCGCCGTGATACCCCAACATGGTTACCAGCAACAACACCGCCGCATGCATGGCAAATACATCAATAGAAACCGACGACACACCATTGCGAGCCAGCGCTTGTTGTTGCGACGGTACAATGAGGCCACGACGCTCGGTAAAGCTGAGCTCATTAAAGGTGGCGAAATTTTTGATCCACCCCTTTTTAACGCCAAGGTGCATCAACCCCATGCCGCATAGAATGGAAGCGAAGATCCCGACGGTCGCCGTTGTTAACGCCAATGTGAGCGCATCTTCCCAACCTTGCCCCTGTAGGGTTTCGCCCACAACAACACCGGTACCATGGCCCCCCATAAAGCCGGCTGGCATGACAATACCAAACGCCGGTGGCAGTTCCGGCCATACCAATGCGATCAGCCCTAATCCAGCCATCGCGGCAAAAGCCCACTGACTAACGGTGGCAATTTGGTTAAAGGCCCATAAGCTTCCGGCACGGCGCATTAAAGTATGCATTGATGGAAAGTCGGTCGCTAAGCCAAGTGAAGCAAATAGCATCACCGTTAGCACCGAGGCGTTGCTAGCAAACGCACTGCTCCACGGCAACAGGTCGAGTCCTGCAGGACCAAAAGCCAGTGCGAGCATGCCTGCAATCAGCGCAGCTGGGAGATATAGCTTCTGTAGCAAGATGACATTGGCGCGCAGCCATTTACCGATCAACAACAGTCCGCCAGCAACGGCGAAGTCGGTAAAGATATCCCAATTAGATAACATCCGTTTCTCCTACAACATTCAATCTACCACAGTAGATTTAGGAAAAAGGGAGTGATTTTAACCGTAAATTGAGCAATGTACAGGCAACGTCGTCGTCGTTGCGCAGTCAGTAAGCATTTTCTCCGTAAAAGTGAAAAATTAGTTCGTGTTGGTGCAGCATTTCTAAGTCAACACTTGAGCTTAGTCAGCAAGGCACTGACAATGGCAGTTAATTTCCTCTAACCAATGAGCTCCCGATGGGCAAAGCAGTCAGCGACTTCGAATTTTACGTATTAAGATTGGGCAAAACCACATTACGTGCCGCCCATGTACTTGGTGTTATGGGAGGTGCCGGCGGCTTCCTATTTGGCTTAGAAAGCGAACTATGGCGCCATTGGTGGATTCTAGCGATGAGTAGCGGCTGCCTGTTGCTGGCGTGGGAGATCTGGCGTTCACCAATGTGGCTGGTACAGTTAAAGGGCGCGTGCACCATTGGCAAGATTATTTTACTCGCGCTGTGTTACCCCTTCCCTGCGCTCGCTCCGTGGTTTTTTAGCTTCATCGCGCTACTATCGGTGTTTATTGCCCACGGCCCAAGCCAGTTCCGTCACTATTCGCTGTGGCATCGCAAGGTATTACGAGGGAAGGAGATTAAAGGTTAATGCATACCAGCAATCAACCAAGCCAACTGCTCGTTGACCAACTGGAGCAATTTAGGCAATTACCAAGTGGCCCAATTCTTGACCTTGCCTGTGGTAGCGGCCGTAATGGACTGGCATTAGCGCAAGCGGGTCATCCACTGTGGTTTACCGATGCCAACAAAGAGGCCTTAGCGCGAGTTGAACATCAGCTAACAGCATTGGGCACCACTGCCGTCATCTGGCATCAAGACCTTGAAGATGGCCACAATCCGTTTGCGGGCAAACAGTTTGCCGCGGTAATTGGCTTTAACTACCTCCACCGCGAGCTGTTTCCGTGGTTAATAGATGCGGTTAAGCCCGGCGGACTAGTGATATATGAAACCTTCACCATCAAGCAGGCTGAAATTGGGCGGCCCAGTAACCCCGCCTTCCTTCTAAAGCCTAATGAATTGAAACAATTCTTTGCCAGCTGGCAAATACTCCATTACGTTGAGGGTAAGCAAGCAAATCCAGATCGCTATAGTGCGCAACTGGTGGCTCGCAAACCCAACAAGGAGTAGTAGATGCTGAAGTGGTACCCCAATCAGGTTCGGATAGGTGCAGCCCCTATCGTCACCATTATGATGGTGTTTATCGCTATATTAGGCAGAACCATCTGGCCGGGATCGCCACTATTTATGTGGCCTCTGTACGCCGCACTTCCATTGGTTGCCCTGCTTCATATCTTACTGGTGCTGGACGACAGCAGCATGAGCCGACTTGACTCAATGTTTTATGCATTGGTGCATATTCCATTAGCCTTCGTGGTTTGGACCTTCTCGATTTTGTTCGCCAACGGCAGCAACGTTTTTTAGTGCTGTTTAGCAACTAATTGTTATTTCCAATAGTGTTAAAGCACCAGCTAAACGAGTGTGCAGACGCAAACGACAAAGCACTACCGCCTTTGAGCTTTCGTCAAATGAGAACTGTGCGACCAAGTCGCTTGGACTGCGACTTAAGGCTGGAGGGCTACTCTAAAGGGGCTCAGCTCCCCTTTGGCTGCCGTCGTCACCGCGACATCCTCCCCTAAAGCGTACTGCAATCGGTAAAGCCGAAGGGTTGATATAAACCTCAACACTTAACTACGACACAGCCAAATTTAACGCCAATAGCGGTGCGTAATAGCTCACTCCGATGAGATCGACGCCATAGTTAGCTTGCGATAGGGTTGCATCACGGCGGCAGTTTTCCTACTGTAGCGGCCCCAGATTTATGGAGCCGTTATGCGACCGTTTACCTACCAGCCACCGACAGATCCTTACCTGCCCCTGATCCATCAAGACGATGACATCATTGTGGTTGATAAACCATCCGGCTTACTTTCGGTGCCGGGACGG
Organism: Ferrimonas lipolytica; assembly: GCF_012295575.1. Lineage (NCBI taxonomy): Bacteria > Pseudomonadati > Pseudomonadota > Gammaproteobacteria > Alteromonadales > Ferrimonadaceae > Ferrimonas > Ferrimonas lipolytica. The sequence continues at coordinate 36,232 of NZ_CP051180.1, read as the reverse complement.
GAACTGGCTCACAAAGACAGTGTCTATAACCGCGCTAAAGAGCAATTTGGTGAGGTATTTGATGTACACCGTTTGGATATGTCGACCTCAGGGATAATTATCGTTGCCCTGCGTAAAGACGCAGAGCGGGAACTGAAACGTCAGTTTCGCGATCGTGAAACCAGCAAAAGTTATCTCGCGCGTATTTGGGGCCACCCCGAACATAATGAAGGTGAAGTGGATCTACCGCTGATCTGCGACTGGCCGAATCGGCCATTGCAAAAGGTGTGTTACGAAACTGGTAAACCATCGCAAACCCTCTACCGCGTGATTGAACAAGACAAGCACAGCAGCTTAGTTGAGCTAATACCAGTGACTGGGCGCTCCCATCAATTGCGAGTCCACATGCAGGCACTTGGCCACCCAATTCTTGGGGATGCGCTCTACGCTCACGATGACGCACTTGCTGCCAGCGACCGATTGTTACTGCATGCGCATAAGCTCACAATTAAGCAACCAACCACCGCTGAGATACTCGAACTAGTAGCACCGCCACCGTTTAAATAGGCTGTGTCGTAGTGAGCTGTTGAAGTTTATCTTAAGCCTTCGGCTTCACCGATTTCGGTGCTGTTAGGGGACTATGTCGCGGTGGCGACGGCACATTCTTGTATGCATGAGGGGGGGGAGCTTCGCCCCCTTTGGAATCCCCACTTGCCTTAGCTCGCCGTCCAAAACGCTTCGCTGAACTGCTCCAATGCGGCAGCAGATCAATAGCGGTAGTGCTTTACCCTTGTATCGCGACTCGCCTAGCCAGTGCTTTAACAGCACTGGAAAGAGCAACACTTATTAGTTGCTACACAGCCAAACAATAGCCCTCGTGCCAGCACGGGGCTTGTAGTGACCAATTATGAGCACCACAGCCCTCCTCAAGCTCCCTGCCACCACGTAAATCCGACTTCCTTCCTGCCCAAAGCCGAACCATAGATTCACAACTTGTTCATCAATAGCCACATTATCTTTTTTAGGCCTGTAAAGAACAATAAACAGCGCTCAAATAGCAATCTGTAGTTTGTTGGGAAATTATTGCACTAGTGTTACAAGGTTCAACTGACCTAACTCGTAGGTAACCGCAGCAGGTTGATGTCGCTCGGAGTTATTGCATGGAAGGAATGAGAATGAAAACAAAAATTGCACTTGCTGTCGCCGTGGGCCTAACCGGAGTTGCGGTCGCAGGCCCGCAGCAGCTCAATATCCAAACAACAAATGATTCGTTCGAGCTATTGTCTCGTACCCAAAATCATCAGCCTGAAACTCGTCAGGCCGTTGTAAGCAATACTGATCGTTATATCGTTCAATTGGCCGATCAACCTATTGCCACCTACCAAGGTGGCATTGAGTCTTTCAACGCTACCGCGTCAAGCAAAGGCGACAAACTCAACCTTCAATCAAGCGCTGCAATTACCTACCGAAAGCACCTTTTGAGTCAACAGCAGCAATTTCGTCAAACCTTGCAACAGCGCTTACCCGGCGTTGTTGTTGAGAAAAACTATCAAACCGTATTTAACGGTATGAGTGTACACGCCGTTGGCGTATCCATTGCCCAATTAGCGGCAATCCCAGGGGTGACTGCGGTATATCCAGAACGAATGTATTACACCCAGATGGATCAATCATTGGATCTGATTAAGGCCGCTTCCGCTTGGGCGGCTTTAGGTGATCGTGCCAATGCCGGTAGCGGGATCCGTGTTGCAGTTATTGATTCAGGGATCCGGCCCGAAAGCGACCTATTTGATGACGCGGGCTTCGAAGCTCCCGCTTCCTTACCCGGCGACGACTATTGCGGCCTAGTTGACCAAACCTTCTGTAACAACAAGCTGATTGTCGCTCGTTGGTCTACCCCAACATTCCCTGTGGCGGAGCAGGAAAACATGAGTCCGCTTGGGTTTGATGGCCACGGTACCCACGTTGCTGGTACTGCCGTAGGTAATCCAACCGATATCGAATACCAAGGCCAAGCAGTTACCATCTCTGGGGTAGCTCCCGGCGCCTACTTGATGTCTTACAAGGCACTCTTTGCGACCGCTTCAGATCCTACCCGTGCCTCTGGTTCCAATGCGATGTTACTGGAAGCATTAGAGTATGCGGTCAGTGATGGTGCCGACGTAATCAATAACTCTTGGGGTGGTGGAGCTGGTGCAGATCCAGCAACCTCGCCCTATCAACAAGCCTTTGAAGCGGCAGAAGCCGCTGGTGTCGTTGTCGTAAGCGCCGCCGGTAACGACGGTTCTGGTGCGCAAACCATTGGCTGTCCCGGCTGCATCGAGTCAGGAATTACCGTTGCCAACACCACGCATGGACGTTTCTTTGCCAACGAATTGGCCATTGGTTCTTTAACCGGTATTTTGGCGATTGAAGGTGCTGGCACAGCTCAGCTTGAGCAAGATTTGATGGGGCCAGTCATTAGTGCGGTGGCGGTCGACGCGGTTAACTTTGAAGGCTGTAATGAGTTCGCCGCCGCAAGCTTCGACGGCAGCATTGCAATGATCAGTCGAGGCAGTTGTACCTTCCAAGCTAAGGTGGATAACGCTGCCGCAGCAGGAGCAACCGCAGTGGTGGTTTACAACAACCGCGCCGGCCAACCCATCACCATGGCGCTTGACGAGACTGCCATTCCAGCAGTGATGATTAGTCAGAAGAACGGCGAAGATGCGTTGGCTCAACTCGATAATGAGATGGTTATGGCGACTATTGGCGCAACCACAACTCGCATCGTCGATAACGAATTTGCTGACAATACCGCTTCAAGTAGCTCCCGTGGCCCTAACGGCAATCCAAATATTCTCAAGCCGGATATTGCTGCCCCTGGGAGCAGCATATTATCGGCCATGTCACCGGATGAGATTGGCAATGAGGGCAACAACTACGCCGTGTTGTCTGGCACCTCAATGGCTAGTCCACATGTTGCTGGCGCTGCCGCTTTGATGCGCTCAATGCACCCAGAGTGGTCTGCGATCGAGATTAAAACCGCATTAACCTCAAGCGCAACCAATATGGGGTTAACCAAAGAGGACGCCGAAACACAAGCCGATCCATTTGATATTGGTGCCGGTCGCCTCGATCTGGAAGCTGCTACCAACGCGGTACTGACCTTTGATAAAGCCAGCTTCGCTAACGCATCCTGTATTACTGATTGTTCATTCACCGCTACGGTAACTAACCGTGGTGACAGCGAAGCCAGCTGGGATCTGAGCGCCTCCGTTGAAGGTACTGATGTAATGGTCTCTCCAGCAATGTTGGCGCTTGCAGCCGATGAGTCCGCCAGTTTTACCGTGTCACTAGACACCACTTTTAGCAACAAAGACGGTTGGGTATTTGGCCAAGTTGATTTCAGCGGCGATAGTAACGCCCATCTCCCTATCGCGGTGTTCCCAGAATCTTCGAGTGATGCCAACACCCTGTCATTTAGCAGTGACACCAATTCGGTGGCTTACGGTGAAACCGCGATGGTAACTGCGGTGTTTAATAACAAGAACTTCGCTAATACCGTTGCTATCCGCATGAGTACTCCTGAAGATATCACTATGGTGGCAGGCTCTGGCGTTATTACTGCATCAAATGCCAGCGCAAGCGGCCAAGAGATCAATGAAGAGGAGGGTTATCTAAGCTGGGAAGGCACTTTAGATAACGCCGTACTTACTGCAACGTTTATAGGCACTTCTGGGGTAGGAAGCTTCGCCTCTGCCGATAACCAAATTGCCTGTAACAGTGGTTGTGATGAGTTCAGCGCTAGCTTTGACCTGCCAGAGATTGAGTATAATGGTGAAATATACAGTGCCATTACCATTTCCGATAATGGCCTGATCATCCCGGGTTCCTTTCAGGACACCAGCGGTACGTACGCCAATCAGATGCTGCCAAGTGACGTCGCCCCAAATAACGTTATTGCACCGTTTTGGACAGACTTCGATCTGGATGACGGCAGCGAAGGCGATACCGGTGATGGTACGGTTCACATCTATGGCTTAGGCTCTTACGTCGTAGTGGAATGGAATAACGTTGCCGTTTGGAGTGACACCAGCGATAACCGCTACACCTTCCAAGCATTCATCGGTTATGGCGATGCCATTGGTGACAACTGGTTTAACTATGTAGAGCTTGGCGAGTTGCCTAGCGCGTTAACTGTGGGGGTAGAAAACAGCGGTGGTGACCTAGGAACCAGCGTCTATTACAACGGCAGTGGCGATGCTCCGGTTACCGACAGCTACGTACAGATCGCTAACCTCGCAGGTGGCATGGTCGCTTTGAATGCTGAGATTAGCAGTAATGTGCTTGATGTTGCTGCCGACGATATGGTCGAGGCGACCGAAGACACCGTGGCGACCTTTGACTTAGTGGGCAATGATACTGCCGTGGTTACTATCCCGTTGACAGCAAGTGCGAGTCACGATGGACAAAGCCTTGAATCAATTCAATTGCTCGATGTCTCAGGTCCAGCTCCTACGGCTATCGCAGTAACTATGGCAGCAGCAAATGGCACCGTTGAGATTAACGACGATCTCACGGCAACCTATACCCCAATGGCGGATTTCTTTGGCATGGACAACTTCGAATATGAAGCGACCGATGCTGACGGAATGGTCATTGGTAGTGCCAGCGTCAACATCACCGTGGCTAACGTTAACGATGCGCCGGTTGCCTCAGTAAGCGCTTCAGCTACTTCAGCATCGTTTACCGAAAACACCGCCGTATCTATCGCACTTGAGGCGGTCGATATTGATGGCGATGCACTAACTTGGAACGTTACCCAAACTGGCGGACCAGACGTTAACTTTAGCGTTAGCAACAACACCCTAACCTTCACTGCGCCAATTGTTTCTGAACCAACTACTCTAACCTTCGCAGCCGTAGCCAATGACGGCACGGTCGACTCAAACAGTGTCACCGTTATGGTAGAGGTAACAGAGAAGAGCGGTTCCTCAAGCGGAAGCCTTGGCTGGTTATCACTGTTGCTATTGCCACTATTAGCTCGCCGTCGCCGTGCTTAATCGACATTGTTAGGCTGCAGTTAATATTTAGAAACGCCAGCAATTGCTGGCGTTTTTTGTCACGGCACTTAACCGTTCATTCCACTTTGGTAGTTATTGGCCAATGCAGATTACAACCGTGCTGCACAGCTGTCTTGCCACACACCACATTGCACTTCACCAATATGGCTTTTGCCCAATAGCAGCATCAACAAGCGTGATTGGCCAATGCCACCACCGATGGTTTGTGGTAGCTGCCCAGCTAATAACGATTGGTGCCATGGCAATTGCTCATCTTGCTCCCGGCCAGCCAGCAGCAATTGGCGACGCAAAGCCTCCGCATCAACACGGATCCCCATTGAGGACAACTCAAATGCTTCTTCAAGCAGTGGGTGCCACACTAGGAGATCACCGTTCAAACCGGCACCTTGCTCTGTTTCAGTGCTCCAGTCATCATAATCTGGCGCTCGTACATCATGGATCTCACCGTCTGCTAACGAACCACCGATCCCCATAATAAATACTGCACCATAGTGACGACAAACTTCGCTCTCTCGCTGCTTAGCGCTTAGTTGTGGGTATTGATCTCGCAATGTTTCAGCATGGATAAAGTGAATCTGTGCCGGTAGTGATTCTGGGATGGCAAACTCAGCAGCCAATGCTGCTTCAGTGGCCTTGATTCCAGCCCAAATGCTCTTTACCCGCGCCACCAACTCTTCAATTTTACGACCGTCAGCGGACATCACTTGTTCCCAATCCCACTGATCAACCAACACCGAATGCTTGGCGCCAATGGTCTCTTCATCTGGCCGCAGCGCTTTCATGTGCGCCACAATCCCTTCTCCCTGGCCAAATTGATAGCGAGCCAGAGTCGAGCGCTTCCACTTAGCCAACGAGTGCACTACCTCGTAACGCTTTTGAGGAATCGACTTAACTGCAACTGCCACTGCATTTTCATGACCAGCTAAGCCATCTTGAACACCACTGCCTACTTCACACAACAACGGTGCCTGTACTTCGATTAAGCCCAGTTGCTGTGAAAGTTGTTGACTGAAAAATTGACGAGCAAACTGAATTTGACGTTGGCTTTGGATGTAAGACTGTTTCATAGCGATCTCTTAATAAATGCGGTCATCTAGGACATATCCTTAACCCAAAAGCGCACTTCATCAATAGATTCTAAAACAAATAAGCTTGTACAATTAAGTTTCAAACGTAAAGTGGAGTAAATTTCGATGAATCATCAAAATGCAGTTGAAAATGAGCACGACTTCCAACGAATCGACAATTTGGATAAACAGGTATTAGTGGCATTGCAGCATAATGCACGTGTCCCCTACGCCGAATTGGCCAAACGTTTTGGCGTCAGTGCTGCGACTATCCACGTGCGCGTGGAGAAGATGAAGCAAACCGGTATCATCAATGGCACTCAGGTACTCCTCGACCCTAAGGCACTTGGTTATCAAGTTTGTTGTTTTATCGGAATCAATCTAAAAGCAGCGGGAGATTATCCTGCAGTACTGGCGAAACTAGAGGCACTAGCAGAGGTAACCGAAGCATATTACACCACTGGCCATTACAGTATTTTCATTAAAATACGTTGTCGTAATATCGACGCGTTACATCGGCTGTTGGTTGATCAAATCCAAGCAATCACTCAGATCCAATCAACCGAAACCCTACTATCGCTAAGCCAACCAATCAGCCGACAGATAACGCCTTAATCATCCAATAGGGTTCGATGCAGTTGCTGCACCACGGGCTCGGCTTCTTGAGCATCGACCAAGAAACACAGATTGTGCGGACTCGCCCCCTGGCAAATCATGCGGACGTTAAAGGGTTCAAGCACCTCAAACACCTGTTTGGCAATGCCCGCAGTTGTAGCTAACTGGTTGCCAATGACCGCAACCAAGGCAAGCTGCTCTGTCACTTCTACACGGCACATGGTTGCCAGTTCTTGCTTTAACTCAGGGGTAATAAGCGACGCTCCGCTCCCACTGGAGCCGGTGTCGTCGATGGTCAAGGCAACCGACACCTCAGAGGTGGTGATCAGATCCACCGAGATCCGATGTTTTGCCAAGATAGCGAACAGCTCGGCCAAGAAGCCGCGGGCGTGGAGCATGTTCAAGCTATGAACCGTAAGTAGCGTTTGTTGCTTACGAAGACTTAACGCTCGAAACCCTGGTGAAGTGGCTACTTCTTTACGGATCCAAGTACCGCCCTGCTCCGGTGCACGACTTTTGCCGACGAAAACCGCACTACCACAACGCACAGCAGGAAGAATGGTCGCAGGGTGCAGAACCTTAGCTCCGAAGGTCGCCATCTCTGCCGCTTCGTCAAAGCTCAGTTCCGGTATTGGTCGAGCTGTGGTAACCAAACGAGGGTCACAACTGTAGATCCCATCCACATCAGTCCAAACTGCCAACACCTCTGCCTGCAGAGCCTCTGCCATTAATGCGGCGGAGAAGTCAGAACCGCCGCGCCCTAAGGTAGTAGTATTGCCTTCACTATCAGCACCAATAAAGCCTTGCGTTACCACTCGGTTGGCCTGTAACAACGGTTGGAGATGCTGCTCTAGCAGTTGCTTCAGCGCAGTTAAATCTGGTTCTGCTTTCCCAAAATGATTGTCGGTACGCATTACTCGTCGTGCATCGAAACAGAGCGATTGCTCGTTTCGTTGCCGCAACAGTTCGGCAAATAGTGCGGAAGAACAACACTCACCGAGTGCCAACAAGGCGTCGCTAATGGCACCATTAGCTAAGCCACCTAAACGCTGTTTACTGAGCTTATCCATTTGCACCAACAGATCATCGATATCGGCAGCGAGCTGTGCCGGTCGTTGTAGTTGATCTAGGATTTGGTATTGAATACGCGCGATCTGCGCTAGATGGTCGAGGCGTTCAGCTTCAGTTAATTGCCCTTTAGCAAGCTCAACGAGAAGATTGGTAACACCGCTGGAGGCACTCACTACGACCAGTCGTACCGCTGGATCGGCCAATACAATATCAGCGCAACGCTGCATCGCCTGATAGTCGGCCACTGAAGTACCGCCAAACTTTGCGACGGTATATGAAAAATCGGTTTGTCTCATGCTTCGAACCTTGTCGTTCGAAGAGTCTGGTGCACGTATTGAAGAACCGTAGAGGTTACTCAATATGATTTTCCAGAAGCTCTCCACCTAATCCCTAATGGTGACAGCCCTGAGGATTCAGCCCCAGTGGCCGACGTAGCTTGGCGTAACCCAAGTTCAGTCTCGGCAATGCTCTCCCTCTACTCAGTTCATAAGGAATTACGCCTTCACTGAATATACCTAGACACCGCACCTCTTCTGTATGTGCAACTTAATGCGTCTACACTACACCGTAGTTAGGGGATAGGAGTCAAGTAGGGTGACAAAAACCAACACAAATCATTAACGATACGTATATTTAAAATATTAAAATTTATAGTTTTTATCTAACTGAACCAATCCTGAACAAGGAGTTTGGTCACAAATTTATCCATCATCAATGACAAATTGTGACTTAGTTACAAACAGTCTTGTTAAAATTTAGCGATAATAGCGCTCAAGCTAATAATGTTGTGACGTTGTACTCAAGCTAAAGAAAAAGCTAATCCGAATGGAATCTATTTCCACTTGTGATCCAGTTAACAATATGAGCCATTTGTTAACAATAAGTACAACTATTAAACACTTTTTTAGGTATTTTATTTATATAACGCAGCACAGGAGCCGCAACCTGTCACTGTGATGAAGCTGTGCTTCAAGGACAGTAGTTAGCGCTAATTGTGGCATAGAAACGGACTTTGCCTATGCTTAACGATGCCACTCATAAGTGTTGCGTCGTAGATCTGTATTGACTCGTGCTTTTTAGGTAGCCCAAATGCAAAATCCGCACATCCTTATCGTCGAAGACGAAGCAGTAACAAGCAACACTCTTAAGAGCATTTTCGAAGCCGAAGGCTACAACGTTACCGTTGCAGTTGACGGTGAAGAGATGCATAACGCTCTTAAGAGCACCAAAATCAGTTTGGTAATCATGGACATCAACCTGCCAGGTAAAAATGGCCTGTTGTTGGCTCGTGAACTTCGTGAAAAAGACGACATCGCTCTGATCTTCTTAACTGGTCGTGACAACGAAGTTGATAAGATCCTTGGTCTTGAGATCGGTGCAGACGATTACATCACAAAGCCGTTCAATCCCCGTGAACTGACTATTCGTGCTCGTAACCTGCTAAACCGCATTGTAAACGCTTCACGTCAAACTGAAGATCGTCCACAGGTTGAGTTCTACCACTTCAACCAATGGACTCTTGAGATTAACAGCCGCTCTTTGATCAGCCCAATGGGCGAACCGTTCAAGTTGCCGCGTTCAGAATTCCGTGCACTGCTTCACTTTGTTGAAAACCCAGGCAAAATTTTGTCTCGAGGCGATCTGCTAATGAAGATGACTGGCCGAGAATTGAAGCCGCATGACCGTACTGTTGACGTAACCATTCGTCGCATCCGTAAGCACTTCGAGAGCAACTCAGAGACTCCAGAGATCATCGCCACCATCCACGGCGAAGGCTATCGTTTCTGTGGCGAACTTGGTAACGACTAAGTAAAAGCCAATAAAAAAGACCGCCAAATGGCGGTCTTTTTTTATCACTGTAGTTAACTTTTACCCGCTAAATACTGTTTCAATAGTGATACATCTGCATCGTAGTGCAGGTTAATCTGAGCGAACCATTCCGAAAATTGCGACTCCCATTCCGGCTCGTCACCACACTGAATGCGCTCTGACAGTTGTTGGATTCGTTTTAATCCAATTGAACCAGCGGCGCCTTTTAGTTTATGGGCTTCCGAAATGATAGCCTCTTTTTTATCCGCGTTAATCGCCGTAGCAACAGCACCAATATATTGTGGGCCCATTTCCTCAAACATCACGACCGATTTCATCAATAACTCAGCCCCAATAGCATCACAGTACTGATCTAATATCACCGTATCGAGTTGCTCATACTGAGATAAAGCCATGTAGCCTCCTAGGCAGAAATAAAATAGATGACACAACCCTCACCATTATCGATTTTTTTAGTTGCGGTGAAAGTGTTACTTAAAGAACGGAACTACATTAACAATGGCGCACGTTTTTAGCCAGCCGATATATTGTAAATGGTTACCCTATTACTGCTATTTCGATACAATACACCTGCCTTAAACGTGGAGTACTCTAATCACATCGTCAACAATTCCTATGGTCTCGTTCGATTTTTCCCCATGAGACGTGGGATACCCCATGATATACTTGCCGTCCTAATAAAGTTTCATGGTAGTGATAATGACCGAAAACCCTACTCTACCCACTGCAATGCCAGATGTGGCCAGCAGCAGCCAAGCCCAAATTAGCGGCACGCTGGATTGGGTAGGAATGAGCCAGATCGAATTGCCGATTTTAGTTTCTGCCGATCAGACTGCACCACGCCACGTTAGCGCCAAGGTGGAAGCTTACGTTAACTTACCTAAAGCCCATGCAAAGGGCATCCACATGTCACGCTTATACGTGGCTCTGGATAAGCTATCGCTGGAATCCAGTCTAGATTTAGCTCAAGTTAAAACGTTGTTGAATGATTTCCTCAGCAGCCATGACGACCTGTCAGATAAGGCATTCGTTCGTTTTAGCTTTGATTACCACCTGCGTAGTAACGCGCTGATCTCCGATAACCAAGGCTGGCGGAACTACCCTGTAGTGTTAACTGGTCGCATGGAAGAGGGCGAACTGACACTTGAGATGCAGGTTGATATTGCTTACTCCTCAACATGCCCTTGCTCAGCAGCATTAGCACGACAACTAATCCAAGAAGCGTTCGAGCATAAGTTCCACGGTGAAGAGCAGGTTAATGCAGAGACAGTTAAGCAATGGCTAGGCAGCACTCAAGGTGTTGTAGCAACACCACACAGCCAGCGCTCAATTGCACAGGTTAAAGTAAAGCTGGACGGCAGTGATGTTAGTCTCCCTATTGCTCGTACGGTTGCTTCTGTTGAACATGCACTTAAGACCCCGGTGCAAGCCACAGTAAAACGTGAAGATGAGCAAGAGTTTGCCCGCCTTAACGGTCAGAACTTAATGTTTGTTGAAGACGCTGCACGCCGAGTGAAATACGCACTCGAGCAACAGCCTCAAATAGTCGACTTCTGGCTACAGGTAAACCATTTAGAAAGTCTCCACGCTCACGATGCCGTAGCCGTTGCTACCAAGGGCATCGCCAATGGCTACTCACCAGTTTAAAGGCACTGTTGAGTAACTCTAAAGGGGGCCTACTGGCCCCTTTTTCGTACATTGCATTTGTACGCTTGCTGGCACACCATAGGTTTACATACCTTGCACTGGTAAGCTCAATGGCCAAAGTTAACTATCAACAACGAAAAATTGACGTCCACCAGAATGACAGCGTACTCACTGCCTTATTAGAGCAAGGGATAGAGATCCCCTACGGCTGTCGCGCAGGGATCTGCCAAGCATGCCTAATGCAATGCACCGCAGGAAATATTCTGCCGGCTGCTCAGCAGGGGCTAACCCAACAACAAAAGGAGGATGGTTACTTTCTAGCATGCAGCTGCTTTCCTCAGTCAGATATTACCATTCGCCGTCCTGATATCGCCTGTCGCTATGAGAGTACAGTGGTCGATGTTGAACAGTTAACTGCTCAAGTATTACGACTACGGCTTACCAGCCCAATCCCGTTCCAACCTGGACAATCATTACTCGTTAGTATTAACGGTACCCAAAGACGCTTTTCTATTGCTAGCTCTCCCCCTATGCAGGCCTATATTGAACTCCATATTGAGTGTCGACCTAGCGGCTTGTTCTGTCATCAAGCACAAAAGCTTAACCAAGGGGATAAAGTGAAGGTTTCCAGTGCTAATGGTGATTGCATATACCAGAGCAGCTCACCGGAACAGTCGCTATTGTTGGTTGGCAGCCTTACCGGTTTGGCACCGTTAATCGGTCTAATCCAGAAAGCATTAGCGTTCGGCCATAAAGGTGATATCAACCTAATCCATATCTGCGAAAACAATCAGTTCTATTACCAGCAAGAGTTAAGAAACTTAGCCCTAAAACACCAAAACCTGAACATTCACCGTCTTACCGCTAGTGACATGATAACTGCTGATTTTAGCTCTCTATTAAAAGAGAGTTGGAGCCAATTACAACAGCATCAACTCTATTTCGCCGGCTCTAAGGGCCTCATCAAGCAACTTGCTCGGCAAGCCTTCCTTCAAGGTGCCAAACAGCAACAGCTCCATATTGAGCCGTTTACGGCAAGCTAATAGAGCACTATATGCTAGCCCTATTATCTCCTCCCTTATGACACCGCCATATCCGTCTAAGCGAACATGTTTGCAAAAATCATAAATGACAAAAGCCCGCTCCTTTCGGGGCGGGCTTTGAGCTAACTGCAGCCTGCCTCATGTCGTGGCAGCCTCAATTATTTTGGCGCAGATACGAAAAAGCCCGTTCCTTTCGGAACGGGCTTTCTCTAAATAAGTGTCTGACGATGACCTACTCTCACATGGGAACTCCCACACTACCATCGGCGCAACTGCGTTTCACTACTGAGTTCGGCATGGGATCAGGTGGGGCCACAGCGCTATTGTCATCAGACAAAAAACGTAAATTTGGTAAGCTGACTTTCTCTACAATCTCACAAGCTCTGCGATATCCGCAAAACCACTTGGGTGTTGTATGGTTAAGCCTCACGGGTCATTAGTACAGGTTAGCTCAACGCCTCACAACGCTTACACACCCTGCCTATCAACGTCGTAGTCTTCGACGGCCCTTTAGGGAACTTATAGTTCCAGTGAGAACTCATCTCGAGGCTCGCTTCCCGCTTAGATGCTTTCAGCGGTTATCGATTCCGAACTTAGCTACCCGGCAATGCATCTGGCGATACAACCGGAACACCAGAGGTTCGTCCACTCCGGTCCTCTCGTACTAGGAGCAGCCCCTCTCAATTCTCAAACGCCCACGGCAGATAGGGACCGAACTGTCTCACGACGTTCTGAACCCAGCTCGCGTACCACTTTAAATGGCGAACAGCCATACCCTTGGGACCGACTTCAGCCCCAGGATGTGATGAGCCGACATCGAGGTGCCAAACACCGCCGTCGATATGAACTCTTGGGCGGTATCAGCCTGTTATCCCCGGAGTACCTTTTATCCGTTGAGCGATGGCCCTTCCATTCAGAACCACCGGATCACTAAGACCTACTTTCGTACCTGCTCGACGTGTCTGTCTCGCAGTTAAGCTGGCTTCTGCCTTTGCACTAACCTCACGATGTCCAACCGTGATTAGCCAACCTTCGTGCTCCTCCGTTACTCTTTGGGAGGAGACCGCCCCAGTCAAACTACCCACCAGGCACTGTCCGCAATCCCGATAAGGGACCTACGTTAGAACATCAAACGTACAAGGGTGGTATTTCAAGATTGACTCCACTTCAACTAGCGTCAAAGTTTCATAGTCTCCCACCTATCCTACACATGTAGGTTCAATGTTCAGTGCCAAGCTGTAGTAAAGGTTCACGGGGTCTTTCCGTCTAGCCGCGGGTACACAGCATCTTCACTGCGATTTCAATTTCACTGAGTCTCGGGTGGAGACAGCGTGGCCATCATTACGCCATTCGTGCAGGTCGGAACTTACCCGACAAGGAATTTCGCTACCTTAGGACCGTTATAGTTACGGCCGCCGTTTACCGGGGCTTCGATCAAGAGCTTCGACCGAAGTCTAACCCCATCAATTAACCTTCCGGCACCGGGCAGGCGTCACACCGTATACGTCCTCTTACGAGTTTGCACAGTGCTGTGTTTTTGATAAACAGTTGCAGCCACCTGGTATCTGCGACCGCCAATAGCTTAGGGAGCAAGTCCCATCACCGTCAGCGGCGTACCTTCTCCCGAAGTTACGGTACCATTTTGCCTAGTTCCTTCACCCGAGTTCTCTCAAGCGCCTTGGTATTCTCTACCTGACCACCAGTGTTGGTTTGGGGTACGATCTCTAATTACCTGAAGCTTAGAAGATTTTCCTGGAAGCATGGCATCAACTACTTCAGTGCCGTAGCACCTCGTCATCGGCTCTCAGCCTAATGTTCACCCGGATTTGCCTAAGTGAACAGCCTACTACCTTAAACGCGGACAACCATCGCCGCGCTAGCCTAGCCTTCTCCGTCTCTCCATCGCAGTAATTAGCGGTACGGGAATATTAACCCGTTTCCCATCGACTACGCCTTTCGGCCTCGCCTTAGGGGTCGACTCACCCTGCCCCGATTAACGTTGGACAGGAACCCTTGGTCTTCCGGCGAGGGAGTTTTTCACTCCCTTTAACGTTACTCATGTCAGCATTCGCACTTCTGATACCTCCAGCAGACTTCTCAATCCACCTTCAACGGCTTACAGAACGCTCCTCTACCATGCTTATAAATAAGCATTCGCAGCTTCGGTGACTAGCTTAGCCCCGTTACATCTTCCGCGCAGACCGACTCGACCAGTGAGCTATTACGCTTTCTTTAAATGATGGCTGCTTCTAAGCCAACATCCTGGCTGTCTAAGCCTTTCCACATCGTTTCCCACTTAGCTAGTACTTTGGGACCTTAGCTGGCGATCTGGGTTGTTTCCCTCTCCACGACGGACGTTAGCACCCGCCGTGTGTCTCCCGTGATTGTACTCATTGGTATTCGGAGTTTGCATGGAGTTGGTAAGTCGGGATGACCCCCTAGTCCAAACAGTGCTCTACCCCCAATGGTAAGACACGAGGCGCTACCTAAATAGCTTTCGAGGAGAACCAGCTATCTCCCGGTTTGATTGGCCTTTCACCCCTAACCACAGGTCATCTCCTAATTTTGCAACATTAGTGAGTTCGGTCCTCCAGTACCTGTTACGGCACCTTCAACCTGCCCATGGCTAGATCACCGGGTTTCGGGTCTACACCCTGCAACTACGACGCCCAGTTAAGACTCGCTTTCGCTACGGCTCCCCTATTCGGTTAACCTCGCTACAGAATGTAAGTCGCTGACCCATTATACAAAAGGTACGCAGTCACCCAACAAGTGGGCTCCTACTGCTTGTACGTACACGGTTTCAGGTTCTATTTCACTCCCCTCACAGGGGTTCTTTTCGCCTTTCCCTCACGGTACTGGTTCACTATCGGTCAGTCAGGAGTATTTAGCCTTGGAGGATGGTCCCCCCATATTCAGACAGGATATCACGTGTCCCGTCCTACTCGATTTCACACTAAAGTCGTTTTCGTGTACGGGGCTATCACCCTGTATCGCCAAGCTTTCCAGCTTGTTCCACTAACTTCTAAAATGCTTAAGGGCTAACCCCCGTTCGCTCGCCGCTACTAGGGGGATCTCGGTTGATTTCTTTTCCTCTGGGTACTTAGATGTTTCAGTTCCCCAGGTTCGCCTCATTAACCTATGTATTCAGTTAATGATACTTGCTTATGCAAGTGGGTTTCCCCATTCGGAAATCGTAGACTCAACGGTTGTTACTACCTAATCTACGCTTATCGCAAGTTACTACGTCCTTCATCGCCTCTGACTGCCAAGGCATCCACCGTGTACGCTTAGTCACTTAACCATACAACCCCAAGGGGTCTTGCTTTCGCAATACTGACAATAACTTGCAAGTCATTGTTAGTAATATGCCGCAACCAAATGTTTTCGTTAGTTACACGCTCCGGGTAGGAGGTGTAACGCCGGATATCTTTAGACACTTGTAAGATTGTTTATTTAGAAACTCTTACAGTTTCTCGAGAAAATTTTATCAGCTTTCCAAATTTTTAAAGAGCATGTCATTCATAAATGAACAACGAGCCAAAATCATTAAGTCAAAGACTTAATGATTTCAGACAATCTGTGTGAACACTCAGCGCAAAACAAGTAATCATGTCGTTTAAGGAGGTGATCCAGCCCCAGGTTCCCCTAGGGCTACCTTGTTACGACTTCACCCCAGTCATGAACCACAAAGTGGTGAGCGTCCTCCCCGAAAGGTTAAACTACCCACTTCTTTTGCAGCCCACTCCCATGGTGTGACGGGCGGTGTGTACAAGGCCCGGGAACGTATTCACCGTAGCATTCTGATCTACGATTACTAGCGATTCCGACTTCATGGGGTCGAGTTGCAGACCCCAATCCGGACTACGACCAGCTTTATGGGATTAGCGCACTATTGCTAGTTGGCAACCCTTTGTACTGACCATTGTAGCACGTGTGTAGCCCTACTCGTAAGGGCCATGATGACTTGACGTCGTCCCCACCTTCCTCCGGTTTATCACCGGCAGTCTCCCATGAGTTCCCACCATTACGTGCTGGCAACATAGGACAAGGGTTGCGCTCGTTGCGGGACTTAACCCAACATTTCACAACACGAGCTGACGACAGCCATGCAGCACCTGTCTCAGAGTTCCCGAAGGCACACGTCCATCTCTGGTCGCTTCTCTGGATGTCAAGAGTAGGTAAGGTTCTTCGCGTTGCATCGAATTAAACCACATGCTCCACCGCTTGTGCGGGCCCCCGTCAATTCATTTGAGTTTTAACCTTGCGGCCGTACTCCCCAGGCGGTCTATTTAATGCGTTAGCTTTGGAAGCCACTCCTCAAGGGAACAACCTCCTAATAGACATCGTTTACGGCGTGGACTACCAGGGTATCTAATCCTGTTTGCTCCCCACGCTTTCGCATCTGAGTGTCAGTCTCTTGCCAGGGGGCCGCCTTCGCCACTGGTATTCCTTCGGATCTCTACGCATTTCACCGCTACACCCGAAATTCTACCCCCCTCTCAAGGACTCTAGTTTGGCAGTATCAAATGCAGTTCCCAGGTTGAGCCCGGGGCTTTCACATCTGACTGACCAAACCACCTGCATGCGCTTTACGCCCAGTAATTCCGATTAACGCTTGCACCCCTCGTATTACCGCGGCTGCTGGCACGAAGTTAGCCGGTGCTTCTTCTGCGAGTAACGTCACAGCCAACGGGTATTAACCGTTGACCTTTCCTCCTCGCTGAAAGTGCTTTACAACCCGAAGGCCTTCTTCACACACGCGGCATGGCTGCATCAGGCTTTCGCCCATTGTGCAATATTCCCCACTGCTGCCTCCCGTAGGAGTCTGGGCCGTGTCTCAGTCCCAGTGTGGCTGATCATCCTCTCAAACCAGCTAGAGATCGTCGCCTTGGTGAGCTCTTACCTCACCAACTAGCTAATCTCACTTAGGCTTATCCAATCGCGGAAGGTGCCGAAGCGTCCCCTCCTTTCCCCCGTAGGGCGTATGCGGTATTAGCAGTCGTTTCCAACTGTTGTCCCCCTCGACTGGGCAAATTCCTAAGCATTACTCACCCGTCCGCCGCTCGACGCCTAATGAATCCCCCGAAGGTTCATCATCATCGTTTCCGCTCGACTTGCATGTGTTAGGCCTGCCGCCAGCGTTCAATCTGAGCCATGATCAAACTCTTCAATTAAAGATTTGATTTTTTGTCCAACTCCTAAGAGCTAGACACTCAATGAATACTGAATTTCGTATAGTCACTCAGTAAATATCGAGAAAATGATGATTTCTCAATTCTACGTGAGTGCCCACACAGATTGTCTGACAAATTGTTAAAGAGCAGTTCTTGCGAACTTGGCTTCGTTGCCGAAGCAGGAGGCGTATAATACGCTTTCCTATTTCCCCGTCAAGCTCTATTTTTAAAGGCTTTTCCGAGTGTCGATTTAATGCTCAGCGACTTACTTGGTAAGTGACTGTGCCCCGTCGACAGATGCGCATTATAGGGAGCGCTCACTTAAGTGCAAGGCCTGAATCACAAGTAAATGACTAACTGATGACAAACCGAACAGACTAATCATTCTAGACCATGAATCGTACTTTAGTGGCGATTTTATGACTCTTTTTTCAACGTTTTTAAATGATAACTAGCTGAACAAATATTGTTTGTTTTAACCAGGGCATCAACAGAAGCAAAAAGCGCAGCCCTGAGACTGCACTAACACGTTACTTTCTAGAAAATAATACAAACTCAGGCTAGTTCTGGATGCCGTCTTCACATGTACATTTGTGGTGTTTGTCATGATGTGCTTTCTGTTTCTCTCCGGCTGCGGTTGGTTCTTGTTCTAGCAAGGTGTTGATATCAGCACTCGAAGCTCCTTGTTGGCCAACAAGAGCCGAGGATGCTGCAACATCCATACTTTTTTCGGTGACATTATAGTAGCCCGGAGCAAATTCCTTGGTGTAGCCACCACCTCCTCCGCCACCAGTTGCAAATGTAGTCATTGGTGTGGCCATCAAAACGATGGCCGTTACGATTACTGCCTTCATTGATTTACCCTCTCTCTACAACGCTGTCGCTTAACATTTAGCAACGTTCTTACGCTGACGCGAGTCAATACGATCAAAAAAGCACAGCCCTGTGACTGTGCTTTTTTCTGTTTAAAAGCGATTACTGTGTAAATTCAAGTCCATCGGCTCCGACACAGACCCGTATCGGTAAGTTGGGAAGTAACTCGGCCGATAACAACTTTTGTGCCAGCGGATTTTCCAGACGCTGCTGAATCACACGCTTTAATGGCCGCGCGCCATAAACGGGGTCGAAACCAGCGCTAGCTAAGAGCGTTAATGCATCAGGCGCCAATTCCAGTACATAATCTTTATCTGCCAAGCGCTCAACCAGCTGCTGTATCTGAATCGCGGCGATGTTGGCAATCTGCTCTTGCGCCAATGGATGGAATACTACGGTTTCATCCACTCGGTTTAAAAACTCAGGCCGGAACTGTTGTAACAACGCATCTTGAACAATCTGCTTAAGATCATCGTACTCCAACTCTCCATGGTGTTGCTGGATCTGGGCAGAACCAAGGTTTGAGGTCATGATGATAACGGTATTGCGAAAATCAACGGTTCGACCCTGACCATCAGTCAAACGTCCATCGTCTAACACCTGCAATAGAATGTTGAATACATCTGGGTGTGCTTTTTCAACTTCATCAAGCAAGATCACCGAATATGGCTTGCGACGCACCGCCTCAGTTAGATAGCCCCCTTCTTCATAACCGACATAACCAGGAGGTGCACCAACTAAGCGCGCGACTGAGTGTTTCTCCATGAACTCAGACATATCTATCCGCACCATGGCATCGTCGGTATCAAACATAAACTGTGCCAGCGCTTTAGACAGTTCAGTTTTACCAACACCGGTAGGGCCAAGAAATAGGAACGAACCAATAGGTTGCCCAGGATCGGATAAACCAGCGCGACTGCGGCGAATAGCATTAGATACCGCATCAACCGCTTCCGCTTGACCAATCACCCGCTGATGGAGGTTATCTTCCATACGCAGCAGCTTAGCCCGCTCGCCTTCGAGCATATTAGCTACCGGAATACCGGTCGCCTTTGCCAGTACTTCAGCGATCTCTGCGTCAGTCACCTTATTCTTGAGCAGAGTCATCTCTTGCATCTCAGCTTGTGCTGCTAAATCGAGTTGTTTCTCTAAGTCTGGGATCTGGCCGTATTGCAGTTCAGACATACGCTGGAGATCAGACGCTCTTCGCGCGACCTCAAGTTCTTGCCGCGCTTTGTCAAGATCGGCCTTGATATAGTGGGTTCCCGCCAGCGCTGCTTTTTCACCGCGCCAAATCTCATCCAGCTCAGCAAACTCTCGCTCCAGTTCATTCAGTTGGGCTTGTAATGTATCCAGACGTTTGCGACTGCCATCATCACTCTCTTTTTGTAACGCTTGCTCTTCCAACTTAAGCTGAATGATGCGCCGCTCCAACCGATCAAGTGATTCCGGCTTGGAGTCGATATCCAACCGAATACTGGATGCTGCTTCATCAATCAGATCGATGGCTTTGTCTGGCAATTTGCGGTCAGACACATAGCGATGAGACAAGGTTGCCGCAGCAACGATAGCAGGATCGGTGATCTCAACATTATGGTGTAACTCATAACGCTCTTTCAGACCACGCAAGATAGCGATGGTATCTTCAACAGAAGGTTCGTCTACCAATACCTTTTGGAACCGGCGTTCAAGTGCTGCGTCTTTCTCTACATACTGGCGATATTCGTCTAGGGTCGTGGCACCGACACAATGCAACTCGCCTCGAGCCAGTGCTGGTTTCAACATATTACCCGCATCCATAGCGCCATCGGATTTACCGGCGCCCACCATGGTATGTAGCTCATCGATAAACAGGATGACACGCCCTTCCTCTTGGGATAATTCCTGCAGCACCGCTTTGAGCCGCTCCTCAAACTCACCACGGTATTTTGCTCCGGCAAGAAGCGCTCCCATATCGAGAGACAATACGCGTTTGTCTTTTAACCCCTCAGGCACCTCGCCATTGACGATACGCTGTGCCAAGCCTTCGATGATGGCTGTTTTACCTACACCAGGTTCACCAATTAGTACTGGATTGTTTTTGCTACGGCGCTGCAGAACTTGAATGGTGCGACGGATCTCATCGTCACGCCCGATTACCGGGTCAAGTTTACCCGCTTCGGCACGTTCATTTAGATCGATGGTGTACTTCGCCAAGGACTGACGTTGATCTTCAGCATTAGCACTATCGACACCACTGCCACCGCGCACCGAGGCAATCGCCTCTTCCAGTTTCTTCTCGCTAACACCTTGCTGACTGAGCAACTGGCCAACATCACCTTTAGCCTGCAGTAGCGCTAATACAAACAGCTCTGAGGAGATGAACTGCTCGTTGCGTTGTTGCGATAGTTTGTCGCATTGATTCAGGGCTTTGATGGTGTCGCGAGAAAGCTGCACATCGACATCACTGCCACTGACTTTAGGGGCACGATTTAGGGATTGCTGGAGTGATTGACGTAATTGTTCAGCATCTACCTTAATCAACTGCAACAGTGGCTTAATGCTACTACCCTGCTGTTGCAACAGTGCCAACATAATATGGCTTGGTTCGATGTATTGATGATCTTGTCCTAACGCCAGCGATTGAGCTTCTGATATCGCTTGCTGGAACTTATTGGTCATTCGGTCTAAACGCATGGTGTGACTCCTCCCATCTCGGTACTACAGCACTAAGTGGGGATGGAGTGAGTATATTTCAAGCGTTTGAATTGATGCCGATCAGTGTGGCTTGACGCCCGGTTGTGCCATTGCGCCGAAAGGAGTAGAAGCGGGATGGGTCACTAACGGTACAGTGCTCACCACCATATATATGACGTATGCCAGACTGAGCTAAACGCTGTCGTGCCAATTGATAAATATCGGCAAGATAGCGTTCACCAGACGGCGTAAACGCGCTTTCAGCCGAAGTAGAATGTTCAATGAAAGCCTGACGAACCTCGGCGCCGACCTCAAAACAACTCGGGCCAATAGCCGGCCCTAGCCATACCAAAACATCAGCAACATCGGTGCTAAATTGCTGTACTGTTTGTTCGATAATCCCAGCCTGCAACCCACGCCAACCCGCGTGCACGGCCGCAACTTGAGTACCTGCTCGATTACAAAGCAACAGCGGCAAACAATCTGCGGTCATAACACAACAAAATTGATTCGCTGCCTGAGTAAAACTGGCATCTGCTGTGGGCACCGATGCAGGTGCAGATAGAGGTAACTGAACAACGGCAGTGCCGTGCACCTGCTCAAGCCACTGAACGTGAGCACCGGTAGGAAGCTGTTGTTGCAACAAGCGTCGGTTTGCTACAACCGCTGCGGCATCGTCTTCAACATGCATGCCCAAATTTAGCCCGCGATAATCACCACTCGACACACCGCCGTAACGGCAGGTCGAAAGGGCGACAACATTACTTGGTGCGGGCCAATCTGGGCGCAACCACATTAGTAATCCATACCCTGCTCAGCGGTATCGTCACGTAACAACGCAGTTAGGCGCTGCATATCTTCTGGGATTGGCGCTTGCCATTGCATCATCTGGCCTGTGATAGGGTGCTCAAGGCGCAACATTGCCGCATGCAGGGCCTGACGGCCGAAGTTACGCATGGTGTTGCGCAGTTCTTCGCTTGCACCGCGCAACGGGCGTGGGCGGCCCAGATACAGCGGATCACCGATCAATGGGTAACCTAAGTGCGCCATATGAACACGAATCTGGTGAGTACGGCCAGATTCCAAACGCAAGCGCAGTAAGGTGTGTGAACGAAATTTCTCTTTAACTCGATAGTGCGTTACCGCCTCTTTACCAAGCTCTGTTACCGCCATGTGAGTGCGTCGTTGTGGGTGACGACCAATAGGTTCATCAACGCTGCCACCAGCAGTCATCATGCCGCAGGCAATCGCTTCATATTCACGAGTAATTTCGCGCGCTTGAAGTTGTGCCACTAAGTGCGTTTGAGCTGGAACCGTTTTAGCCACCACCATCAAACCGGTGGTGTCTTTGTCCAAGCGGTGCACGATGCCAGCACGAGGAACATTAACGATCTCTGGGTAATGGTAAAGCAAGGCATTCAAGATAGTACCGTCGTGGTTACCTGCACCTGGGTGCACCACAAAATCAGTTGGTTTGTTGATTACCAAGATATCTTCATCTTCGTAGATAACATCCAACGGGATATCTTGTGGTCGAGAGGAAACCTCCTCTTCCAACTGGGTTTGGATCAAAATTTCTTCGCCACCAACCACTTTTTCTCGTGGTTTTGCCGCAATTTTGCCGTCCAGTTGAACCTTTTCGGCCAGGATCCACTCTTTAATACGACTACGTGAGTAGTCTGGAAAACACTCCGCCAACGCCTGGTCCAGTCGTTGCCCTAGTTGGGATTCGGAAATGTTTCCTTTTAATTCAATATTTTGCGTCATAGTCTCTGGCTTCGTCCGGAAAGGCTCGAATTCATTATCAGTTCTGTTAGAATCGCTCGAACTGCATTTTATCGCTTTTTGCCGTTAACAAGCACGGCCTGTTTAGGGATCAACACCACGCATGCGTAATCTTACTGCTTCATTTTTGCTGGCCATCGGCTGTATTGTAATGGTCAGTGGGTGCTCAAACTCCCAAGGGGATGAGCACTTTACTGAGCAAGTTGAAAACAAGAGCCCAGAAGGTCTTTACCAAGACGCGCGTACGGCCATGGAGCTTGGCAACTTCACCAAAGCAACTCAAATACTAGAAACACTTGATAGCCGCTACCCATTCGGAGCACACAAAACTCAAGTACAGCTAGACCTTATCTTCTCATACTACAAGTTAGAAGATAGCGCGAATGCTTTGGCCAACATTGACCGTTTTGTGCGTTTAAACCCAACCCATAAAGACATCGATTACGTCTATTACATGCGTGGCTTAACCAACATGCAATCTGACGAGTACATGTTCCACGAAATGGTTGGTATCGATCGTAGCGACCGTGATCCGTCAGCAGCAATGGAAGCGTTCCGCGACTTTGAAAAACTGCTTAAGACCTTTCCAAACTCACGTTACAGCCCAGACGCTCAACAGCGCATGATCATGCTGAAAAATCGCTTAGCGCGATTCCATCTACAGGTTGCCGAATATTACGTCAGCGTTGATACCTGGGTTGCCGCAGCCAACCGTGCGCAGCAGATTATGGAAACCTTTGGCGATACCCCATCAGCGGAGCGCGCACTGGAGATCATGGTTATCTCCTACGAAAAGTTGAAACAGGATACCTTGATGGCCAATGCCAAAAACGTACTAGCCACTAACTTCCCTGACAATCGCTACGCGCAATAAGCGGCGCTCGGTTACTCAGCAAAAAAGCCTCCATACGGAGGCTTTTTTAATGCTTAAATACTCGAATTAAGCAGGGTTAACCTTGGCGATATAAGGTAACTGACGGAAGCTTTCGGCGTAATCTAAGCCGTAGCCAACCACGAATTCATCTTCAATTTCACGGCCAACGAAATCCACTGGCACTTCAACTACACGACGCGATGGCTTATCTAAAAAGGTACAGATCTTCAGACTAGCAGGACCACGACTTAACAGCAGTTCGCGTACTTTAGACAAGGTACGGCCAGTATCGATGATGTCTTCTACTAACAGCACGTGACGACCACGGATGCTGTTGGCCAGATCCATTACGATCTTAACGTCACCAGTGGATTCGGTGCCACCGTGATAGGAAGATGCAGTCATGAAATCAAAGTGCACATCACCAGATAAACGACGTGCCAAATCAGTCATAACAACCACAGAGCCTTTTAACAAACCAACCAGTAGCAGATTGTCTACGCCGGCGTATTCACTGTTAATTTCCGCTGCTAGCGTATCTAACGTCTCACCAATCTCCTGTTCAGAGATCATCACTTCATAGGTTACTTCGTTAAATTTACTCATTATTACTCGCCTTAGGCATTTTCTATTTGTGTAGGGGTTCCATAGCCCCATCGGGAGCTAAGGTGATGTTCTATTTCTAGGTGGTCTAAGATCCGTGCCACCATAAAATCCACCAGATCGGCAATCGATTGCGGCTGGTGATAGAACCCTGGTGCCGCCGGCATAATAACGGCACCGAGGTTACTTAATTTCAGCATGTGTTCTAAATGAATGCTATTAAACGGCGTCTCTCTAGGTACCAATAGCAACTTGCCACGCTCTTTCAGTACCACGTCGGCCGCACGTTCGATTAAATTATTGCTCATTCCGGTCGCTACTGCCGCTAAGGTTCCGGTGGAACATGGGCAAATAACCATCTTGCGTGGCGCGCCAGAGCCTGAGGCCACAGGCGAGAACCATTGCTCTTTGCCATATACCCGCAACTGCCCCGGTGCCGCATTCATCCGCTCAGAAAGCAATCGTTCACAAGCCTCAGGGGATCCAGGTAGCTTCATGCCTTCTTCCTCTACCAACACCACTCGGGCAGCAGCAGAGATCATTAGGTGAACGGTGCAGCCGGATTCTAGCAGACAGGCTAATAAGCGCAGCCCATACGGTGCACCTGAAGCACCGGTAAAAGCCAAACTGATGGCTTGCTCACGCTTTTGCATATAGGTCCTTTAATCGATTTATCACAGTTTGGTGGATGCCGCCAAAGCCGCCATTACTCATTATAACGACTTGGTCTCCATTGCGACTTATTCGTAGCAGCGAATCAGCTATCGCCTCAACACTATCAAATACTGTCGTTGGTGTTGGCCCATTGCCCATTGCTGCTCCGACATCCCAATCAACGGTTTGCGGCTGCAACATGTATGCGATATCAGCATGAGCCAACGAAGCGGCGAGGGTGTGCTGATGCACGCCGCGCTTCATGGTATTGGAGCGTGGTTCTAATACGGCGATGATACGGCCACTGTCACCCAATTGATTACGCAGTCCGGTTAAGGTGGTGTTGATTGCCGTCGGATGGTGGGCGAAATCGTCATACACCTTAATGCCACCAATATCGGCTTTGAGCTCCATCCGTCGTTTCGGCCCTTGGAACTTGATTAAACTAGCAATAGCATCAAAGGGGCGAACACCAACATGTCGCGCAGCTGCTAGTGCCGCCAAGGCATTGCTGACGTTATGATCGCCAATTAAGTTCCACTCAACAGTACCCTGTAGCTCCCCTTTTAGGTAAACCTCAAATGCGCTGCCATCAGGCTTTAGCTTATTGGTCTGCCAATGTTGGTCATCTCCCAATCGCTGTTGTTCGCTCCAGCATCCCATCGCTAGGGTTTCATCAATGGCAGCCTCATTGGGGTGCAACACTAAACCGGTGCTTGGCACCATTCGCAACAAATGATGGAACTGCTTCTGAATGTCTTTGAGCGAGTCAAAGATATCAGCATGATCGAATTCAAGATTGTTGATAACCAACGTTCGGGGACGGTAGTGGACAAACTTAGAGCGCTTATCAAAAAAGGCACTGTCGTATTCGTCCGCCTCCACCACAAAGAATGGGTCATCTGTTAACCGAGCAGAGACACCAAACTCTCGCACCACACCACCAATCAGAAAACTGGGGTTTAAGCCATTATCTTCTAGCAACCACGCCAACATCGACGCCGTCGTTGTTTTACCGTGAGTGCCTGATACCGCCAATACCCATTTGCCGGGAAGGATATGCTCCGACAAAAACTGCGGTCCAGAGGTGTACGCCATGCCGCGATCAAGCACAGCTTCAACACAGGGGTTGCCTCGACTCATCGCGTTGCCGATCACCACCAAGTCAGGTTGTGGCTCAAGCTGGCTGGGGTCAAAGCCTTGGATCAATTCAATGCCTTGCTGTTCGAGTTGGGTACTCATGGGTGGATAAACGTTGGCGTCAGAGCCCGTTACCTTGTGACCCAACTGCCGCGCCAGAAGAGCTAAACCGCCCATAAAGGTGCCACAGATCCCGAGAATATGAATGTGCATAGCCAATTCCGTGTTACGCAATTGGGGTAAGTTTACCTGAATGTTTTGCTACACAGCAGTAGCAAACATCAATCACTTAGTGAGATTTATTAGACCGCAGTCAAAGACGTTTAGACGTCTATATTGACGGATGGCTGCAAGTCCAGTATCTTGCTCGCACTTTAAAAGCGCCCCAATGCCGTTACCACCCGACTGAGAGTAGAAATATGAGTACTAACTCCGCCCTTAAATCCCCATTAGCGTTGTTACCGCTAATGCTTTACCTCGCTATCTTTGTTGGCGCGGGGGTCTACTTCCAGTCCCAAGGTGCAGACTTTGCTTTCTATCAACTGTCACCGGTAGTCGCCATCCTGCCTGCGATCATTTTGGGCTTGGTGCTCAGCAAGCAACGCCTAAATGACTCCATCGAAACTTTTATGAAAGGCATTGGTGATCAGAACATCATTGCGATGTGTTTGATCTATCTGCTTGCCGGCGCATTTGCAGCAGTCGCTAAGGCTACCGGTGGTGTCGATGCCACCGTAGCGTTAGGACTCACCTTTATTCCAGCATCACTGCTACTACCTGGGATCTTCCTAATTAGCGCCTTTATCGCGACCGCCATGGGTACCTCAATGGGCACCATCGCCGCTGTAGCCCCGGTAGCCTTAGGCATTGCCGAGCAATCAGGCATCGATACTGCGGTTATGGCTGGTGCCGTATTATCCGGCGCTATTTTTGGCGATAACCTATCTATCATCTCAGACACCACCATCGCAGCAACCCGAACTCAAGGGGCGCAGATGAAGGATAAGTTCCGCGAAAATTTACGCGTTGCCGTACCTACCGCCATTATCGTGATGGTGTTGTTCGCCTTAAGTACTGGTGGTCAGGTGGCGCTAGAACCACAGCAGATCGAATTGGCCAAAGTACTGCCATATTTAGCTATTCTTATCTTAGCGGTTTCAGGTCTGAACGTATTTTTGGTACTGAGTATTGGCATTTTGCTCGCTGGTGGCACCGCGTTGGTTGGTGGCGATTATGGCTTTATGACCTTCGGCCAAGATATTTACAAAGGTTTTACCAACATGCAGGAGATCTTCTTGCTATCGATGTTGGTAGGTGGCTTAGCGGCATTAATGAAACAACAAGGTGGTATCGCTTGGCTTACCGGTCGCATTGCTAACTGGATTGGCAACACCACCAGTCCAAAAGCAGCAGAGCTCGGCATGGGCGCGCTGGTTGCAGCAACCAACGTCTGCGTAGCAAACAATACCGTATCTATTATCGTGGCTGGTCCCGTTGCCAAAGAGCTATCTGAAGAGCACGACGTATCACCCAAGCGCGCCGCTGCTACTCTGGATATCTTCTCCTGTATCATCCAAGGGCTTATCCCTTACGGTGCGCAAGCATTGTTATTGGCATCCACTTTTGCCCTGTCACCATTAACGGTCATTGCCCACGGTTGGTATTGCATGTTGCTGGCCGTGGTAGCCATTGCCACCATCTTGTGGCGTCAGCGTTAATCAATAACAGCGTAAACAGAGCCGCCTCCGGGCGGCTTTGTTGTATCTACGCACTACAGCGTTCGCATATAGCTAACGCTGTGTGTCATGCAATTGGCCGTTAACTCCGCTATCATTGCGGCAATTTTCTTCTTATAAAAATTAGTACTAATCAAATTACCTAGGTGATTGATTATTGCGCCGGATAACTCACTTCAAACAAGGCGTCGAGCGCCGCTGCTAGTCGTGCTAACGGCAAACTCGACAACACCGTCTGGGGAAGTTTCAAGCAGCAATATTAATCAGCTAATTGATGAGATTGGTACAAGTTCACAGGACTGCGAACATGCAAACTCTGACCGATTTCCTTAGTAGCAATGGCATCGATGCCGATCTGCAACAACTTCTTTCAACCTTGGCCGAGTGTGGCGTAGAGATCAGCGAGCTGGTTCGAGGTGGCGCCTTAGCCGGTGTATTAGGTGCAACCGAATCAGAGAACGTGCAAGGGGAAACCCAAAAGAAGTTAGATGTGATCGCTAACGATCTGATTAAAGCAAAGCTGGCCGCGCAACCGCTGGTAAATGCGTTGGCATCGGAAGAGGAAGATTATGTGGTTGCTTGCCACAGCGACGGCAAGTTCTTGGTTAGTTTCGATCCTCTCGATGGCTCTTCCAATATCGATATCAACTCTTTGGTTGGCACCATTTTCTCGGTACTGCCAGCACAAAACGGGATTGAAGGCGAAGCGGCATTTATGCAGCCTGGACGTAACCAGCTAGCCGCATGCTACATGTTGTATGGCCCAGCGACTGTACTGGCACTATCCACCGGAAACGGCACCATTATGTTTACCCTAGATCCTCGCGATGGTCAGTTCAAGTTGGTTGATGAAGCGGTAACTGTACCGGCAGACACAGCGGAATTTGCTATCAACACGTCCAACCAGCGTTTCTGGCAGCCAGCAATGCAAAGCTACATTGCAGATCTGCTGGTAGGCAAAGAGGGTAAGCGCGAAAAGAACTTCAACATGCGCTGGATAGCCGCAATGGTTGGTGACGTACACCGTGTGCTAAGCCGCGGAGGTATCTTTATGTACCCGCAAGACAGCAAGAATGTCGCTAAGCCATTTAAGCTGCGCTTGATGTATGAAGCAAACCCAATGGCAATGCTTGTTGAGCAAGCCGGTGGCATCGCCTCCACTGGTTACGAAACTATCATGGACATCCAACCAACCGATATCCATCAGCGTGTGGCGGTAATTCTAGGCTCTGCCAACGAGGTAGAGACCTGCTTGGAATACCACAAATAAGGGCTGTGCCGTAGTTAGCTGTTGAAGTTTATCTTAAGCCTTCGGCTTCACCGATTTCGGTGCTGTTAGGGGACTATGTCGCGGTGGCGACGGCACATTCTTGTATGCATTAAGGGGGCGCTTCGCCCCCTTTGGAATCCCCCCTTGCCTTAGGTCGCAGTCCAAAGCGCTTCGCTGAACTGCTCCAATGCGGCAGAAGATCAACGGCGGTAGTACTTTCCCCTTGTACCAAAACTCGCCTAGCCGGTGCTTTAACAGCATTAGAAACAACAACACTTAGCTGCTTCACAGCCCAAATAAGCCGCAACTGACTTTATTTTGGTAAGTTATACCTGCCGCCTATTAACCTGAAGGTTATGAGCGGGTTATACTTGCGTTACAAATTCGTAGCTCTGAACAAGGAAAGCGTCCATGAGCCTAAATGATGTACCCGCAGGTAAAAGCCTCCCAGACGACATCTACGTTGTCATTGAGATCCCCGCCAACCACGATCCAATTAAGTACGAAGTCGATAAAGACAGCGGCGCACTATTCGTCGATCGGTTGATGAAATCTCCAATGTTTTACCCTGCCAACTATGGTTACGTAAACAAAACCCTATCGCTGGATGGCGATCCAGTTGATGTATTGGTGCCAACGCCGTTCCCGCTGCAAGCGGGTTCAGTGATTCGTTGCCGCCCAGTGGGAGTGTTAAAGATGACCGATGAGTCTGGAGAAGACGCTAAGATCATCGCCGTGCCGCACACCAAGCTATCGCAAGAGTATGACAACATTCGCGATATCGACGACGTACCAGAGTTATTAAAGGCTCAAATCAAGCAATTCTTCGAGCGTTACAAAGAGCTCGAGACCGGTAAATGGGTACAGGTAGACGGTTGGGAAGACGCTGCCGCAGCTCGCGCCGAACTGCTTAGCTCAGCTGAGCGTTACCACAACACCTAATACAACACTAACCAAACAACTCATTTCGGTTAATGTCGCTGCAGCGCTACTAATTTCAATTGGTAGCGCTGTTTTTCATTCTGAGGAGCCAGCTCAACCGCTCTATCCATATGCCGTTGGCTTAACCCTAACTGGCCATTGCTAAAATAAGCTCGGCTTATCCCAAAGTGAAACTCATGGCGATAATCCGCCAGCTTAATCGCTTTCGAAAAGTAACGTACCGCATTACCGTACTCCCCTCGCTGATAAGCGTTTTCCCCCATATCAAAATAATAATAGGGATTGCGGATCCGTTGGAGCTCAAGGCGTGCATGAACCTGCTGCCATTCCAGCAGCCGTTCTTGTCGCGCTAACAGCAGCGCTAAGTTATACAGTGCATCGTTACTTACTTGAGGCAACTCAATGGCATAACGATATACCTGTTCTGCCATCTGTTCTTGGCCACTGCGACGATAGAGCACACCCAAGGTATTCCACAATTGCTGATAATCAGGCTCGGTCGCATAAGCGGCTTTTAACAGTGCATAAGCTCGAGAATAATCAGCCTCGACTAAAGCGTCGGCGGCTAAGTTATTGTAATAACGAGCCAGCAGCTGTGATTCACTGATAAATTTAACTTGATAGCCGCGAATTTGGCTACCGGGAAGGAAATCAATGGTGGTCGAGCGGCCAGCAACATTGAGTACATTGCTCTTATTGCCGTCGTTGAGTTGAATATTGACGTGGCCATTGATTAGATACAGCCCCCCTTGGCGATCCCACACCGGCGGCGACTGCACCAACTGATAGCGATAGCCGATATCGGCAGCACGGGCCAAAGTAGCCGTCATGATAACCAGCGACATACAATTACCGCTGCGACTAGCAAAGGTCTCGGCCGCAGTGCGAGTATTTCTGCCACTATAAGCAAGTTCGCCATCACTGCGTAAAAACCGAGTCAGCTGCTTATGATCACCTTGGCGAAAGCTGGCAGCGACCCGTCGCATATCGTCGTTTAGAGCGAATATATCTGCAGGCAGTGGCACCGGCTCTGCACCACTAAACAATTCGTCTCGCCAAAGGTTATCCGCAGCCAATTGCTGATGGGGAGTCGCGCTGCAACCGAGCAGTAATGTCACTGTGAGAAAAACAATAATATGCGGTTTCATGAATGCAATTATAGTCACCAGCGATTGATTTCACTATTGGGGCATCCCCCTGTTACATTGACATGAAAAAGAAGGAGCTTTTGTGTCTCTCTCCCCTCAGGCCCGCCTATTGCTTGGATTGTCATTTATCATGGCGATGGTTTTCGCCACCTGGCAAACGCTGCTGAACAACTTTGTGGTAGAAGTCGCCCAGTTCGATGGTGCACAGATTGGTATGTTGCAATCCCTGCGTGAAGTGCCTGGATTCTTGGCATTTACTGCGGTGTTTGTGTTGTTAGTGATGCGGGAGCAAACCATGATTTTGGTTTCGCTGGCATTGATGTGCATTGGCGTCTCTCTCACCGGTTACTTTCCATCAGAGCTCGGCCTATATGCGACCACAGTGGTGATGTCGGTCGGCTTCCACTACTACGAAACCATCAACCAATCACTAACACTGCAATGGTTACCCAAGGATAAAACCGCCGAGTTCATGGGCAAAAGCTTGTCCGTCAAGGCTGCAGGCTCACTATTAGCGTACGGGGTGATCTACGCGGGTATGAGCTGGCTAGAGCTCGACTACCAGTGGATATACCTACTTACCGGATTATCAGGTTTAGCCTTAGTCGCTTATCTGGTGTGGTCAGTGCCGATGTTTCAACAGGGGCCTATTCAACATAAGCACCTGTTTTTGAGGAAAAATTACTGGCTCTATTACGGCCTCACCTTCCTTTCCGGCGCGCGGCGGCAGATCTTTGTGGTGTTTGCAGGTTTCTT
The DNA here is from genome assembly GCF_012295575.1 of Ferrimonas lipolytica. Taxonomy (NCBI): domain Bacteria; kingdom Pseudomonadati; phylum Pseudomonadota; class Gammaproteobacteria; order Alteromonadales; family Ferrimonadaceae; genus Ferrimonas; species Ferrimonas lipolytica. The sequence goes on along the minus strand of NZ_CP051180.1, from coordinate 4,280 downwards.
AATGGTGGAGAAATTTGGTTTTACTGTTACCGACATTACCGCGTTATTCGTGATCAACTACCTGTTCAACCTCACCTGTGCGCCAGCCATCGGCCGCCTGATTAAACACATTGGCGACCGCCGCGCCCTGATTGTTGAGTACGTCGGTCTAATATTGGTGTTTATTGGCTATGGTCTGGCGGATCAAGCGTGGCAGGCGGGTACCCTCTACGTGATTGACCACCTACTGTTTGCCCTAGCGATAGCGCTCAAAAGCTATCTGCAGAAGATCGCCGACCCACAAGATATGGCCGCAACCGCTTCGGTCAGTTTCACCATCAACCATATCGCCGCAGTGGTGATCCCAGCCCTGCTTGGTCTGGTATGGTTAACGGATCACGGCTTGGTCTTTTTCGTTGGGGCTGGCTTTGCGTTGTTATCGTTATTGTTGTGCTTAGCGGTGCCTGTTAGTCCATCACCACAACAGCCCTATCTCAAGCCGCTGTAACTCAAGCCGCGGCAGCCACATCATGCTGGCTGCCGCTGAAGTCGTCTATTTCCCGCTTGTTATTGTTCATCAGCGAAGATGGCGGCCACCTGTTGGAATCGCTCAGCAATACCAACAAAACAGTCAACGATATCAGGGTCGAAGTGGCTGCCTCGGCCATCGATAATCATCTGCACCGCATTTTCGTGGGTAAACGCCGGCTTATAAACCCGTTTGCAGATCAACGCATCATACACATCCGCCACCGCCATCAACCGTGCTGACAATGGAATATCCTCTCCAGCCAACCCCTCTGGGTAGCCAGAACCGTCCCATTTTTCTTGGTGAGAATAGGCAATCTCTTTGGCAAATGTCAGGAAGTTATCCGCTGAATCCATCGAGCTCTCAGCTGCGACGATAGCATCACGGCCATAAACCGTATGCAACTTCATCAACTCAAACTCTTCGTCGGTGAGTTTGCCTGGTTTAAGTAGGATCTTATCCTCAACACCAACCTTGCCGATATCGTGCAGTGGTGCCGACTTGTACAGTGCGGTAATTATTTCAGGCGTTAAAATATCTTGAAATTTTTCGAGCTTCGCCATCTCAATAGCAAGGATCTCAACGTAGCGCTGGGTACGGCGAATATGATTGCCCGTTTCAGGATCTCGAGATTCTGCCAACGCCCCCATGGCAACCATAGCAACATCCTGTAACTCAGCAAGCTGCTTGGTACGCTCCTTGACTCGTACCTCCAAGATCTCATTCTGCTTCTCCAGAAACTCGCGAGACTCTTTCAGTAGTAAGTGATTCTTAACCCGCTCCTTTAGAATCGGTGGGCTGATTGGCTTGGTAATGTAATCAACCGCTCCCATCGCTAACCCTTTGGTTTCATCCTCTTCTTGCGATTTGGCAGTAAGGAAGATCACAGGGATATCACGGGTGGTCTTATCTTCTTTAAGACGACGACACACCTCATAGCCATCCATCTCTGGCATCATCACATCAAGCAGAATGAGATCAGGCTTTCGCTTGCCAATAATCTTCAACGCCATCTCACCACTTAATGCCGCCTGCACCAAATAATCCTGGGCTAACACACCTTTAACTACTTCAATGTTGGTTAAGGTGTCATCTACAGTCAAAATGGTCGCTTTTGGGCTCTGTGCCATTATTGTTCCCCTAATCCATTAGTTCGGTAGTTTTCACTCATAATTCAGTCTGCTGCAACTGCTCGATAATCTCATTCAATTGCTGCTCCGCTCGATCAAAGTCGTACTCGCTGATAGGCTTTCGCAACGCTTCCAGTCGCTCAAGATGGTCAATTTGCAGTGGCAGCTCGAGCAGATCATCCAGTTGGTCAACCACCGTTGAGTCAAACATTGAGAGCTGCTCCGCAATCGGCTCGAGCCGCACCAGCAGCTGCTCTGCAGTCAATGTTGCAGCGTTGCTTAGTTCAGCCTCACCGAGCTCAGTTTGTATTTGCGCTAACAGTACTTCCGCCTCATCAAAATCATAGCCATCAACCGCTTTGCTCATTTGACTAACCAGTACCGCCGATACGTCAGTTCCACTTAGCTCAACAAATTCAGCCCAGCTATCGCCTAACGCACTATCAAAGTCTTCAATCTGTTGCTTCAATAGACCTAAAAACCGCTGCTGTTGAAGGGGATCACCAACTGAGCTTGACTGACTTTGTCGCTGCTCAAGTCCAGCTTGAATAGATAGCAGCATCTGCTGCAACAGCTGCTCGCACTGCAGCAACAACGGTTCATGTTGCTCCGCGGTGATAGCCGCGCCTTGTTGTTGCTTAATTAACTGCTGCTCTAGTTGCTCCGCCGGTGGCACCAACAACATCGCCCCGATATTGCCGGCCACGCCGCGTAGAGTGTGAATACTCAACACCGCTTGATTAAGATCGCCCGCCTCTAAAGCGGCGCGAACTCGGGTAATGGCATCTGCTTCGTTATCTATTACTTTGGTCAGAGTGCGCACATAAGCTTTGACGCTACCGCCCATTCGAGCCAATGCCGCCTCAACATCGATATCCACCAGTTCAATTGATTCTTGCTCCACCTCGATGGACTCAATACCAACTTGAGCAGGTAGTGGTTGCCCGGTAGGTTCAATCCACTGTGTCAGCGCCTTGTAAACCTCATTAGGGTTGATCGGTTTGGACAGGTGGTCATTCATTCCACAAGCGATGCATTTCTCGCGGTCGCCACTCATCGCATTGGCAGTCATAGCAATAATAGGCAGTTCGCTATTTTTCGGCTCTTGGCGAATAAGCTTAGTTGCTTCGTAACCGTCCATAACCGGCATCTGTACATCCATCAACACCGCATCAAATTGGCCAGCCGCAACCATCTCCACCGCTTCTTGACCGTTCCATGCAGCACTAACATTAATGCCAGCCATATTGAGCAGTTCAATGGCTATCTCTTGGTTGATTTCGTTATCTTCCACCAACAGTATGTTCGCACCCGCTAGCCCTTCCGCCTTACTAAAGTCGATCTTACCTGCAATGCTCGTTCTTCTTTTTCCACCACCTTTGCCCATAACCGTCATCACAGTATCAAGCAAGGTCGATGCGCTCACCGGCTTGGTAATCGAGCTATCAAGGGTAATGTGACTTGCCCGTTTAATCATGTCATCGCGGTCGTACGCGGTAACAATAACGAACTTAGGTTTGTGCTTAATTAACTCGTTTTCGCCGATTTTAGCACCAAGCTCAATGCCATCCATATTCGGCATATTCCAGTCAGCTAGTACCAACTCAAATGGTTTTTCCGCTTGCTCGGCCTGCACTATTTTCTCCAGTGCTTCGGCACCAGATGGGGCAAGATCTGGTTTAAAGCCAAGGCTCTCAACCAGATTAAAGAGGATCTCTCGCGCCGCGATACTGTCATCAACAATCAACACTGGCATGTCTAACAACGAATGCACCGAGGCTTGCTGGGAACCATTCCCCTCCGTCGTCCATCCCATCCGAGCAGTAAACAAGAAAGTACTGCCAGCGCCCAAGGTACTCTCAACCCAGATCTCGCCGCCCATCAACTCACTCAGAGTCTTACTGATGGTCAAACCTAAACCAGTACCACCGTACTTACGAGTTGTAGAAGCGTCGGCCTGACTGAACGATTGAAACAGACGAGACACCTGTTCTTCACTCATACCGATACCAGAATCCTTAACGGAGAACTGCACTAGTACCTGTTCACCCTGTTGTTCGAGCAGCTCTGCTTTAACGATAATCTCGCCTTCGTCGGTAAACTTAATGGCATTGTTCGCTAAATTAATAAGGATCTGGCCTAAGCGGAGAGGATCCCCCAGCAAGTTGGTTGGCAACTCAGGATCGATATCAACCAGCAGCTCCACCTCCTTCTGTTGAGCTTTATGCACAATCACTTGCACCAAGTGATCGATGGTATCGTTCAAACTGAATGGGGTGTGTTCCAACTCCAGCTTACCCGCTTCGATTTTAGAGAAATCAAGTATGTCATTGATGATCCCCAGCAGCGCATCTGCCGAGGTATGGATCTTATTGACGTAATCTTCCTGTTTGCGCGACAGCTTGGTTTGCAACGCAAGATAGCTCATGCCGATAATGGCGTTCATTGGCGTACGGATCTCGTGGCTCATGTTGGCCAAGAAGTCACTTTTCGCCTTGGTTGCTTCTTCCGCCTTTTGCTTGGCGCTGAGCAGTTCACGCTCCGCCTCTTTCCGCAAGGTGGCGTCACGGACAATGCCAGTGAAGATCTGCTCATCACCAATCTCGGTTTGACCAACAGCAACCTCAATATCGATGCTGTGG